>NZ_JAKEDS010000001.1:1516046-2163934 GCF_021462415.1 Rhodohalobacter sp. 614A
GGAGACGAGCATGTGTCTGTCATTGCGAAGGAGCGGAAGCGACTGCGGCAATCTTCAAGTTGGATTGCATCGCTTTTCTGGCAATGACTGTAAACGTTAATTTTTGTCGTCTCACAGATTAAATCGTTCCTTTAGTTGTGGGTAAAATGCCGCGAATTCGTTCATTACGGCTTACAGCAAACCTCAGTGCTTTGGCAAATCCTTTGAAGATTGCTTCCACAATGTGATGCTCATTTTTTCCGTCAGCTTTAACATGGAGGGTAGCCCTGGCGTTCATGGCCAGCGAATAAAAAAAGTGTTCCAGCATTTCGGTTGGGAAGTCGCCGACGTACTCTCGCTTCAGTTCAACATTCCATTCAAGATATGGCCTGTCAGAAAGGTCAATACCAACGGTTGATTGCGCTTCATCCATCGGTAAAACAAAGCCATACCGCTGTATACCGGCTTTATCATCCGAAATAGCTTTCCTGATGGCCTGGCCAAGTGCGATGGCCGTATCTTCAATGGAGTGGTGTTCATCTATTTCGAGATCACCATCACATTTGATTTCCAGATCGATCAACCCGTGCCGGGCAATTTGGTTCAGCATGTGATCAAAGAAATTAAGTCCGGTCTTGATATTACTTTTCCCGGTGCCATCAAGATTCAGGGAAACCGAAATTTTCGTCTCTTTGGTGTCTCGCTGAATTACTGCTCGTCGGCTTGGAAAGAGAATTTTGCGGCTGAGTTCAGTCCAATCAGACGCTTCTTCAATCAATGTGTTCTCCGAAATAAATTGCAGAGATTCTTTTTGCTGAATAAAACCATCTGCATCCTTTTTCAAAAAATCACCCTGAGTGATTCCTTCATTCCGGATGAGTTCGCGTTGTTGTTCGGTGAGGGCATCTTCAGAAAAAGAGAAATCCATTTCATACTGTTGCAGATATTTTACTCCAAACAGAAGGCCAGGCAAAAGCAAATGTTCAGAATGGCTTTTCAAGGCAGATGATTCAATCCAGATTTTCATACAAGAACCTCCTTCAGTGTTTTCAGAAAGCGGATATTTTCGTCCGGCATACCGATGGTTACACGCAAACAATCTTCGCACAACGGCTCATTTCCGCGATAACGAACAATCACGCCGCGATCGGCCAGTTTCTGGTAGATCTCCTTCGCATTTTTGATTTTGAAAAGGAGAAAGTTCGCATCAGATGGATAGACTTTTTCAACCTCATCAGCATGACGTAACTGCTCGGCCACATATTCTTTTTCTTCAAGGATTTTTTCGATGTTGAATTTCATCAAATCCATATTATCAAATGCATCGAGTGCGGTTTGCGCGGTAAGTTTGTTCACATTATAAGGAGCCTTCACCTTCATCATATAACGGATGATTTCCGGATTTGAGATCGCAATTCCGAGCCGAATTCCGGCGAGTCCAAACGACTTCGAGAACGTTTGAAGTACCACAAGATTTGGATACTGCTGAACCAGTCCCGCCATCGATTCCTGTTTGCTGAAGTCGATATAAGCCTCATCCACAACCACAATTCCGGGAAATTGGGAAACGAGTTTGAGAAGATCCGTTCGTTTCATCTCATTCGCGGTGGGATTATTTGGCGAACACAAAAACAGAACTTTTGTCTGATCATCCACTTGCTCCAGAATCTTGCCAGTTTGGAGCTGGAGGGATTCAGTCAGAAGAACTTCCTTTACACCAAGATTATTGATGTTTGCAGATACTTTGTACATGCCGTATGTAGGCGGAGTGGTGATAATGGAATCCTGGCCAGGCTCACAAAAAATCCGCATGATCAGGTCAATTGCTTCATCACTTCCTACTCCGAGAAAAATGTTTTCAAAATCAACCTGTCTCCAGTCAGCAATTTTTTTACGAAGCTTATTGTGTGTTGGAGTTGGATACCGATGCAATTCAAGTTGATTTCGGACCGGCGCCCCCAGACTGTTTTCATTGGCATCCAAAAGAAGCCCCTTTTCAAAGTCGTCGCGGGCACTTCGGTACGGGTTTAAATTTCTGATGTTCGGACGAACGAGATTATCTATGTCGATGGTTTTAAGCATGTTTTGATTTTAATCCTTCAATTTTTTTAATCGCAAACTCACAGCTTTTTTATGGGCATCCAGGCCTTCCAATTCAGCCAATATTTCGACCGTGGGGCCAAGATCTTTCAAACCGGTTTTTGAGATTTTCTGCATGGTAATAAATTTCTGAAAACTGCTGAGTGATACTCCGCTGTACATTCGTGCATAGCCGTAAGTGGGTAATGTGTGATTCGTTCCGGAGGCGTAATCGCCCATACTTTCCGGTGTCCACGGGCCGATAAACACCGAACCGGCATTTGTTACTTTTTTAGCAAGTTTGTCTGCATCCCCGGTGTTGATGATTAAATGTTCCGGTGCGTACCGGTTTGAAAATTGAATCGCTTCGGCCGAATCATTAACCAGTAACATAAAACTGTTTTCGATGGCTTTGGATGCAAATTCCTTTCGTGGAAGTTGGTTGAGGAGCTTATTCAATTCATCTGATATGGCGGAAGTATCCGTTTCTTTTGTGGCTACCAAAATCGCCTGGCTGTCTGATCCGTGTTCGGCCTGGGATAGCAAATCAATAGCAACAAATTCAGGATCAGCCGTTTCATCGGCAATCACCAAAACTTCAGACGGACCGGCCGGCATATCGATGGAAACCATCGCTTCGCTGTTTTGGAGAATCATTTTGGCGGCAGTAACATACTGGTTGCCGGGCCCGAAAATTTTATCCACTTTCGGGATGGATTCTGTTCCAAATGCCATTCCTGCAATGGCTTGGGCACCACCGGCCTTTACAATTTTTGAGACGCCGGTTTTTTGAGCAACATACACAACCGATTCAGGAATTTTGCCATTTTTATCAGGAGGTGTGGCCAGGACAATGGTTTTGCATCCGGCTAGCATGGCCGGAACACAAAGCATCATAGCGGTTGACGGAAGTGGAGCAGTTCCGCCCGGGATATAAACCCCAACCCGTTCAATCGGTTTGGCTACGCGTTGACACACCACTCCGTTTTGAATTTCCACTTCGATATCATCCGAAATCTGTCGCTGATGAAACTTCGAAATATTATGCATTGCGCGATCCAGGGCCGCAGTAATTTCATCAGGCAAATGGATGGAAATGTCATTGGGATCTACAGCTAACGGATCGGGATCAACACCGTCAAATTTTTTCGAAAACTCCCGAATCGCCCGATCCCCCTTTCTTTCAACGTCATCCAGAATAGGCTGTACCTGACCAAAAACAGCACTAAAATCCATTTTTGGCCGCCGGCAAAGAATCCCGGTTTCAGATTCGGAAAGTTGGTTGTAAGTGTACGTTTTCATAAAGGTTCAGTATTAAGTATCGGGTAGAAAGTAATGAGTACATTGAATCCTGATACTCAATACTTCATGCTTACTAACTCATTAAGCGATCATACTTTCTATGGGTAACATCACAATTCCGGTGGCACCGGCTTCTTTCAGGCGTTCCATCACATCCCAGAATGTTGATAATGGAACAACCGTGTGGATTGCAACCATTCCGTTATCTGCAAGGGGCATAACAGTCGGGCTTTTGAGTGAAGGAATGATTTCCTTGATTTGCTCAACAGCTTCCTGTGGGGCATTCATCATAATATACCTGCTTTTGCCCGCTTTTTGATACCCTTCAATTCGTTGGATTATTTTTTCAATGAGCTGACTTTTTCCTTCTGAGAGAGGTTTTTTGGTTCTGATCAGTTGGGTTTCTGAATCAAAAATATTGATCAGTTCAATCAAGCCATTTGCTTTGAGCGTGTTACCGGTAGAAACCAAATCACAAATGGCATCGGCAATTTCCAGGCGGGGAGCAATTTCCACAGATCCTGAAAGAGTAATCACTTTTACGTCAATGTTTTTCTCTTCAAAATAACGTTTTGTGATACCGGGATAACTCGTGGCAATTTTTTTACCGGCAAAATCTTCCGGTTTTTTGATGTCTCCGTTTTTGGGAACAGCCAGAGAAAGCCGGCATACGCCATAATTCAATCCGTGTAAAATATCTACGTCTACCTGGTCTTCTTCCACAACATTGGCTCCCACAAAGCCAAGATCGCAAACGCCATCCTGAACATATTCCGGGATATCATCATCGCGAATTAGCAGGAGTTCTACGTCAAAATTGAGGCATTTGACAAGCAGACTTCGTTTGTAGTCGTCAAACTTTAGTCCAATTCCTTCCAACAAGTTTAACGTTTTATCGGTCAGTCGTCCGCTTTTTTGGACGGCAATTCGTAGTGAGGTAGTAGAATCGAGAGTTCTCATAGGTCAAAAAAAATCTATAAATACAGAATATTAAAATTTAAAAGGTGAAAAAATGCGGTGCGGAAGTGTGGAAAGAGTTTAATGCACAACATGTTCATGGCTACCATGATGATGGTGGCCCAAATGATGAGAGATATGGAGTTTGAATGTCATCACGAAAAGAAATTAGGCATTTCGTGAATAGAATTCCAACATAAAGTTGGTTTGATGAAGAATGAAAAAAACAGGCTGTTCAAAGCTTCTTGTTTTTAATCAATCAAAAAGTCGAACAGCCTGCATGAAGTATAAGTTATTATGGAGTATTATTCTCCTCCCAAAAATACGATTCCAACATTCGTTGTGTCGGACGGCATAACTTCCACATCAAAAAGCTCTTTTTTCTGGAAGCCGCCTTCTGACGGATCAATAGCTACCGTATACGATCCCGGCAACAGGCCAATCAGGCGAAAATCTCCATTCGTGTTGGCTTTGGTTCCCGCAAGGGTATCTTGTCCCGCAATTGCGTAGACCCAGGAAAGTGACTCCTCCGGCTCAATAGTACCTTCGATGGCTCCGGTTGTGGCGAGAGCAACTGTTCGTATCACAGGTTTCAGAATAAATTTACCGGAGTTTCCGGCTTCCACAATCGAGCGCGAGGCATCAAAATCGAGAAGAAGTGTGTAAACTTCTCCACCTTCAATTTCAGCATGAATATTGAGTTTTAAACCGGATTGTTGCGCACTTGGCGTATCCAGAGTATGCGATACGCCATCTTTAACGATTTCATTATCGCTGCCGAGAATCAATCTTATCTGGCTGTAAGTGCCATCTTCAAGTTCGGTTTCGCCCAGTACTTTCAGCTCGCCGTTTGTCAGATCGAGCAAGTTGACGCGCATGGGGTCTTGGTTGATGGTTATCCAGCCATCATCATCTTCGTCAATATCGTCGTTATCGTTCAGATGAATTCTTACCGCCTGGATGTCAATCCAAACGGCATCATAATCAGCCGGGGCGTCGGTTAAGAAGACGCGTAAAGTACCGTTGCCATCGTTTGAGTCTGTGTCGTTGGCAATATCACAGGATGTGAGCAAAAGTAATATTGTAAATAGAGTAATAACTAATCGTGAATACATGGGGTGTTCTCCTCTTTGTTTGTGTGATCTTGACTGCTTTTATTACAGCAAAGAGGGGATGTTCCCACTAATTGAAATGCAAAAAGTTTCTAGTCAGAACGGTTGATATGAAAATGCCGGTCCGCAAAATTCAGGAATTGTATCCAGTCATACAGCTTTAAGTCGTGCTCTCCGTTGCGAATATGATAGGCCGCATAAGGATTGTCGGTCGGATTATTTATGGGAGGCATCCGATCATAAAGTGGAACGGACAGGCCATATATTTTTTTCCAGACTTCAGATGCGTGAAGCAGCGAAAGGTACATTCCTCGCGGATCAGCCCAAAGATCTTCTTCGGCTGCCGTAATATAAACTCCCCGTGGCGCTATGGTGGAAATCAGCATGTGCTGGTCGAAAGGCAATGCGTCTTCTTTGTCATTAAATTTCTCAAAATTTGGGGTGAACCAATATGGAAAACCATTATTGATGATTTTGACAGTTTCCCCGAATCTCCGTTTGGAAAGAGCCGCTCCAACTGCTCCTGATTCATTTGCTACGACAATCGCCCAACGTTCATCATTTGCTCCGGCCCACAGCGCAGCTTTTCCGCCTCGCGAATGCCCCACAAGTATTGATTTATTCTGATCAATATCATCGTCCGTTTCTAAATAATCCATCACCCGCATGGCGCCCCACGCCCACGCCGAAAGTGCCTGCGTTCCATTTGGCCGGTCAATTTGTTCGGGGTAGAGTGTGCTGAGAATATCTTCGGTATAAGTCTCGGGATCGTCATCGGCCACATCTTCCACATCAAAAACAGCGGCTGCATATCCTCTTTCGATGAGGGTTTCCGCCGGCCAGAAATCCTGTTTTATTTGCCTCGTAATATCCATATTGTCAGGTCCGCGATGGTTCAAAAGAAGAGTTACAGGTACCGGTTTTTGTATTTTATTGGAGATGAGAAGATTGAGCCGGATCGGTAATGAGTTGCCATTTCGGGTCACAATAATATCAATCTCTTTTGCAGTACCATTTCCATCAATCGCATTTGAGTTTTCACGGATAGTTCTGAATTCAATCGAATCAAAAGACCGGGGAAGCTCACCATAAACATGCTCCGCAAACATGTCTATGATTTCAGGACGCCGTATATATTTCCATTCATTTATCGATTCAACGGGAAGTCCATCTGCTGTTTTCAGGATTGCGGGAAGCGAGTAATTGGGAATGTTGGCTTCATCATAGTTGACATCCTCCTGGGCAATTGCAATTTGATTGGACAAGAGAAAAAGAATGAAAAGAACGAAGTAGCGTTTTAATCTTTCAAGCATCGGGTGGGAAAGCTGGTTATGGTCAATGGATAACATTTATTCCAGTTCAATTTAACATTCGCCGCAAGAAGTGCAAGCCTGGGAAATTCAGAAAAAAGATGGCGGGAAAATTTATGTTTTGTTTTCGGAACGTACTATTTTAGGCTGGAAAAAAGAGAATAATCTCTGAAAATTTTTGGCTAATAATGATTCAAAAGAACGAAAAGAAGGTATGACAACAATTGCCCAAATAACCTACATCCCACTCTATACCGACCACCCAAAAGAGAAAGTTCAAGATCTTATAGAATTTGTTGCTCAACATGATGTGGAGGTTGATATCAATTACCTGTCTACAAGCGTAAAGGGAGAGCCTGATGTGATTTTTGAACTCATCCGGGATATTTATGAAACCATGACACTTGAAAAAGAAGTATTCAGGCTTCATGTGGAGCTATTGAGCCCAACGGAACTGGATCCTGCGGAAGAGTTGGAATCTGATGATGAGGAGTGAGTTGGAGAACCTGTCTTCGCGAATGGAGTGAAACGATCTCTTCCATCGATAGGATAGGTTCAACTCATAATTTGGTGATTGCCATGTCGTTGCTCTGCATCTCCATATAAAGAGAATTCAAAAAATAACATTTCGCTGTACGAACCGTTTCGAATTTGTATATTAAAGGCTTGCTTAAATTTTGGATTTGGCTGCTATTTGAATGAAAAATATTCGGAACTTTTGCATCATCGCTCACATTGACCACGGAAAGTCTACACTGGCCGACAGGCTGCTGGAACGCACCGGTACGATTAGTGAACGAGAGATGCAGGAACAAATTCTGGACGACATGGACCTGGAGCGTGAGCGTGGAATCACGATTAAAAGCCATGCCATCCGGATGGATTACAACCGCCCCAATGGTGAGGTTGTCACCTTTAACCTGATCGACACTCCCGGTCACGTAGACTTTGCTTATGAGGTATCCCGTGCGTTAAAAGCGTGTGAAGGAGCACTGCTCGTAGTGGACGCCGCTCAGGGGATTGAAGCACAAACCATTTCCAATTTATACCAGGCCATTGACCAGGAACTGGAGATCATTCCGGTTCTCAATAAAATTGATTTGCCCGGCGCTGACCCCGATAACGTAGGCCAGCAAATTGTGGATCTGATTGGCGGCACCAAAGAAGAGATTTTAAAAGTATCGGGAAAAACCGGCGATGGAGTGGAGGAACTTCTGGAAGCAATCGTGGAACGAATTCCCGGCCCCAAGCAAGAAGTTGACAAACCTCTCAAAGCCCTTATTTTTGACTCCATTTTTAATACCTATCGGGGATCGGTTTGCTATGTTAGGGTGATGGAAGGTGTTCTCCATAAAGGCGACGGAATAACCTTTATGGCTACGAAGAAAGAGTACGACGCCGAAGAGGTCGGGTATCTGAAGCTAAAGAAAGAGAAAACCGACAAACTGGAAGCCGGCGAAGTGGGCTATGTGATTGGAAGCGTAAAATCCCTTCAGGATGCCAAGGTTGGGGATACCATCACGCATCAAAAAAATAAAGCGGAGAGTCCAATTCCCGGTTATAAGGAAGTGAAACCGATGGTTTTTAGCGGGATTTTTCCAACCAACTCCGAAGATTTTGAAGACTTGCGAGGTGCGCTGGAAAAACTGCAATTGAATGACGCCTCCCTTTCCTATCAACCCGAAACGTCGAAGGCTCTTGGGTTTGGATTCAGGGCCGGCTTTTTGGGTCTCCTTCATATGGAAATTATCCAGGAACGGCTCGATCGGGAGTTTGATATGGATATTATCACTACGGTTCCCAACGTGCGGTACGAAATAGATCTTGAAAGTGGGAAGCGTATTCCGGTTGACAATCCCAGTGATATGCCGGATGCCGGGAAAGTGGATAAAGTTTGGGAGCCGTACATTAAAGCAAGCATTTTAACCCCGGCGGATTATATTGGGCCGATTATGTCGCTTTGCCAGGAACGGCGGGGAAATTATGTGAACCAACACTTTATGCAAAACAACCGCGTTGAAATAACCTATGAACTGCCGATGGCTGAAGTGGTTTTTGATTTTTATGATCGGTTGAAAAGCGGAACGCGAGGTTATGCATCACTTGATTATGAATTTTTAGAATACCGAAAAGGCGATCTGGTACGTTTGGATATTTTACTGAACGGAGAACAGGTGGATGCACTTTCCAGCATTACCCATCGGGACAAGGCCTATTACCAGGGACGCAAAATTTGTGCGAAACTGAAGGAACTTATCCCACGTCAACAGTTTGAAGTAGCAGTACAGGCTGCCATTGGATCGAGGGTGATTGCCCGCGATACGATTCGTGCCCTGAAGAAAGATGTTACCGCCAAGTGTTATGGCGGAGATATTTCCCGAAAACGCAAGCTGATTGAGAAGCAGAAAGAAGGAAAGAAACGCATGAAGCAGGTTGGTACAGTAGAAATTCCGCAGGAGGCGTTCCTGGCTGTCCTGTCTATGGACGATGAGGATTAACACTCAAAAAAACAGATGAAAGTATTGTATGGCACGTAAGTTATATTTAGCGACATTTTTTTTACTCTTATCATTTTCAACGGCTTTTGCCCAGTTTGAAGAACCTGAAATTGTAAAGGTTGAACCGGCCGACAGGGAAAGATTCCAGGATCGCTTTGAGAGTATCAAATGGACAGGCCAGGGGCTTTATAATCCCACAACGATTGATCGTATCCCCACTATTGAATTAAGATCACGCCTTCAGGCAGTTTTTGGTGATCCCACGCAAACCATCGAAGATCTTATCAACAACCGGAATTTCCGTCCGGGAAAAGCCATCCAGTTCGAATATTGGTTTGTGGTTGATGAAGAAATGCCTTTAATGATTTTGGACCTTGATGGTCCTTTTGAAAACGGCCTTGTTTATGTAGGCGCCAGCCGTTTTATTGATTTAATGCCGCAAGTAAAACGTACGTTAAACCGGCTTTTGATGGGTGAGGAAGGGAACCTTCAGGAATTCCAGGATTATTTCTACTCACCGGAGCGACAACAGTGGTATCTTGTACAGTACAAAGATGGTGAGTTCACTCAAAATACCATCGACCGTCCAACATTTAACTAACCAGTTTTTTTACTTTGAAAAAGAAGAATAGTTCATCGGGTACACGTTCAGCCAGGTCGGAACGAAGAAAATCAGAAGAAACGAAAGCGAAACACTGGGCAAAGGAATGGCTGGATGCATTGGTTTGGGCCGCTATAGCCGCAATTATTCTCCGAACATTCTTTTTTGGCGCCTACCGAATTCCCACCCCAAGTATGGAAAAAACCCTTCTGACGGGTGATTTTCTGATTGTGAGCAAGCTTGCCTACGGCCCGCGCACCCCAATGACTCTTTCCATTCCATTTACGGACATTTACATGCCGGGAGTTAACTTGCCGTGGACACGCATTCCCGGTTATACCGATATCAAACGAAATGATATCGTGGTTTTTAATTATCCGATTGATGTAGCGCCGATTTCCGTTAAGACCAATTATATAAAACGGGCTGTCGGAATACCTGGAGACACGCTTCGGCTGGACAATAAAGTACTCTATGTAAACGGGGAAGAAGAGCAGAGTTTTGATACGTTTATGTTCAATCACCGCGTAGATGTTCGGGATCGCATTCGTCTCAGTCCCACAAAAATCCGTGAAGCCGGTGCTTCGCTGGTTCAAAGTGGAGATGGATATCACATCATTAATATGACGGAACAAACAGCCGGGGAAATGCAGGGATGGCCGGAAATTGAGAGTGTTCAAAAATTTGCATTGCCGGATGAATACGATGGTTTCAGCCGCCGCGGATTCAATTTTTCCAACGGGTTTGCCAATCACGACAACATGAAGGAATTCGTGGTTCCAAAAGCGGGAATGGAAGTCACACTTACGGCTGAAAATTTTCATATTTATGAAGATATCCTGCTCCGGTACGAGCGAAATATGGTAGAAAGAAACGGCTCCCAGTTTATGATCAACGGTGTAGAAACCAACACGTATACCATTCAGCAGGATTATTACTTTATGATGGGAGACAATCGCGACGACAGTGAAGACAGCCGCTTTTGGGGATTTGTACCGGAAGATCATGTGATTGGAAAGGCCGGTATCATCTACTTCTCATGGGATAGCGAAAACTGGCTGCCGCGTTTCAGCAGAATTTTTGATGTGATTCATTCCTGAGGAACCGATGGCTGAGAAAAAACGCTGCCGATGGGTTGAGGGTCAATTCGACGAATATATTAAATACCACGATGAAGAGTGGGGAGAACCGGTTCATGACGACCGTACTCACTTTGAGTTTTTAATCCTTGAGGGTGCGCAGGCCGGGTTAAGCTGGTCAACTATTTTAAAAAGAAGAGAAGGCTACCGCCAATCCTTTGCCAACTTTGACCCCGAAAAAGTCGCCAAATTTGATGAAGCGAAAATCCAGGAACTGCTTCAATTCGAAGGAATTATTCGCAACAAACTGAAAGTCCGGTCTGCCGTAACCAACGCTCAGAAGTTTCTTGAAATTCAGGAAGAATTTGGCAGCTTTGATAACTATATCTGGCAATTTGTGGGCGGCAAGCCCATCGTCAATCGCTGGACAGAAATGAGCAAAATTCCGGCAACCACAAAAGAATCCGATGCTTTAAGCAAAGACCTCAAAAAACGAGGATTCAAATTTGTGGGAAGCACCATAATGTACGCCTACATGCAGGCTTGCGGACTGGTAAACGATCACTCGGTTGATTGTTTTCGATATAAAGAGTTGGTTAAATAACCTATTCACTCCACGGCGGCACAACTCCATTCACCCGGGCATAAGCGATGGATTGCCCCACGTGTTCGCTCATATGTATGATTAGCTGCATCAAGACAGCCTGGCCATTTACTGTTCGTCCATATAGTTCTGCTGGCTCCTGAAGGTTTGCTTCCGGCATTGCTTCAATCTGCGTTTTTACGTGTTCAATAGAGCGTTTCAGTATTTCCACAACCTCTTCTTTGCCGGTAGTAGATTCAATATTATCAACATCCACATCACTAGGGGCAGAGATGCCAAGCGACTGTTCAGGGTAATAGAAATTATAGCGTGCGATGTGGGTAAAAACTTCCTCCACTGAATAGACTCCCTCCTCCGGCCGCCACGAAAACGTTTCTGCAGGCATTGCTTCCGCCAGGGATAACACCCGTGAGGCACGTTCAAAATGCTGAGTGAACTGGCTTTTGAAATTATTGCCTGATTCCTGGGCCTGTACGGATGGAACAGACAATATTAATATCAGGAATAAGGATAAAAGTTTGCTGGATAAGTTTTTCATAACCACATGTTTAAGTTTGAGTTCGTTTGATTTTAAAGTTAAATATTGGGGCACCAAAAAAAGGATTTAATTTGTCTGCTCTGCATCATATTCATTCTCTACAAATTCAATGCGGCTGGCAATTTCCTCCCATTTATGCATGTGTTCAATCAAATCGGTTTTGATGGATTCGTATTCAAGGGAGATTTTTTTTACTTCATCGGAATCATCATAAAAACCAGGGTCTGCCATTAATTCTTCGATTTCGGCTTTGCGCAGCTCCATCCCTTCAACTTCCTTCTCAATTTTTTCGAGCCTCTGTTTAAGAGGTTTAAGCTTTTTGGAAAGTGCATTTCTTCGTTCGGCTTCAATTCTCCGTTCTTCTTTTCGGCTCAGTGATTTTGTATCTGAATTGTCTTTCCGGGCTTCGAGACTTGCCGCTTCATCCAGTGATTTTTTCTCGAGGTAATAACTTACATCGCCAAGCCAGGTTTTTACATAGCCGGGCTGAATTTCAAGCGTTTTGTTAACAATGGGATCAAGAAAATCGCGGTCGTGAGAAACAATCATCAGTGTGCCCTCAAACTGATCAAGCGCCTGCTGAAGAATATTTTTTGATCGCATATCGAGATGGTTGGTCGGCTCGTCAAAAATCAGGAAATTGCCGGAGTTTAGCAGCATTTTGGCCAAGGCAAGCCGGCTTTTTTCCCCGCCAGACAGCACGCCAACCTTTTTGAAAACGTCATCTCCTTCAAAAAGAAAACAACCCAGAATGGTTCGTAATCTGGTTTCCGACTCTCTGGAACCTGCCAGTTTCATTTCGTCAAGCGCGGAGTTTTTAGGATTCAATTCTTCGGCCTGGTGCTGTGCAAAATATCCCGGGGTAACATTATACCCGAGTTCTCTCTTTCCTGATGTAATCGGTTCAAAACCGGCCAGAATTCGAATCAGGGTTGACTTTCCCGCACCATTTGGTCCCACAACAGCAATTTTATCGCCGCGCTCCACTTCATAATCAAGACCGTTAAAGACCACATTGTCGCCATATTTCTTTACAATATCCGCGAGTTTGATCACCACTTGGCCGGATCGCTCGGGAGGAGGAAACTGGAAGGTGATTTCAGACTGCTCTTCCTCCAGCTCAATCTTTTCCATTTTTTCAAGCTGCTTGATTCGGCTTTGAACCTGTTTGGCCTTTGTAGCTTTGTACCGAAACCGGTCGATGAATTCTTGGGTTTGCTTGATCTCTTTCTGCTGGTTCTCGTATCGTTTTTTCAGCAGTTCAAGCTCTTCTTCATATTTTCGGGTGTAAAAGGAATAATTCCCGGCATAATCCTGCAGGCCCCCAAACTGGAATGCGAGTGTTCGGTTGGTAACGCTGTTCAGAAATGCCTTGTCGTGAGAAACAAGAATCACAGCACCATCATAATTATTCAGAAAGTTCTCAATCCACTGAAGCGATTCAATATCGAGGTGATTGGTCGGCTCATCCAGCAAGAGATAGGTAGGCCGTTTGAGCAGAAGTTTGGCAAGTGCAATCCGCATCAGCCAGCCGCCGCTAAACTCGGTTGTTGGGCGGGAAAAATCTTTTTCATCAAACCCAAGGCCTTTTAAAATACGCTCAATGTCGGCTCCAAGCGAATAAGCACCTGCATTTTCAAGTTTATGCTGAATGACCCCAAATTCTTCAAGCGCCTGGCTGTGTTCGTCAGAATCCACAGAAAGAGAATCCAGTTTTTGCTGAAGCTCTACATGCCGGTCTCTCAAGGCCAGTATTTCTTCAAACACCTGCTCTACTTCTCCAAAGACGGTGAGAGACGGATCCGGCTCCACGCCATCCTGCGGCAGATATCCAACCGTATCGGCATTGCCCATTTTCACTTTGCCGCCATCGGGATTCATTTCACCCGTAATGATTTTCAGTAGGGTTGATTTTCCCGCACCGTTTGGACCAACGAGGCCAATCCGCTCACCTCTGTTGATGGTTGCGGAAAGATTCTCAAACAAAGTGCGTTCGCCAAAATGTAATGTTAAGCTGTCAAGTTGAAGCATAGGGCATATAAACGATTCTTCAATAAAAAAGGGTGTGCAAAAATAAGAATCAATTCGGAAGGGAAATAGATAAAACCAAAATCATTTTTCATTTCCTGGTTTGATGTAAATTATCGCAACAAAGTTAGCATATCCGGCAGGAGTGAGGTATTTTCAAGCCGAATACTTTAGCAAAACTTTTGATATTCTCTACACGTTTAAACGGAAGTTTTTTGATGATCAGAAAAGCAGTTCTTTTTTTATTCGTTTTTTTCCTGGCAATTTTGATGATTGCCTGCCAGGATGAGCGGCTTCAACAGCCTCTTTTTCAATATTCTATGAACAATCCTGCGGACAGCGGCTCGCGATATCCCAATATTTATGTGGATAATACCGGGAAAATGTATTTGAGCTGGCTCGTTCCGATTGAAGAAGATATCGCCACGGTTCAGTATTCAACTTACAAGAATGAGAGGTGGACGCTGCCAAAAACCGTTCATATCGATACAGACTTTTTTGTGAACTGGGCTGATTTTCCATCCGTGGTAGGATATGAAGGCACTGAAGTGGCCGCTCACTGGTTAAGAAAAGTTGAAGGCGGTCCCTATGCTTACGATGTACAAATTTCTTTTTTTGATGAAGATCGAAACCGATGGGGCGAAGCGATAAAGCCTCACCTTGATATGACTGCAACCGAGCATGGATTTGTTTCTCTCGAGCCGATCGATTCCGACAAGGTGCTTGCAGTCTGGCTGGATGGACGTGAAACAGCGGGACGCGCGGACGATGAATATTCAGATACCAGCAAATCAATGACCCTTCGATCCGCAGAGATTTCGAGATCGGGGGAAATCACAAACAGCCAGATCATTGACGGAACCGTATGCGACTGCTGCCAGACCGACCTCGCAAAAACCGACGATGGATTTGTGGTTGTTTACCGTGGCCGAACTGCTGAAGAAATTCGCGATATTAAAATTGCACACTATAATACCGATTCAGGTACGTGGAGTGAACCCGTTACGGTTCATGATGATGGCTGGCAAATTATGGCATGCCCCGTAAACGGACCAAGAGTGGTGGCAAATGGAAATCAGGTTGCCGTGGTTTGGTATACAGGCGAGGGTGATAATCCCAGGGTTTCCGTTGCAACCTCGGCTGATGGCGGACAAACGTTTGGCGATCCGGTTGAAATGCCCGAATCGGAAAGCCGCGTGCTTGGCCGGGCCGATCTTGTTATTGGCGATGATGGCTCTGTTTACGTTAGCTGGATGCAGGAATTTGAAGGAAGTGGTTACATAATGATGGCAGAAGTTGGCCCGGACGGAACTGTGTCTGATGAACAAACGGTCGGTATCACAGATGCTTCCAGAACCAGTGGATTCCCAAGAATTGCTTTAGTGGATGATTCTCTTGTTTTTGCCTGGACTCAAACCGATCCCATTGTCAGGCTTCGAACAGCAAAAGTGGATTTAGAACCCTAAAATTTTTCAGAAACAGCGACATAACTCATCCTAATTTTAAACAGATCTGTATGTATTCAGCATTCAAAAAAATTGCTCTTAATCTTGTTGTTTTAACTTTTATTCTGGCAAATAGTTCACTTCAGGCGCAATCAGAAAGAAACGAATACCGTGATCAGGCTATTGAAGTTTTAGAAAGTGTTCCTCTTTTTGACGGCCATAATGACGCTCCCTGGCAATACAGAAACAGGGTCGGTTACAAATTTTCGGAACTCAATTTTAATGATACAAGTCATCTGGATAATCCAATGCATACGGATATCCCGCGGTTGCAAGAAGGGCGAATTGGCGCGCAGTGGTGGTCAGTTTATGTCAGTGCTCATATCCCTGAGGATGAAGCTGTGGTTCGAACTATGGAGCAGATCGATTTTGTAAAAAGAATGGCGCAGAAATACCCCGATATTTTTGAAATGGCTTACACCGCCGACGATGTAGAACGAATTTTTGAAGATGGAAAAATTGCATCCCTGATGGGTATGGAAGGCGGGCATTCGATTGCAAATTCCCTGGCTGTTTTAAGGCAATTTTATGATTTGGGTGCGCGATATATGACTCTTACCCATAGCCGAACCCTCGATTGGGCGGATGCCGCCAGCGATGATCCAAAACACGACGGTCTCAATGAGTTCGGCGAGGAAGTGATCCGCGAAATGAATCGGCTTGGAATGATCGTGGACCTTTCCCATACCACCCCGGCCACAATGCAGGATGCTATTGAGACATCTGAAGCACCGATTATGTTTTCACACTCCTCCGCCCGTGCCGTTTCTGGTCACGTAAGAAATGTACCGGATGAGATTTTGCCGTTAGTCAAAGAGAATGGCGGAATTATAATGGTAACGTATGTAGGCTCTTTCGTGTCTGAAGATTTACGGCAGTATTATGCCGAACGAGCTGCTTATCAACGGAAAACGGAGTATTTACACCCCGGTGAAGTGGATGTTATTGCCGAAAAAATGGAAGAATGGGATGCCGAACACGAAGCCCCGACACCCTCATTGAACGATCTGGCCGATCATATTGATCATATCCGGGATGAGATTGGCGTGGATTATATTGGAGTTGGAGGTGACTATGACGGAACGTCCGGGCTGCCAACAGGCCTTGAAGATGTTTCTACTTACCCGGATCTTTTTGCCGAACTGCTAAAACGGGGATACTCTGAAGAAGATCTGAAGAAAATTGCCAGCCACAATATGATGCGTGTGATGCAGGGAGTGGAAGAAACGGCTGCAAGACTGCAAAAAGATCGTGAACCCTCAGAAGTATTGATTTCGGATTTTGAGTCAGAAACCGAGTAGTGCCCCGGTTTTGAGCCGTATCAATTTGTGATTACTTTTTCCGCCAGTTCATCTGAATAATAAGCCTTGGCTCGGTCTCTGAGATTATACACACTCGCCATGACTTCGCCATAGGCACCGGCGCTTCGGATAGCCACCAGGTCTCCGCGCTGAACTTCAGGGAGAGAAATGCCCCGTCGGAAGGTATCGGAAGACTCACAAATGGGTCCGACAACATCGTACACCAATGGAGATTTGTCACTGGTCAGTACATCAATTTTATGTTGTGCCTGGTACAAAGCGGGACGAATTAATTCTGTCATACCGGCATCAATGACGGCAAAATGAGTGGATACTCCCTCTTTGATGTACAAAACTTTAGAGATAACACTTCCACACTGCCCGACAATACTCCGGCCCAATTCAAAATGAATTTCCTGTCCGGGACGAACCTCTAGATTCTCCTCAAACACACCAAAAAACGTTTCAAAATCCGGGATGGATTCTTCATCAGGTGAATTGTAATTAATCCCTAAACCGCCTCCCAAATTGATGTGGCGGAGTTGAAATCCATTCTCTTCAAAGATATTCTGGAATTCATTGACCTTTTCGCAAAGTTGCCGGTATGATTGTAAATCCACAACCTGGGATCCGATATGAAAATGGATTCCTGTCAATTGAATAGAATCCAGTTTTGGAAGCAGGTTGAATAGTTCAGAAAATCTGCCGGGATGAATGCCAAACTTGTTTTCGTGAAGTCCGGTCGTGATATATTTGTGCGTGTTTGCAGAAACATTCGGGTTCAGGCGTACAGCTACATTGGCAACTTTTCCCGTTTGGGAAGCCAACTCATTCAGCACTTCCAGTTCCTGAAGAGACTCGCAATTAAAAGAGAAAATGCCATGATTTAGGCCAATCTGAATTTCTTCATCAGATTTGCCAACACCTGCAAAAGCAATTTGATTTGGCTGAAAACCGGCCTCAACGGCACGTTCAATTTCTCCTCCGCTCACACAATCAATGCCCAACCCGGCATCGAGCATTTTTTCCAAAATCTTGTAATTAAAATTGGCTTTCACCGCGAAATGCACATGATATCCTTTTGAGAGGCCATGTTTCTTTACTTCCTCCAGGGTCTTGTCCAGCAGACCCATGTCATAAAAGTAAAACGGTGTTTTTAAATTTCGGAAATGGTTTATTTGTGTATCACTAAACATATCAAAGAGTCAGAATGCGAACGAATCAAAAGAGTTTTAAAAATGAGTAAGGCCAAAGATAAATCATTAAACGTGTTAATGAAATGATTGGCAACTATAGAATCATCAAAAGACAAAAAAGGTAAGCAAGATTCTCGTGATCAGTTAGTCATTTTTTTGAGGAGGTTTGGGATTGAAACCGGATTTATGAATAAATATCGAGGTTTTTTTGGGAGCTAAAAGAGTTTCTTGTAATTTGATTTATAATATCATTTACTGAATTTTTTTATATAAAATCGCTCTGCTTTGGAAGGACTACTCGCTCAGTTCAGAAATCTTGAGGAAGTTTTAAAAAGAAAAATTAAGAAGGAGCCCGTCTATTACGTCCCAAATCCCGGCAATTGGGGGGATGGTCTGATCCGTGAAGGAACTCTTAAATTTTTCAGAGACATCAACCTGGAATATCGTGTGATACTTCCCTCCCGGAGAAACTGGTCAGATTGGCTTCTTCCCTCCGTTCAGGGTGGAACTGTTATTTACGGAGGCGGTGGCGGCTGGTGTAAAAATCATGGTAATGCCGCGAAATATGTCAATTACTTCCGGAAGAGATTTAACGTAATTGTGTTGCCGTCCAGTTATCAATTCAGCTATTCGTATCCCAATACGTTCTTCTTTTGCAGGGATATTTTTGAAAGCAAGCAGAACATGCCGGAATCCATTTTTTGTCATGATATGGCTTTTTATCTCGGCGATATCCGGATGGAAGAGGGGAGCGGTACGGGATATTTTTTCAGATGGGACAAGGAGAGTTCCGGAAAAATCGATATCCCCAAAAATAATATTGATCTCTCAAGCCACGGGAATTATTTGTCGGAAGGGATTACCTTTTTACAGGAGATATCCGGTTATTCGGTCATTCATACTGATCGGCTTCACGTGGCGATTGCCTCCTGCTTGCTTGGGCTTGAACTTCACTTTTATCCCGGATCCTACTTCAAGAATTATGCGGTTTACCAATCCAGTATGCAAGATTATTTCGACAACGTTACCTTTCACACCGAATACCTGGAGAAGAGGATACCGGAAGAAAATATGGCGTTTTAGTACATCAGTTCCTTCCGTAAAGACTGTTGCCAGCACTTTCATATTCATCGCCGGGATTCCAAAACGGAGCTTCCTCTGCATTGGCAATATTCTGGGCCGCAAGAATATATGCGCGCACATAGTTGGTCACGTATTCAAAATCCAGGGTGTCTGATTCATCTGCCGCCTGGTGGTAATAGCGCTGAATCTGCTCATCGAAAGACGTAAAGCCCATACTGAATGTTGGAGCCGGAATGCCCTGCCGTGCAAAGTGAACGTTGTCGGAGCGGTTAAAGAGATTCTGTTCTGGTACCGGACTGGCAATTGCTTCAAGGCCAAAGGCTTCGCTTGCAGATCGCAATAATGGTTCGGCTCCTGTTCGTTCAAGCCCAACAACAGTTACTTTGGTGATGTCGTTATAGCCGGCATTATCAATATTTAAATTGAAAATAATTTGATCTAACGGCATTGCTGGATTTTCTGTAAACAGCCTGCTGCCAATTAAACCCATCTCTTCGGCAGTCCACAAAGCCAGAATTATGGAACGTTTTGGCGGGTGATCAGCAAAAAATTTACCTGCTGCCATTACAGCCGCTACACCGGTGGCGTTATCGCGCGCACCGTTATAGATGGAGTCTCCCTCAGCCGTCGCTTGACGAACTCCTACATGATCAAAATGTGCTGACAAAAGAATGTATTCATCTTTCAACTCAGCATCGGTGCCTTCAATAATCCCGATAACATTTTGGCTTGGAATCGTGAGTGAAGTATCCCTTCGGGGAATTTCAACATGTTGGAAATAAGAGTTGTATCCAGGCGCAGTTTTTACCCCGTTTGACAGAAACCAGGAAGAAATATACCGTGCGGCAATGTCGAGTCCGGGTGTTCCGGTGGCTCTACCGCGCAGTTCATCCGAAGAGAGAAAGTGAACATTCAGTTCGATATCCGATTGAGTAACTTCTGCCTGAATTTGATCGGCAGTGGATGTTTGAGCTAGTGAACATGAGGACATGCAAAAGCTCATCAATAAAATGGAGCCAAGAAAAATAAAATATTTCATGAAGATGGAGTCGGTTGACCGCAAAAACCGCAGATCGGTTATGGTTGAGATTTTAAAATTTTTTAGTGATCGGGATCATCAAGAGAGAGCAAATATAACAAAAGAGAGGAGAAGAATCGCCCCAGAGTGAGATCACCTCGGAAGCATCCACGAGAACATGAAAAACCGCTTTTTTATTTTACAGAATATGAAACCTCTTGTTTTACCTTCACGTGAATTTTAGTACACTAATAGTAACTGCAGAAAAAAGCCGGATCTACTTGCAGTTAGTATTTTCATGAATAATGAGCTGTTTTTTACGAATAGACTCAGGTATAAAATTCACCCATTATGAAAAAACAAACACACATCTACCGGATCTGGGAAGTAAAGATCATTCAATTCGTGTTGATCCTTCTGTTTATTATTGCGGGGTGTTCATCCACCAGGGATATTGGCAGACATTCCGGGAATGCAACAGATACAGGATATTACAGGAATCATGTAAATTCGGGCCTGATAAGAATGCAGATTGAGGAAGGGTTCAGGTCTATTTTAAGAATTCAGAACAATGTGATTTATCGTACCTACCAGTTTTATCTTGACGAACTGCCTTCAGAGTCTGAAGTACATGGACAAAATCTGAACGAGATCTCTGTACAATCCTATCTCGATGATCAATCGACAGCGGGAACAGCTATTGTATTAACTGAATTTCGCGGAAGGTATGCACTCCTTACAGCCGCACATACCGTTTCCTATCCCGATACGATTTGGCATTATCACGATGACTCTCCGGACCCTGACGATCCGTTAGTGGAAGCTGTATCCGTCAGGCAGTCGGTGAATCACTTTGTAATTATGGAAAACGGAATTGTCCGGCTGGAATTGGGCCCATCCGATATGCGTCGCGATCTGGCTATCATGACAAATATCAACCAAGCGAACAGAAATCTGATGGCTCCACTTTCATTACCCATTGGGAATTCGCAAGAGCTTGGCTGGGGGGATATGGTATATGCCCTGGGATATCCGAAAGGCGCTAAAATGGTTACCATGGGCACGGCAAGCCGTAGCGATCATCCCACAAGAAGTATCCTGATAGACGCTTCTTTTAACAGGGGATTTAGCGGAGGTGCACTTTTTGCTGTTAGAAATGCCGATTCTGGTTTGGAATTTATGGGGATTGTTACATCTGCATTGGGAGAAAATGAAACCTATCTGACACCGGAAATTTCAGAAACCAAAGACTTTGATCCTGATGTTCCCTACACGGGGCAACTTTATGTAAGAAATACGCCAAGAATTAATTACGGGATCACAAATGCGGTTGCCATTAACGAAATCATGGAGTTTTTTATTGAGAATGAAGAAGAAATGAATGATCTGGGAATGATTATTCCGTAGCCGGTGATTTATGCAAATCGGTTTATAGATAAGTGCAGGTTCACACATTTCATCATCTTGACTTCTTTGAATTTTACAGGAACGTTTTTATCTGGTGGCAGGTTTATTTTGTTCAATCTATTAAAAGCATGAACCGTGCCGGCCGGTTGGGTCACCTTCAGGTTTTTGTCTGAAATCTTTGTAAAGTCGAACCGGGTACTCTTTGAAGAAATGTTTAGCGGGGATAAAATCATCTTCAAAATCTATTTCTACAGATACGTTATACATTCATTTTGCAGTTTCTCATATAGATTTTCTGCACAATACTTTTTGCCGGTCAAAAGTTTGGTCGATTTCATCGGCTCCAGGGCATGACTAAAAATTCCATCGGTATTGATAAAAAATGTAAGATGTTTGATGAAAGCTGATCAGGCAGAATCATATATTAAAAGTCACCGACAAGTGCTGAGAAGCAAGGGCAGTAAAATTTTTGCGTGAAAAGATGCGGTTTATAAATTAAAAAAGTTTTTGAAATGCCTATGATATTTCGCTTAAACGGATTAGTAACTGATTTTAGAAGTTAACGGCCAGCCGGAGAAACCAGAAGTCTGCATGGCGGAAAAGATTGTATGATAAATTTTTCACTTCCATTTTCGAATCCGGTTTTAATTTTTGCGCTGGTGATGCTCATTATCCTGCTGGCGCCCATTCTTTTCAGGAAACTGAAAATTCCGGGCATTGTTGGGTTGATTCTTGCTGGAACACTGGTCGGTCCGAGTGTTTTGGGCTTGCTGGAGCGGGATAATACAATTGAACTCCTGGGTACCGTCGGGCTGCTTTACCTGATGTTTATGGCCGGTCTGTCCATCGACCTGAACCGGTTTGAAAAGCTTCGGAATCAAAGTATTGGGTTTGGAACTGTTTCCTATTTACTGCCGGCATTGGGTGCGTATTATGGTGGGATTCACCTGTTGGGTTATTCGCTGGAAACATCGCTTCTTCTCGGGGCCATTGTTGGCTCTCATACACTACTCGCCTATCCAATCGTTGAGCGACTGGGAATCACAAAGAATACGGCCGTGACGATGTCGATGGGAGGTACATTGGTTACAGACGCCCTCTCACTCGGGGTGTTGGCAATTGTAGCCGGAACGGTGAATGAAAGTTCGGGAGCGGGATACTGGACCGGATTCATCACCTCTATCGTGATTTTTTTGGTTGCCGCTATTATCATCCTTCCACGCCTGGGGCGCTGGTTCTTCCGAAATATGAAACACGACACCGATGTGGATTTTGTATTCATGATGGCAGTTCTGTTTTCTACCGCATTTTTAGCAGAACTTGCAGGATTGGCATCCATTATCGGGGCGTTTATTGCAGGCTTGCTTTTGAACCGGCTTGTACCGGCTTCAGGTACCCTGATGAGCCGAATCCAATTTGTAGGAAATGCACTGTTCATTCCATTCTTTTTGATTTCAGTTGGAATGCTTGTGGACGTACAGGTTTTGGCCAGCCTTGAAGTTTGGATTTACGCCATTTCATTCGCAGTATTGGTTTTTGTGGGAAAGGGAATTGCCTCCTTTGTGATTCAACTCGTAAAAAGATTTTCACTATCGGAAGGGTTGGTGATTTTTGGTTTAACAACACCTCAATCCGCGGCTACACTTGCGGTTACTCTTCTGGGATATGATTTGGGATTTTTTGATCAAACGGCTGTAAATGCTGTCGTCATTCTCATTTTAATTACTTGTCTCGTTGGGCCCTGGCTGGTTGAAAAATATGGACGCGAAGTTGCCATTCAGGAAGAGTCAAAACCGTATCAACCCTCAGAAGCGCCACAAAGAATTTTGGTTCCACTCGCAAACCCGGAGACCTCCGACACGCTTATGGATATCGCTTTTATGATCCGCGATGAAAAATCTGATCAACCCGTCTTCCCATTAACTGTGGCACGCGATGGAAAAGATGTGGATGCGCAGGTTGCAAGAGGAGAGAAAATGCTGAGCCATGCGGTTGTTCATGCGGCTGCGGCCGAGGTGCCGGTCAATCCCGTAACCGCCATTGATTTGAATATCGCGAACGGAATCGCACGATCGGTGAAAGAGAAACTCGGCTCTACCGTTGTGATTGGTTGGAACGGGGCTGTTTCTCCACGACAAAGAATCTTCGGGACGATTCTGGATCAATTACTGTACGAAATCGACGAGATGGTTTTTGTCACGAAAATTCATAAACCGGTTGGTACACACAGGCGGGTGGTAATTGCCGTACCTCCGTTTGCAACTTTGGAATCCGGTTTTGCCGGAGCGATGCGGTCTTTGAAATTATTGGCCGATCAGGTTGGGAGCGAACTTGTAATTTTGTCTCCACAGGAGCGATTGGACTACGTGAAACGACGAAGCAAACGCGTGAAACCGGATCTGGATACAAAATATGTTGCCATTTCCCGGTGGTCTGAGTTGCCGGGCTGGCTGGATGAGAATATTCATGATGAGGATTTGTTTGCATTGATTAGTGCCAGGGAAGGTTCATTGTCATGGCGTCCGGCCCTGGACCGCCTTCCCAGGGTAGTGGCTAACCGGTACCCGGATTTGAGTTTTATAACTGTTTATCCATCGGAAGTGGAGATAGATTTTGGTAGCCTCAGCCAGGATTTGAACCAGAAACTGCTTGATCAGAAGCGAATTTACCTGGTCGATTCGGGAGAGAATATCGAACAGGTACTTATTGAAATGCTTCAAAACGAAGAAAGTATTAATCAAAAAAACATAGAAGAGCTCATTCACAGACTCTTAAAAAATTCTGCCGATTATTCTCCTGAAATGATGTCGGGTGTAGTTTTATACGACGCTCATACATCGCTTATAAAAGAACAGATGTTAGTGGTTGGAGTGGTAAAAAATGGGTTGCAGGTGCCAAAAGCTGCCAGCAAAGCTCACGTGGTTTTGCTGCTTCTCAGTCCAAAAGCCACGCGCATAAGAGATCACCTTAAAGGGGTAAATACAGTAGCCCGAATCATCCGTCCGGGCGAAAGCCTTCAACAATTAATAGACGCTGAAAGCCGTGAGGAGGTTTACAGCATTATTGTTAAGCAATAATCAAGGCCGATCTGTGCCAGCCCATTCTCATTAAAATTAAGAAGAATCAGATTCTAAAAGTTTTATCTTAGAAAAGCATTCAACGATTATTTATTTATGCCAGAATTAAAGGAAGATAAAAAGCTCAAAAAAGAGCTTCGATTATTTGATGTATACGCGATTAGCACCGGTGCCATGTTCAGTTCAGGTTTTTTTCTGTTGCCCGGTTTGGCAGCAGCACAAACGGGGCCATCGGTTATTCTTGCATATTTTGTAGCCGGCCTGCTTATTCTGCCGGCCATGTTCAGTGTTGCCGAACTCTCTACAGCGATGCCGCGTGCCGGCGGGGCATACTATTTTATTGACCGAAGTCTCGGGCCATTGTTTGGAACGGTTGGAGGAATCGGGTCGTGGTTGGCACTGATTTTTAAAAGCGCATTTGCACTGATCGGGATGGGAGCATACATCGCCATTTTTATTGATTTGCCGATTACACCGGTTGCCCTGGCCCTGACGATAATTTTTGGAATTACAAATATTGTGGGTGCGAAAGAGAGCAGCTGGCTCCAAAATGTTCTGGTTTCTACACTGGTAAGTATTCTTCTTTTTTATGTTTTCCAGGGTTTATTTGCAGTTTTCAATGTCGATTTTTTTGAGGTTCTCCGGAGCGAGTTTCAGCCGTTTTTCCAGTTTGGAGTCCAGGGATTTTTCGCCACCATCGGGTTTGTATTTGTCTCGTATGCCGGTTTAACAAAGGTGGCCAGTGTATCCGAAGAAGTTCAAAATCCTGACAGAAATATTCCCCTTGGAATGATGCTGTCTCTGGGAACAGCCACATTTATTTATGTGGTCGGCGTATTTATTATGGTGATGTTACTTGAGCCTGAAGCACTTCATGCCGACTTAACCCCGGTAGCCACCGCCGGCGAAGTATTTATGAACTGGTTGCCCGGAAATACCGGGTTGTTATTGGTTGTAATTGCTGCCATCGCTGCATTCGCTTCCACTGCCAATGCAGGAATTATGTCGGCCGCCCGTTATCCGCTGGCAATGGCGCGGGATGAACTCATCCCCAGGAGATTTTCAAAATTGGGCAGGTTTGGAACTCCCACTCTTGCCACACTTGCTACTGTAATTGCCATGATCCTTTTGATTTTACTGTTAAATGTTGAGGCCGTTGCAAAATTGGCAAGTGCATTTCAGCTTCTTTTATTCGGGATTCTGAATGTCTCCGTGATTGTAATGCGGGAGAGTGAAATTGAAGGTTACGATCCCGGATTCAGATCTCCGTGGTATCCGTACATGCAAATTGCCGGTTTCTTTATTTCAGGATTTTTGATTGCCCAGATGGGTTTTCTGTCCATTGCCTTTACAATCGTTATCGCTGCAATCAGTGTTATTTGGTATTTCGGATATGCCCAGAGCCGGGTGAAAAGACAGGGAGCCATTTTCCATGTTCATGCCAGGTTGGGACAATATCAGTATGAAGGATTGGAACGTGAAATGCGCGGCATCATGCGCGAAAAAGGTTTGCGGAAAGAAGATCCCTACGAAAAAGCAATTGGGCGGTCATTGGTGTTTGATTTCAATCGGCCGGTCACTGTAGAATCCGTGACGGATATGGTTTGTGCAATGATGGCCGAAAGAGCCAAAACAACCAAGAAAACACTGATAGAGATGTTCAGGCAGGATCCCGATGAAAGTATTATCCCGGTGGGTCATTCGACGGCACTGAAACATATTCGAATTGATAACGACATGGATACGGAAGTCGCCCTTGTGCGGCTCACAGAGGGACTTGAGACGGATAATTCGGATGACGATGACATTCATTGCCTCATTTACCTGGCCAGTTCAAATCAAAATTCGGGACAGCATTTGAGGATTTTGGCACACTTGGCCGAAATGATTGATAATGTGGATTTTGAAGAGCGCTGGCTGAAAGCGGAGGATGAAGGCGAGCTTCGGGAAATCCTGCTTCGGGATGAAAGGTTTATCAATATTACATTGAAAAAAGGATCAAAATCAGAGAAAGCCATTGGGAAAATGGTGAAAGAACTGGACGAACTTTTGCCCGGAGAAAGCCTGATTACCATGGTAAAAAGAGATGGCGAACTCATCTTTCCGCACGGAAATACAGTTTTGCAGGAAAATGATCAGCTTTCCATCATTGGTGAGAAAAAAGATATAGAAGAGATAAAAAAGCGAGGTGAAGATTAAAACTACGCCAATCGGAAATATTTCAGAATGTGTGCTGAACTTATTTCGATGAAAGCCGGTTAAAAATCTCGTCCATGGTTAGTGCTTCTTCCTCACTTTCTTTCATGTTGCGGAAAGTAAATTTGTCGCTTTCCAATTCATGATCTCCTACGATGATCGTATATTTGGCATTTTCACGATCGGCATCTTTCATCTGGCTTTTCATGGATCGGCCTTTATAATCCATCGTTGCGGAAAGACCTTTTTCGCGAAGTTTTGGCAGGTTGCTCAAACCCCATTTCCGGGCAGCATCGCCTAATGTGACGATATAAACATCTACCGATTTTGAAGTTCCAAGTTCAATTCCCAATTCCTCGCAGGCAATGAAAAGGCGCTCCATTCCGGCGGCAAACCCAACAGCCGGTGTTTTTGGCCCGCCAATTTCTTCGACCAATAAATCATAGCGTCCGCCGCCAGCCAAAGCATCCTGTGCGCCTAAATCCGGGCTAATCAGTTCAAAGGCGGTTTTTGTGTAATAATCCATTCCCCGAACCAGATGCGGATCTTCCTCAAAAGGAATCCCCAAATCATTCAAATATTCCTTCACTTTTTCATAATGATTCAGGGAAGACTCGTTCAAATATTCCGTAATAAGCGGTGCAGATTCGATGAACGGCTGGTCCTCTTCTTCTTTTGAATCCAGAATGCGAAGCGGATTTTTCTCAAATCGTTTCTTTGATACATCACTCAGCTTTTCATAATTCGGTTTGAGATGCTCTTTCAATGCTTTTTTATAAGCCTCACGGCTTTCCGGGTCGCCGATGGAATTCAGCTTCAGCGAAGTGTTTTTGATCCCCACTTTTTTGTAGATGTGAACCATAAATGCGATTACTTCCACATCCGCAACGGGATCATCACTTCCCAAAATTTCCAGGCCAAACTGGTGGAATTGTCGCTGCCGTCCTTTCTGAGGGCGTTCGGCGCGGAACATCGGGCCGATATAATACAGTTTCTGTGATCCGCCGCGCTGTTCAAGGTGATGCTCCACAAATGAGCGAACGACCGGCGCCGTTAATTCCGGGCGAAGAACGTAATTATCCTCACCGCGGCTGAACGCAAAAATCTCTTTTGAAACGATATCCGTCAACTGGCCCACACCGCGGACAATCAGCTCGGTCTGCTCCATAATGGGAGTGCGAATCTCCTCGAAATTAAATTTCTCTGCCTCCTCGCGAATCAGGTTTTCAAGGGTTTGCCATTTGCGAACGTCATCGGGCAGAATATCCACCATGCCGAGGTGGGTTGTATATTTCGGCTGAGCCATAAAATCAGGTAACAGTTATCAAAATTTCAGTTAACAGTAAGTGGCGAAAGATAAGAGGGATTGTGGAAAGAATCTTGTGTTTGGCTGATTAGATATGCAAGGGGAGAGAATGGAAGAGTGGCGCTATGTTCAAATTCTTGATATGATGACTTAAAAAAGTTTAATCGGATCATAGGATTATGATTCGGCTCACGTTTATCTTCAAATATCCATTGAAAATTTTCCTATTTTGATGCGGTCTGATTTAAAAATTCACTTTATGTTTTCAAGAATTTCACTTCTTTTTGCTTTTATAGTTTTATTGACGAAACCTGCTATTTCTCAGGAACTGATCTATGATTCGGGCGGTGACCTGACTCCTGAGCTATCCGCTTATAACGTTCATTTTTACGATCTGAATTTAACCGTGAATCCGGCCGACAGCACCGTTTCCGGGTTTGTTGATGTACATTTTGATGTGGTTCAGCCCTCCAACAGAATCGCACTGGCATTGGATCCGCAGCTGGACATTACTTCGGTTGAGCAGGTTCAAACGGACAGCCTGCTATCCGAGTTAAACATTTCCCGAAGTGATGCAAGCCAGACGTTTCACGTGAATTATCCAGCCACACTTCAACCCGGGAGTTCAGAAAAACTCCGGATTTCATATAAAGGAAAACCGCGCGTTGCCCCGAATCCGCCCTGGGACGGAGGCATGGTTTGGGATACCACATCCACAGGAGAACCGTGGGTGGCCGTAACCGTACAATCCGATGGCGCCTGGATTTGGTGGCCGAATAAAGATCATCCTTCTGATAAAGCAGATTCTGTAGCGATCAACCTGACAATGCCCGATGATTTGGTTGTAGCTTCCAATGGAAGATTGCGTGGGGAAACCGTTCCAGAAGACGGCTGGAAAACGTGGAATTGGTTTGTATCGACGCCCATCAATAATTACAACATAACGGTAAATGCTGCTCCGTACGAAATTATCGAAGAAACGTATACCAGCACAAGCGGCGATGAATTTCCAGTAAAATTCTGGGTTCTGCCGGAAAATCTTGAAGACGGCAAGGAGCTTTTTCCGCAGTTTATCAATCAGCTTCGTTTTCTCGAGGAATTGCTTGGGCCGTATCCATTTCGGGCCGACAAATACGGGGTTGTTCACAGTCCGCATTTGGGAATGGAGCATCAAACACTGATTGCATACGGAGCAGGTTTCCGGGATGGAGCACTGTCAAACGGCGAGGCTCAGTTCGATGATTTGCATCAGCACGAACTGGCACACGAATGGTGGGGGAATCTTGTAACGGCCTGGAACTGGCGTGATTTTTGGATTCATGAAGGAATTGGAACCTACATGCAGCCTCTCTATTCCGAACATCTGGGAGGAGAAGAAGCCTACAAAAAATCGATGGAATACATCCGTATGAGAATGGCGACAGATCCCTCAATGGAAGTAGCTCCGCGCAAATCGATGAGTACACTGCAAATAACACAGGGTACGCGTGGCGGGGATGTCTATTTCAAAGGTGCCTGGTTTTTACACACCTTACGATACGTTATTGGTGATAATCACTTCTTTACGTTGTTGAGACGATTTGCCTATCCCACCGAAGAGATGGAGTCCGTAACGGACGGAAGCCAGGTTCGGTTTGCTACCACGGATGATTTTTTGAATTTAGCCGAAAAAATATCCGGACAGGATCTCGATTGGCTGTTTGAAATCTATTTACGCCAACCCAAACTTCCCGTTCTTCATGCCAGCCGGCAGGGGGTGCTTGTAACTCTGCGCTGGGAAGTACCGGAAGGATTGAAATTCCCCATGCCGATAGAAGTACAAATTAACGGCGAAGTTGTCATGATGAGTCCCGAAAATAACAGGATTGCTTTTGAAGTAGGAGAAACGGTACAAGTAGAAGCCGATCCCGATAACTGGATTTTAAAGGAGTTTGATTTGGCTGGTTCGGAAGCAGACGCTGAGAATGAATAAGCAAGTAATTTTTAATCAAGTAAACGGTCAGTTTATGAAATATTTTTCTTCATCATCCAAATTTCTGATTACAGTCGTATTCCTCATCGGTTTCCTCAATACCTCCTTATTCTCACAGGAAGTTGAAGATCCCGATCCACATCGGTTTGAAGAAGAGGTGAATCGCTTCGAAGAGTTCGACAGTAAAAACAGTTTTCCCGAAGATGCCATCCTTTTTGTAGGCAGTTCCAGCATTCGTTTTTGGAAAACGGCTGAGGCTTTTCCCGAAATGCCCGTGATCAATCGCGGTTTTGGCGGATCACATTTTTCTGATCTTCTGTACTATTACGACGAGTTAGTGCTGCCCTACAATCCGTCTGTTGTGGTTTTATATGAAGGCGATAATGATATAGCTTCGAACAAAACCAACGACCAGGTGTTTGAGGATTATCTTGAGTTTACGGATCGATTGACAAATAATTTTCCTGATGTAAAGCTTGTTTTTGTGCCCGTCAAGCCAAGCAGCAGCCGGTGGGAGTTGTGGCCACAAATGAAAGAAGTCAATCAGCGGATCGAGGATCATATGAATGAGAATAGCCAGTTTTACTATGTAGATCTTGCCTCACCAATTTTAGGTTCCGACGGTACGCCGGATGATTCTCTTTTTATGGATGATCTGCTTCATTTGAATGAAGACGGTTATGCGAAATGGAATTCGGTAATTCGTCCAACACTGGAGGAATTAATGGATGAATAAAAAGACTGTCATTCAGAAGGAGGGGAGCGACTGAAGAATCTCGTAACGTAAGCTTCAGCTTTAATCAACGAGACCTTCTCATCTTCTGTTGGTTTGATGGTGTGAAATCCAGCAAGATTTGATAGCGCGAGCGTCTCGTTCGTGTTTACCGATTTGTGGCACAAGCGAAACGTTACACCATTTTTCTTCTATAATTCCAGAATCGATTCCTCTACAATCGCATAAACCTGCTCATCCTCTTCCGGTTTGATGGTATGCAAGCCTGTAAACTCACCAAACGCGGGTAGTAAAATTTTCTCATCAGAAAAAAGAAAACAGGGAAATCGTAACGATTGCCGGCCCTTTCCCTTTATAGAAATTCCGGGATGAATATGTCCGGCAACGACAGTGGTTGATGGCTTTAAGCCACTCAATTCTTGCGGATCATGCACAAAAAGAAAGTCATTGATTTCGAGTTTTTCATGAACGGTGATGTTTGCCGATTCATAAAAAGATTGGTGAAGGAGATCGTGGTTTCCAGTCACAAGTTGAATATCGAGAGTGCCAAAACCTTCCAGCCAAGCTTCAAACTCCAGCCATTCGCGATTGGCTTTGCTGTGGAATAAATCCCCCAAAATTAAAAGTCCATCCGGCTGAAGGCTTTCAATCAGGTTTCCAAGGCGACTCAATGTCTTTGCATTTATACCAGCCGGTGCTGCAATTCCTGATTTTCGAAAATGACCCGATTTTCCGATGTGAAGATCGGTGATGATCAGTGTTTTTCGATTCTTCCAAAAAACAGCCTTTTCGGGCAGTAATTCCCAGGTTTGGTTTTGGACAATTTTTGTGATTGAAGATGACATCAAAGTTCAAATTATAAAAAATTACGTCAGTCTGAGCGCAGTTCCATTCAGTTTTTTGAATGGAACGAAGTCGAAGATAATTCATTGGGAGGATACGAATCCAGAGATACATTTCGACTTCATATCAAAGGAAGAGCACTTTCGAAATTGCGCTCAATGTGACGACTCAGAAACTTTATTCCTCCTCCAACTGCTTCTGCATTTTTTTGACGCGGTCAATCAGCTTTTCGGAAGATAACTTCTCGCGCAGGCGATCTACAAATATCGGGAATGCGAATGGAGAAAACCGGTCCACGTGATTCAGAACAACTTCTTGCTTTCTGATTCGCTGTAAAGCCTGGCGCAATCGTGCTTCATCCAACTGGTGTTGGAGCACTTCATCATGAGCTTGCTGCAAAAGTAGATTACCGGGTTCGTGTTCGGAAAACACATCAAAGAAAAGCCCGGATGACATCTGTAAATGACGGCTTTTTTTTTGATTTCCGGGATATCCGGGAAAAATCAATCCCGCAATTTGACTGATTCCCCGAAATCTCCGTTTCGCAAGTTCAGTACTGTTCAGGCTTCCGCGAATATCGCGGACAAGATTTTCCTCAGAAAACAAATCATGTTTTAATGCTTCTTCAATGGGGATATCCTGATCAGATAACAACTCAAATCCGTAATCATTCATGGCAATGGAAAATGTGATCGGCATCCGTTTGGAAATTCGATGCGCCACCAAAGCCGACATTCCTTCATGGACATATCGTCCCTCAAACGGAAAGAAGAAGCAGTGGCAGCCTTCTTTGGAATAGGATTTTTCAATCAAAAATTGATCGTTTCCGGGAAGAATAGATCGCTTTCTCTGGATATCAAAAATGGGTTCGATGGTTTTTAGATCAATGCTGTCATGCATTTCATTCACCGCATCCTGAAGTTTGCGTCGGAGTAGTTCGGACATATTGGACGAAAGCGACATCCGTCCCCCAAGCCATGCCGGAACACGACTACTTGAGCCGGTCGTTTTACGAACATATGCCGTCAAATCTTTTACGCGAACCAGTTCCAGATTTCGTCCCGCAAACCAAAACGCATCACCTACATTCAACTGCGATATGAACCACTCCTCAATTCGTCCAAGCGATGCTCCTTTCAGGTATTTTACACGCATCATGGTATCACTTTCGATGGTGCCGATACTCATCCGGTGACGTTGGGCAATCCGGCGGTCAAATACTTTCAGGAGTCCGTTTTCGTCCGGTTCAACCTTGGAAAATTCATCATATCGCGAGAGAGATTCTCCGCCAAACTGGATGAATTTCAGAATCCATTCCCATTCATCTTCCCGCAGCGTTTGAAAAGCAAATGTCTGTTTTACTTCTTTGAAGATTTTATCCGGATCAAATCCCTCGGAAACCGCAAGTGTGACCAGGTATTGAATGAGCACATCAAACGGTTTTAAAACCGGGATTCTTGACTCCACTTTTTCTTCCTGAACGGCATCTTTCAAAGCAGCGGCTTCAATCAGTTCAAGTGCATGCGTGGGTACAAACCAGATTGTACTGATGGAGTTTGGTTGATGGCCGCTCCGTCCGGCACGCTGAATGAATCTTGCCACGCCTTTCGGGCTGCCGACCTGGATGACGGTATCTACCGGAGTGAAATCAACTCCGAGATCAAGGCTGGACGTACAAACCACAGTTTTTAATAAGCCGGAATGGAGTGCTTCTTCCACAAAATTTCTAACGTTTCGGTCCAGCGAGCCATGATGAATGCCGATCGTTCCCGCCAAATCCGGTTTTGCATCCAACAGTTTTTGGAACCAGATTTCGCATTGTGAACGGACATTCGTAAAAATGAGCGTTGACCCGCTTTTATCAAGAATCGGCAAGACTTTGTGAAGCAGGTTTGTCCCCAAATGACCCGACCATGGGAATTTCTCCACATCATCCGGCAGAACGGTTTTTACATTAATTTTTTTGTGGATATTCGCTTTGATGATGACGGCATCGGGAGGAGAGGGCGCGCCAAGCAGTACCTCAAACGCTTCATCAAAATTGCCGATGGTTGCCGAAATTCCCCACGTTTGCAGATCTTTATTCATGCCCCGAAGTCGTGATAATCCCAGTTCGGTTTGAGTTCCTCGTTTGGAGCCGAGCAGTTCGTGCCATTCATCGACAACAACGGTATTCAAATTTTTGAATCGTTTTGGATATCCTTTTTGTGCGAGCAAAACATGCAGACTTTCCGGCGTGATGATCAACACTTCCGGCATCTGCTTTTTCTGTTTCTGCTTGATGGAGGAAGAAACATCACCCGTTCGGCGCTGAATACTCCACGGGATTTCAAGGTCATTCACAACCTCGTGCATGATTTCTTCGAGATTTCGGGCGAGTGCACGCAGCGGTGTTACCCAAAGGAGTTGGAGTCCGTTATTCTCTTTGGTTTGATAACCTTCGGGATGGGCTTCAATCCACCGCATCAAAGCCGGCATAAAAAGGGCGAATGTTTTGCCGCTTCCGGTCGGGGCATTTAACAGTCCTGATTTTCCATCGAGAAAAGCCTTCCAGACCTCCCGCTGCCAATCAAACGGAGACCATTCTTTGGACTCGAACCACTTTTCTATGATGGATTGTGCTTGTTGCATGAATTGTATTTAAAAATTTCAAAGTGACCTGACAGCGTCACGGTGTAGTTCCGAGTCCTGTCAGCGTCGCACCATCAACGCTGTCAGGTCCTTCGGGCGCAGACAGATCCTGTAGTTACTAATTCGCAAACGAAGCCGTCAGATCGCTCAAAGCGGTCAGACGGCAAAATTTTAGCTGAATATACTCATCTGATGACTTTCTGATGATTGTAAAGTTGATTCTAAATTGAATGTAACGATGAATGCCGCCTAAATCGTTTTCCTGAAAAAACCGGCTGATTTTATAAGAGCTTGTAAAAAAAGAGAAATAGATTCATTTTTTTCTTGAAAATGGATGCAAAAAACGTCAACATAGAAGCGCTTACGTTATTTGAAAACCATAACATAGAATTAAACAGATTTACTGAATATGTGGCTCAATATTAAATCCTTTGAAGAGTACCAGGACGTTTACCAGGAAAGCGAAAAAGATCGCCTGAAATTTTGGGAGCATGAAGCCGGAACGTTTTATTGGAGAAAAAGCTGGGACAAGGTTCATTCCGGCGGATTTGAAAAAGGAGATATTAAATGGTTTGAAGGCGGGAAACTGAATATCACAGAAAATGCACTGGACCGCCATCTGAATACCATCGGCCATAAAACGGCCTTTATTTTTGAGCCCAATCACCCCGACAGTTTTCGCCGAACCATTACCTATCGTCAGTTATATGAGGATGTTTGCAGGTTTGCCAATGTTCTTGAGAGCAAAGGTATTGAGAAAGGCGACCGCGTCTGTATTTATATGGCGATGACGCCCGAATTGATTATTTCCGCTTTAGCATGCGCAAGAATTGGTGCGGTTCACTCTATTGTATTTGCAGGGTTTTCTGCACAATCATTGGCCGAGCGCATTCAGGATTGCGATGCTAAAATGCTGATCACCAATGATGGACTCCGCCGAGGTGACAAACACGTTCCGCTAAAAGATATTTCCGATGAAGCTCTTGAAAACTGTCCTTCGGTAAAAAATGTGATTGTCTGTCAGCGGACAAATCGTGAGATCGACTGGGTGGAAGGCCGCGACGAATGGTGGCATATGTTGATTCGAAACGCGTCCAAAAAACATAAGGCTGTTGAGATGGATGCGGAAGATCCTCTTTTTATTCTTTACACATCCGGTTCTACCGGTAAACCAAAGGGTGTTCTTCATACCTGTGGCGGGTATATGGTTTACACCAGTTACACTTTTAGAAATGTTTTCCAGGTTTCTGAGGAAGATGTCTATTGGTGTACGGCTGATGCAGGCTGGATTACAGGCCACTCGTATATTATTTACGGCCCACTTTTCAACGGGGCTACGGGAATTATTTTTGAAGGGGTACCGACGTATCCCGATGCAGGGCGATTCTGGGAAGTGGTTGAAAAGTACAAAGTCACTCATTTCTACACCGCTCCGACAGCCATCCGCGCTTTGATGAGTTATGATTTGGATTACGTGAAGAAGTACGACCTCAGTTCACTCAAAGTACTTGGAAGTGTGGGTGAGCCGATTAATGAAGAGGCGTGGCACTGGTATCATGATCATGTGGGTGGGGGAAAGAGCCCGATTGTGGATACCTGGTGGCAGACCGAAACCGGTGGAATTATGATTTCGCCACTTGCAGGAATTACTCCAACCAAACCAGGTTTTGCAACACTTCCGCTTCCCGGAATCAAGCCGATTTTAATGGATGAAAACGGCAAAGAAATTGAAGGAAATGCCGTCAGCGGAAATCTATGTATCAAGCATCCGTGGCCGGGAATTGCCAGAACCGTTTGGGGAGATCATGATCGATATCTGCAAACTTATATGAGCACGTATAAAGGATATTATTTCACCGGAGACGGATGTCGTCGAGACGAGGAAGGATACTACCGAATTACCGGCCGTGTGGATGACGTGTTGAACGTATCAGGACACAGGCTTGGAACCGCTGAGATTGAGAATGCAATTGATGAACATCCGAATGTGGTTGAGTCTGCAATTGTGGGCTATCCTCATGATGTGAAAGGACAGGGAATTTTTGCATTTATGATTTGTGAAAATGAACCTAAAGATCCTCATGATTTCAAAAAAGAGATCAATAATCTGGTAACAAAAATTATTGGCCCGATTGCAAAGCCCGATAAAATTCAGATTGTGCCCGGACTTCCGAAAACACGTTCCGGAAAAATCATGAGAAGAATTCTGCGGAAGATTGCAGCCAATGATCTCGAGAATGTTGGAGATACTTCAACGCTGCTGGATCCGGCCGTGGTGGAAGATATTAAAGAAGGAAAAGCGATTTAAAAATCCCCCTTTGAAGGGGGGAGCGAACGGTGTGAGCAGGGGGATGACTCATCATTTATGATTTTGATTGAGAAAATCCCTCTGATTTTCTAAAAAATTTTTGATAGAATCTGTCTCTCTTCAAAGGGAGATTGACAATCCTATCTTATAAGAAACCCAATCAACAAAAGGACCAGGCTGATGAAGAACAGGAACAGCCTGAAACGGGTACTGATAATGAGAGAGTGAAAAAGAAGCCCGTACGTTAACGGATATTCTTTCAGCCAGGAGTAGTAATGCTGCCGGTGTGCGGCACCCAACGCCATTGTTACGTGACCGTGAAGAATGGTGAGCATAAACGGGAGTCCAAAGATAATGGCACCCGGGAACGAAACAGCTTTGTGAATGCTGAAGATTTCACACAGGAAATAGAAGGGCCATGCGAAAATCAATAATAAAGGAACAGACAGTGCCCAGTTGATGTACGCAATCCGACGATAGTTGCTTTCATTTAATTCAGAACTCGACATCTTTACTATAATTTGAAAATTTGCCTGTTAAGATAGTTTACAGTTATTAAAACGTTTTTGTCAGTAGTTAGTTGTCAGTTGTTTTATACATCACACAACGGGCCAACCGACAACAAACAACTAACAAATCTTTCCTTCTATCAAATCTGGCTCGCAATCAACACTTCAATATCCCGGAAAGGCATTTCAAACTGATCGGCAAGGGCTTTTTTTGTGAGGTGTTTTTTGTAGGTGTATGCACCATTTCGAAGAGCTGTATTTTTCCAGAGGCAATCGTGAATTCCGGCTGAATCACCAAGTTCAATCAGGTAAGGGACAATCACATTATTTAAAGCGTAGGTGGCAGTTCGCGCTACATTTGAAGGAATGTTTGGTACGCAGTAGTGAGTGACTCCATATTTGGTAAATACCGGATTTGAATGCGTTGTCGGTTCACTGCTTGCTATACAGCCGCCCTGGTCAATCACCGTATCCACAATTACGCTGCCCGGTTTCATAGACTCGACCATGGGTTCGGTTACCCAGCAAGGAGCGCGTTCGCCCTCCGTCATGGCTGCACCAATTACAACATCGGCAAAGCCCAAAGCCGTGGACAAATATTGATGATTGGCGGTAGCCGTAATAATTCGGCGATCGAGTGCATTTTCGAGATGGCGCAGCCTGGTCAGGTCGTTATCCATTACAAAAACCTGGGCGCCATATCCCAAAGCGGTTCGGGCAGCATATTCGCCGGTAATTCCCGCTCCTAAAATGGCCACCGTTGCCGGTGGAATTCCTGAAATTCCACCGAGCATAATTCCCTGCCCGTCACTGCTATTCTCGAGGTAGTGAGCGGCAATTTGAACCGACATGGAGCCGGTGATTTCATGCATCATTCTGACGATTGGGAATTCGCCATCTTCAGCCTTTAAAAATTCATACCCGATTGCACATACGCCTTTATCAATCAGGGTTCTCATAAATTCATGGGTGGTGTGCCCTAAATGGAGTGCAGACAATAAAATCTGGTTGGGCTGCATCCAGCTCAATTCGGTTTTTGTGGGAGGGGCCACTTTTACAATCATTTCCGAATTGGAAAACAACTCTTCTGCACTGTAAGAAATTTCGGCTCCCGCTTCCTGGTATTCATGATCGGAGAAATGGGCGTCAATTCCGGCGTTTTTTTCAACAAAAACTTCATGGCCGTTAGCCGTTAAAATGGATACGCCGCCCGGTGTGAGAGAAATGCGGCGCTCATCATTGGAGGTCTCTTTTGGAAGCCCGATCTTCAGGGATTTTTTGGATTTCGATTTCATCAAACTCTTCTCCAAGGTTTTGATGCCAATTTGTTCCGTATCGAAAGGGCTTAACTCCATAGTGCAATTTTGGTTACTGATTAATAGGACACAAAAATCAATCACTTATAAAGTGATGAAATTCGGGTATATTGGAACGTAAATTAAGATTTAATAATGTTATTTAATAGAATGTGGAATTGAAAATGATCCACGGTTTTATCATAAGCATTCAGCCATCAGCTTTTTCAAAGTAGTAAACTTTCATGTCAAAATATCCACGAACAAAAAAGAGTCTCGGCCAGCATTTTTTAACGGATGGGAATATTATTCGGAAAATAGTAGATGCCATTCCTGCAAAACCAGATGATTGTATTGTTGAAATTGGCCCCGGTTCCGGCGCTGTGACTGAGATTTTGCTTCAGCGGTTTAAAAATGTTACTGCTATTGAATTAGACCAGCGAATGGTTGAATATCTCACTGAAGAGTATCCAGATCTGAATGTTATTCATAAAGATATTCTTGAGTATGACTGGAGTGTTTATGAAGATCAGAACCGGCCCATTCACGTAATAGGAAATCTGCCGTACTATATTACCAGCCAGATTCTTTTCAATTTATTTGAATATCGGCCCATTTTGTCTACAGCAACGTTAATGATGCAGAAAGAAGTTGCCGAACGAATTGTGGCTGAACCCCGCAACAAAGACTATGGAATTCTCAGTGTGCAGTCTCAACTGATGAGTTCTCCGGAGATTCTGTTTGATGTATCTCCTCATGTTTTTTCTCCGCCGCCAAATGTTCAAAGTTCGGTGATTCAATTTACGTTTGATAAAGGAGGTTTGGACTGCTCAGATCAACATTTGAAAACCGTTGTTCGGATGGCGTTTAATCAGAGAAGGAAAAAACTGAGCAATGCACTAAAAAGGCTCGATGCAGAACTGCCGGTTGATGAGTTCAATTTTGACTTGCGGGCAGAAGCTTTGGCACCGCATATGTATGAAAAGTTGACAGCACGTCTTGAACAACTTGGCACGTTTGGGTGAAAAACCGTCAAAAAGATCAAATCTGTGCTCAAAAAACAGGAAATCGAGACCATTCCGGATATCTTTTGACAAATCAGATGTTTTGGTACGGAACTTGCTACCAATAGTAACAGCTTGCATCACTTGTGTGGATGCTAAAGATTTTTAAACAACTAACACTAAACAATAAAAGTAAGGAGTCATCATATGGCCACCATAAAACCTTTAAGCGATCGTGTATTGGTTCGTCCGGTCGAAGCTGAAGAAAAAACCAGTTCAGGAATTATCATCCCGGACACAGCAAAAGAAAAACCACAAAGAGGAACTGTAGTTGAAGCAGGCCCCGGTAAAGTGGAAAACGGAACCAAGATAGACATGTCGGTTAAAAAAGGAGATGAAATCCTTTATGGTAAATATTCAGGTACTGAAGTAACTCTAGACGGAGAAGAATACCTGATTATGAGAGAATCCGATATTCTCGGAATTGTATCATAACATTGATCTAACCAAACATTTTAAATACTAACCAAACAAATAAATAAATTATGTCAGCAAAACTAGTTCATTACGATGCGGATGCACGCGACGCGCTAAAACGCGGTGTGGATAAGCTTGCAAACGCTGTTAAAGTTACTTTAGGTCCTCGTGGACGAAATGTTGTTATTGAAAAGTCTTTTGGTGCACCTACTGTGACCAAAGACGGTGTAACTGTTGCCAAAGAGATTGAACTCTCTGATAAAGTTGAAAATATGGGCGCACAGATGGTGCGTGAAGTTGCATCAAAAACAAGCGACAATGCCGGTGACGGTACGACCACCGCAACTGTATTGGCTCAATCTATTATTCAAACCGGCCTGAAAAACGTTACTGCCGGTGCCAACCCAATGGATCTGAAACGAGGTATCGACAAAGCTGTTGTAGAAGTTGTAAAAGAGCTGAGAAATCAAAGCAAACCAGTTGGAGACAGCCTCGACAGTATTCGCCAGGTAGGAACCATTTCTGCCAATGGCGATGAAGAAATTGGTGGATTCATTGCACAGGCCATGGAAAAAGTTGGTAAAGACGGTGTAATTACTGTTGAAGAAGCCAAAGGTACCGAAACCTATCTCGATACCGTTGAAGGTATGCAGTTCGACAGAGGATACCTCTCTCCATATTTTGTTACCAACAGCGAAACCATGACCGCTGAAATGGAAGAGCCTTACATCCTGATCTTCGACAAGAAGATTTCCAGCATGAAGGATCTGCTTCCAATTCTTGAAAAAGTAATTCAAACCAGCCGTCCGCTCTTGATTATTGCTGAAGATGTGGAAGGCGAAGCTCTCGCAACATTGGTTGTTAACAAACTGCGGGGCTCTCTGAAGATTGCCGCTGTTAAAGCTCCCGGCTTTGGCGACAGAAGAAAAGCAATGCTCGAAGATATTGCGATTCTTACCGGCGGTACCGTAATCAGTGAAGAGCGCGGTTACAAACTTGAAAATGCTACTCTTGATTTCCTCGGCCAGGCTGACCGAATCAACATTTCCAAAGACGAAACAACCATCGTTGGCGGCCAAGGCAAAGATGAGGACATCAAAGCACGCGTAAACCAGATTAAATCTCAAATCGAGACAACCACTTCTGATTACGACCGTGAAAAACTGCAAGAACGACTTGCCAAATTAGCAGGCGGCGTTGCAGTTCTTTATATCGGTGCAGCTTCTGAAGTTGAAATGAAAGAGAAAAAAGCACGGGTTGAAGATGCTCTGCATGCAACAAGAGCAGCCGTTGAAGAAGGTATTGTACCCGGCGGTGGTGTTGCATTCCTGAGAACTCTCAAAGTATTCGAAAAACTCGAAGGCGATAACAACGATCAGAAAGTTGGTTTCGACATTATTAAACGTGCGCTTGAAGCTCCATTGCGTGCAATTGCAAACAACGCAGGCGCTGAAGGTTCTATCGTTGTCCAAAAAGTTCTTGAAGGAAAAGGCGCTTTTGGATACAACGCACGAACTGAAGTGTACGAAGACCTGATTAAAGCCGGAGTTATTGATCCGACTAAAGTTACCAGAACTGCTCTTGAAAACGCAGCTTCTGTAGCCGGACTCATGCTTACAACCGAAGCTGTTGTTGTAGACAAACCTTCTAAGAAAGGTGATGACGACAATGACGGTGGCGGAATGCCAGGTGGAATGCCCGGCGGCATGGGCGGAATGGGCGGCATGATGTAAAATCATCCCCCCGTTTTAACTCCTTTTAAAGGACGTCAACAAAACCCCGTTTCAGATTCTGAGGCGGGGTTTTTTATTTGTAATTCAACAAACTCTACGTTGAAGCTTTTATGATTTCAGCGATCACAAACTCTCGTTATTTAAATGATTTCTGAGGAAATGGGATATCGTGGATTTTGGGGCGAGCTGCAGAATCAGCATAAAAATGAGTAAACTTCTGAAGATTTATACCGATTTTTTGTACATTCACAAGTCCTGATTTAATCAGGAAGAAGGGCATTAGCTATTTCTTGCCAAAATCGAAGAAAAGATCACTGTAGATTTCTATTCTCTATGGATCAAATTGTAGGAGTTTCAAAGAGTATTTTTGAGCTCTATTTGTCAAAGCATACGTTTACATTACTTTTTTGCTCAATCGTTTTCAGTATTGTGTCTTGTACCAGTACGGGGCAACTCTCTGAAAGTGCAAGTACATCTCACACCTCTTTCAAACCGGAAAAAACGGAAACAGAAGAACGTCTTGAAGAAGTGTATTGGGCCAAGGTGGAAAGTGCTAAAATGAACTTTACCCAAGCCGATGTGGATTTTATGGTGGGGATGATTGCGCATCATTCTCAGGCTCTTATTATGTCGGATTTAGCTCCCAAAAACGAAGCCGGCTCAATGGTTCAAACTCTTGCCGCAAGAATCATTAATGCTCAAAAAGATGAAATTGCATCAATGCAAAGGTGGCTGCGTGAACGAAATCAGCCTGTCCCCAAGGTTCATATCGATGGCCTGACGCTTACAATCACGATGGAATCTCCCGAAGGCCAATCTTCAGGACACGAGCATATGGAGCATTCTCATTCAGCCCATGCCGGACCCGATCATTCAGGTATGCCTGGTATGCTCACACAAGATCAACTCAATGAATTGGCCGGGCTCAACGGAGATGCATTTGATCAGGCTTTCCTTACGTATATGATATCGCATCATGAGGGCGGTGTAACAATGGTAAAAGAACTTTTTAATACAGATGGTGCCGCTTTGGACCATCAGGCTTTTCGTCTGGCATCCGATATTCAGGTGGATCAAACTACAGAAATTGAGCGAATGGAACTCATGCTTCAAAACATGAAGGGCTCTTAAAGCACTTTGGACTTCTCTTAACTAATAATCAACATCCAGTACGCTACATGAATAAAAAGATATCTTTTGTGAACTTTCTGATGAAGGTTTGTACGGTTAAAAAACTATCCATTTTAATAATGATAACGGCATTTGCAGGGTTGATAAGCTGCTCTACCTCAGAAAATGCCCAGCAACGAAATCAATCAACAATTCCACAGCTTTCGGAAGCGCCCCGTCCGGTTCCTGATCCACGGGTTGGATTGCAAGCGGGAGTTTTTGATGCAGAAGAAGCAATATGGAATCTTCGTAAAATGTCATCCACACCACCGACGGAAGATTTTCTCGGTGCCGTAAATTCCGACCTTGCTTTTAAAGGTAATTATGTGATCCAGGGGAATTATAATGGATTTATGGTGTGGGATCTCACCAATCCTGAAGATCCGCAACTGGTAGTTGATTATTTGTGCCCGGCATCCCAAAGTGACGTATCCGTGTACGAAGATCTGCTGTTTGTGTCTGGCGAGGGTTTAGGAGGCAGGCTTGATTGTGGCTCGGAAGGAGTGCCTGAAACGGTAAGTGAAGTTCGTCTGCGGGGGATCAGAATTTTTGATATTTCCGATATAAAAAATCCGAAGTATATCTCGAATGTTCAAACCTGTCGTGGATCACACACACATTCTGTACTGAAAGATCCCGATGATAATGAAAACGTATACGTTTATGTTTCCGGTTCTGCAATGGTTCGGCCGGAAGAGGAGCTTCCGGGCTGCTCGGATTTACTTCCCGAAGATGATCCAAACAGTGCTCTTTTCAGAATTGAAGTGATACAAGTTCCACTTTCAAATCCTGAAGAAGCAGCCATCGTAAATTCACCGAGAATTTTTGAAGATTTGGAAGCGGCACCTTCTCACGGACTTGCACCTGCAGATCTTGAAGAGATTGAACAAGCTAAAGCCGATGGCAAGTTTGTTGGTCACTTTTACGGTCGCGAGCGTATCATTTCGGGTCGGTTTATTACAGAGCTTTTGAATGAAATTGTAGAAGAACGCGGCGGAAATGGTGACCCCACAGCAGCGGACAGTTCCGCTTTGAGAGAAAATCTTCAGGAAATGTTAGATGAGCGAATGGCTGAAAGAAGTACTGGAGAAGATGATCGGGGGCCCAATCAGTGTCATGATATTACTCTTTATCCCGAAATTGGTTTGGCCGGTGGCGCTTGCGAAGGATATGGTTTATTGCTGGATATTTCCGATCCTGTTAAACCTGTTCGGGTGGATGCCGTAGCCGATTCTAATTTTGCATACTGGCACTCGGCCACCTTCAACAACGACGGTTCTAAAGTACTTTTTACCGATGAATGGGGAGGTGGAACCCAGCCAAAATGTCGGGCAACCGATCCGATGGAATGGGGAGCCAATGCAATCTTTACAGTTGAGAAAGATAGCATGAATTTCAAGAGTTACTATAAAATGCCGGCCGCTCAAACACCACAGGAAAATTGTGTGGCACATAACGGTTCTCTGATTCCGATTCCCGGCCGGGATATTATGGTTCAGTCATGGTACCAGGGTGGCGTCAGTATTTTCGATTGGACCGATCCCGAAAATCCAATCGAGATTGCATATCATGATCGCGGTCCTGTTCATGCAGAACAACCAGTTCTGGCTGGAAGCTGGTCCGTATATTGGTACAATGGAATGATTGTGAGCTCAGAAATTGCCCGGGGTCTCGATATTTTTGAACTGACCCCCAGTGATTTTCTGACTGAAAATGAAATTGCAGCGGCAAACACTGTTAAGCTTACATACCTGAATGCACAGGGACAGCCGAAATATGTTTGGCCTCCTACATTTGAGTTGATGCATGCCTATTTGGATCAACTTCAAAGAGAGCGCGAACATGATTTGGATTTTATCGAATCAATCCGCGATGGCCTTGATAAAGCTGAAGAGGCAAATGGATCCGAAAAAGCTCTTTTGTTGAATCAGCTTGCCCGTCAATTGGAAGTAGAAGCCAACGGCTCAACCCATAAATCAAAAACAAGAGTGTTGGCCCGGACCATGAAAACCATGAGTTCAAAGATTTAAGGAAACTCAGTTTAGAAAAAAGCTGATTCTATCAAGGATCAGCTTTTTTTATTTAAACCTGTTTCGGGAGGATCAGGTTTAATATCCTTGAGAAGAAGTTTGTAAAAAAAATTACCGGTTTTTGTAAATCCTATCTTCCGCTTCTTTTTTAGACGAGATTGTTTAAATTTTACAAATACCATATTGCTCAATAAAGCCTTAAGAACATGAAAGAACATAATCGTCGTGAATTTTTGAAATTAACCTCCCTGGCAGTTGCCGGAAGTATGCTGCCATTAAGTGCTTGTTCAAGCCAGAAGGAACTTGCTGTTGCTGCCGGAGTGGCCGGCGTTGATCCCGGGTACAAATTGAAAGTTGGCCTGATTGGTTGCGGGGGACGCGGGACCGGCGCTGCAAATCAGGCGCTGAACGCCGATTCTAATGTAGAGCTTATCGCCATGGGAGATATTTTTGAGGATAAGATGACCCAGTCACTACAGATCCTCAATCAGATTCACTCAGACAAAGTAAACGTACCGGAAGAGAGCCGGTTTTTGGGGTTTGACGCCTATCAAAAAGTGTTGGATTCTGGAGTGGATGTGGTAATACTTGCCACGCCGCCAACATTCCGGCCTTTGCATCTTGAAGCATCCGTAAATGCCGGAGTTCACATTTTTTGTGAAAAGCCGGTTGCTGTAGATGCACATGGTTATCACAGAATTATAGATGCCGTAAAAATTGCAGAACAAAAAAATCTAAACCTTGTTTCTGGATTTTGCTGGAGATATCACAATCCCAAAAGAGCGTTTTTCAACAGGGTTCAGAATGGCCAATTGGGCGATATCACTTCGATTTACTCCACATATAACACCGGCGAACTGTGGTCATTTGATCGGCAACCGGAATGGTCTGATGCCGAATATCAGCTTCGTAATTGGCTATATTATAACTGGATTTCAGGCGATCATATCGTAGAACAGGCTATACACAGTGTTGATTTTATGATGTGGGCCATGAATGATGAACTTCCGGTAAGTGCAATGGGCACAGGAGGAAGACAGGTTCGTACAGACGAGAAGTTTGGAAATATTTATGATCACTTTGCAATTACGTATGAATATGGAAGTGGGGTGAAGGGATTTCATTTTTGCCGTCAGCAGGAAGGCTGTGAGAATAGTTATCACGCTGAAGTGTTTGGTACGAAAGGCCGGGGAGTAGCAAGTGTCACCCGAGGCGAACACTTTATCGAAGGAAATAATGATTGGACGTACGAAGGTGAGGACAATGACATGTACCAAGCCGAACATGATGCTCTTTTCGCTGCTATTCGATCCGGCCAAACCATTAACCAGGGAACGGAGCTTGCCAACAGTACAATGGTGGGTATTATGGGACGAATGGCTGCTTACACCGGTAAACGGGTAACGTGGGAACAGGCGATAAATTCCGATCAACGGTTATCGCATGATATTACAAGCTGGAATCATTTTCCGGAAGTGAAAAAAGTTGCCATGCCGGGACAAACTCCGTTAGCATAAAGCTAAAAATTCTTCCGGAAAAAGGGATTTCCTATTCCAGCGAAGTAAGCGCAATAACTTTACAAATGAAAAGAAAAGACTTCCTGAAATTCGGGACTTTGGGATTGGCATCTCTTACTCCGGGTGCGGGGCTGTTTAATCCTGAAAAGCAGATGAAAATCAATCAGAATTTATCTTCAAACGGTTCTCTGAAAAAGGGATACATGCTTGAAACGTTTCCTTCCGGGGAGAACTATTCGATTCTCGAAAAGTTCAAAATGTTAAAAACGGCCGGATTTCATGGGGTTGAACCGCCCAGCGGTCTGGATCGTGCAGAGGTTTTGGAAGCAAAAGCCGAAACCGGATTGGACATTCCGAGTGTAGTTGTTTCAACACATTGGAGTTCTCCCTTGACCAGTCCCGATGAGTCCGTTCGGAAAATTGGCCTGAAAGGACTTGAAACAGCGCTTTATGATGCGGATGAATTTGACGCTTCAACAATTCTTCTCGTTCCCGGAATTGTGAATAATGAGGTTTCTTATAAGGATGTCTATTCAAGATCGCAGGAACAAATCCGGAAAATACTGCCTCTTGCCGAAGAGCTTGAAATTGTTATTGCAATTGAAAATGTATGGAATCATTTTTTAATGAGTCCATTGGAAGCTACTACGTATGTGGATGAGTTTGATTCACCCTGGCTGGGATGGTATTTTGATATCGGCAACATCATAAATTATGGCTGGCCCAGCCATTGGATTGAGATTCTGGCTGATCGTATTGCAATGATACACATCAAAGAGTTCAGCCGACAAAAAAGAGATGACGAAGGGTTGTGGAGCGGTTTTCGTGTAAACTACCTGGAAGGGGATAACGACTGGCCTAAAATTATGCAGGCATTACGTGAGGTTGGATACAGTGGATACGGAATTGCAGAGCCCGCTTATCGCCCCGAAAACATATCTCCTGAAGTATTTCTGAGTGAATATGTCTCGCAAAGGATGGATGAGATTTTCCACCACTTCCAGTGATCCATTCATATAACTTTTTCTACATAAAAGTAGATGAGTTTAAGCGCTGAATATCTACTATTCGCGCAAGATTATATATTCTTCACGTGATTTTTTGCCATTATTTTCCCGAAATATTCTCAATATGCTGAAATATAAAATATGAAAGCGCTTTTTTGATGGTTATGAGTCTTCTACAGGATCCGTCAAGAAATACGATTAGTTTTATTTAAATCATTTCGATCCTGAGGATAATTTAGTATCGTTCATCTTATGAATTTGTTTTAACAAGATTCTTTAACCACTACCCAATATGATTTTTGCTATTTCGTGTTGTTGTTGCTGTTGCTCAAAAAGTTTGTGCAGCCTGATGTAAACGGGTAGTGGGGAGTTAAAAATTTGATCGATAAGTATGATAACCCGCCGCCTGTACAGGATGCGGGTTTTTTTATGCTTATAAATCGATGTTGAAGTAGAAAATAAAGGCGCTTGGCCAACGAATAAAACGTTTTATGAACCGACAGGAAAAGCAAGTACTAACAGATAGGAAGTTTGAGATTGAAAATTTGTCCGACCTGAATCATCAGTTTGAATATCAGTCGCCGGATGATTTGCTTCTTTGGGGGGCAGAACACTTTGGGAATACCATTGTATTGGGAACCGGTTTTGGCCCTTCGGGCGTGGTTTTGATTCACAAAATCACGAAGCTCCAACTGCCGATTAAAATCTTTTGCCTGGACACAAACCTGCTGTTTAAAGAAACCTACTCATTGTGGGATAAGATTGAGGATCGGTTTGATATTCGGATTGAGTCCGTTTCACCCATTCTGACACTTGAAGGACAGGCCAAACGTCACAAAGAAGAACTTTGGAAAACAGATCCCGACAAATGCTGCTATCTTCGGAAAGTACTGCCGCTTCAAAAATACCTGAGTAATAAGAAAGCCTGGATTACCGGGTTGCGGCGTTCGCAATCAGAGATGCGGAAAGATGTCGGCAAAATTGAGTGGGATCCGGGAAACAAAGTCTACAAACTAAACCCGCTTGCCACGTGGACTCAGGAAGAAGTTTGGGAGTATATCGAAAAAAATGACCTTCCTTATAACCCGCTTCATGATGAAGGGTATCCAAGCATTGGATGCATTCCCTGTACGGAACCTTCTACCGATCAAAGTGAGAGATCGGGCAGATGGAAAAATCTTGAGAAAACCGAGTGTGGAATTCATCTTCCCAGTTTGAAGAACAAGCTGAAATAGAGAGTTCTTGTTACTATTCCTGCTCATTTAGATTCACTCTATTGCTTATAACTCGTATTATTTTTGGAGAGAGTTTGTCAAAAATAAATTTTTAGTCTAAACTAAAAATTTATACTTTTCTAAAAAGAAGAAAGTATAAAACATAAATTTCAGATCAAGTGACATATGGAAATTGAAGCTATCAAAATGTGGTTTTTCGATTTAAGTCCGGTCATGCAGGCACTTATGGGCGGATTATTTACCTGGTTTCTAACAGCACTAGGGGCCGCCCTGGTTTTCTTTACAAAAAATGTAGGCTACAAATTATTAGACACCATGCTCGGCTTTGCCGCCGGAGTCATGATTGCCGCGAGTGTGTGGTCGTTAATCATTCCATCCCTGGATATGGCTGAGGGGCAAGGATATATACCATGGATACCGGCTGTTATTGGATTTATGGGAGGGGCACTTTTCTTAAGAATTTGTGATGCTTATTTACCCCACCTTCATTTAGGTCAGCCCAAACAGGAAGCCGAAGGTGTACAAACAACCTGGCGGCGAACAACCCTTCTTGTGCTTGCTATCACTTTGCATAATATTCCTGAAGGATTGGCCGTAGGCGTTCTTTTTGGTGCAGCAGCCAGTGGAATTGATCCCACAAGTACGGCCAGTGTTGCTGGCGCTGTAGCATTGGCAATTGGTATAGGTATACAGAATTTTCCCGAAGGTATGGCAGTATCCATTCCGTTAAGAAGGGAAGGCGTTAGCATAGGGAGAAGTTTTAATTATGGCCAGATGTCAGGAATTGTTGAACCGATTTCTGCTGTAATTGGTGCGGCAGCTGTTATTATGGTTCAGCCCATTTTGCCATATGCCCTGGCATTTGCAGCCGGAGCAATGATGTTTGTAGTGGTTGAAGAACTTGTTCCCGAATCGCAGCAACATGGGCACACAGATTTGGCAACTCTCGGTACTATGATCGGATTTTGTACCATGATGGTTCTGGATGTGGCTTTAGGCTAAAATCTCATTATTGCGGGGAATTTAACGGCTGTGGCAATTCCATAATGTTGGGATTGCTTCACTCCGTTTGTAATGGCAAATTCAAGATTTTTTCGCCTTTTTCTTTTTAGAGCTAATGACCCAATTCACAAACAGGAATTCAATTGCGGCTGCTTCGTAGCCTTTCCAGTTTTTTATGAATGATTGAAATTCTTTCTCACTTGTGTTTGATGGATCACCATCGTAACTCATGATAATCCATTTCCGCAACCCTTTTTCTTCTCCTTTAGTCCTATTGCTTGGAAAAACAGCGTCGGTTCGTTCTCTGAACAGCATTAAATCCTGGCCAGTTGTGGGGCCGATTCCTTTGATCTCTGAAATAGAATCATAAAATTCCTGGGGATCCGCATCTTTATCGAGATATTCCAGATCCACCTCGCCGGCAAGCATATCCTGGGCAAGTCCCACGAGATATTCACCCTTTTTCAGGGTCGGGCCCAGCTTTCTGATTTGCGCCGGATTTGCTTTTGCAAGTTGAAACGGACGCGGCCATGCAGGAATCTTCTCTCCATTATGCTGAAGATGAGCTCCGTAAGCCTCGCGAACTTTAAAAACCATTTTTTTAGCTGTCGGTTTGTGCGACAATCTCATCTGAACAATCCTGTTGATAATATCTTCAAGCAGACTTCCCCGAGCCATGCGTTTCAACCCATAGAATTCCTGAAGTTTTGGGCCTAAAACAGGATCATTATCGGCCTGATCATAAAAGGGCCGAAGATCGATATTTGTGCCTAAAATTCTGGCAAGGCTCTGATTGGTCTGAGCTATTTCGTCTTTCGATAAAGATTCTGACGACTCAACGTGAAATTCGGGATTTTCAGGATCACCATTAAAAAAAACGGTAACAATGAAATCCTTGTCATCAATGGAAATCGGGCGAATGAATCCCTCTTCAAAAATTTTTTCGGGATCGTGTTCATGATCGAAATAAGGATCAATATCAAGGCAGATAAACCAGTCGTGCGGAGGGATGGATTTTAAAGTCCAGGAAGACATTGTATATGATTTAGAAATTAAATGGTTCTATAGTAAAACAATCAAACAGCAGAAGATTCCAAGATTTATCAAAATTGTGAAATCAATATATTAAATGGTTTATTCTATGTACCGAGGCTTAAATCTAACAGAACTCCGATGAAAAAAACATTTCTATTTCTACAGGTACTTTTATTATTGTTCATTTCTTCAAAATCCATATTTGCCCAATCAAATAATTCTTCAGATTGGTATGAGTACATTCATCAAACCACTGAGGAAAAGTATAAGCAAATTGTAGAATGGAGACGCCATCTGCATGAAAACCCCGAACTTTCAAACAGAGAGTTTGAGACAGCAGAAATGGTTGCCGAACATTTAAGATCGCTTGGGATAGAAGTTGAAACTGAAGTGGCTCATACGGGAGTTGTAGGAATTTTGAAGGGAGGTAAACCGGGTCCGGTGGTAGGATTGCGGGCAGATATGGATGCACTTCCTGTCAAAGAACGTGTGGATATACCCTTTGCTTCTGAGGCAATGTCGGAATACCAAGGCGAACAGGTGCCCGTAATGCACGCATGTGGACATGATACGCACGTTGCCATGTTAATGGGAGTAGCCGAAATTTTAGCAGATCGAAAAGAGCATTTGCCTGGCACAGTTAAATTTATTTACCAACCCGCAGAAGAGGGTGCGCCACCCGGAGAGGAGGGCGGTGGAAAATTAATGGTTGAGGAAGGTGTCCTCACCAATCCCGATGTGGATGTGATTTTTGGCCAGCACATCTCGGCACAGACACCGGTCGGACATATCAACTATCGGCCAGGTGGGATTATGGCGGCTTCAAATCGATTTTCTATCGAGGTAAAAGGAGTTCAAACCCATGGATCGACACCATGGAGCGGTGTAGATCCCATCGTGACTTCAGCAAAAATAATTGACGGACTTCAGACCATTATAAGTCGCCGGACAGAGTTGACGAAGGAAGCTGCTGTGATTACTGTTGGCATTATTCGAAGCGGGGTTCGAAATAATATCATTCCCGAAGAAGCCTATCTCGAAGGAACCATCCGAACACTTGATACTGAAATGCAGGAAAAGCTATTTGCCCAGATGCACGAAACGGTAGATCTGATTGCAAAAAGTATGGGAGCCGAAGCTGAACTGACCATTTATGAAGGATATCCCGTGACGTATAATGATCCGCAGTTGACGGAGAAAATGGCTACTACAATTGAGCGGGTAGCCGGTTCGGAATATGCTCATGTGATTGATCCGATTACGGGAGCGGAAGATTTCTCATTTTTCCAGAGAGAAGTCCCGGGCTTTTACTTTTTTACCGGAGGAATGCCGGCTGATATGGATCCGGCTGATGCAGCGCCTCATCACACCCCGGACTTTTACATTGAAGAGGTGGGGATGAAAACAGGTGTGAAAGCTTTGGCCAACTTGACAATTGATTACATGATGATGAATCAAGAGTAGTGCATAAGAGAGAACCGTCGCTTGTGAAGATATACACGCTTATTTTAATTGCGATTTTAATCATTACTGAAAGCATTTCAGCACAGGGGTTTAATGTTTTCAATAGCCGAAATCACCCGGAATTAAAATGGCAGGTAGTTGAAACTGAGCATTTCAAAATTATTTATCCGGAGAGAATTGAGGGGATCGAAATATTAGCCGGGACGATTGCAGAGGAAACATATGACGCTCTTTCCAAAAACCTGGGTGTGACATTTACAGATAAAGTTCGGCTCTATTTGTCGGATGAAGATGAAATTGAAAACGGATTCGCGAACCCGATTGGCGGCGGTTATTCTATGATGTGGGTGAACGTCAACGGTTTCAGGGCGGGAAGAAACGGAAGTGTAAAATGGCTGCGGCATGTTATGTCTCACGAACTAGGGCATATTTTCCATTACAAGGCTGTGGAGTCGAAGATCGGGATGCTGCAATACGTTATTGCGACACCTATTTCGAGGCATTGGACGGAAGGTTTAGCTCAATACGAAACAGAAGAGTGGAATTCTCAGCGTGGCGACCGATGGCTTCGCAAAGCTATTTTCGACAGCCGTCCCGGTTTCAGGGATGGAAGTTCTGTTGAAAACGGATCCCTGATGTACGCCGTAGGAAACTCTCAGCTACGCTACTTTACGGAAACATATGGCGACAGTACGCTGGCAAAGATGTTCTCCTGGCGGGGTAAAAGACTCGGCCTTCTTGAATATCATGATTTTGAGAAAGCGTTCCACGAAACAGTAGATGGCGGTTATGATGCTTTTTACGAGGAATGGCGAAAGCACATGAATATCTATTACAATACGCTGGCCGCGAGTATGGAACGAACCGATTCTCTTGGAAGTGAGTCGTTTAATATGCCGGGCCAATTTTACCTGGATATGGTTGTTAGGCCTGATGATAGCCTGATAGCCGTTCAATCCATTCCATCTATGAGCAGGCAGGTGAGGAGTCTCTATATCGTTACAAACGATTCAACCCGAGAAAGCCGGAAAGTTGCAGAAGGAAATATCAATTACGATTTGAGCTGGAGCAAGGATGGAAAATCAATTTTCTATTCCAGGCGATCAAGAGGTGAGAATTCGTCGCTGTCCAATGATGTGTACGTCCTGAACATTGAAACCGGCAGGGAACAGAGAATCACACATAGCAGAAAAGCTGCATTTCCAGCTCCGGGACCAAATGAAAGCGAGATCGCGTACATCGTAAATGAAGCTGGAACCGGAAATCTTTTTACCCGAAATCTTGAGACCGGGGAAGAAATCCGAGTCACAAATTATAAGGAGAATGTACAGCTCAGCTGGCCGGTTTGGTTGGCTGATCAACAACGATGGCTGCTCTATAAATTTGATGGGGATTGGAACCGAAAATTCATTCTGTTAAATCCTGAATCAGGTGAAGAGAGTGTTCTTTTAGATAACGGTCAAGGGGATAACCAACGTCCGATTTTAAATCATGACGGCACAAAATTCGCTTACAATTCGCTGCAGGATGAAGTGCCAAATATATTTGTTTATGATTTTGAAACGGATTCATCACGCCGTGTGACAAACCTGTTTACGGGTGGAGAAGTTTATGGCTGGATAGCAGAAACAGATTCCGTTGATTTTGAAAGGTTGCTGGTGAATGCCAGTGAGACAAAGCGAAGAGATCATCTTTTTTGGGTGGATGTAAACCGTACTCCAAAATCACAGCCGGTTGAAATTCCTGAAGCGTATTCAAACTGGCGATTGAAATCTCCTCCGAATCAGATTCCATTCCAAATCGAAGGAGATCCCTCAGAAGTAGTCGCCCAATATGAATATCAGCCGTTGAAAAATATCACCCATATTGTTTCATTTGCGCTGCCGTATTATGCAGATACAAATAACTGGGGGCTATGGGGTATGACAAACTGGATGGAACCGATTGGCAAACACCTGGTCACAGCGTTTGGATCCGTTTCTTTGCCCACTCCGGCAGAAAATAGTTACGGTGCCATCAATTATCAGAATAATCAGCTCTACCCGAGCCTCACATTTTCGGCATATAGTTTTCCGGCAAATTCAAGATTTTATGGCGATAAGTTTTTGGTTGAAGAACTGACCGGTGGAGAGGTATCCGCCGTTTGGCCTCTGGATACATTTGAAAGATCCTATCAATCATCCACGGTTGGAATTCGGTTTCGCCACGTAAATGTTGATCCGGACAACTATGATTTCTCAGGCAATCCACGAATTCCAGAACCTGTTGAAGGACGCCAAACCGATCTTCAAATCGAGTGGATCCTGCGGAAACAGAAGCCCTGGCGTTTGAATGCTATTCATCCGTTGGACGGGTATGGAATCAAGGCAAGATTGTTAGGGGCTGAAAAAGTACTCGGCGGGGAGGTTGGTTATTTTGAAGCTGATTTAAATGCATATGCGGTTTTGCCATCCATTGGGGCCCATCGATTCTATTTGCATGCACGATATCAACAGCAATGGGGTGACCCTTTACCACAAAATAAGGTGAACCTGACGCGGTATGACAATATTACCATCACGTTGCCAGATCAGGTATTTATTCAATTTTTTGATAATTCGGAACGGGTTCGGGGATATCGTCAGTATGTGGCTGGAAAACGTGTTTTGTTTGGAAGTGCAGAGTATAGAATGCCGTTTATTCCATCTCTGCAAACTGAAATTCTTGGATTAATCCAGTTGGGATCAACTTCGCTTACACTGTTTACCGATGCCGCAATTGTTGGCGATGCTATTGGGCAGGATGGATCCACAAATACAATCGAACGGTGGGGAGCAGGTGCTGAAATCAAAAATGAACTACAGATTTTCGGGCTGAAATTTGCCCATTCTCTCGGTGTAGCTCAACCGGTTGAATCTTTATTTGAAGATGATTTTGTGGATCTTTACTATCGGGTGAAGGCCGTTGTTCCGTTTTGATTACATGTGAGAGAGTACCAAGAGGAGTTGGTAGACGTGTGTGAAACGTGAAAAGTCATTGCGAGGGAGTTTACGACCGCCGCAATCCCCAACACTTGGAGATCGCTTCACTCCGTTCGCGATGACGGGAATTGTGTTCAGTCAAGTCATTGCGAGCGAAGCGCGGCAATCTCAGAGTACAAGACATTGATAATTTGCGATGATCTGCTCGAGATTTGACATTAAATTCCCCGTCTTAATCCCCGAACTGTAAACCGCCAATCGGGAATGTCTGTATTGATCTCCCGTTTCTGCCAGGTTAGTTCTGTTTTTCGATCTTCACGCAGATCAAACATGGTCATTTTTGTAGGACTCCAGAGTACATCTGTAATCTGTTCAAAACTTTCAGACTCAAGGCGTTTTATGAGTTCTTCACTTTCGTTGTAGTAACGAACGGTTTCCAACGCATAAGTGTCTTTTTGGATGTCGAACTCAACAAATGCATATTGGTCAGATTCCGGTTTTGTGGCGCGAATGGTGTGTAAATTATCGTTCGTTTCCAGCCATTGAAATTCATAATCATCCGGATTTTGATCTCCCAAATCTTCATAGGTAAAATCGCTCCCCATAAACGAGTCTCCCTGCTCAGCAGCACTGATTACCTGGATTCGGCCGATGGATGGAAGGTACAGATGTTGTGTTTCATTACCATCCTCATTTACGGTAAGAAAGCCCGTTCCACGAACACTGCCCGGTTCAGAAAAAATAATGAGGTTGTCGTTATTTCCATCCCGGTTTTGGCTCCAGGATTGCATGGTGCGATTTCTGGTACGTCCCCTGGAATCTGTAATTACCATATCCAGGATTGACCATTCGGTTTCAATGGGATTTCGCCGTTCTTCCACTTCTTCAAAAACAGTCCGGGCTTGAGATTCATCGGTTATTCGTTCCTGGGCAAGAAGCGGCACATTTGCGAACCAAATAATCGACACAAATAAAATGATTCTATGCATGGTACTTTTTTGATTTCAACAAACATACCCGACAGAAACAGCGTTCATTAATTGAAGGAGTTGAAAAAGCGACTGATTTTTTCGATATCAGGAACTGACGAAGAGCTTTGTTTGCTGCTCAATCAGTTCCGGACGGCGAATTATCTATCGTTTCCAGTTAACTTTTTTCCAAAGAATCCAGATGCCAATCAGCACAAGCGGGATACTTAGAAGCTGCCCCATATCGAGTAAGGATCCTTCAAGGAAATCAGCGAGAGTTTGTTTAGCAAATTCGAGGAAAAACCGCCCTCCGAAAAGAAGAATGAGGAACGTTGCGAAGAGAGAACCTTCGGGGGGTTTTTGGTCGTATTTTTTGTAAATGGTCCATAACACGACCAAAACGATTAAACACAGAATTGCTTCATACAGCATAGATGGATGGCGGGGAAGCATATCAATCCGTGTAAAAATAATGGCCCACGGTACATCAGTCGGTATCCCCACAATTTCGGAATTAAAGAAATTACCAATTCTGATAAACATTCCACCAATGGCTACACCCGGAACGACACGGTCGGCCACCCAGAAGAAAGAGGCCCAGGAAGTTTTTTTAGCATATAAATACATGGCAACAATAATTCCAATCGCAGCGCCATGGCTGGCCAGCCCACCCGTCCAAACTTGCGGAATAAGAATCGGGTTTCGCAGGTAGAATTCTGCTTCATAGAAAAATACATGGCCAAGCCGGGCGCCAATCACAGTTCCCACCAACACGTACATCAACAAACGGTCTAAATCTTCAATCGATTTGCCGGCATCTTTGTACATCTTTACTCCAATCATGTAACCGCTGGCAAATGCACACACCCACATTAATCCATACCAGCGGGGTTGAATAGGCCCGATAGAGTTGAGAGTAGGAGAATCAATCAAAAGAAATGGAATTTGAGCCACAATCAGTGAGCCCAGAATTACAGCCCAAACTTTCCATGATTCTGGTTCTTCTTTTTCTGACGCAGGGGAGATTTTCTGAAAGCCAAAGTAGATAAGAATAAATCCAAGAATGAGCCCCCAGATAGACACCGGAAATGGAAGCCCGAATTCCGGTATTGTGAAGATGACGGGATCCAATTCCCAAACTAAATAATCGCTTGTATTCATAAACTCAGTTCATGGTGATAAATAATTTGAGTGGGAAAATACGAAAGCGAAGTGGTAAATACAGACCTGTACGCAAAATGAAGAGAAATTTAACAGCTTCTAATTTTAAATAAAGTGATAGCAGGAAAGCTATCATTAAGCCGAAGCAGAGTCTGAGTCAGAACCTGATTTTGGTTTTATGAATTTTGAAAGAAAATAAACCGCTCCTAAAACAGCTACCGCGATGAGAGCGTACCAGGTCCATTTTATGTCTTCATCTTCTGTCTGTTCTATGGCATCCATTGGTTCTGTGGCCTCGTCTTCAGTGGGTGCCATTGCAGCAGTAGTGTCTGCATCAGTCTGAATGGTTGATTCGGCAATATCTGCTTGTTGTTCCTCAGATGTTGTGGTTGCAGCATCGTCTTTTGTGACATCTGCAGAGGCGAGAGTTTCCTTACTTACATCTTTTTTCGGCTGAGCTGCGGGAAGTTCCGGTTCTTTTTCTTCCGGTTTTGGTGTAACTAAATCTGCAGTGTCAGGTTTGGTAACATCTGTTCTAACCGGTGACATTCCGCGGTCTGTACTGTCAAGTTCTTCAATAGACTCAATCACTCTCAAAGAGTCAGCTCTCTTGATAATATCTTCCTGATCATGTTCTACAATCTCAGTTTTATCAGTATCTGCTTCAGCAAGAGTTTCAGAAATTTCTGTTGGTTCAGTGGGTTTGTCAGCCTCGGTAACTGTTTCCTCAATCACAGTTTCGGTAACTACTTCCTCTACAGGAGCTTCATCTTCAATCGTTTCGGCTGCCTGCTCAACTTCCAAATCCTGCGGCTGTTCCTCAACCACTTCATTTTCCGGAGTATCTACTGATTCAGCTATTAATTCTGCATCTTGAGTCTCAGGCTCATCTGGTACCAGAACAATATCAATCGGCAGAGGTTTTGGTACTTGTCGAACCCCCAGCTTCTCTCCCTGTATGCGAACCCGTTGAATCGCTAATTGCTCGGGACGTTCTTCTCTTTTTGGTAATTGCTTCGGCTCTTCTGGCTGCTGAGCAATGGTAGGTTGTTCAGGTGCCTCATTTTCAGCGGCAAGAGCACTTTCAAGTTCGGCAACTTTTTGTTGTAACTCACGAATCATTTCCGCCATTTGCTCATTTGGAGGTGGCGCATCCATTCGCAGTTCTTCATTTTTTTGTTTCTCTTCAACGAGGGCTACTTCAAGAGAATCGATTCTTTCATTTAACTGGCCGATTTCCTCTTGGAACAAATCTGCCTGTCGTGCAAGAAGCTCTTCCAAACGTTCAAACATGGAAGGCTCGGGTGGAGGTTCTGGTGCAATAACCCGTGAAACTGTAGGCCAGTCTGCATCTACATTTCCACCTCCAAATTTAAATTGCAATCCAAAAGTAACGGCACTCCAGGAGTTTGAAATTTGTGAAGATCCGTCAAGCTGCAACAGGTCTCCAATAAAATTTCCATCAATAATATCTCTGCTGGCAGAAGAATATTCGTACTGAGCAAATGAGTCGAGCCTGTGGCCGAGGTTAAATCGAAGTCCACCGCCAAAGGTGGTGAAAAATGTTTGAAAAGGGTGATCGGCAGCTGTTACATCCGATTGTGTGATACTTGGATGATCGGAGTGAATGGAAACATCATTGAACATTAAACCTGTTCCAAAACTTCCAAAGAGGTTGAAATTTCTGGCAGACGCACCAAATAATCGCACAAGACTTAGCTGGGTAGATAAAGTTGTGGATACGTAATTGTTATCAAATGTAAGAGCATCGTCGGGGAAGATATCACTCAGAATAGAAAACTTACCAAATACAACATTTGTCTGGAGAGCGATTTCCGGTGTAGCTACATAACGGAGATTGAAACCAACGGTACTGTTCAGGCGTTCTTCGAATTCAAAATTTGCATCCAAACCCGATTGAAATGCCGACCCAACATTAAGATGGCCAGTAGTCACAGCCCCCATTATACCAATACTAAGTCGATTGGGTTCTTGTTGATTATTTTGAGCTCCGGATTCTTTCTCCCCAAAAAAAATCAACGCCAATAAGAAGAGTGATATTTTTCCCCAGCTTTTCATTCCAAACAAAAAGTAATGCTGACAGGCACGTGTTTAATTTAGACCAGCAGTGGATAAACGATACGTCTTTGAGAGGAAAATTACAATAGAAATGACTGTTTTTTAATTTTTTAGCCTCAAATAAAAAATGCTATTCAGAACCATCAAGAAGATTTCTGAGTACATTTTTGGCTCCCTGCTGGACATAATCTCGGACAATTTGATCGATCGTTACCGTGTCCGGGCCAACTTTCGGAGAGGCTGTTGTTCCCGTAACCTGAAGGGGCACAGCCAAGCGCCCGTCTTCGAGTTGCAATGCATCAGCCGCTCTTGTTGAAATAACAGATGCTATTCCCTTTTTGAAACGCTCGGGCAGCAATACTGTCGCTTTATAGTCGATCTGGTCGGAAACCATATTTAATGTACCATTCAATTCAAGCCCAAGATTTCCACTTGTGAGCTTAAAATTCTCCAACGTCATTACGGCATCCGCCATTGTGAAATTGGCATTCCAGCGATCCAATGTGAGGGTTGATAGTTCCGAAACTTTCAAATATTCAGCGATTTTTTGCTGAATTGGATGACCGGAAAGTCTCACTTTTGTCATGCCGAAAGTGCCACTGGCTTCAGCCGTTTCAATATCGGGTGATAAATTGGGCTGAAGTTGTGCTGAATACTCGATATCTGCACTGAATGCACCCGTCAAGTATTGATGGATCGTACTCTTTGGGCCAAGAAAACCCGTATCGCGAAAGAATGACTTGGCCTGGAGACTGTCCAGTTTGCCTTCAAATGATATGCTCGTATTCAGGGGATCGGGAATACTCCATTCCATATTCCCATTGGCTTCTCCACCAAAAAGTTGTGCAGTGGCATTAGAAACTCCAAGTGTATTTGGTGTCATGCGTCCGTTGCCACTAATATTTGTAATAGAGAGTCCGAATATTTGAAGTCTGTCGATTTCTGCACGAACAGAGGCAACCATGTCCGGAAGTTCAACCGGGGTCGGTTCAGCGTCCGTTTCTTCTTCCCAGTTAATCATTTCGTCTACATTTACCAAGCTACTCGTATAGGTTCCATTAACGGTAGGCATGGCCGATGTGGAATTTTGTTCGCCCAAGAATGCCATATAATTTTGCAGCGAACCTTCCAGTTGAATATCAGACTCTCCAAAATTCATGGAAAATCGTTCGAGATTCATCTGCTGTGGAGTGGCAGTCATTCGGCCTGAAAGCTGTGTAACCGGAAGTGGTAACGAATCGCCCCGGGCTGTTACGTTTTCCACTTCAAATGAGCCATTCAGGGACATGTTTTCAGCATTTCCTATCGGGCCTCTTACATTCAGATTTAAAGCTGCATTCCCGGTTAATTCCTGGATCATCGGCTCAAGAGAATAGTATTGAGTGATACTGCCAAACACAGCATCTCCATCCAAATTGAGATTAATGACAGGTTCGTCACTCAGGTAATCGGTAACCGAACCGTTCACGGCCAGTGCATTTTCTCCGGTTGCAAAATTTGCTTCGGTGATGTTTAAAGTTCGTCCGCTTGCATTGGCCCGGAAAGTAATATCGCGGATTGGGTTGGCCAGTGATTTATGAGAGAGAAATCCATTCGTCAGCTCAATAGTACCACTTTGCAAAACGGTTTCTATCTGATCGGGATCAGGCCGGCCTTTTAAAGCAACCTCTGCCACCAGTTTTCCCCGCATGGAAAGTGTATCCTCATCAATGGGGTAGAAATTTTTGATGGTTGCGAGGTCGAAATTAACATTTGAAACCACATCCACTGTTCGTTGGTTTTCATCCAGCGGATTCATGATGGTTCCTGAAAGCCTGAATTGATTTGTTTCTGCCGTAAATCCAGATTCTGCAATTTGAATCCTGTTTTGATTAGCGTCGATCCGGGCATTTATTTCTTCAATGGAATTCGGCACATCTGCATATTTCAGGCTTCCGTCTGCAAGAATAAATTCACCGGAAAAGTCGGTGTTTTCGAAATCATCCATCCGGCCGTTGGCAGTGGCATCAAGATTTAATTGACCGCTCAACCGTTCAATCCCAACCTCATCAATCGGGTAAAAACTGCTGATCGTTGCAAGGTTAATATCTCCGGTGGCATCGAGCGTAAAGGAAGCATTGTCTTCAAGCGGCCGCTCAATTCTTCCGGATCCTCTGAGATGGTTTTCTCCTGCTTCGGCACTGAATTGATCGATAGTGGCAAGCTCGTTATTCACTACTGCGGAAATGTTGATGTTTTGAATGGCCTCCGGCAAATCGGGATCCTGTAAATAACCATCCTGAACCTGTACAGTTATATTGAAATTTGGATAGGAACCTTCTGTTATACTTCCCTCTACATTTCCTTCCAAGACAAGAGAACCGCTGGTTTCAAGTCCGCTAAGCTGTTCCTCATATTCCGGCGGGGCCAGTCTCAGAAGTTCTCCAAAATTTTCGGAACTGGAACTAAAATTAAGTGAGACCTCCGGCGCTTCACTGCTCCATTTTGAAACGGAACCGGAAAGATCAAGGGCAAGTCCGCGAATCGAAAAAGTACCTTCAGAGAAAGTTAAGATTTCATTCTCCATATCCAGGGTGGAAGTCTGGTCCATGCTTAATGCCAAATCTTCCAGATAGACAGTTTCGCCCACAGAATAGGAAAGGGAAGCCAGCTCGGCATCAATTGTACTTTCAATGATTTCTCCGAATGAGAGCGAAATATCGGCATCCAAATCTTCTAAAATGAGAGATGAATGATTGGTCTGATCGCGGTAATTGATGCTGCCGTCGGTCAGCTCAAAACCGGATATAGAAATACTTGTAGATTGTGCGGTGGTATCCTCTTCACTTTCAAAATTTTCAAGCAAAAAATCGATGTTGGTGGTGGAGTCTTCGTACACCGTATAGAAAACTGTAGGGTGGCGAACATCCAGGTTGGAAATAGATATTTCATCCCCAAAAAGGCTGAAAAATTCAAGCGAGAGAAGAAGTTCATCAATTGTAGCAACAGGTTCACTTTCAGGATCGGGGACAAGAATTTCATCCAGTTCTACACCGAACTGCGGAAATGTTCTGAAAAAGGTGATTGACATTGTGCTCACCTGAATATCGCTTCCGGTGGCTTCACGGACTTTGGGTAAAACGGTTTCTTTCAGCCGTTCGTCCGTGAAATACAGATTCAGACCAACCAGCGCGAGAATCAAAAAAATGAGTACGCCTGCAAGTATCTTTAAAAAAGTTCTCATAATGATATTGTATCCATTTATATAAACAAACAATCTGTAGCGCAGATTGTTCCCATAAATCCAAGAGATACAGGAGGATATTCCCAGAAATTAGCTCTTAATTTATTCTCAAAAAATAGCTTCAATAACAATCTGAAAATTTCGGGGAGGAGCAAAAATAGCGGGTCTTTCTACATAGTAATAATCGAAGATATTGTTAACCAGGAATGAGGCATTTAGCTCCGGGCCGCTCTCAGAATTTAGAAGCAAGAATTTAAGGCGGGCATCCGTAATATATTGGGCTGGAAATACATCCGCGTCCGGAACAAAAAGAGAAAAGTCGGTATCTACACGTTCCGGCGGACTTGCTGCACGGAAATCAATTCCGGACTGAAGCCAGCTTGTAACCATTGAATTTGCCGATACATTTAACAGATGTTCTGATCGATAGAGCAGGGGCTCATTTAATTCGAGGTCAGTGGCATCGAGATAGGTATATCCCAAACGGATCTGGTGATTTTGATCCAGGGTTGATAGCGAAACAGATGCCTCAGCTCCCCGGATCCTGGCTTTGGTTACATTCACAAATTGAAATGCTGCAAGTTCTTCCACAAACGTTGGTTCTACAAGTCGGCGATATTCATTCCAAAAACCGGTTAATTCTGCTTTTAAGCTGAGGGAATTTATAAATGGCCCGAGATAGGTAATCCCCGCTTCATAGCCGGTACTTGTTTCAGGTTTCAAGGTCAGGTTTGATTCGAGTGGGAAGAAGTCGCTGCTGGTGACAAAGCGCTCAGCAACACTGGGTACACGGAATCCTTTACCGAAGGAAGCGCGTGCTGTCACATAATCAGAAATGGAATAGGATGTACTGAATTTCGGGCTGAACTGTGTCGCTGTTTCTTGCGTATGAACTTGATACGCATCGTAACGGAGTCCGGCTGTTGTGGTAAATCTGTCGCTCCAGTTATATTCGGCCTGAAGAAAAAGTGCGCCTTCCGGCTGACTCCGAACACGCAGAGAGTCTTCACCAAAAAAGAGGTCTGAATCCACCACATTTTCATCAAAAGAAAAACCGCCGCTGAGAATCATCTCATCTGTGGCCTGAAAGTTGATCTGGGCTTCCCCTCCATATCGGATTCCTTTGTTGTGTTTATCTGAAGGACGAATATTGCCTTCATCATCAAGCGGCCGGAATGCTACACCAAAAAGGCGGCCTTTGATAGTGTATTGAACTTTCTTGTTGACAGTATGCCGGAAAACGGGAAGTATGGTTAACCGGTCAGAAAGTCCGTCGTTTGCGCCGGTTGCTTCATTGCCGGTCAGGCTGATGGTGCCGGGAACAAGGACATCACCCAGTCCGCCCCAATACAGGAATTGCTCGTTATTGTTACGGCGGATGCCGGCATACATGGAGAGGTTGATGTCATCAGAAATGTTCCAGCCGAGTTTGGTATAGGTCTCAAATCCCTTGCTTGAGTTCTGCTGAAGGTACCCGGTGTCGGCATGAATTTTCCCACTGATCCAATATCCAAAGGAATCTGAAACCTGGTGAGATCGTCCAAAAATCAATCCACCTTGCGGACGATAATCCGAAGCGCCATCCCAGTCGGAAGTCCATTCGCCATATCGAACCGGCTCATAAGCTCCGCCATAAAATCGGAGTATGTTTTCGGGTTGTTCGGAAAAATCTTTGGTGATGATATTGACTACACCTCCCAAAGCTCCGCCACCGTAAAGTGCCGATCCGGGGCTTTTCAGAACTTCAATCTGCCGGGTTTGAACCAGCGGAAGTCCGTCAAAATCCATTCCTCCGTCATCGGGCCCCATGAGAGGAACGCCATCGACCAAAAGGAGAACCCGGCTTCCAACACCATACGAAAATCCGGATGAGCCGCGAATATTCACCGAATTTCCATGAACCTGCACGCCCGGAACGTATTCCAGTGCCTGATCCAGTGATGTAATATTTCGGGATGTGAGTTCTTCCGGTGAAACGGTATTTATGCTGACAGATACTTTTCCAATAAGCTGGCTTCTCCGGGATGCTGTGACGAACAATTCATCTGACTGAAAAATGAGTGGCATCAGTTCGATTTCGAGCGACAACGTTTGACCGCTTTGAATGGAAAGGGTTTCAGAGTAATCCTCAAAGCCGATCATAGAAAAATTCAGAAGGTGCGAACCACTCGGAATGGAAGTCATCCGAAAAAATCCATCCGAATTTGAAACGGTTCCAATATTCAGATTGGAAATGGTGATGTGTACGCCCGGCAAAGATTCTCCCGAACTGTTTTGAACCGTGCCTTCGATGATTCCGAATCCATTTTGGGCTTTTACAGAACCGGTACCGAAAACGATTAAACAGATAGCTGTAAACGCCGATAAAATGAATGCTGGCTGTTTCATAACTACTCGATATTGAACGGTGGGAGATTGTTAAAATCTACATGAACGGTAATGGATGTGGTATCTCCATTCACAATAATGATTCCGCCATTTTCTTTATAAAGCCCAACCGGCCGCCAGTCTGCAAAAATATTTGTACCGTATTGTTGAGCAACGGCATTATAAATGTACGTTCCGTTTGGAACGTCTGCGACTGTAAACGTATCTCTTTCAACGAAATAATCCAGCTGTTCACTGAATACGAGGTTTTCGATATCGGCAAAAATGTCCTGGGCTGTTCGCGGTTCATTTTTCAAGGGGACAAATACCAGTCTCTCCAGTGAATCAGCCGGCGGCCACTCACCGGAGTAAGTAACAATTCCAGTAATCACTCCGGTAGGATTGGTTTCTTCCATTGGCGGTTCCAGCCCACCTTCGCAACCGGTAAGCCAAAAGGAAGCAAAAAAAATAAGGGCAAAAGATATGGACAGAGAATGATTCAATAGCTGTTTTTGCCGTAATATGATTAACGGTTGGGACGCAATCAAGGGGTAGAAAGAACTCTCCTCTTGCCTGTCCCGACTTTTTCGGGGAGAGGAGAAAAGTGTAATCGCTTTCGATTAAACGAGAGGTGTGTTCATGAGACTTTAGCTTACATCTTAATTGAACACACCCCTATCAAGAGGGAACTTTTTTCATTGTTCCAACTCGTCAAGTGCCGTAACAATCCGTCTCAGAACGGTCTCTTTTCCAAGAAGCTCCATGGATGCAAACAGATCCGGGCCAAAACCTTGTCCGGTTACAGCAATTCTCAACGGCATCATCAGTTTACCGAACCCGACCTCTTTTTTGTTGATGACGGATTCGAGCGATGTTTTTAACGTTGCAGCTTTAAATTCTTCATCAGAGAGTTCTTCTATTTCGGATTTGTAGAGAGACACAAGTTCGGCACTGTCGGCTTTCCATTTTTTAAGAGCATTTTCATCGTACTCTTTTGGATCCTCAAAAAAGAAACTGCCCATCTCCAGGATTTCATCAATCTTGCTGACCCGGTCTTTCAGAAGCCCGACTGCTTTTTCAAGATAGTTGTCATCCACCTCTTTAATCTGATCTCTTTCAGTAATTTCCTTCAGACGGGAAGCGATCACTTTGTCCGGCTGTTCACGAAGATAATGTTCGTTATACCAAAGCAGTTTTTTGTGATTGAAAACGGCGCCGCCTTTGCTCACCCGATCCATCGTAAAAAGTTGAATCAGTTCTTGTAGTGAATGAATTTCACTGTCATCGCCGGGACTCCAACCGAGGTAGGCGAGGAAGTTGACCAATGCATCCGCTTCGTAATGCTGTTCGATATAATCTTTTGTATTGATTGGAATTCCTTCCGATTCTGCTTTCCGTTTGGAAAGCTTTCCGCCGCTGGGCGACATTATCAACGGAAGGTGCGCCATCTCGGGCATTTCCCAGCCAAACGCCTGGTAAAGGAGAACGTGCTTCGGTGTACTGCTGAGCCACTCTTCGCCGCGAATCACATGGGAAATTTGCATTTCGTGATCGTCCACAACATTGGCGAGGTGATAAGTCGGCATACCGTCTGATTTCAGAAGAACCTGGTCATCCAAGCCTTTGGTTTCGAAAGAGACGTGCCCGCGAATCAAATCTTCAAACCGGACCGTTTCGCGTCGTGGAACTTTCAGCCGAACCACATATTCTTCACCGGCATCCAATCGTTTCTCTACTTCTTCGGACGGAAGAGTCAGACTGTTTTTCATCGACTGGCGCGTAATGGCATCATACTTCGGAGAAGGATTTCCGGATTTCTGAAGCCGTTCTCTCATCTGACCCAGCTCGTCGGTTGTGTCAAACGCATAGTAAGCATGGCCGCTTTCAATGAGCTGATCGGCATATTTATGATAAATATCTTTACGTTCGCTTTGGCGATAAGGGCCAAGATCCCCCGGATTTTCAGGTCCCTCGTCAATTTCAATACCGCTCCATGCAAGGGATTTCAGAATATCTTCTTCTGCTTCCTCCACATACCGGCTTTGGTCGGTGTCTTCAATTCTCAGGATAAAATCGCCATTGTGATGTTTCGCAAAAAGGTAGTTGTATAATGCCGTTCTGAGTCCACCAATATGTAGATAACCGGTGGGGGAAGGTGCAAATCGAACCCGAACAGAGTTACTCATAAAATGATCAATACTTTATTTAAAATTTTTTCACCCCAAAAATACGGGGATTTCTGTACGATGGCTAATATTTTAAAGACCTGTTCAAGATATCTGAAGTTTTCGGGACTTCGGAGAATTTTCTGATGCTGAAATTTGTGGTTTCAATTTTATACATTCCGAGATAACCCGCACTTAAACTGAGTTAAATGGCCTACTCACGAATACTTCTCTACCTGTCAGTTGCCACTACAATTGTATTCATCCTATCCGGGTATGGGTATAGCTGGAACATTTGGTCACTTGGCATGGCATTTACACTTCTCACATACAGTGCTTATGCAGCAATTGGCCTGACGGTTATCAATCTTGTTTCGGTTTGGTTTTTGAGGAAATCAAAAGCGAAGGCGATTACTTATGTTGTATTCTCTCTGATCATTACGGGGATCGTAGCCGGAACAGCGTTTTATTGGCAGCAGCGCGCGCAGTCCGTTCCGCCTATTCATGATATCACGACGGATCTGGACAATCCGCCTGAATTCTCGGCAATGGTTCGATTGCGGGAGAATGCTCCAAATCCTCCCGAATATGCAGGAGAAGAGACCGCAGAAATGCAACGGGAATCCTATCCTGAAATCCAGCCGCTTGAACTTTCTAATGATCTTCAGGATGTGATGGATGCCGCCGTGATGCTGGTGAGCGAACGTGAATGGAAACTGGTGGCGGTCAACCGCAAAGAAGGGCGGATTGAAGCCACCGAAACCTTGCCATGGTTTGGTTTTAAGGACGATGTAGTTCTGCGATTCACCCAAACAGATGTGGGAGGAACAAAAGTTGATATGCGTTCCAAATCACGAATTGGCCGGAGTGATGTGGGCGTGAATGCCGAACGAATTGAAGAATTTTTGAATGATTTGGAACAGAGTTTAGAATAAGGAATTTGTCCGTTGTAAATGGCTGGTTGTGTGTTGTGAACGTTTTAAATCAGTATCTTTTTACCAACTCTAAACTACGGTCAACTGACAACTAACTACACCTAACTTTCTATGAGCATCCCCCGATTCCACCTCGCATTCCCAGTTAAAGAACTTGAAAAAACCCTCCATTTTTACCGGGATATTCTCGGTTGTAAAACCGGCCGAAGTTCCGATAAATGGATTGATTTTGATTTTTGGGGTCACCAAGTGGTGGCGCATGTCAGCCCGGATGATGCAGGAAAATCAGCTTCCAACGAAGTGGACGGACACGAAGTACCGGCCAAACATTTTGGTGTAATCCTGGAATGGGATGAATTTTTTGAACTGGCCGACCGTCTGAAAGAACACGCCTTGGAATTTATTATCGAGCCGTATATTCGTTTCAGGGGAAAACCCGGCGAGCAGGCTACGATGTTTTTCCTCGATCCCAGTGGCAATGCGCTCGAGTTTAAAGCGTTCAGGGATGAATCACAGATTTTTGCGAAATGACCCAACCGCTCCTTGTCTCGTGTTTTCGGGATAGGGAAGGGATTTGAGAGGATGGGGCCTTCAATTCAAGAAGAGGTATCAACTCCGGTTTCTTCAATAAATGGAATCATCGTATCCCGCAAAAAATCAAAAATACGATCCTGGTAGCGTCTTGAACCGGTGCTTCTGCCTAAATCGGATGTAATGGAAATGATCGCATCCAGCTCCGGTAAAATCATGATGTACTGCCCGCCATTTCCCCAGGCAAAGAAGATCTGATAATTTCCAACTGGCCGGCGCCACCACATGTAGCCATAATTATATGGGTTGAAATTACTGCGTGTGTATACTTGTACCGATTCCATGATCCAGTCTTTTGAAATCAGTTGTTGTCCACCGTACTCGCCCACATTCATCATTAATTCGCCGATTTTGAGAAGGTCGAGCGGAGCCACAGCCAGGTTATTTCCTCCCATATAATATCCTTGTGGATCACGATCCCAGCCGCCGATCCGGATATCCATCGGGCCGAAAAGGTATTCATTTGCAAACGCCCTTGTGGACATTCCGGTGGCTTTTGTCAGAATTACAGAAAGCAGATGAGAAGTGCCGGTACTGTAGACCATTCGTCCGCCGGGCTGTTCTGCAAAAGGCTGATCAAGTGTAAATTCCACCCAGTTGCTGCTCATTACCCAACGGCCATAGTTGCGAAAACTGGTGGTTTCGAGTCCGCTACGCATGGTGAGCAAATCGCGAATTGTGATAGCCGCTTTGGCCGAATCAGGATTTTCCTCAAAATACTCAGGAAAGAAATCGCCGATTGTCTGATCAACACCTTCAATAAATCCTTTGTCAATCGCAATTCCCACCAAAAGTGAAATGATACTTTTTGAAGCTGATTTAATATTGGTGGGCTCATCTCCCTCAATAGAACCCCGGTATTCTTCATAAATGATTTGATCATTCTTCTGAATAACCAGGCTTTGAACGGTACCAATATTGAAGATTTCATCGAGAGAATCCTGCTGAAAGGCAATTCCATCATCGATAAATAATGTAAGAAACAAGAAAGTCAGAACTAATTTCATGGCTCTAAATACAACGGGTTTGGGTGAATTTCAATCCTCATACGGCAAACGCAAACGAGATTTACAACGTTTTAAATTTTTTTGAAAAAGTGATTTCATAAACTCGTTTGAGTGACGCTTTCCATGTTGTATATTTGGGGAAAGAAAAGCCCGTATGACAGACTCCATCCAATTATCTATCATCTTAACGACTCATGCCAAGAGCAAACATTTTAATGCTCTTTTAAACGATATTTTACAGTTTGAGCACGGAAAGTTTGAACTGATTGTGATTGATGATGCCTCCGATCCGGTCACTTCACAGGCCATCCAAAAAGGGATTGCCAAAAGTGATAACGAACGAATTTATCTGTTTGAGCATACCGAATCAAAAGGGCGCGGTACCTGTTTAAATGAGGCGCTCACCCAGGCGTCGGGTACAATGATATGGGCTCCGCTTCGGGCCGATCGCCTGAATGAATCACTCCTGAAAGAGGCGATACGCCGTTTCAAAGCTGATCCCGCTGCTTTTTGGGTGCTTGATTATCACTTGCCGGATGAACCGGTCGACTGGATTCATGCCGCAGAAGAGGGAGATCTTCCGGACGATAGCTGCCTGGTTTGGAACCGGAATGTGATCCATCCCGAACAACTTTTTTTCAATCCTTTTTTGGACCAGCTTCACGGGGCTGAACTGGCATTTCGTCTTGTCGAGAGCAATGTTTGGTACACCACCGATCCGTTTTTTGTGATTGCTGATGATCAGTCGGTTCATCCTTCACATCTTGATGTCCAGGAATTTTTGTACACCGCACTTCGCCTGAATGATGAAAGTGCGGTGAGAAAAGCTCTGCTGGATGAATTGCTGGACTCAGAATCACGAATGAAACGGCAGACTTCCGACGATGAATACCTGATTCAGGCCCGGCGTCTGCTTCAGCAGGGAGACGCCAACCGTGCGCTGGAAATGATCAACAAATTTCTGAAACGTAATCCCGAGCATCACGAAGGGAGCCGGATTAAAATTACAGCGCTTGAAAAACTTCGGCGCCACGTGGAAGCGGCCGAGCTGAAGCATTCTCTTCAGCGGCGTCCAAAAGAGCCTGAAGAGCAAGGTGAGTTATCACTACTTCCGGAGAATGAAACGGAAGATTTATCCTCCCAGAAAGAGAAAAAAGATATTGAGTTGTCGGTTGTTATTCCTACAACGGCTCATGGAAAAGAGCCACTCGAACTTGCCCTTTTACATCTGGAAAAGGCTGTGGATTCGGATACAACCGAGTTAATTATTATCGACAACGCCAGCATTGATGATACGTTTGATTACCTGGAACAGCTTCAGCAGGAAAACTTTCTGAACATTAAGGTCATAACGAACAACGCCAATAATGGATTTGCAGCTTCTGTAAACCGCGGAATCGAAATGGCGAAAGGAGAGTACATCCTGGTGATGCACAACGATGTTCAACTCTCAAAAAATAGTGTCGATCTTTTGAAACGAGGATTCGGAAAATCGAGCAGAACCGCTTTGACAGCACCGGTTTTGAATTCCACGCGAATCCAGGCGCAAAGCAAAGAGCCTTCTTCTGATACGCCATTATTGGCGGTCGAACGTGTAGACAGTTGCTGTTTTATGATCAAAAAGGATCTTCCGGTTCGGTTTGATGAAGAGTACCAGCTCAGTTATTTCGAGATGGATGATTTCTGCAAACAACTGACAGAAAGCGATTTGGAGCTTGTGGTGGTTCGAAATACGGTTGTAGAACACCAGCGTGGAACGACCATCAAACTGATGGGGCTTGAGCTTAATCCCGAACTGAAGTGGATGAATCGCGAGCGTTTCTTTAAAAAATGGGGATCGGACCGGCCCGTGAAAATGCCGGAACAGGGTACACATCCCGAGAGATTTCAACGTTTGGGAGCGCCCGATAATCCTATGAATCCTGATGATGAATGGCTCGAAACGGTTCGGGGATATCTGACTAACGAAGTCCGGACCGAAATTCTCCGGGAAACCTGGACGGACGATGAGTTTTTTACCATCATTTTAACGCTCTTGATTGCCGACGAACGAGAACTGCTCAGAACTCTTGAAGAACGGCTGGACGGGATGCAGCCCGACAACTCGCTGCTGGTTCTTTTTATCCACTATTATTTCAAGAAAAATATCTATTCGCGCTGCAAACATTACATGAATTTGGCGGATAAAAATCTTCCGATTTTTGATCTTTACCGTCTCAAAATTTTTGTCGCTGACAAAGAGTTCGATAAAGCCATTCCGCTATTGAATGAAATGCTTGGTGAATTTCCATCGTGCCCGGAATTGTTTTACCTGGCGGGAGATATGTACCAGAAAAGCAATGAGCAGGGCGAAGCCAAATCATTCTTCGCGATGGCTGCCCAGTTGGATCCTTTCCGTTTTCAGATGGAAGACAGTTCTTTTGAGCTGAAGTTTTAGATTTTACTCTTCCAAAAAAGAGACGCTCTGGCTTAATTCATCGGGCTAAGATGTAAGCCGTTGGACCAATTCGTCAACAAAATCCTCGTGTTCCTCTTTCATAAACACACTTCTAAGAATTACGGCATGCTCAGCATTTGGCTGGTAATCGGGAAAGTTTTCTAAGAATTCATCCGCAGGCACTTTAAAAAGACTGAGGTGATATCCCGAGGTGCCCAGATTCATTCCGCGATCAAATATTTCGTGGCTGATTTGATTTAATCTAAGAATGGATTTTTCATTCGGCTCTTTGAAATAAGCCACAATATCGAGATCGGGATTTCTGTAAAGTTGCCATTTGGATTCCTCCTTAATTCTCGACGCAAATTTATTGGCAGCGTTAATCGTACTTGCAAGGATACTTCCAAGCCCCGATTTGGTTAAGGGCAAAAATTCCAGTGTTGACCAAAAAGCGGCAGCAGATGCGCCCGCCCGTGAACACTCCAGGCTGATTTCTCCAAGATGCAAATCATCAGATGTGAAATAAGTGTAAGGCGAGTCGTGCTTGAAATATTTTCCAACGGCGGCATCTTTGTAAAGTACACTTCCGCATCCATAAGGCTGCAATCCGTGTTTGTGCGGGTCAATCACGATACTGTCGCATTCGGAGAGGTAATCCCAATGCCGGCGGGAAGGAAGTTCGTCTGAAATCAGTTTAAAAAAACCTCCGTAAGCCGCATCGGCATGAACCCGAATATGATTGTTCTTTGCCACTTTTAAGATCTCTTGAAGCGGCTCAACAATTCCAAGACCGGTCGTGCCGAGGGTAACAACAATCGTCCCGATCTGATCCGCATTATTTTTAATAAAATCGATATCAGGAATTCCAAAATGATCTGCGGGTATTTTTATGAATTCGCAGTTCAAGACATGGCACATTCGTTGGTGAGTGTAATGTGCATTCGCCGACGCAGCCACCGCTTTTTTCGGATGAATTTCCCGGGCGATAAAAAGAGCTTCAAGATTGGCGATTGTTCCCCCGGAGGTCAGGTGGCCGAGGGAATTGGAATCGTAACCGATCATAGCAGCCATTTTTTGAATGACTTCCTTTTCCATTTCTGAGGTTGGCGGTCCGCCATCAAGCGCATGGTTATTTGGGTTGATGGTCATCGCCAATGCATACGAAAGCCAAGCCACAGGATGGGGAGGTTTCAGCATCTGGCCCGCATAACCGGGATGGTGAAACGGGTAATTTCCTTCAAGACGGACCGTCAGCCGGTCCGCTATTTTCTGTATTTGTTCAAACTGAGCATCCGAAATGGATCCAGTGTCTTTGCCATAGGAAACTCTCCACGAATCCAGTTTTTGTAAAGCTTCTTCAAGAATCGGGAGATATGGCTCAAACTGATTCAAAACTATTTATCGGATTGAATAGGAAATTCCGAGCGAGAGAATTTGAGCAACTTGTATTTCGTCGGAGAAATCGTCGTCGTATGCCAAATCCAGGCTCAAATTTGTATTCATATAGCTGTTAATCCGCCCGATCAATTTATTCGAAAAATAGACGTCGGTACTGCTGAGAGATCTGTTGAAGTTTGTAAATGTTTGAAGGCTTGATGAAAATTGTACATTCTCAAGAAGATTTGTTTCCAAACTTGCACCGATCGTTAAACCCGCTTCCGACCGAAACTGATCTCCTTCATCCAACCCGTATGTTTCGGAGAGAGATTCATCACTTACATAGGTTTGTTTTAGTCCGAGACCTGCTTCAACAGAAAAAACATCATCGGGAACATATGCTATCCCAATATTTTCACTAAAATAAGCCGGGGCCATAAAGTCCGAAATAAGAATATCTCCGTCATCTTCGGCAGCGCCATAATCGTAGCCTTTATCGAATTGGGTTCGGAAGGAGAGATTTGTGAAGAGTTTTAGTTTGGGATTTTCTTCATTCAACGTATACAGAAATCGGTTGAGGAAATAAAGGCGGTCGGCAATTTTCCGGGTGCCCTCGTCTTCAATTCTTGTTTTTCCATAGCGGGTATCCAGCATGAGGCCGTATGCAAACTTTTGCTTTCTGTAAAGGTAAGTTAAGGTTGACGTACCGGTTGCAGAGATATTATTTGTGCCACCTTGCGACCAGTTTGAATAAGACGCTTGAGATCCGTTTAAACCAATAATCCAGGAGGTTTGTCCACCTCTCAGCGTGTCGGGAATTGTGACGGAATCCTGAGCAAATGATTTATCTGAAATAAAAAGAGTTACAATTATGATAAGAAATACAGCTTGTTTCATGTCTTGATAGGAGTTTTATTTTTCGATCAGTACCACTTCGTAAGGTGAATCATCTTTTAAGCGTAGCTCGACTTGTTCGTTTAGTTTAGTAGGAGCATCCACACCAACGATTCCCGCCAGGACAGGATATTTTCGATGGCCCCGATCCACCAATACCACTACAAAAATCTTTTCGAAGCCGGATAGTTCCGAAATTTTTTGAATTGATTTGAACATGGTTTGCCCGCTGAAGATAACATCATCAATCATAAAGAGAGCCGAATTTTTTACTTCATCCGATTTAAACTCAGGGATTGAATCATCGTGAGAGTCGAGCTGTTTTAAGGTGACGGAAGTGTCAAGCGCTTCATCAAGATTTGTTTTGATTTTTTGCGCCAGGGAATATCCTCTTTCATTCAGCCCCACCAGGCAAACGGATTGAGTTTGTGCCTTCTCAAGAATTTGGTAAGACATTCGCTTGATGGTTCGTTCAATTCGATTTTTGTCGAGAAGAATCATAAAATTTTAAGAATCAGAAGGGTTTTTTATAATTCGTTAAAATTATTCAATTTATTAGCGTAATAAAACAGAAACATTTCAAGAGCGTTATCCAAGAGTCAGCACATTCAAAATTGGGAGGTACAATAATGAGACATCTGAAATCTTCACTTCTTTTCAGCAGCGGTTTTGCAGGTGGTGTACTTGCAGGCTGGATTTTTTCATCGTACAGAAATCCGGATCTTCTTCAGGATCAGAAAGAACGAGCCGAAGCAGCCCTTGCCAGGTTTAACACTATGATGAAAGACAGAACAGAACGGCTGCGACAACTGAATGACCGTTTGATACGAGAACTCAAACATCCCATTCCGGATCTTTACCGGGCTACCGAATCGTTATCGCTCGATGAAAGCGATCTGATTTATGACTAAACCCAGCTCATACCGGGAAGAACTCTTTCAGTGGATCTGGCAAAATCTGGAATTTGACTGTTCACAGTTACAAACCGCTTGCGGAAAGTCTCTGCAGATTGTAGATACCGGTGAATGGAATCACGGAGCCGGCCCCGATTTTTTGGGAGTACATCTTCAGATAGACGGAAAAGAGTGGTTCGGAAGTGTGGAAATTCATAAGAAAGCAGGCGAGTGGCTTCAGCATGCACACCATCTTGATGAAAATTTCAACAGTGTGGTTTTGCATGTGGTCTATCAGGATGAGCATTACTGGGAAATTTCAACTCAAGACGGACATAACCCGTTTACGCTTTTCTTAAAGCCATATCTCACCAAGAAAATGTATCGGTTGCTGGAGGCAAAACAGCAGAACGGAATTGCCTGCTCGGGCAACATTTCGTTTATCAACCAGGAAGCTTTTGAAGAACAGGTTAAAATTGCACACCGGGAGTACCTTGAATATAAGGTGGAGGAACTGTTGGAATTTTATGATGCATCTCTGCCATTATCCAAAGCCTGGAAGCATTCTTTGATTGTTGGAGTGTACAAAACGTTAGGAATCCCGGGAAATAAAACTCAAATGGCGAGTCTTGCTCAAGAAATACTTTCTGGTGCGATTTCGCTCCGTGATTTTCAATTTGTAGAAGAAGTGGAGCAATTGGCTTTTCAACAAGAGAGCAAAATATGCTGGGTTCACAGTGGAATGCGGCCGGCCAGCCGTCCTAAAATCAGAGTAAAACAGGCGGCGGCACTTCATCAGGCAATCCATCAAATGCCATTCCGGATATTTTTTAAACAAGATACCGGGCAATCATGGAACCATCTTTTAAAAATGGCAGATCCCAAATTATTACCGGGAAACTCTCGGCTGGCTCTCATCAAGCAAATTGTTTTTTTGCCGGCACTGTATCTTCTTGGGGATCTGATTCATTCGATACAATTAAAAAAGCAGGTACTGGAGGCATGGAAGTCAGGTACTCAATACGTACCGGAAGAGGTGAAAAAACCATTTAAAAGAGCCGGTTTTCAACTCAATAAAGCCACAAATGTAGTTGGTTTGGCTCATTATTATAAGAGATATTGCAGGGAGAAGAATTGCCACCAATGTGAAGTGTTTAAAAAAGCAATTCGTTCTTGATTGATAATCGATCTCTCTCTATCTTTGGAGTCTGTCGATAATACGATTTGCCCGGTCGTCTAATGGCAGGACAGCTGGTTTTGGTCCAGTCAGTGGGGGTTCGAATCCTCCCCGGGCAACTCAGAAAAAAAGGATGCCAGGTTGGTACTCCTTTTTCTTTTATAAAAACCATGACAATAACGTTTTTTTGGATACGCCATTAGCCATATTTGCAGGGAGAAGCAATCTTGCACTTGCCCGTGCAATTGCTGAGAATTATGGTACAGAATTGGGAGAGGTAACAATCAAATCCTTTTCTGATGGCGAGCTCTATGTGAAGTATGAACAGAGCATTCGTGGTGAGGACATTTTTGTGATTCAGTCCACACCGCCTCCCGGCGATAATATTATTGAATTACTGTTACTGCTGGATGCTGCCAAGCGGGCTTCGGTAAAACGGGTTACTGCGGTTATTCCCTATTTTGGGTATGCCCGGCAAGACCGTAAAGACCAGCCCCGGGTTTCCATCGCATCAAAATTAATGGCCAATGTACTTGTTGAAGCAGGTGCCGACCGTATTTTGACGATGGACCTGCATGCATCACAGATCCAGGGATTTTTCGACATTCCGCTCGACCACCTGTACGCAAGCCGGATTTTTATTGATTATTTTTCAAAAAATCCGATTGATAACCTGGTTGTAGTTGCGCCGGATGTTGGAAGTTTGAAAATGTCCCGCGCTTATTCCAAGAAACTTGGGGCCGGCCTTGCCTTTATAGACAAGCGTCGCCCCAAGCAGAATGTGGCCGAGGTGATGAACATCATCGGCGAGGTGAGCGGAAAGAATATTTTAATTGTAGATGATTTAATAGACACGGCAGGAACCATTACCAATGCGGCAGCAGCTTTGAAAGAGCGTGGCGCCCTAAACGTGATGGCTACATGTACACATCCCATTTTGTCGGGACCTGCGTATCAGCGAATTGAAGATTCTCCAATTGATGAGCTCTTGGTAACAGATACGGTTCCGCTTCGGAAACCTTCGGATAAAATTAAGGTTTTAAGCGTAGCCGGAATTTTTGCAGAAGCTATTGAACGTATCCATACCAACGACACGATAAGTGCACTTTTTGATGATTAATCGATAACTGAAAAAACAATGAATCAACCAGAATTATTTAAACTCGAAGGCGATAAAAGAGAGTTGGGCACAAAAAACTCCGAATCTCTGCGAGAAGAACTGAGAATACCTGCCGTACTTTACGGCCCTAAAATAGAGGAGAACATCCACTTTTCCATTAGTGAAGTTGAGCTGGAAAAGATTTTATCCGTCAGCCAGACAAAATTGCAGGAACTCACTGTAGACGGACAAACCTACAAAACATTGTTAAAGGATGTTGAATTCGATCCCGTTTCAGATCGTGCACTTCATGCAGACTTTTATGTTCTGGATGCAGATACTCCGGTGAAACTGAAAGTTCCGGTTCGCCTTAAAGGAATTGCAAAAGGTGTGCGCGATGGTGGTGGACGTGTATTCCAGCCGCTTCGAATTGTTCGCATCAAGGTAAAACCAGAAAAAATTCCTGCAATGTTCGAACTGGATATTACCAATCTTGAAATTGGTGATTCGCTTCACGTTAGCGAACTCGATATGGAAGGTATTGAACCTCTCGATGACCCGAGAAGAACGATTGTGACCATTGCTCCTCCAAAATCCGAATCACTTTTTACCACATCTTTGGTTACAGACGAAGCCGAAGAAGAGCTGCCTGAAGGTGAAGAGGCTGCTGCTGAAGGCGAAGAAGGAGCTGCTGAAGGTGAAGGCGAAGCCGGCGAAGAGGAAGAAAAAGAATAAATGAAGCGGTTCGGCTGTTTATGGCACTAATTGTTGGCCTGGGGAATCCCGGACTGGAATACAAAGGTACCCGCCATAATGTAGGCTTTGAACTGATTGATAACCTTTCTGAGAAACTGACCATTACTCTGCAACAGGGTAATGGTCTTTTCTTTTTTGGGGAGGGCCAATTTAAAGGCCGACCTGTTGCCCTTCTCAAGCCAACCACCTATATGAATAATAGTGGAAAAGCTGTGTCAAAAGCACTGGCTTTAACAGGAAATTCTCCTCAAGAGTGCATAATTTGTTACGATGATATACATCTGGAAATTGGTCGTATAAAACTGAAGCCCTCGGGAAGTGCCGGTGGGCATAATGGAATGATTGATATTATTGAACGTCTACAGACCCGGGATTTTCCCCGGCTTCGAATTGGGATTGGAAATGACTTTAAACGTGGCAGGCAATCCGAGTATGTATTGTCTCCGTTTACCTCATCTCAAAGAAACCAAATTGATGAGACGCTGGAAGTTGCTTCCAATGCAATTTTGACGTTTCTTCGGGGTGGCATTGAAGCTGCTATGAACCAATTTAACTGATCTATCATAACAGATATCGCTAACTATAATCCAAGAAATAATCATGGTTAACTCAATTATATATTTCATCCCGATTGCAGGGGTTTTGGCTTTACTATATACCTTCTTTAAAACATCGTGGGTATCTAAACAAGAAATAGGTACCGAGAGGATGGAGAGAATAAGTAAAAGTATTGCATCTGGAGCAATGGCTTTCCTGAAAGCTGAGTATAAAGTTCTTTCAATTTTTGTATTAATTGTAGCTCTTCTTTTGGCATTTAGTGCCGATCCTGTAACCTCAAGCTGGATGATTTCAATTTCATTTATTATTGGAGCACTCTGCTCGGGACTGGCAGGGTTTATCGGAATGAAAGTAGCAACCAAAGCGAATGTAAGAACTACACATGCTGCACGCACAAGCCTTGGAAAAGGCCTCGAAGTAGCATTTGCCGGAGGCTCGGTAATGGGGCTCGGCGTGGTTGGACTCGGCGTTTTGGGATTAAGCATACTCTTCATTGTATTCAGCCAGTTATTTGGCCTTGAAGGAGCCGGTGCGGTAAATAAAGTATTGGCTGTTGTAACAGGATTCTCATTTGGAGCTTCATCCATCGCCCTGTTTGCACGGGTAGGTGGTGGTATTTATACCAAAGCAGCCGACGTAGGTGCCGACCTTGTAGGTAAAGTGGAAGCAGGTATTCCTGAAGATCACCCCTTAAATCCTGCAACTATTGCAGATAATGTGGGGGATAACGTAGGTGATGTTGCCGGAATGGGCGCCGACCTTTTTGAATCATACGTAGGATCCATTATCAGTACAATGGTTTTGGGTGCAGCATTTATGACAATTCCAGGTTGGAGCGATAACTTTAACGGACTATCTGCTGTTTTACTTCCGCTCGTACTAGCCGGAACAGGAATTCTTACTTCTATTCTAGGCACCTTTTTTGTCCGGGTGAAGGAAGGCGGAAATCCACAAAAAGCATTGAATATTGGTGAGTTTGTTTCTGCTTTTGTAATGCTCGTGGCATCCTTTGTTATCATTCGATGGATGCTCCCGGCTGAATGGACATTCAATGGCCAGGCACTAACGTCTTTAGGTGTTTTTTGGGCCACGATTTTTGGTCTTGCAGCCGGTCTTCTGATTGGTCTTGTAACTGAGCACTATACGGGAACAGGTACCCGGCCGGTCTGGTCCATTGTAAAACAATCTGTAACCGGTTCAGCAACAAATATTATTGCCGGCGTTGGAGTGGGGATGATTTCTACCGCCATTCCTATTGTGATTATTGCCACTGCTATTATTGGCGCCTATCATTTTGCCGGATTATACGGAATTGCAATTGCAGCCGTGGGTATGCTTGCAAATACCGGAATCCAGCTCGCAGTGGATGCATACGGGCCCATTTCAGATAATGCCGGCGGTATTGCAGAGATGTCCGAATTGCCCAGCGAAGTTCGGGAACGAACAGACAAACTGGATGCCGTAGGAAATACCACTGCGGCTATTGGAAAAGGTTTTGCAATTGGATCGGCTGCATTGACTGCTCTGGCTCTTTTTGCCGCGTTTATCACAGCTTATGAAACTGTAAATCCGGGCGTTTCCGTATCCATCAATATTACAAATCCATTTGTAATGGCTTCCCTTTTTGTAGGAGCGATGCTGCCATTCCTCTTTTCTGCACTCTCGATGAATGCGGTTGGACGTGCAGCTATGAGCATGATTGAAGAAGTTCGCCGACAGTTCAAAGATATTCCTGAGCTTTCCAAGGCATTGGCTGCAATGAACAGAAATGAAGGCAAGAAACTGAAGGACTGGTCCACCGAAGACCGCCTCCTTTTTGAAGCCGCTGACGGTAAGGCAGAATATGAAAAATGTGTTGCGATTTCTACAACGGCATCTATTCGCGAGATGGTTGTTCCCGGACTTCTTGCCGTAATTGTGCCTGTGCTTTTTGGTTTCCTGGGAGGACCTGAAATGCTTGGAGGACTGCTGGCAGGCGTAACTTCCGCCGGTGTTCTGATGGCTTTGTTCCAGTCCAATGCAGGTGGCGCATGGGATAACGCCAAGAAAATGATTGAAGAAGGTGTTACAATTGACGGTGTGAAATATGGAAAAGGCTCCGATCCACACAAAGCCGGAGTTGTGGGAGACACCGTAGGAGATCCTTTTAAAGATACTTCCGGTCCGTCATTGAACATCCTCATCAAGTTGATGTCGGTTGTAGCGCTTGTCATAGCCACATTGATTTAGGAATTTATATTCGTACCGACTTTCAACTACACTTAAAAAAGCCCTGCAGAGTGAACTCTTTGCAGGGTTTTTTGTTTTAAAGAATCCCGCTCCGAAGGGACACTAGATTTGTTAACTTATCCAATGATTTAATCCTCTTACACAGTATTATGAATATTTTCAAACTCTTCTTCGAACACGATTTGCGTCTCGACGAACTTCGTGAACGTCAGCTCGACCGCAACATTCAGGACGTCACCACAACCATTGAAGATTTTATGAAACCCGATCCCACATACTCCAAATTCTATTTGGCAGGGACGGTTTTAGAAGAGGAAAAATTCGGATTGAGTGTTCTAAAGCAATATCCCGAAATTATCCAAGCACTCTCCGAAGCATTGACTTCCCATCAGGCTTTTCTGGAAGATTCTCCCGTAACTATTCAAAAAGCCGTGTCGGAAGCGCAAGTCGGTTGGCCTATTCTTTTATCAGAAAAAAATGATATAGAATGGAACAGGGAAGAACTGGTTGTGAATCATGAAAGCAATATTGGCTACAAGAAGGCGAAACTTGCAGAAGTTCTCAAATCAGGTGATTTGGTTTTATATAAAGAAAAAGCTCACCAGGGATTTGATCTGCACCTGTTCTCAAAGAAAAATATCTATCCAAAAATGTTTTATCCTTTGAGGGAACTTGTGGATGACGATTTCCGATTTTTTAGCATCAATGGAAAAAAGATTCGTACTGAAAGAAAATTTTATTTCGAAACCTGGACCCTGGAAAGGCCTCCGCATGGCGCTGAAGAGGTTTTTAGAGATACAGAAATCTGATTTTTTTACCATTTAAAATCCGGGAAATTCTTTTCAAACCAAATTCCAGGACAGAGCTATGTTTTGGATAAATAAATGTATAGTAGTGATGAACGCCTTATCTTATGCCATTAAGGTATATCTTGCAAAAAACATGATCGCAACTTTATGACATTTACCGAGAAGTTGAAGAAGGCTGTTTCTGCCTCCAACTCCGTTCTATGCGTGGGTTTAGACCCAAATCCCACTCTTATTCCCCAAAGCCTTCGGGAGCAGTTTTCTGAACCTCACGAGCTAATCCTTGAATTTTGTCGCAGAATCATCGAATCAACCAAAGATTCAGCCTGCGCATTTAAACCAAATACGGCTTTTTTTGAAGCTCTTGGCAGCAAGGGATGGAAAGTTCTTGAAGAAGTCAGGCGACTTATTCCGGAGGATAAAATCATCATTGCCGATGCTAAACGCGGTGATATCGGCAACACAGCGCTCCAGTATAAAAAAGCTTTTTTTGATGAGTTAAATGCCGATGCGCTTACAGTGAATGCGTTTATGGGAATGGATACGCTGGATCCTTTTTTGGATGAAGAAGGAAAAGCTCTTTTTGTGCTGGCAATGACATCGAACAGAGGGGCGGCCGATTTTTTGCAGCGAAGATTTGAAGGAAGGATGTCTCTTGGTGAATACATCGCCGAAGAGCTTGAAAAGAAACAAGAGAAAAGTGCTACACACCTCGGACTGGTGGTGGGCGCTACGCAAATTGCATCTGTCTCTCCGGTGATAAATGCCTTCCCGAATGCGCATCTTTTGATTCCCGGGATTGGAAAACAGGGCGGTTCTATTACTGAACTTCAGATGATTCTGAATGATCATCACGGAATTCCAATCATTAATTCGTCCCGGTCTATTATTTATGCCGGTGCGGATCATGAAAACTGGGAAGAAATCGTATCAAAAAAAGCAGCCGAAATGAAAGATACATTACAAACCATCACCCGGCGATATGTCTGATTCCCTTCCCACGGTCATTTTGTATACGGATGGAGCCTGTAGCGGAAATCCCGGACCGGGAGGTTGGGGGGCGTTACTTCTCTGGCAGGGAAAAGAAAAAGAGATGACCGGCGGCTCTCCAGATACAACCAATAACCGGATGGAAATGATGGCGGTTATCGAGGGATTGAAAGCCCTCAAAAAACCGTGTCACGTGAAAATACACAGTGATTCAGCCTTAATTGTCAACACGTTCAAAAAAGGTTGGATTCAAAACTGGATCAAAAGAGGCTGGAAAAAATCCGACAAGAAACCTGTAGAAAACCGTGATCTCTGGGAAAAAATGTTAAAGGCGATGGAACCCCACACCATTGAATGGGTCAAGGTGAAAGGTCACGCTGACAACATGCTCAACAACCGGGTTGACCGATTGGCTGTCGCGGCTTCTCAAAAGTTTAAATAGAAGTTGACTACTCTTTAAAAATCGATTTCAGAAATTCCGTGTATTTCTCTTTATTTTTTTGAATTAATAGAGGAATTCCAAAATTATACCCGACCATTTTATCGGTAAAATCGTGACGGATCAGGTTGGGCAGCTTTTTTGTTTTTGATCCGATAATAATCATATCTGCCTGCTGACTGATGGATTCTTCATACACACAATCTGCGAGGCGTCCTTGCTGACGGCGGGTTAATACGAAATTCACATCTTCAGGAAAAGAGAATTGATCAATAAACGTCGATTTTTTCTCTTTGATTTCATCATCAATTCTTTCTCTTTCCTCTTCCGATAGCATGTATGGAAAGAATTGCGCCCGGTATTCGTAAATATGCTGCGCCGTTACCGTTCCGTGTTTTACCAAACTTTGCGCAGCCTGTAAAGCTTTGGCCGATTGTTCGGAAAAATCAACGGGAACCAACACACTCTCCAAATTATAACGACAGTTTTCCGGTACAAAAAGGATGGAGGTGGGTACATATTTTAAAATCCGTTTTGGAATGATTCCCTCCCCGGCATATCCAACTTTTTTGCCCATAATCAAAAGGTCGGGTTCAAGAGAGTTGACAACTTGCACAATTTGATCGGTTGGTTTTCCCTCTTTTATGATAAGTCTGATTTCGATGGAACTGTTATTGAAATGGGCTTCAATTTTTTCGTTCAGTTCATTTCGGATGATCTCTTCAAATTCCTCTTTGGTTTCAATTTCAGGAAATTGTTCGACGATATTCAATGCCGTGGGGCCAGATTCAATCACGTGTAAAAAAGTGATTGTTTTTGGAGTTTTAACGGTGGATAAAAAAGAGCTGTATCCAACCAATATTTCGTCCATTTTTGACAGGTCGAGAGATACAATCCAATGATTTAAATTCTTCATAATCTTCTCTGATTTCTATTTTTTCTGTTTTTTGATAGCGTTCGCTACAAGATCCCGGTAAGATTCTCGTTCTTTGGCTTTCGTTTTATCAACAAGATCTTTGTGTTCTTTATTCAATCCTTTCTGCAGGCTGTAACACATTACTAAAAGAACAATAGTAAAAGGAAGCCCGGTGCTTATCGCTCCCGCCTGTAGAGCACCTAACCCTCCACCCACCAGTAAAATAGCAGCAACAGCTCCTTCCGTGGTGGCCCAGAAAACCCGTTGACCAACAGGCGCATGCAATTTTCCGCCACTTGTTAAACCGTCAATCACGAGCGACCCTGAGTCGGATGAAGTAACAAAGAAACTCATGACCAAAATAATGGCAAGAAATGAGGTAATATTTGACAATGGAAACTGATCTAAAAGGATAAAGAGCGATGTGGTTTGATCGGCCTGAACGGCATTGGCTATCTCTGCAATGCCCCCGGTTTCGAGGAAGAGTGCACTGCCGCCAAAACCGCTCATCCAAAGAAATGTAACAAATGTTGGGATTAACAAAACACCTAAAACGAATTCACGAATGGTTCGGCCTTTTGATATCCGGGCGATAAACATGCCTACGTATGGAGACCAGGAAATCCACCACGCCCAGTAAAATACAGTCCATGTGTTCAGGAACTCACCTTCTTCATAGGATTGCGTCCATGTTGCAAAACCGGCAAAGTTCTGCAAATAATGCCCGATGTTTTGCATGAAGGACGAAAGAATGTAAAGCGTAGGACCGACTACTAAAATAAAGAGTAAAAACAGGGCTGCAATTCGAATATTAAATTCACTCAGCACCTTTACTCCTTTATCAATACCCAGCACAACAGAAATGGTAGCGATAGCCGTTACGCAAATAATAATGATGACTTGCAGGTTTATGGAGTTGGTTAATCCAAATACATATTCGATGCCCGCTCCGGCTTGAGCAGCTCCGAGCCCGAGAGAGGTTGCCAATCCAAAAAGAGTTGCCAATACTGCAAGTACATCAATGATATCGCCCATCCAGCCGTCAATTCGGTCGCCCAGTAATGGATAAAAAACAGATCGAAAGGAGAGGGGTAAGTCTCGGTTGAATGCAAAAAAAGCGAGAGCCAAAGCAACAATTGCATAGACAGCCCAGGCATGCAATCCCCAGTGCAGAAAGGTAATTCCCATCGCGTCACGTACGGCGTCGGTGGTTCCGGGTTCGGCATGCGGCGGACTTGTGAGATGCCACATTGGTTCGGCAACGGCGTAAAACATCAAGCCGATGCCCATACCGGCGCTAAAAAGCATGGCAAACCACGCCATGGTGCTAAAATCTGGTTCGGCATCTTGTCCTCCCAGACGGATTCTTCCAAATTTACTGAATGCGAAATACAGCGAAAATCCAATAAAAATATTAACGGCACCTACAAATAACCAATTTGCAGAACCTGTGATAAATACTCTTGCCGAATTAAATGCTTGTTCGGCGGATTCGCCGGCTATTAGCGTTCCAATAATCAGGGTGGCAATTAATATAACAGACGGCCAGAAAACCGGTCCGTGAATATCAAAGTACTTGTTTGTGTCGGATTTGTTGGATGATGATTGACTATTCTTTTGTTGAGAGTTACTCATGGAGTAAAAAATTCATTAAAAGGTTTTTATAATCGATCCATGTTTAAAAATAGAAACCGATATTAATATTGTAGCGGATGTTATATTCCGAGGAACCCGTTCCGAGATCTTCATGGCCAGGTCCCACGCCAATTCCGAAATTGTCTGTCAACCAGGGGTGATTGATTCCCTGAGCAATATCAAAATAAGTATACACAGGGCCGGCTGTTACAAGTAGGCCTGTTATATTTTGAATGGTCGACTGAAAGTTTTCTTCCAGGTCAAGCGAAGATTTCCCCGCGGTTAAGGTAGATCCCGATCCAATGCTATTCGCCATATAGCTGAAATCGTTGTAGAAGTTGAGGTTTGTGACGGGGCCCCACTCAACATCATAAGAGTACGAAATTCCAAGAGTAGCAATCCATGCTTCAGTAGAAACTTCGTAGGGAATAGCATAAGCCCCCATAAAGACAGTACTGATATTTTCACCGGCATCATTCCTGGTATCCATTTTATAATAGAGAATCTGTTGCAGAATATTAAAACTTCCCGAGTTGATATCAGCATGCAGGGCCAAGGCGTATTGGCTGTCGAATTCATTCCGAACGCTGTTATATAGCTGACCGAACTGTACCGAGCCCCCAATTTCACTTTCATCAAACTGATAAGCTGACCTTAGATTGAGCTGGTTTCGTTCGGTCAAAGATGTGTTTCCGTCGGGAATGACATCGTAGGAATATCGCCCCGGACCGCCACTGCCAAATGCCGCGGGTGGACCTTCCGGTTCAGCCTGAAAGAAATAGGCAAAATCCCATCGAAAATTGTCAGAACTATGCGTGATTTTTATTCCCATATCGTGATCATCTTCCAAACCAACATAATAGGGAAGGCTGAACCACCAGTTGTGTGAATTGTATTGAATATTGCCGAACGGAACCTGGGTAACACCAAGCTGCCCCTGGGTTGATTCTGAGAACTGATATTCCAGCCATCCCTGTTTAATAAAATGGGTTCCAAATGTGGGATAAAACCGATATTCGAAGTTAAGCCCGATTCCTGCTGGATTATCGTACAAAACATTAATTCGCCAGGTGTCCAGAGTAAAGGAAGAACTTGTGGCGTTAATGCTGCTTTCGTAATCCTGAAGAATCATATTGAAACGAAGGGCCCCGCCAATTTGAAGAAAGGGTTCCTCATCTTCCGTTTGAGCATTCACTAACGAGGGTAAAAATAGCAGAATAAGAAAGACGAGGGAATGAGAGCGAGAGGAAAAGTGAGGAGATAAAGTTTGTAGGGTAAAATGAATTTTAAAAGAGGTTAAAGGATAAAATTTATATATGATTTATTTTTATAAAGTATTGTTTAATATGGCTTTTTGATTGGTTCTTTCCAAGAAATTACTGCTAATAAAAGTATAAATGAGAGAAACAGATATTTTATTGAGAAATAAAAAAAGCCCTCCATTTGGAGGGCTTTGAACATCAGAAATTGAAAGAGATTTATTCTTCTCCCAAATAAGGATATTGCCACTTTTTAGGAGGAACTCTTGTCTCTTTAATGGCTTGTGCCGATAACCATCGTAACATGTTAATCACGCTTCCGGCTTTATCATTGGTGCCGGATTTTCGGGAACCGCCAAATGGTTGCTGACCTACAATCGCTGCGGTTGGTTTATCATTCACATAGAAGTTTCCGGCTGATTGCTTAAACCGCTTGGCCATCGTTTCGAGTGCATATCGGTCCTGGGCAAAAATGGCACCCGTCAGCGCATACGGCGATGTATTATCACAGAGATCAAGCGTTTCCTCAAAATCCTCATCTTTGTATACATAAATCGTGAGGACAGGACCAAAGATTTCCTCTTCCATTGTTTTGAACTTTGGATTGGTTGTAAGAATCACGGTAGGATTCACAAAATATCCCTCGGAATCATCATAGGTTCCGCCAACGAGAATTTCTGCATCCTCGGCGTCTTTTGCGTAATCGATATAACCGGTAATTTTATCAAATGCCTTCCGGCTGATAACCGCTCCCATAAAATTCGAGAAATCTTCCACATTACCGACCTTAATTTTTTTCACCTCTTCAATCAAAGGATCTTTGAAATCGGGCCAGATTGATTCGGGAATATACATTCGTGAAGCGGCCGAACATTTTTGTCCCTGGTATTCGAAAGCGGCACGCAAAGCTGCGATAACCAATGCTTCCGTATCTGCGGTGTTGTGAGCAAAAATGAAATCTTTTCCACCGGTTTCGCCGACAATTCTTGGATAGGTATGGTATTTGTCGATGTTATTTCCAATCGTTTTCCAAAGATGATTGAAAGTAGCCATTGATCCCGTAAAGTGGAGTCCGGATAAGTGAGGGCTTGAGATTGCCGGATCGCCAACATCGGCACCTTCACCAGGAAGGAAGTTGATCACTCCATCCGGAAGGCCGGCTTCCTGCAGCACTTTCATTACAAAATAGTTGGAGTAAACCGCTTCAGGCGACGGTTTCCAGAGTGACACATTTCCACACATGGCCGGCGCTCCGGGAAGGTTACCGGCAATGGCCGTAAAATTGAACGGACTCACAGCAAAGACAAATCCTTCCAGCGGCCGGTAATCCACCCGATTCCACATACCGTCCGGAGAATAGGGTTGCTCATCCATAATTTTCGAGAGATACCACGGGCCAAAGCGGAAGAAATCGGCCAATTCACCCACAGCTTCAATTTCAGACTGATGGGGTGTTTTGGATAAATTCAGCATCGTGGAGGCGTTCATTGTGTAACGCCACGGCCCGGTGATGATATCGGCAGCTTTTTGAAATATGGCAACGCGTTCCTGCCACGGCAATACCGCCCATTTTTTACGGGCCTCAAGGGCGGCCTCAATGGCCATGTTTACTTCTTTCTCACCACAATAATGAACGGTAGCCAATTTATGGCCATGCTTGTGTGGCATCACCACATCGGCGGTTCTGCCGGTCTTTACTTCTTTTCCGTTGATGATCGCAGGAATTTCTATGACTTCATCCTGCAGTTCTTTCAATTTTTCTTTCAGCTTTTTTCTTTCGGGAGATCCCGGTTCAAAAGCATTATAGGATTCGTTTTTTGGCTCCTGAATGTTAAAATAGGCGTTCGACATGGTTCTCGTCTTCTATCTTAAAATGTTAGTTTTTCTGACTGAAAGATAAAGGATTCAGACCGATTATGAAGAGAAAAAACTATGCAGATAATATTCTACCCTGATGAAATATTACCTTGTTTTAAAAACGATGAGTATACGAGAGCTTGATGGTTCCGCTTCGCTGAAGAGTTCTGAACCGGTCGAACTGATCATCGTTCAGCCAGTTGTGATTGTAAACAAGATACAGGTCTGATCCCGGCCTGATAATCCACCGAAGACGATTGTTTGTGGCAAGCAGATCACTGAGGTTATCGAACTGAATATTGGTGGTGAAGAACAGGGAATTGGTAAAATCGATATTGGCTTCAAACCGGAAAAGGTCGGTCGAAAAACTCCCCTCTGCCAAATCAACATTGGTTCGGATATATTCAGGATTTAGTTCGAGGCCGGCAACCGGTCGCAGGCTGATATTTGCAGCATATTGAAATTGAGTGCCCGACCAGAATCCTCCCACAGCAACAGACGTTTCTATGGATATTTTGCGGAAAGATGCCGTTTCTATCTCGGCTGTAGCTAACCAGTTTTCGTACTCATCCACCGGGATAATAATGGAGGCGTCTCGTTTGATGTCAAACGGTAACTCCAGGCGTTCGTAATTCCTGGAAACATCAAACCGGATTTGGTCTCCGCTCATAAAGGAGATGTCGAAGAGGGTAAACGTGAGATCCTGTGTCAGAAGGTCAAAATCGAGATCCATCAGGTGTTCGTATCGAATGCCCCAGCCAACTTCCTGGAAAATATCACTTTCAGGAAATTGGGGTGTGTATTGAAGGGATGGCTGCAATCTTCGGAATGCATTTCTCGGTGTGAACCCCACGGCCGGATCAAACGCATTCCCGAATTCGCGGTAAGAAACATGCCCCGACCACGGCTCGTTTGGATAGTTTAGTCGGATTCCACGCGATGTCCGGTCCCAGAATTCCGATTCAGAATTCTCGAAAGCTGAGTTATGGAAAACAAAAAAGGCCTGGAATTGCAGGTTTTTATCACCAAGAAAATTCGAAGTACCGAGTTCAAGATCGGCACCCAGAGTGTGGCGATCCTGGAGATCAATGTCAGGATCAAAATCATCAGATGTGGACCGGCGCGTGTACACCACACCGATAGTACTCTCACTGCCGATATTTCGTTTGATTCGAGCCACCGAGAAATTTTCCGCACCTATGGTATTGGTTTCTCCCGTACGTACATGCAGGAGTGCGAGATTATATGGGCCGGTTGTACCGAGAAGCCGCGCGCCATATGTAATGGGTATGGGCTGACCGGCCGTGAGCCCGATCCGGCGGCTAAAGTATGGATTGATTCCACTCGAAGGTGCGAATTCATAGATATTGGATCCCTCAAGAAAGAAATCCCGTTGCTCGGGAAACTGCACGGCAAAGCGAGTGAGATTTACAATTCGCTGATCCACCTCGGCTTCCGCAAAATCGGTGTTGAATGTAAGAGAGGCTTTCAGGCTGGGAGTGATGCTGTAATTGATATCAAGGCCACCGTCAATTTCGCTGTCTGTTGTTTTGCCGGACGGGCTGTTCAGCTCATTTCCGGTCAGTATGCCGAAAGGCACAACTTCCAGGCCAAGTCCCTGAGACATGCCGTTCAGCCCGGTTAAAATTCCACCATCCTGCGGACGTGAAATTCCCTGGCTGCGCAGGTAGCCGGTCCAGAGTGCGGTTTCGTTTTTGCGACGGATCACCCGCATAAAATTCACACCCCACGTATCGCTGTTGGGATTGAAATTGAAAGTCCGGAATGGAATTTTAATTTCGGTCATCCAACCCTGTTCATTGATTTCCGCTTTTGCATCCCAGATACCATCCCAATTCAGGTTGATACTCTCGCCCTGTCCGGTGGTTATCAATCCGTCCGTTCGGAGGGCATTCGGGTTCACCTCCATAAAATAAGCCGTGCGGTTGTCGTTAAACGTATCAAAAAACCATGTGAACCGTTCATCAGCTACAATGGGTACGTCTCTTCGCTTTTGAGTTGCCTTAATTCCCGACGGATCGCTGTCGTATAAAATTACACCCATGTAGAGATACTCATCATCATAGGCGATTCGTACTTCTGTTAATTCGGTTGCTGGTTCTCCTTCCGATGGTTCCTGTTGACGAAAACGGGTAGCAGGCGCAATTTTCTGCCAAAAATCTTCTGTGGGATTTCCGTCAAAAATAATTTTGTCGGAGTCGGTAAGCCGATAAGCCTGGATTTCATTGCGCTGATGATCAGCCTGGGCAAGTAGTGCGGAAGGCAGGGAAAAAGCCAAAACCAAGAGCAAGATAATTAGTTGAAAAGGAAATTTATTTGAGAAGATGTGCGGCTCTTTGGAGATTCGATACATGTAATGGTTTTTCCGTCAGTTCTGTTGTTTGTAACCCCAGCAAAATATTTAAAATGAAGAAGTTATCTTTTACACGATACAACTTAAATTTGTATCAAATCTGAAGTAAAAATGAGAGTGGCAAGGTGCAGTTTTGCATAAATGATACGGAACGTTGACTCTGTGAATGAGTTTCTAAAGGTGAATAAAAAGAGATTCATAATCAGTTATGAGTAAAAATTTTTTCAATAATTCCCTGCTGGTAATCAAAAAAGCCGGGAAGAATTTCATGAAAAATGATCCCATCACCCTTGCCGGTGCACTGGCATTTTTTTCTATCATTGCCGCTCCACCCATTTTGATTATGATTATTTTCCTGGTGGGGCTGATTACGGGTCAGGACATGGCCAGTCAGGAAGTATTCCAGATCATCCGGACATCCATCGGAGAGGAAGCCGCGGATTTAATCCATAACATTGTACGGAATTATTTTGTAGAAGGAATCGGCCTGATCCAGCAGATCGTAAGTATCATCATTTTTCTGTTTGCAGCCAGTACATACTTTATCATTATTCAAAACTCGCTGAATCAAATCTGGCAGGTAAGAACAAAATCGAGCCGTAATCTCAAAAGAGTTCTCAAAGACCGGCTGATATCATTCATCCTGATTGCGGTTATGGGCGTTGTACTGATGCTCTCACTTTTACTGGAAGCAGCCCTGGGTTTTGTGGGTAACAACCTGGATTACCTGATTCCGGGCGTTTCCCCTATTCTCATTCATATCTTTGGTTACCTGATCTCCTTTTTAGCGGTGGTGATTATCCTGGGAATGATCTACAAATTTTTGCCCGATGTAATTATTGAATGGAAAGTGGTTTGGACAGGTGCGGCCGTTACGGCGTTCCTGTTTACGCTTGGTAAATTTTTGATTACGTTTATCCTCACCAACAGCAACATACAGGATATGTACGGAACAGCAGGCTCGACTGCCATTTTCCTGTTGTGGGTTTTCTATTCATCTTTGATCCTGTTTTTTGGGGCTGAGATCACCCAGCAATTTGCCATGGAATTCGCTGAAAATATTCAGCCGAAAGACCACGCCGAGAAAATTGTAACTCACAAAGCCGGTAAAGATTATATCGCCGATGAGCAGGGTGGGTAAATGCTATCATCAACACTCGTGTGATTAATTTTTTAAGAACATCTAAAAAGCATCAAATAAAGCTCAAAGTGACAGAAAAGAAATAATTAAGAATTTGAGTTGTACAATTGTTACATTTATGTATGCTGATAACAATTGACACATCCGCAGTACTGGCAGTTCTTGTTAATGAATCTCATAAGCAAGTAATTATTGAGCATACAGAGAACTCCGAGCTACAGTCACCGGAAAGTATAGATGCGGAGATCGGAAACGCACTATCAGCTATGCTAAAGCGCAAAAGAATATCCCTCACTAAGACGAAGCAGATTATTAATCAATTTGATCTCGTGCCCATTAGAAGAACACCCATTCGATTGAATGAAGCGCTCAAATTGTCAAAAGAATTCAATATTTATGCATATGATGGATACGTTTTGGATTGTGCAAAACAATACCGAACACCCTTACTTAGTTTGGACAGAAGAATGGTTGATGTTGCAAAAGAACTTAATATTACAGTTTTAGAGGTCTCATAATGAAAGTTTACACATACTCTCAAGCTCGACAAAAGCTGGCAAAATTACTGGATGAAGCCCGAAATGAAGGAGAGGTGGGAATAAAAAAAAGAGATGGTCAAACCTTTGTACTGAAGCCTGTAGAAAAGAAAGGCTCACCCCTCGATATTGAAGGCGTAGAAACTGATTTAGATCTCAATAGTTTAAATGAAGCCGTTCGAGAAAGCAGAGAGCGCGGCTAAAACTGCTGACTGATCTCTTCCAAGTGCCACACTGTTAATAGTAACCCCGCCCGGACTTGAACCGGGATTTAAAGCTTAGGAGGCTTTCGTTCTATCCGGTTGAACTACAGGGTTATATAGAACGTGAATTTCAATGTGATTTTGGTTAAACACACTCTTCATTTCCCTTTTAAGTGAGAAAGATATTGAGCCGGAGATCGGATTTGAACCGACGACCTACGCTTTACGAGAGCGTTGCTCTACCCCTGAGCTACTCCGGCGGGTAAAGAATCGTAAATTTAGGCACTTTTTGGTTCAGATTAAACCTTTGGTGAATGAAAAGTTTTGTTCATTCTGGAACTTTGGTGTTACCAAAAGTAATACACAGAGTGTGCAACTGCTCTATTGTCCTTTTGTATGGATTCAAAAGAACAAAAAAATCAAGACCGATTGGTTGGTACAGAATTTCTTCAATTGTTGAATGACTTGGGGTCATTCCAAAGTAAAAGAGTTGAAAGTTTTTTTCTGTGTAAACGTTTATTTTGAGAACGGTTTAAAATGAACGACGGCTTGATGTACAAAAGACTATTTCTTACCACAATTGTCTGGTTTCTGCTGGTGGGTGCACTGTTAGCCCAGGATTTGGAGCGCTATTCGTTTAGCTCAAACCACATGGGCACCCGGTTCAACATCGTTCTGTATACGGACAATGAATCTGTTGCAAGCCAGGCATCAAAAGAAGCATTTGCCCGGATTGAGGAGTTGAATCAAATCATGAGTGATTATCTTGAGGATAGCGAACTCAATCGTCTTGCAAAAACTTCAGGATCGGGCGAGGCCGTCAAAGTGAGCGAAGATCTGTTTACTGTTTTGCAGGAATCCATCCGAATGGCCAAAATGACGGATGGCTTGTTTGATATCACCATCGGCCCGATGAGCAAATTCTGGCGGGTGGTTCGGATGTCACCCGAGCCGGAATTGCCATCCAATGAAGAACTGGAAGAACTTCGGCAAAAAGTCGGTTACAAATACATCAAACTGAATGAAAAGAACCGAACCGTAGAGCTTCTTAAACCGGGAATGCAACTGGATCTCGGTGGAATCGCAAAAGGTTACGCGGCCGAAGAGGCACTGGCCGTGATACGAACGCATGGAATTGAAAAGGCACTCATTGATGCGGGGGGAGACGTCACTCTCGGAGATATGCCGCCCGGCCGTGACACTTGGGATGTGGCGGTTCCAAAAAATAAAACCAGGGGAGAAAACAGTTTTATTACACTTCAGGTTACCAATCGAACGGTAACCACTTCCGGTGATTTATTTCAGTTTGTAGTGATTGATGGAGAACGATATTCACACATCTTAAATCCGAAAACCGGGCTGGGCGCTACCCGTCAAATTCAGGCTACGGTCATTTCTCCCGACGGAATGCAGGCCGACGCCCTTGCATCAGTCCTCACCTTGATGGATCCAGAGGACGGAATAGAATTGGTCAACGGGCTGGATCACACCGAAGCCATTATTTTTATGAATGATGGCGGGAACATTCTTGAATGGTATTCGGTTAACAGTCGTATGTATCTCAAATGATTTTGAAATCATTTTCGGTTTCATTTTCTTGATTAAGAAGTACCTGGGAGATCATTTACAACTTAATGGAGAGCCCCATGAACGAGAATATCAGGATATTCGGCTGGTTACTTTTGGGTATGGGATTTGTACTTACCTTGTTAGGAGTAATGGCCATCATTGGTTTAGTTCACGTACAGATTGACGCTTTCGGAGTAAATCTGGATACCATACAGGAGAGAATTGCCTGGGTTGTTTTATGGATCGTTGCCGCTGTAACCGGTGGATTGCTTCTCGGGTTAACGCGCCCGGAAGACCAGGAAAGATCGGTTTGAGGTCGCTACTCTCGTTGAAAATGAAACCCTGAATTACAATCCCATACTCTGATTGTATTTCTATCGTTGCGGAACGCAGCTAATTCATTCTTCTTTTTTTGAGCAGTTATAGAATTTCCTCATCATTCGCTTTAGTGCTGTTTTTTCTCACCTAAAAATTATTATAATCTCCCCGAAACTTGTTGAGCTAAGCTCTCTAAGAAAGCGACTAATTATTTAAAGTGAGATTGGTTAAAGCATGAAACTGGAATACCGGGCATCGGATGAAATACGCAATGTTATAAATCAAATCGGGCGGACGGAGGACATCAAATTTTCTCCCGGAGCTCGCAGTTTTATCATTGCTGAATTTCTTGCTAATACGCTGCATCTATTCACTTTTGAGATTGACCGAACCATTTCTCCATCCGGTATATCTATTATGGGTTACAGCAAAATTACCTCTCCGGATATCAAAAATCCCCACGGGGTTTGTTTTTTGAATGAGGAATGGATTGTGGTTAGTAACCGGTCTGCGGGCGTTTCAATTTTCAAGCTTCCTGAGCCTGATGGTGAAATCAACAATTATGAGTTGTCTGCGGAGAAAGTCATCAGCGGGAAAGGGTTATTCACATCAAAAGTGAGTACACCCGGTTCGGTTCACAGTCACCAGATATCGGAAAATAAATTCAGAATTTTTGTTTGTAATAATCACAGGCATACGATTACATCTCATGTTATCAACCTGGAAAATGGCGTCAAAGTTAAGAACGAAGGGATTCTGATCGAAAATTCACTCCGGTTTCCGGATGGGATTACTGTGAGCCTGGACGGGAAATGGATCGCAATCAGCAATCATGATTATGGGCAAGTGGCGATTTATGAAAATAGTGGTGAACTCAACAAAAAAACTTCACCAGCAGTGGCCCTTGACGGCCCGGTTTGTCCGCATGGGATTCGATTCAGTCCCGATGCAAAGAAACTGTACGTTGCGGATGCCGCTACACAATATGTCTATTTTTTTGAATCTGAGGATGGAAACTGGAGCCGTGTAAAGAATTCGCCAAAAGCTCTTAAACTGGTAGACGATGACCAGTTCTACTATGGAAAAACCGGTGTGAAAGAGGGAGGTGTAAAGGGAATTGACATCGATCGTTCAAATGCTTTTTTGATACTAACCCACAGAATGGAAGTGGTTGGATTATATGATGTTCAGGCGTTAAATGAAATCAATCACAAACCGGATCCAAAAGAAATTGAAGAAATTAAACGTCTTCGGGATGAGACATTTAAAGCATCGGGAGAGAGCTTGTTGTTTAAGTACTGGCCGCAAGCGATTCCTTTCGTTCATTCGATAAAGCACAACAAGTATTTAAAGCCCGGTTATTACAAACAGCAGCGGAGGGAAGCTTTAGCCTTGCGTTCACTGAAATCTGAAAATCAGAAGTCCCGGCAGCCACTGACGGATCCGGCGGGTCCGGTTGTTTCTCTCACATCTCACGGTGTAAGAATTAACACGGTTTTCTATACGATTGAATCGATCCGGCGGGGAACTGTAAAACCATCGAGAATTATCTTGTGGCTCGATAACGAGGATTTGGGAAAACTGCCTGAACCGTTGCGGCGGTTACAGAAAGTTGGCCTTGAGATTTATTTCTCTGAAAATATTGGCCCTCATAAAAAGTATTATAGTTTTCTTCAGCAAAATGAAGCGTTTGATAAACCTCTCGTTACAGCAGATGATGATGTTATTTATCCGCCTGATTGGCTGGAAAAATTGGTGGAGGTTCACAAATCAAACACAGACGTAATTCACGCTTATCGCACCCTTCGGATGAGATTCAGTAACGGCAGGTTTATTCCTCCAAAAGACTGGAAGAATTCCGGAAGTACAACTCCCGACTCCTTGAATTACATTTTGGGGGTTTCCGGTGTTATTTATCCTCCGGAATTTCTTGAGTATCTCAAACAAGCAGGGGATAGATTTCTTTCAAGTTGTCCTACGGTGGATGATGCCTGGCTGACTGTAAGTGCGTTAAGAGCGGGTTTTAAGATTGCCCAAGTAGAGAACGAGCCCCGGTTGTTCATGACTATTCCCGGTTCCCAGAGCATGAGTCTGTATCAAAAAAATGTGGTTGAAGCAGGAAATCATTTTCAACTTCTCAGCACTTTTACAGATGAGGATATGCAGGATTTGAAAGTGGTTAGAAAAAATTGCTTTTTAGAAAAGGGCAGTTAAAGTACAACTTCCAACAAATCCACATCATAATGAGAGATTTCACAAGAGTCATTTCGCTATTTATTCTATTCATTTTCATTACATACAATTCCGCATTCGGGCAGGAGAACTCCACAGAAACAGATTCAACATTTGAAGCATACCATTCAGAGGTTTGGGATGAAATTGAGAAATCTGAATTTTCAGACAGCCTCCAAAATCAATATGCGGAGGAGTTTTTTGAGTATTACAAATCCCATAAAGGAACAAAATCAGCAGAAAGAGCTTTTTCCTCGGCCTTTCTTATGTGGGGAAATACAGGAAATAATCAATATGTTGATGAAGCATTGGCAACTCTTGACAACAATTCAGAATTGTGGACTTTAATATTGCGACCGCTTGGGAATATTTATGCAAGAAATGAGAATCTGGATTACGAGAATTATATCGGGTATCTGGAAAAAAAGGAGGACGAGCTAACACAACCTACAAGCAAATCTCAGCTTTACTTAATCTTAGTACGGCATTATGAAGACCAAGATAAAAAAGACAAGATTCGTGATTACGCCCAAAAAATGGTGGAATTAGATGCCAAAGATTTTTTCGTAGATTTCGCGCTTGGTCAGCTTCATGAGCTTGAGTCATTGCAAATTGGTCAGCCAGCACACGTTTTTGCAGCAGAAACTGTTCAGGGAAATTCTTTTTCTCTGTCTGATTTAAGTGGGGAATTTATCTTGCTGCAATTTTGGGGTACCTGGTGCGGTCCGTGCAAACCTGAAATACCTCACTTGAAAACATTATACGAGAAACACTCTGACAGAAATATGACGATTATTGGTGTTGCGTTAGATGAGAATGAGAAGTTAGTGCAGGATTTTACCACAGAAAATGAGATAGAATGGCCGCAAATATTGCAACCAAAAAGATGGGGAGGGGAAATCGTCGAGTCTTATAATGTGGCTGGTGTTCCCAGAATGTACTTGATTGATCCCGATGGAAAAATTGTGGCTAAAGATCTTAGAGGCGAAGAAATGGTGAATGAAGTAGACCGAATGATTGCTGAGTACTTTGATGAATAGATCAAACAAGATCCGCGAATCTGTAAAGGCTTAACGAATCTGATACTCAAACCTCGAAATCATCAGCTTTTACATAGGCGTCAATCAGGGCCAGCTCTCCCTCTTTGCCACCTTTCGATTTTCCGTGTTCCATTCCCACGATGCCGTCAAACCCTTTATCATAAATGTGCTTGAAGATATTCCGGTAATTGATTTCACCGGTGTAGGGTTCATTTCTTCCGGGATGATCGCCCAACTGGAAATAGGGAATTTCATCCCACGCCGCATCGATATTCGGGATCATATTTCCCTCGGTAATAGCCTGATGATACGCATCATACAGGATCTTGCATGATGGACTGCCAACATGCTTGCAAATTCGATATGCCTGTGATGTTTTGTTGAGAATCATTCCGGGATGATCATGAAGTGTGTTCAGAGGTTCGAGAACCACTACTAAATCGTGTGGTTCAAGAATTTCCATAGCCCGTTTCAACGTATCAATAACATTGAGTTCCTGGTAATCCATATCAAGACGTTTGTCTACATGGCCCGGGACCACCGTCATCCATTTGGCATCCACCCGTTTTGCCACCTCAACCGATTCACGGATTTCATCCAGGAATTGTTCCAGGTAGTCTTTGTCTCCGGTACTTAAACTCGGTTCATTCCAGTAGATCGTATGAGCCACAAACACACCCATTTCCATCCCGAGATCTTCCAGTTTTTGGCCGATTTGTTCTTGTGTCCGCCGGCTTCGGCCTTTCATACCGTTGTCTTCCAATCCACGGAATCCGATGTCACTCATAAATTGAAGCTGGTCCATTAAATCGCGGCCGGCATGATTCTCAAACATTCCGAAATGCGGGGAATATTTCAGTTTGAAATTATGCCTCGTCAGAAGATCTGATTTTTTAAGTGTCGAGGCATTTGCTTTAGTAAAAGCCGCACCGGTAGAAAGAGCTGTAGCTGCAAAAAGACTGTTTTTCAGAAAGGTTTTTCGATTCATAGGATATGTTGGATTGCAGAATAAGAAATGGATGTACAGAAAAGGAGTCCCCTCTTGAGAGGAGATTCAGGGGTGTGCTATTTGTAGTCAGTTCAGACAATCTCCATACTTACATCACACGGACACACCCCTGCTAATTCGCTAAACGCTTTTCAACGGTCTCCTTTTTAGAAGGATTTCTCTTTACCCTTTACTCGCCGTTGATTCCGTTCCCAAAACATCTGTAACTCCCGGAGTTGGAACAGGATAGTTACCATTCTCATCAGGCATTACGGGAGGAGGAGTATCCCAGGTCATGTTGTCAGGAACCATTTTATCATTGGCGTTAATGGCTTGATCCCAGGTAATCATCTGGCCGGAATATGTAGCCATTCGTCCAAGAATAGCAGTCATTGTACTTTTTGCTCCGTATTCGGTGTCGTCAATGACTTCTCCGTTACGAATAGATGCAAAAAGTTTGTCATGTTCAACCTGGTATGGATTTGGATCGTTCATGCCCTCGTGATCGTACAGAACAACGCCATCCCAATCTTTAATAACGGCTTTATTGTTGGAATCCAGCTCGATTGTGCCGAAGGCTCCCTGGAAATGCTCTGCTACACGAGAAAAGGTGTTGGGCTGATGACGGCACTGGCTGGCAATGACCGCTCCGCCCGGGTAAGTAAACTCTACAAAATGGTGGTCAAAAATCTGTCCGTGATCCTTTCCATTTCGAACTTCGCGTCCACCCATTCCCTGGGCAGAAACCGGATATTCGCCGATGAACCAGTTCGCAACATCGATGTTATGAATGTGTTGTTCCAGGATATGATCGCCGCATAACCAGTTAAAGTAGTACCAGTTTCTGTTTTGATATTCAAGCTCACTCATACCCGGCTGACGTTCCCGAACCCAAACTCCGGCGCCATTCCAGTAAACCTGTCCGGCCGTAATTTTACCGATGGCATTATCACGAATATGCTGAAGGGCTTCATTGTAATTATTTTGATAGTGCCGCTGCAATCCAACAACCACATTCAGTTTTTTACGCTTGGCTTCGCGACCGGCCTGCAGAACGCGGCGAACACCATGAGCATCCGTTGCAACCGGTTTTTCCATGAAAATATGCTTGCCCTGGCGTACTGCTTCTTCAAAATGCTCGGGACGGAATCCGGGAGGAGTGGCCAGAATCACAACATCAGCCAGCTCAATGGCGTGCTTGTATCCATCAAAACCAACAAATTTGTGCTCTTCCGGCACTGCAAGGCGGTCGGTTTCATTGCTTGCTTTCAACCGTTCGGAAAGAGCGGTATAGCACTCATCCAGCCTGTCTCTGAAAAGATCAGCCAACGCTACAATTTTAACACCGTTATCGGCCGTAAGTGCCTGGTTTGCGGCACCGGTTCCTCGTCCGCCGCAGCCTATCACGGCAACATTTAACGTATCATTGGCAGCAGCATAGGCACTTGATCCTATCGGAAGGCTGCTCAAAAGAAAACCGCCACCTGCAGCAAGCGATGTTTTCTTCATAAAATCTCTTCTTGTCAGTTTTGAGTTTAGCTGATTTTTGTTTTCCATGGCTTCATGTTTTGGTAGTTGTTGTTAAAATTTGATGATGGCTGTTAATTGTAATCCTGTATAGCATCAATCCAGTATTCTTCCATCTCATCAACTGAATTAGGTTCATTGACCGGCCTTACCACTCTGATGCCTACAAATGGCGCATTTGTATGCCACCAAAGACTTTTGGGAAGTTGAGGATCTCTCATTTTCCAGTTGGGATTAGAACCTCTCCGCTGAACACAGCTGGCCGATTCGGCAGGATCCATCCACGACCCGCCACGAACACTTCTGGGATAAAGCTGGTCCGGTTTGAAAAAAGGATTATCGGCAGGGTTGTGTTCAAGCTGGGCGCCGTAATCTTCATAATATTGATCGAAAGTCCATTCGGCAACATTGCCCAGCATATCATAAAGACCCAGAGCATTCGGTTCTTTACTTCCGGGTTGATGATATTTTCGTTCGCTATTATCACGATACCAGGCAAACCGGTTAAGTTCGCTTTGATTGCTAATTGGTTCATATACATTCGGATTGGCAGCCCTGCAGGCATATTCCCATTCCGCTTCCGTTGGCAAACGATAGAAATTTCCGGTTTTTACAGTCAGCCATTTGGTAAACATAAATGCGGCATAATGCGTCATGCTTACGGCAGGGAAACCGTCCGTTCCCATTCCGGCAGTCATATCGGAATAGGGTGGAGATGGCAGCGAAATAATATCGGCAGGAATGTCATTATCACGAAGCAGATCAAGCGCTTCTTCCGATAAGGTGGGAGATGAAATAGCATCCCCTTCAAGGTCAACGCCATATAGTTCCTTATAAACCTGTGTGCGGATGTCTTCAAGCACTTCATTTCTGAAGAGATTGTATTCATCCCAGGTGATTTCGTGTTTAGCGATCCAGAAAGAATCTACTTTTACTTCGTGGATTTCTCCATTTTCAAACGGGCCCATTTCATAATTTCCACCGGGAACCAAAACCATTTCGATCTCTTCACCGCTTCCGGGAATTTCAGCCGTATATTCTTCCGTTTGGATGTCAGTTACAGCAACATTATTAGTTTCATTTTGGGAAGTTGGTTCGGATTGAACCGGGGTATTATTTGTATTGACCTCAGAACTTTTACAGGATAGAATGAAAAATGGCAGTACCAGTATCCAAAAGAGGTTTGGGTTGTCCCAAACATTGCAAGCTTTCTTAATCATGTGAATGTAGGTATATCTTTTTCTCCAGTTGACAAAAGCCGTCTCATTAAATAAGCAAAATAAAACTTAAAAGAGACAACCGAATTTTAGACTATACCTATAAAATAGGAGAGAGGAAAGAAAAAATAATAAGGAATTTCCTGAAAGTGATGTTTATCCGAATATTTTCTTTTTCTTTTTTTGAATCCTCATTTCTACTTTAATCGAGAATACTTCAACCAAGACATACAATTTTTAAATTTAACGGATGATATGATTCTTAGAGTTGCCAACTACCTGATGATTGTTCTTTTTCTTTTAGCTGTGGTTGTTCAGTATAATGATACGAATCCTTTTCGCTGGATGTTGATTTACGGTGCAGCAAGCCTGGTTTCAATTCTCTTTGCCCTCAAAAAACTCAACTGGATTGCAGCTTCATCGGTACTTTTAATAACCGGGGTTTGGGCTTTGATGAAGATTCCTCACCTGACCGGAAATGGATTCCGGCATATGCTGGATGAAGTACAAATGAATCAGGCGGGTGTAGAAGCTGCCCGCGAATTTTTGGGGCTTCTTATCATCTTCGTATGGGTAGGGGTTCTGGCAATTTCCACTTATCGCAAGAAAGATAAAGCACCGCCAATAGCAGAATAAACTAATTCTGAATCCAGATTTTAGCTTTTTTCTTTTCATCAAACGAGAAAGCCTCAACTTCAATTGAGGGAAAAAGGTGGTCAGAAATATCAATAATTTTTTCCAGCCATTTCTTGTCTGTTACGAGCGCTTCTTTGTCGAAGCGGTCCCAGTTTTGAAGTCCGAATTTCAGATCTTTAAAGAATGTTTCGGGTGACATTCCTCCCAAAGATTTAATTTCAGCATAGATTCGGACGGTGGAGTGCTTGCTCATTTTTTCTTCGAGACGTGCTGTTATGGCGTCAAATTCCTGTTCGCTGATTTTTCCATCTATTCGAATTCCAACAACGTTATCTGCATCAATATCAATAAAGCCGGTCATGTCTCTCCTTATTTATAGTATTGCATATTATATTTTTCGAAAATCTCTTTATTTAAAGGGAAGGCCATGAGAAAAGTTTCTTAAAACAGGCATTCTCTCTGAAGTCGGTTTCAATTCGGAATTCACTTTTTGAACACATTCAGGTTGTAGATTCTATATCTTTTTAAAAAGGATTATATACCTGATCAAACCTTAGCCAGCTCTCTAAGAATGGATAAATCTCTCATTGTTCTCTTCATCATTATTATCACATTTGGTTTCATCTCTTGCCGGGAGTCATCTGAATCAAGTAATAATGAATATTTTTCACCACTCTCATACGTTGATCCGTTCATTGGCACGGCAGCTCACGGCCATACCTATCCCGGGGCAACAGTTCCATTCGGTATGGTGCAGGTAAGCCCGGATAACGGCAAAGACGGATGGGATTACTCCTCGGGTTACCATTATGAGGATTCGGTTTTAGCCGGTTTTAGCATGACTCATTTGAGCGGAACTGGAATCGGAGATCTTTCCGATCTGTCGTTTATGCCTCTTAACGGAACCGAACGCGACAGCGCAGCGGTTTACAACACGTATTCACACGAAAATGAATCCGCCAGTCCGGGTTACTATTCTGTGAAAATGGATGACGGTATTCGGGTTGAACTGACCGCAAGCAAACGAGTTGGTTTTTATCGCTATACTTTTCCCAATGATGAAGGACAGGCAGTTTCGTTGGACTTGGGATTTGCCATCAACTGGGATACCCCAACCGAAACTTTTCTTGAGATTGTAAACGACAGCTTGATTACCGGTTACCGTTTTTCTTCGGGATGGGCAAGAAACCAGTGGGTCTATTTTGCTGCTGAGTTTTCTAAACCGTTCTCAGAAGTAATTATCGAGAATGAGGGGGAAAAGCTTACGAATCCAACCGAAGCCAAAGGGCGTGAAACACACGGTTTCTTTTACTTTGATGAATCCGACAGTAATGAACTCTTGCAAAAAGTAGCCATTTCTGCTGTGAGTATGGAAAATGCTTTAGAGAATTTAAAAACCGAGGTTCCCCATTGGGAGTTTGATGACGTTCACAATCAAGCCGTTGGGATGTGGGAGAAGCAGCTTCAAAAAATTCAGGTTCAATCCGACGATGAAGCAAAGTTGAGAACGTTCTATACGGCACTTTACCATGCCACTCTTGCACCCACTCTGTTTATGGATGTGAACGGGCAATATCGCGGCCCGGATAAAAACGTTCATACGGCAGACGGTTATGAACACTACACCATTTTCTCCCTTTGGGATACCTATCGGGCGGAACACCCACTGCTCACCTTCATTGAGCCGGATCGGGTAAACGATATGATCCGAACGATGCTCAACTATTACGATCAAAATGGTTTTCTGCCGATCTGGGATCTTCACGGGTATGAAACCGGCACGATGATTGGGTATCACGCTGTACCGGTTATCGCTGATGCTTACTTCAAGGGAATTCGGGATTATGATGTTGAGAAAGCTTTCGAGGCGATGAAGAAGAGTTCACTCGAGCAAAACGAAGAGATTAAACGATACAACGAGCTTGGATATGTTCCATCGGATGAATTTGCAGAATCAGTTTCCAAAACGTTGGAATATGCCTATGATGACTGGGTCATTGCCCAAATGGCAAAAGCGCTTGGCAAGAACGAAGATTTTGAAATCTATTCAAATCGAGCACAAAACTATCTGAATGTATGGGATGAATCGACCGGCTTTATGCGTCCCAAACTGGCCAATGGCGAATGGGAAACGCCGTTTGATCCGCTTGCCGCCCCCGAAGATCTCGACAAACGAAATTACACCGAGGCCAATGCGTGGCAGTATTTGTGGTATGTGCCGCAGGACGTACCGGGACTCATGGACCTGATCGGAGGGAAGGAAAACTTTGTAGCACGACTGGATACCCTCTTTTCGATGGAATCAGAAACCAGAAGTGAAATTTCCGATATGAGCGGCCTGATTGGCCAGTACGTTCAGGGCAACGAACCTGCCCAGCAGATTCCCTATTTCTACAACTATGCGGATGCCCCGTGGAAAGCGCAGGAGATGGTTCGTACGATTGTGGATTCGCTGTACACCGATCAGCCCGACGGCCTGCCGGGGAACGAAGACTGCGGACAGATGTCGGCCTGGTATATTTTCTCCTCTCTCGGATTTTACCCGGCAAACCCGGCGAATGGCGTCTATGTAATCGGAAGCCCGGTGTTTGACAAAGCATCCATCAACCTGGCAGATGGAAAAACATTTACAGTGATCGCCAATGGTGTATCCTCACAAAACAGGTACATTCAATCTGCAACGCTGAACGATGAGCCGTACGAAAAATCCTACATCACCTACCGGGACATCATGGACGGGGCAACCCTTGAATTTGAGATGGGGCCGGAGCCGAACAAAGAGTGGGCAACAGGAGAAGATGCAAGGCCGCCGGTAACGGTTTATGAATAATGGTTTTTTAATCGGGACAGGTGTCCCAGATGGGTTTGTTTTCTTCTTCTAGAGGACTGTCTCACAAAAAAGTACGAAGGGGTTATAAAAGAAAGTCGGGATGACAGGATTTGAACCTGCGACCTCTTCGTCCCGAACGAAGCGCGCTACCGGGCTGCGCTACATCCCGAAAGATTAAAAATACGAAGTTGTGAATTGAATGTACATCCCAAATATCTGAATTATTCGTCACCCATTCGAATAGATAAACTTCTATAATTTACAACCCCATCCTGAATGAGAACCATCCGTAGAATTTCTTCCAAAAGAAGGCGGTTTGTGGTAAAGAGTCACTCCGCTGTTTGGCAATGGATGATCCAATTCTGGCAGATTTTTGCAATCCTGATTGTTTACAAAAAGTGAGTTTTGATAAATTTTTTCCAGATGACTCTGATAACCTCTGGCCAGTGAGGAGATATAATTTTCAGTCTGCCCCATGTCGTACACGGCAACCGTAACCTCCGTTTGAAGAAACGAGGCAAGTTTTTTGTACGATTCTTCCGCGATCTGTTGAGCCAATTCTGAAGCAGGGACATCGGGATTTGTTTCCAGTTGCCGAAGCGGCTGATCTGACAAATGGGAAAGGTGCAGGTTTTGGGGCGATGCCACGAGATAATTCGTAATACCGGAAAGAGATTCCACCATGACCGGATTCCCGTTGTTACAGGTGGACAGAACTGTTACATCAAACGTATCACCAAAAAGCCCCAGATCATTCGAGAAGATTTCTGTGTTCAGCAGGTTGTAGGGGCTGGAGCTGTGGTAAACGAAATATGGTTTTCCAACAGGAATTTCGTGGCCGAAGTAGAGAAAAATATTTTTATTGGAAGATTCGGCCAGGCTTTTAGTAACGATTTCTGCTTCTGCTTTTAATCCACCATTTTTGGGTGAATAATTTCCTCCACCTACCAGTTCACCATTCCGAAAGTGGTAATAATCCCTGTCTTTTTGAGGGATTAAAAACAGGAGTTTTCTTTCAGGTTTTTGATGGAAAATAAAAACTTCTCCATGCTTTGCATTTTGTCCGGTTTTGATGGCTTTATTCAGTACATCGAGATCAGCTTTGCGGCGTTTTCCATTAAGGTGGTAGGTATAATTGGCATCCGCATGAACGACGTATACCAGCGAATATTGAACCTCGCGAGTTGATTCATCCACCATCTGTTGGGAGGAAGAGCAGCCAAAGAACAGCACGAAAGCTGCAAGCAAAAAAACCAGACATAATTTTCTTTTCATAAAAAAAGCGTGGCAGAACCACGCTTGATTTTAAAAACTCAACGATTGTTTACAGTAACAACAAGATAATGATAATCAGCAAAGCTGTTGTTAAACTAATGGTAACAACTCGGTCGGCCTGCTCAATATCTTGCTGAGCGAATTGGGCAAAATCATTCAGTTGGCTGTCAGGAACTCTTTCGTATCCGTTTGTTCCATTCAGCTCATCCTTTTTTTCCTGGATGGTGTTTTTAAAATCAGCCAGTGCTTTTTTATCCGATTCCGGAACCCGGTTCATAGATTCTACCCGGTTGAATGCCGTGATGAGTTTATCAAAAGAAGTGTTCAGGATTTCTCTTTTTTCAACGGCTGTTTCTGCTTCTTTAACATTTTCAACCATTTTATTTATCTCGGTCTTCAGTTTGTCATGGGCATCTGAAGATTGAGCCTGAACCTGAAGAGGCATGAACGTTGCTGTCAAAAATAAAAGTAAAAATGATATTGTAAGCTTTTTCATAGTGTCATTTAAATTAATTAGTAACATCACTAATAAAACAAATTTTTAGCGATCATGTTCCATTTCGGACAAAAATTTACTCTTAAGATCCTAATTATCATATAATTACTTCATCAAAATTTTAATGGATTTAAAGGGTGCTACAGCAGCTGAATCGGTAAAATATGATTGTATAAAGATACTTTTGCAATTTCGAAACTTCATGGGTGTCAGCATCGTAGCCAAGAGAAATCATCCATTAACCTTTTGCTCATGACACAATCTCATCCGAAGTTTTCAAAAAAAATAATGTTGGTTGCAGGTTTTTTGTTTACGGCACTTTTGTTGCCGCTGCACTTGTCTGCTCAAAACCATTTTGGTGACCATGATATTGATGCCGATATAACTCAGCGTCTTCATCCCAGAGACGCCGAATATGCAATGACAACCCGAGAAGGTTCCGTGGATTTATTGGTTACTGATGATGCTATTCAAATTCAATTTTCAGACCGTTTTCTTGCCGAACTTGAGGATGAAATTCGTGACGATGAAGACCAGGATTATCACGAGGCATCCGTATTGGCAGATGTGATTAAATCGATGGTAACCACAGGTGTTAAAAAATTGTTGGATCACGCACTGATCATTCCTTTGTATGAAATCAGTGAGGTTTATTACGATGATGGAAGACTTTATATCATTGATCGCGAAGGAGATGAAATTTTTGAAGACCTGGAAATCGACGATGTGGATGTCATGGAAGATTTCTCACGGCGAGACGCCCGGCGGTTTGTAGCTGCTGTTGAGCGAAGAATGTATTAAGGAAGAAACGTTCGATGATTGGATCAAATCATCGAATTGTATGAGTGATCAATAAAATCGCCCGGCGAAGAGTATTCGTCGGGCGATTTTTTTTACCCCGAGTCGCCTGCACCTTCACAGAAACGAACCCAAAAGTTGTTCTGTTTTTGTAGTTTAGAAGTAATAAACAGAATCAAAAAAAGAGGTTTAAAATGGAGTATCGATTTTTGGGGCGATCCGGCCTGAAAGTGTCCGCCCTGTCATTTGGCTCATGGGTTACATTTGGAGAACAAATTGACGAACAACTTGCTACCGACTGCATGACGGAAGCGTACGATGCCGGTGTTAATTTTTTTGACAATGCCGAGGCCTACGCAGAGGGAAAATCCGAAACGGTTATGGGAAAGATCATCAAGAAACAAGGATGGAAACGTTCAGATCTTGTTTTATCAACCAAAATTTTTTGGGGTGGAGAAGGGCCAAACGATAGCGGGCTTTCTTATAAGCATATCATCGAAGGAACAAATGCGTCCCTCAAACGAATGCAGACCGATTATGTGGATCTGATTTTTTGCCACCGCCCGGACAAATTTACCCCGATTGAGGAAACTGTTCGCGCAATGGATCAGGTGATTCGTGAAGGAAAAGCATTTTATTGGGGAACCAGTGAATGGTCGTCCGAACAGATTCGTGAAGCGTATCATATCGCGAGAAGAGAGAATCTTCGTCCGCCATTGATGGAGCAGCCACAGTACAATATGTTCAAACGGGATAAAGTAGAAGGCGAATATGCGCGTTTATATGATGAAATTGGTTTGGGAACTACTATTTGGAGTCCGCTGGCGAGCGGCCTTTTGACCGGAAAGTATAATGACGGAATTCCCGATGACAGCCGCCTTTCTATGGAAAAATATGACTGGCTTCGCGAACGTCTCCTGGAAAGTGAAAGTGGAAAACAGCAGCTTCAGAAAGTAAAGGAACTTGCAGAGGTGGCGGATGAAGCCGGGATTTCCATGCCGGAAATGGCATTGGCCTGGTGCCTGAAGAATCCCAATGTGAGTACGGTTATAACCGGCGCTTCAAAACCGGAGCAGGTTCGCCAGAATATGAAAGCGATGGACAAAGTTGAAAAACTGACGGACGATGTGATGGAAAAAATCGAAGAGATTTTAGACAACAAACCGGATGAAGAACCAGATTTTCGCCGATAGATGAACCAGACATTTAATCCGCTCCGGAATCCCTCTCAACAAAAACCGGTCCCTGATATCATCCGGGAACTGAAAGAAGAGGGATATGAGCGGGAATTCAAAAAAGGGGATGTCCTTGTAAAACCCGGCAGCCCAATCTCGGACATTCCCATCATTTTGAAAGGTGCAATCAGTGTCTACCAACTGGATGATGATTACCGCGAAATGTTGCTCTATTATCTTGAGGAAGGGGATATGTGCATTATGTCGTTCATGGGCGGATTGTACAATGAATCAAGTAAAATAAAAGCGGTAGCCAGCGAGAAAAGTCATGTACTTCTTATTCCCGTCCAGAAAATTGGGAAAATTATTAAACATCATCCTGAATGGGTGGAATACATTTTTGATGTCTACCATCAGCGATTTCATGAACTGCTGGATGTAGTGAATGCAGTTGCGTTTAAAAAGATGGATGAAAGATTGGTGAACTTCATTGAGAAAAAGAGAGAAATTACCGGCAAATCTACCATCAAAATTACCCATGAAGAACTTGCCAACGAATTGGGAACTGCCCGGGTAGTGATATCCAGATTACTTAAAGAGCTGGAAAAAAAGGGAGTTGTGAAGCTCGGGAGAAATAAGATTACGCTACTGTAACAAATGTTACTGAGTTGGGAAAAACTGCTCTGTATATTTCTTTCTGTTGATTGAGTAACCAAGGATTTACCTGGCTATTTAATCTAAAAAGTCTCAGGACATAATCGATAACAGAAGAAATCAAAAAGACAGATGATGTTAAAAGAGCAGTTATTTTCAAACTGGTACCCCATGCGATGGTTTATGCTCATCCTTGGATTTGTGCTTGGTTATAATTTCCTGGCAAGTGGATCATCCATTTCCGGTCTGCTTTCACTTGTTATTCTATTCCAGGCACTTACCAATACAGGCTGTTTGCTGGGGCATTGTACTCCTGCTGTTCATCATCAAACCAAATCTGATTTAAATCTTGATGACGTAACCTTTGAAGAAATCAAAACAGATTGAACCATGAACGAAACACAAACAAAAGAGATCACTTTTAATGATTTAATAAAAGGCGAAACACCTGTCCTGGTGGATTTTTATGCTGATTGGTGTGGTCCGTGCCGAATGATGGCTCCCATCCTGCAAGACGTAAAGAACCGTTTTGGCGATTCTCTGCAAATCGTAAAAATTGACACAGAGCGAAATCCTGACATCGCCATTCACTACAATGTGAGGGGAATTCCGAATATGATCCTGTTCAGTAAAGGAGATATTTTGTGGCAGCAGGCGGGTGTAGTTCAGGCTCCACAACTCGAATCTATCATCCGAAGAAAACTGGAGGAACATGCCGTTGCCTGATCACCATAATTACGACGTAAAACTAACTTGGAAAGAGGGGCGCATCGGGGAACTTTCAGCACCTGGAATAAATGAGAAAATTGAAGTAGCTACCCCTCCACAATTTCCCGGAGGGGTTGATGGTGTTTGGTCGCCCGAGCATCTTTACACGGCATCGGTTGTGAGTTGTTTTTTTACATCGTTTACGGCCATTGCAGAATACTCCAAACTGGACTTTGTGAATTTAGAAGTAGAGAGTTCCGGAGAGATGAATCGGAATGAAGAGGGTAAATACATAATGAGCAAAGTGACGCTGAAGCCGGTTCTGACGATTGATGACGGATCGAAAGAGAAAAAAGCGTATCGCATTTTAGAGAAAGCAGAGGAGATCTGCCTGATCACCCGATCCATTCAATCAGAAATAATTTTCGAACCGAACGTTTACATTGCCCAAAAAGTGGGATAGATTTAATGCCGATTACTTTTTCTTTTATAATTGATTTGTGAAAGAATTAAGTTAAGTGTAAACAAATGGTTGAAAGAAAAATCGTACCTGATTATTATGAAATTTGAAACGCTGGCTATACACGCAGGACTTGATATTGGTAATCCCTCAAAAGCCATTATCCCCCCCATCTCTCCAAGTACAATTTTTGAGATTGATGAAACCGGATTAAAAGAAGGAGATTTTCATTATACGCGGCTACAGAATCCGAATCGCCAGCAGTTTGAACATGTAATTGCTGCGCTCGAAGGGGGAGAAGCTGCGGCCGCTTTTTCATCCGGAATTGCCGCTGCGGCAGCAATTTTACAATCATTGGAAACCGGCGATCATGTGATTATTCCCGAAGATGTATATGCCGGGAACCGGAAGATGGTAACATCAGTTATGAGCCACTGGGGGCTGGAATCCGATTTTATAGACATGACGGATCTGGAGAATATTGAATCGCATATCAGGCCGAATACAAAAATTATCTGGATTGAGACGCCCTCAAATCCGTTAATGCGAATTACAGATATTGCTGCTGTAGCCGAATTGGCAAAGTCGAATAACATCCGAACCGTTGCGGATAACACCTGGCCGACGCCGGTGAATCAGCTTCCTCTTGAATTGGGAATCGATCTGGTTCTTCACTCCACTTCCAAATATTTTGGCGGCCACAGTGATATTCTGGGCGGAGCCGTCATTTCAAAAAAACATGATGAATTTTTTGATCGGGTTTTAACGGTTCAAAAAATGGGCGGAGCCGTTCCCTCACCGCATGATTGCTGGCTGCTGAGCCGTAGTACCCGAACGCTTTCCTACCGGATGAAAGGCCACAACGAGCATGCCGAAAAAGTGGCGGCTTTCCTGGTAGATCATCCGAAAATTGCGGATGTATTTTATCCCGGTTTGGAATCTAACAAAGGCCATGAAATTGCCAAAAAACAGATGAAAGGATTCGGTGGGATGATTTCATTCTTGGTTGATGGTGATTACGATGAGACAATCAAAGTCGTGGGACGCACGAAACTGGTCAAACGTGCCACAAGTCTTGGCGGCGTGGAGACGACTTGGGAACACCGAAGAAGCAGCGAAGGTGAAGGATCCGTATCGCCGGAAAACATGGTTCGAATCAGTGTGGGCCTCGAACACCCGGATGATATTATTGAGGATCTGGAGCAGGCGTTGGGATAGTCAGGTTACAAGTCTCAGGATTCAGGAAATTTTAACTTTCCGAAGGTCTCCTTCGGAACACCCGGCCCGGAATCATTGCTTCAACCAAACACCAAACGTTGGCAAATTCTGACTACTCGCCAGAATTCATAAACTTCTCAACCCGTTCCGGATCATCCGGTTTGGTCATGAAACTGATACTCACAAGAAGCACTATGTTTACGATCAATCCGTAAATTCCTTCATGCATGGGGAATGGCTTGATTTCAGGGAAGATCAAACAGATTGTGTTTACCAAAATTCCACCGAAAAGTCCGGCAAGGGCACCGGCTTTGGTCGCCCGCTTCCAGTAAAACATGGCAAATACGATGGGAAAAATTTGTGCAACTCCGCCGTAGGATGCAAGCAATAAGGCTACGATGGAAATCTCATTAGAAATGGCAAAAAAGTATGATATCAAACCAATGATGATTACTGAAACCTGAATCAACAGGCGTTCTTTTTGATCGCTTAAAGGCTTGCGCACCAATTGGCTGACACCATCCCGAATGCCAATGGAAGCCGCTGAATGAAGAATTGCATCTCCCGATGACATGGAAGCTGCGAGTGCTCCTGCACAAAACAATCCTACGACAATGGCCGGGAGATCGAGTTGCATGAGAATGTAAGGCAAAATGCTGTCGGCTTGCTCTACTCCCGGAAATGCCACGATAGCGGAGAATCCAATCATCAAAATCGGGACAAGAAAAATCAAAAAAGTGGGATACAGAACCACGCTGAGCCGCAGAGAACGGGCGCTTTTGGCGGCATAACTCCGCATGAAAAGGTGCGGCCATGTCGAAAAACCGAATGCTGAAACCAGAACCGCAGAACTATATCCCCACCAGCTCCAGGCGGAGCCGTCGGAAGCTAATCCGGGTGCTTCGAGCATGGCTGTTTTTCCACTTTCCATAATGGCTGTAAACATTTCACCAATTCCGCCATACAGAGTGTTTGGAAGATAAATTCCCAGTACCCAAGCCATCACCATCATGAACATTCCCTGGAATGCGTTTGACCAACCGACGCCCATCACACCGCTGAAGTAAACATAGATCAACACAACCAAATAGGTTACACCGGCTCCCAGCCAGTATGGAATCAGTCCTTCACTAATCACATTCAAGACATAACCGGCCCCGACCATTTGCAGCGTGAGATAAGGAATAAAAACCACCACGCTTAGCAGTGCCAGCATCACCGACATAAATTTACTGTCGAACCGGTCGGAGAGGAGTTCTGCCTGGGTTACATATCCGTATTTTTCGCCCAATCGCCAAGTTCTGGGGCCGAAAAAATAGAAGGGTACAATTCCAATCACTCCGTAAGCAATGATGTAAAAAGCCGCAGCACCACGTGAATACGCCCAGCCCGGCCCTCCCAGAAAAGCGAATGACGAAAAGATAGATGCTCCCAATACAAAATAGAGAATAAACACATTCATGCTGCGGTCGCCGGCAACATACCCGCTCACACTTTTCGAAATTTTTAGCGATGGCAATATGCCTGTAAGAAGAGAGATGAACAGGTAGATCCCAACAATGAGGAGAATAATTGTGCTGGTTTCCATCTACTCCGGTTTTGATTTATAATCGGACCTGTAAAGCAAAAGCAAGGCGATGAATCCTGCGATGGTGCTGAAAATAATCCATGCAAATGATAGCGGAAATCCCAGGATAAATGGTGTCGCAGAGGAGAAAATCGTGTATCCCGGCCAGATAATCATGAGGGAAATCAAGGTCATCATGATGCAAAAAATGACTCTCGAAGTGCGATAGGATGATGAATTGTCTGTACCGTTACGGTTTTTAACCACGCCTTTTAATGAGTTATTAAGGATTGAATTCAGCGTGAATATAGTTTTTAAAAGCTTAAACTGAAAGATCCCGAAAGTTTTCAAAATTTTTAAAAAGTTGTCCGGTGACTCCTTATTGCTGAAGATTCTATTCAACTTTTCCTGCCAGATTCCATAGCTTTCCACCATGCCAAAAACCTACGTTGATATCGCATTTCCAACGGCCGTTCGCCGATTGTTTACCTATCATATTTCTGATTCTCAGAACATTCAGCCGGGCATGAGGGTTTGGGTTCCTCTGCGAAAGGAATTTGCAATCGGGATGGCTGTGCAGGTTCACACTCGAAAACCGGATTTTAAAACCAAATGTGTTGAACAGGTTTTGGATGAAGAACCAATCATGGATCAAACCATACTTCAATTGACAGAGTGGATTCATCGGTTTTACTATTGCAGTTGGGGCGAGGCCATTCAGGCGGCACTTCCGGTTGGGCTGAATTTTACGTCGGAGAAAAAATTGAGGGTAAAGAAAACGGATCGCGATTCACTTACTCAAAAAGAGAGAGAACTTCTTGGGGATTTGGAATCCGGGGATTACACATTACAAAATGCCCGAAAACGATGGCGAGACGGATCAGAAAAAAAAATCCTGAAAAAAATCATCAAACTGGGTTGGGTGGAAGTGTGGGAGCAACCCCGGCAGCGGGTGGATTATAAAACGGCAAAACACTGGCGGATTTCGGATTCCATCCATCCGGAGGAAATTTTGGACGAACTTTCTGAAAAAGAACAGGCCAAAAAATGGGTGCAGGCGTTTGAAGAACTCTCGAAACTGGATCTGCCAAAAACTCATCAGGAGCTTTTGAGCGACGAACTTTTTACGTCTTATACGCTGAATCGAATTGAAGAAGAGGGCTGGATTGAATCCGTTGACCTGCCGGTTGAGACGGAATCAAACCACAACGGGATTCATGAACCAAATAAAATCAAAACGCTATCAGAACAGCAGGGGGTTACTTTTGAAGAAATCAAACAACCTCTTGATGCTCGTGAATTCAAAAGTTTTTTGCTTTATGGCGTGACAGGATCAGGAAAAACAGAAGTGTACATTCATGCTCTGAAACATGCTTTGGATCAGGACAGGGGCGGGTTGGTCTTAGTGCCGGAAATTGCACTCACGCCTCAAACAGTTCAGCGATTTTTCCAGATTTTTGGGGATCAGATTGCCGTCCTTCATAGTCGTTTGAGTGATCGCGAACGTTTTGAAGCGTGGCAAAGCCTGAAATCCGGGGAGAAGCGAATTGCCATTGGCCCGCGTTCGGCAGTGTTTGCCCCGGTACAGAATATCGGTTTGATTGTTGTGGATGAGGAGCACGATACCTCCTACAAACAGTTTGATCCATCGCCACGATATCACGCACGGGATGTGGCGGTCATGCGGGCCAGTATGGAAAATGCAGTTGTAGTTTTAGGTTCGGCTACACCAGGAATGGTTTCTGTGAAAGCGGTGATGGAGAAAAAACATGAGATGTTGCAATTGCCACTGCGGCCAACCGGGACCATGCCCGAAGTAAAAATTCTGAATCTCCTGGAATACAAACACGCGATGAAAGGTTCGCTAACGGCCGAACTTCACCTGGAAATCGAGAAAGCACTGGATAGAAAAGAACAGGTCATTTTGCTCTATAACCGGCGCGGATATTCTTCTTATTTGCAATGCGAAGACTGCGGGCACATCCCGCAAAGTCCGCACAGTTCAACCAGTCTGACATATCACAAAAAGAAAAATATTCTGCTGTGTCATTATAGCGGCTATTCGCGTCGTGCCGATACGCATTGTGAAAAATGCGGATCAGAAAATTTGGTAATGAAAGGCAGTGGAACTCAAAAAGTAGAAGAAGAGATGAAGGACTTATTTCCAGACGCTCGATTGCTGCGGATGGATCGCGATACGACATCAGGGAAGTTTGGGCATCAGAAAATTTATGAGAAATTCCTGAATGGCGAAGCTGATATTCTGATCGGCACCCAGCTCGTAGCAAAAGGCCTCGACTTTCCGAATGTGACGGTTGTAGGAGTTATAAATGCTGATACTGAATTGGCCTTTCCCTCATTTCGTGCGGGCGAGCGAATGTTCCAATTGTTGAGCCAGGTAGCAGGACGTGCAGGTCGGGCTGAGAAACCGGGCGTGGTTTATGTACAAACCTGGAAACCGGATCATCCTGCTATCGAGTGTGCGCGAACACACGATTTTAAAACATTTGCCAAATATGAACTGGCTGACCGCGAAATGCTGGAATTTCCACCTTACTCAAGAATGATTGTATTCCAGTTTAAGGCAAAGAGTTTATCGAAAGTGCAATTGGTGGCAAATCGTTTTTGTGATGCCATGAGAAAAGTAACGGGTGAGGCTTCCGTTATGGGACCGTCACCGTCGGTGATTGAATGGATGAACGGGCAGTATCAATGGGAGGCGAATATTAAGCTGAAGCGGACGTATAATGCGCATGTGATCGAAAAATTATTGGATAGTATTTTTGAGCAGTACGAATCTATGAAGCCAAAAGGAGCGTCATCGGTGAGAATAAATGTAGATGTGGATGCGGTGGAATAAGGAAATAGCACTGTCACAGTGAGAGTGTCATCTGTCTTCCGAGAAACTTTTTTGATGCAGTTCAATTAAAAACGGTGATCTGCCAAAAAAAAAAGGAGCTCACATGAGATATAGAATTCAATTACTATTTCTTCTAATAGGTAGTGTTTTGATTGGGTGTAACCCAAAATACTATGTACCCAATACACAAAATGTTCCGGTTATCACATCCAAGGGACAGACGGATCTGACCGCTGCGGGAAATGCAAATCAATTGGAGTTTTTGGGAGCCTATGGGCTTACGAAGAATATAGCTATTCAAGTGAACGCTACACGTTTTTCACCAGGTACGGAGGATAATGGTGATGGAGGAACGGGAAATTTTGTAGAAGCCGGCATTGGATATTACACGAATATCAGCCCATCGTTTGTATTTAGTACATATGGACTTGCGGGAGTGGGTTCAATAGAGAATCAATTTCCCAGAACGGTGGACGAAAATCCGGCTACAACCGGGAATATATCTGCAAATGCTACACGGTTTGGTGTTCAACCTGTATTAACCTATCATAGCAAATATGTATCTGTTTCCGGCTCCACCCGGCTGATGAATCTCAATTATTCAAATGTTGAGGGGAATTTGATTTTTGATGGAGAAGATCAAGTAAACTATTTAACGGAGAACCGTTCGAATATTCTTCTTGAACCTGGAATTACAGTTCGCGGAGGCTTGGAAAGAATTAAACTTCAATTGCAATTGCTTCAAAGCATTAACCTCTCGAATAGTGATTTCAAACAGGACAATACTCTCCTGACAATAGGAGTAAATTTCAGGTTTGAATAGTTTCTTTGTATCAGTACAAACAGATGAAATTTCAAAAGGGAAATTGAGGAAAAAATTAATTCCAGAATTTCAAATACCCAATCTCTTCAAAAATCCATCTCGTAAATTTTTTCCCTTTAAACCAACCGAAGAGAGCACAAAGCCCCAGGAATGCCAGGAAGTAGGGATTTTTGAACCAATAAAAAGCATGCCCAATGGAAACCACCACAAATATTTTGGCTCCGTAGAAGAATACATGGAAGAGAGCGATACCTAATACAACGGAGGTTAAGGCATTTCTGAATCGCTCCGTGAGTGTCGGCCTTTCTTCGGGCGGACCAAAGTTCTTTTCGAATTCATCGAAATAAGGAAGCGGGTCTTTTATGTTTCTCATTGGAGCCATAAATCTTTCCAAAAGATGGACAAGCTAAACGCTTGCAGCAGAATGATGTGTCTTAAATTTCAAGGCTAAAGACTTTGTTTTATACATCACAAATCTCAACTCCCTGTTCGAGAGCAGCCATCTTATCATCCCAGGTTGGAATAAACTCCTGGCCGATATAACCGTCATAACCCGTTTCCAGAATAGCTTCAACAATAGCGGGATAGTAAAGCTCTTGGGTTTCGTCGATTTCATTCCGTCCGGGAACGCCGCCAGTGTGATAATGCGCAATATATGGATGATAATCGCGGATGGTTCGGATTACGTCGCCTTCCATAATCTGCATATGGTAGATATCGTATAACAATTTAAAATTGTCCGATCCAACCCGGTCAACCAATTCTACTCCCCATGCCGTGTGATCACACATATAATCGGGATGATCGATTTTACTGTTCAGCAATTCCATGCAGACCGTCACGTTGTACTTTTCGGCAGTGCTCATCAATCGTTTCAGGCCGGTTGTACAGTTTTCCAGGCCGGTTTCATCGTCCATTCCATTTCGGTTGCCGGAAAAACAGATGATCTTATCCAAGCCTGCATCCGCCGCGAGCGGGATCACTTCTTCATAGCTTGCCAGCAGCTCATCATGCAAATCGGGATTGTTGAATCCCTCAACAATTCCTTTCCCCGCTCCCCACGGCATGGCACAGGTGAGGCCATATTTTTTTAGAGTCGGCCATTCGTCAGGCCCAAGAAGTTCAATGGAATGCATTCCGAGATCTCGTACTCCGGCGCAAAATTCTTCCAGCGGAATATCATTGTAACACCATTTGCAAACCGAGTGCTTCACCCGGCCTTTCAGTTCTTTGCCTAAATAATATTCTACATTTTTAATTCGATCGAGAAAACCGGCCACTACACTCGAACCCATCATGGCACTCATCACATTGATTGCTTTTCGTCTGGTTATATTCATAAAATTATTTATTTGATGTTATGTTTCACAATTCTTTTGTGAAAGTAAAATGGCAGAGGTCCATCACAGGGTTGTTAGTCTCATTGTGATGTAGATTGATCCAAATTGAAGAATTCCCGGCTCCATCCTTCGGAAAAATGATCAGATAAGAATAATGTAATCGAAAAAGAATGGACTGCAAAAAATGAGATGGTTTGTGAAGCCGGTCGATTTATTTGTTAATAAAATAAAATCTGTGTTACCTTTGGTTGCAAGAATTTAAAAAACACCGTTATCCAGGAGTAAACGAAAGCTCAAAACCTGTTTTTCCCGCTTGTGGAAAAATCATTTAAATGATGAATACATTTTGTGCTAAATCACTGTTATTATTGTTCTTTCTTTGGATGGGCTGCGCAAACATGGTTTGGGCTCAACCGGAAGTTGAGGCAACGTTTGTTGAGTCCGGGTTAGCAAGCTGGTACGGCCCGGGACTTCATGCAAATACAACAGCAGGAGGTGAAGTGTTCGATATGAATAAACTCACCGCCGCGCACCCTTCACTGCCATTTGATACGCGCGTGAAAGTCACCAACCTCAGGAATAAAAAATCGGTGGTGGTTCGGATTAATGATCGCGGGCCATTCATCAAAAACCGGATTATTGATGTTTCCAGGGAGGCCGCTCGTAAACTTGACATTCTCCATTCCGGAGTTGCGCGGGTGAGAGTTGAAGTTTTGGATAACGAGATTGCGGAAAATATTCGACTTACCCATTCACTCGTTTCCATTCCTAAAAAAAGTATCGGGCTTCCATTCGGGCTGACAGAGCCGCTTCAAAACGAAGCGTTTTCCATTTCTGAACTGAATCGGAATTTCCCTTATGCCGCTCCGGGAAATAGCGAAACAGATTAGGCAGAGTGAATCAAATATTCATCATTTCTGAAGCCTAAACGTGTCGCCTTCGGTCAACAGTTTAAAATTTACTCCGGCATTTTCAGGTTTTTGCATGGCTTCGTAGAAATCATTGGCCGGTTCTTCCATGCCGTCATCTGCCAGCGGAAAAGTTCCGAAATGCATGCCAAAACTAATCTCCGCGTTCACATCTTTGTGAATTTGTATCGCCTCAGCAGGATTTACGTGGATCGGTCCCATGAACCATTCCGGTTTGTACGCCCCGATGGGAATCAGCCCAACTTTGACCGATCCAAATTTCTCTCCAATCTCTTTAAAGAAATCATCATAACCGGTATCGCCGGCGAAGTACACATTGCCAAACGGCGTTTCCAAAACATAACCGGCCCACAGGGTTTTGTTTCGATCAAAAAGTCCGCGGGCTGAAAAATGCTGTGCCGGAACCGAGTTTACAACTATGTCTTCAGAAACGGCTTCCTGATCCCACCAATCCAGCGCCGTGGTTTGGGAAATACCTTGCTTGTTCAGGTAGAGATCCACGCCGAGTGGCACAATAAAATCCGGCGCGTATTGGGTATTGATTTTTTTGAGTGTTTCAATATCCAGGTGATCGTAATGATTGTGGCTGAGGATGACGAGGTCAATTTCCGGAAGGTCTTCGAATTTCAATCCCGGCGGCCGCATCCGTTTTGGTCCGGCAAAACTCAAAGGACTGACACGCTCGCTCCAAACCGGATCAAGAAGAATGTTTAATCCACCGGTTTGAATGAGAAATGTGGCGTGGTTCACGTATGTAATTGCCAGAGAATTGGTAACTCTGGAGGCAGGTTTCTCAGCAAAGGTTGCGTTCTCTTCCGTCAGTTCTGTCCACTCGCCCGGTTCCCGGTTCAGTGACCACTTTAAAACTTCCAGAGTGCTTTGCGTTGTAGCTCCGCTGGGATTCACAAATTTGGATCCGTTAAAATGATCGGAAACCGGACCGCTATATCCCGGTTCGGAAAACCACCATCCGGCAATCACAATAAATAAAGCGGCGAAAATGAGAAGACCTAAAATCCAGAGCATTAATTTTTTCACTTAGATTGAATCAGTTTTAAAAATTAGACTGTGAATGATAAGGGTTTTGAATGATGAATAGCGAACAAGGAAGTCAGAATTCAGAAGTTTCGATATTCGTTATTTCTTTAGCAATCACTGTTTGCTCGCATTATCCTTTTAATTTCGCCTGGAAAGAGAAATCACCTTTCATAGGTATTAAGTATTTTATTGACAAGTGATATAAATCCATTTAGAATGAGATAGAAATAACTATTAAAAGTTAATGGTGCTTACCATAAAGAGAATAAATAAAAAACATTTCCGCCTTCTAATCATTTGTCTTTTTTTGATTGGATGTAATGAAGAATACCAGATGCAGACGGTTTTAATTAATGGAAACATCATTGATGGAACAGGTACTGAACTTAAACAAGACTGGGACATATTAATTTCTGATGATAAAATCACAAAAATAGGTCCAAATCTTGCAATACCTCAGCATGCTACAACTGTTGATGTTTCAGGTTTAACGATTCTTCCCGGACTTATTGACATGCATGGGCATATTTATGCTAACCTGGGATCAACAAATGGGATAAGCAATCAGAAATCGTATCTGAAGTTTTATTTGGCTGGCGGGGTAACCACAATTTACTCTCCAGGTGAATATGATGCCGAAGGAACTTTAGATCTACAAAACAGAGTAAGTCAAGGCCAGGAAGTTGGACCAAATATTCTAACTACAGGTCCTTATTTTGATCATAGCCCCTCACAAGTTCCATGGATCAATGGGATTAAATCTGTTGAAGAACTCGAATACCAGTTTAACAAATGGAGTGGAAAAATCGACGGGGTTAAAGTTTATACAAGCATCACTTCCAAAGAGCTGAGCAGACTTGTTGAATTAGCTGACAGTCATGATCTGCCGGTGACAGGACATTTGGGATCAGTTACTGCTAATGAAGCCATTGATTTAGGCATTCATGGGCTTGAACATGGTATTTTTGGGATGCCGGAATTTTTTTCTTCTGGGTTTACCCCGAGTAGCATAGCCTGCCAAAGTGGAGATTTTGCTTTGACGCATCCTGAGATAAAAATGTTAATTGATAAAATTATTGACAATCAGGTTTATTTGACTCCCACCATCATAACATTTCAGGCTATGTTAGTTAATTCGGAACCGGTTACTACAGACTGGCAAAAATATTTAAGTAGCGATGTTTTAAAGTCGATTTCAAAATTTGAGAAAAGGTTGATGTCTAACCAAAACATGCAAGATTGTCTTGAAAACGGTCTTAAAAAACAAAGTAAGCTATTAAAGGAAATTTATGATAGAGGAGGCTTAATTGTAGCAGGCACAGATCCCGTTGGGCCTATGATTATTCCGGGATTTGGACTTCACCGCGAAATGCAACTTTTGGTTGAAGCAGGCCTTCCTCCGATGGCAGCTATCCAAGCGGCAACAATAAATGCGGCCAAAGCATTACGAAAGGATGCTGAGTTTGGTTCAATAGAAACAGGAAAATTGGCGGACTTAATTGTAGTGGAGGGTGATCCATCCCAAAATATTAACCATATTGGAAATACCGTAATGGTTTTTAAAAACGGGAAGCAGTTTAATCCTTCAGAACTACGTGAATCAGTTATCGGTAAAATTGGTGGTGTTGAAGATTAAAAAATAATAGCACAAGCGAGACGCTTGCGCCATCCCTTCTCACTTCTCACTTTTGCCTTTTCACTCCTTAAGCTCCTCCTCAAAAAATTCAAAAATTCGCCGATACTCATCATACCATGAATCCGCATCAGTAAAACTGTGCGGTTCAGAAGGATACATCATCATATCGAAGTCTTCGTTGCCGGATTGAATCAACTTTTCGATGTACTGCACGGCATCCTGGAAACCGACATTGTCATCCTCTAATCCGTGGAGTAAAAGGGCCGGATGTTTTAATTCGTCCGCATAGGTGAGGGGGGAACTTTGGTCATAGTGTTCGGGGACTTCTTCGGGATCACCCAATCGCGGCAGTGTGTACCATGGATTGGCGTAATAGTAATTCCTCCAGTTGGTTACGGATCGGAGTCCGGCACCGGCATGGAAGCGTTCGGGAGCTGCGGTGAGGACATAGAGCGACATGAATCCGCCGTAACTTCCACCGTAAATTCCAACCCTGTCTAAATCAAGGGCGCCGCCGGTATGTTCTTCAGCCCAATCGAGGCCGTCCACGATGTCTTCCGTTTCATACTTGCCCATCCAGTTGGTGACATCTGCGCGGAAATCACGTCCGTAGCCGAGGCTGTGTCGGTAATCTACTTCCAAAACGATGAATCCGTGTTTGTTCAACAATTGATTAAACATGTATTCGCGCCAGTAGTTGTTGGACCATCCTTTGTACACATTCTGAAGCGATCCCGCCCCGTGTACAAAAACCACAACGGGGTATTCTTTGGTTTCGTCATAATCCAGCGGATAAAGAAGCGAAGCTGAGAGTTCGGTCTCGCCATCGCGTCCTGTAAATCGAACGTATTCTTCCTGCTGCCAGTCGTAATCATAAAAACTTTCCGGAACAGAATTTGTCAATTGAATTTCTTCATCGGGATCTTCCAAATCGAGACGGTACAAATCATACGGTTGGTTAAAAAACGTCTTCGCATAAATCAGACTGGATCGATCCGGCGTCAGGTAAAACTGATATCGGTAGGCTTCCTCATCGGTGAGCTGATACACAGCGCTGTCATCCACATCCAATGTGTAAATGTGTCGGACCCCGTAATCTTCCTCATTGCTCGCGAAAACAATCGATTCGTCATCCAGCCACTCGGCCCATGGAACGTAATAATCACCTTCCGTATGTTGAGTGAGATCGGATCCGTCCGCATGCACGGTGTAAATGTGGTTCCATCCGTCCTTCTCCGACAAAAAGAAAAGCTGATCGCCTTCCGGGGCAAATTCCATCTCACGTTCATCAATCCAGCCGTCGGTTGAGTCTTCAAATACAACCGTTTTTGAATCCTCCTGCAGATCATGAATAATAATTTTTCGGTGTTTCAACGGAGCGTCCGCCCAGTCGATGGCCACATAACGTCCGTCATGAGAAGCGCTGAGTGATGATCGATGAAGGCCGGTTACAAGGGTATCAAGAGCGGTTGTATCGAAAGAAGCAACATAAACAGAAACCTCAGGGATGCCGCGACTATTTCCACCCGGGACAACAAATTCATCTACATACTCGGGGAAATAGATGGTTCGCGCACCTGAATAATCATATTGAGAGAGAACCAGTTTTTCATTTCCGGCCCACGAACTCAGAGAGAAATTGGGATCATCGTCTCCTTTTTTCGTGATCTGTTGAATGGAGGGCGAATGTACGTTTGTCACCCAAACATTTCCGTCCATCACAAACGCCAGTTTTTGGCTGTCGGGAGACCATTCCAGTCCGTATTCACTATCCTGCGATTGAACAATCATCTGTTCGTTTGATCCGTCTGCCTCGGCGATAAAAATACCGTCATCTTTGGTATAGGCAATCTTTGATCCGTCGGGGGAGTGAACCGGCCGGTGAATGTCGTCATCCTCCACATCTTCCAGGTTATTTCCGTCCCAATCCACCGAATACAATCCGGTTTCGAAATAGGAAGAATCATTCCATTCAAAGAAAATCCTGGATTGATCACCTGAAACAAATTCAAAGTTGGGGCGAATGCCGGGAATCATGGGTTCCAGGAAAATCTTTTTAAGGGTGAGATCTGTCGGTACAGATTGCGAGAAAATGGTTGAGGGAATAAATCCAACGAGAAGAATTAGGGAGAATAGGAAACGTTTCATAAAATACGAATTGTAATTATGGGTCATCGGAGGAGGATTTATAAATTGAATGCTAAAAAGAGTAAAAACTCTCACCCGATGAACTTTCTTGCTTCAATTTTATTTCGGGTACGATAACGGGATTCCCAATTGGAATCAAGCGAAATGAATGAGGAATAGTGAAGAAGGTAGGACAAACACGTCACTTTGAGCGCATTGGAGCACAGCGGAAAGTAGTCGAGAAGTCTCGACCAATACGGCGAAGTTTTCGGCTTCCTCTTCGTTACAACTCAGAGTGCACTCAAACTGACGAATGTTGTCATGTGTGTTCCTTATTCAAGAGTAGCCTGATCTACCCCGTCCATCAATCTTGTAAAAAATTCTTCATCGCTGATTCCCCCGACTAAAAAAGTACCGTATCGAACAATGACCAGGTTCAGAGAAGGACAGATATAGAGTTTTTGGCCAAATAAGCCCGACATCATAAAAAGATCATCGGGCATGATGTCGGATATCATCTTGCCCGTAGCCAGACTTTTTGCATGATCCGGCAGATCCATTGTTGATCGTTTCTGTGATCCGACCGGTGTGTTGAGCCAGAATGTAATTCCGTAACCCGGATTGGCTTCAGTGGGGGTTAAAAGTTCGGCTAATAATTCACCCGAAATGATTTCGGAATTCCCGTTTAAGGTGCCGCCATTCATCAGCATAATGCCGATTTGCAGCCAGTCAAGTGCAGGATAGTTGCCTCCGTAAGCCATATTCGGATAAAAGAAATTCATGTTCGACCATTCACCACGAGATACACCAAGCGGGATAAAGAGGTGCTCTTCCAGGTAATCGATAGGATTGATCTCAAAGACCTCAACAAAAATCCAGGACAGAATATAAAATGGGGTAGGGCCGTAGGCAAAGGTTGATCCGCGCTCATGCTCCATCTCAACAGCAAGCCATTTCTCGGCCGTTTGGACCGTGCCTGCCGAAGCTGTTTCAATTCCTGAGGTGAGGCTGAGAAGCTGGCGGATGGTAACCTTTCCTCGCTCGCTTTCAGGATCCCATTCGGGGATGAGTTCGCCTAAAGTAGTATCAAATGTGAAAAGTTCATTTTTCACGGCAATTGTAGCCAGTAAACCGGCAAAACTTTTTGATCCGCTAAAGATTGTGTGAAGTTGTTGACGCTCAAACTGTTTGCCATATTCTTCCAGCAAAATTTCGCCATTGTGCCAGATGATGAGTGCTCGGCCTGTAGGACTATCATTTGTCCCAAGGGCGTACTCCTGAACAGCTTCGAGATTTTTATGAGGAATCAGGCCTTCCCCTTCTTCCGGGCCGGTGGATGAGTTGTCGCAGCCCGACAAGAAGAATAGCAGAAACAAGACAACGGAGGTAAGAGAAAGTTTATGGTTCATAGCAAAAAAATATCTCTGCCGGATTCATCTAATGGATAAATTCAACAGAGATAAAGTATAAAAAGTGCTAAAAAATTCCTGCTGTGGGATCAGGCAGAAATTTTCTCACTGATATTCTGGAAAACAATCGGCTTAATGGCTTCAAACGCATCGAGTGTTTTTTCAATGTGCTCGTCTGTATGCGATGCCATCGGAATCAGCCGGATCAAAACCATTCCACGCGGAACGACCGGGTAGGCCACGCCACTCACAAATACACCATGCTTCTCGCGCATTTCACGCATAATGGTTGTACAGAGATCGGTGCTTCCTTCCGTCAAAACCGGGGTAACCGGACTTTCTGACGGCAGAACGTTATAACCGATTTTTCGGAGGCCGTTTCTGAGTTTCAGTGTATTTTCCCACAATTTTTCTCTCCACTGGGGATTTTGTCGAATTAGTTTGATTCGTTCCCGGGCCGTTTCAACAATGGCAAGTGGAAGAGATTTTGCAAAAATCTGGCTTCGTGCGTTTGCTTTCAAAAATTCTTTTACCCGTGGCTCGGTAGCTACAAAAGCGCCGATCAATGCAACGGATTTGGCAAACGTTCCGAAGTAGATATCAATTCCATCCTGGCAGCCGAGGTGTGTTCCGGTTCCCGAGCCGTCTTCGCCAAGGGTTCCGAGTCCGTGGGCGTCATCAACCAAAAGACGGAAATCATATTTTTCTTTGAGTGCGATGATCTCCTTGAGCTTCCCGAGATCGCCTGTCATGCCAAAAACGCCTTCTGTAACCACCAAAATGGAAGAGTTCTTTTTGGCTTTGGAGGTAGCTCTTTTCAGCTGTTTCTCCAGGCTGTCGATATCGTTGTGTTTGTAAACGGATTTTTCGCTCATGGCGAGTTGCTTTCCGTCAACGATACAAGCGTGGCTTAGTTCATCGTAAATCAGAAAATCGTTACGGTCTACCAGGCAGTGAATCACACTCATGATTCCCTGATAACCGTAATTGAGCAGAAGTGCATCCGGTTTATGAACGAAGTCAGCGAGTTCTTTTTCAAGTTCTTCATGCTGATCAGAGTTTCCGGTCATAAGCCGTGCACCCATTGGTACGCTGAGTGAATGTTTTTTTGCTGCCTGAGCGTCTACCTCGCGAATTTTTGGGTTGGCGCCGATGCCAAGATAGTCGTTAATACTCCACACGATGACATCTTTACCGTTGAACCGCATTTGGGGCCCCAAGGGTCCTTCCAGTTTGGGGAATGTGTAATAGCCGTATCCGTCTGAAGTAAATTCACCCAACGGTCCTGGACGGTTTTCCAGCTTTTTAAATAGATCCATAAAAGAAAATTAAGCTAAATTTTTTTTGCCCGATTATTATTTTAAGCGTTACTATTTTTTTAGAAAAGTTTGATTGTTCAAAAGTAAGGAAATTGGAAAGCATGTCAAAAGTAATGAGACATCTATAATTTCTGAGATATTATTTAAGGTACGGGTTCTCCCTGCGATGCTTCAAGCAAATGAAACCAGTCCTGCCGATCCAGATCTACATCCCAAGCATTAACCGCCTTGATAATACGTTCTTTTTTACCCGTTCCCAACACCGGTTGAGGATTGCAGGGAAGTCTCAGGCACCAGGCAAGCGCAAGTTGGTCGAGTTCGATTTCATATTTCTGACAAAGTTTTTTTCCAACTTTCTTGATGCGTTTGACTCTTTTTCCATCCCCTTTAAAAAGCTTTCCGCCTGCAAATGGGGACCAAAGCATCGGCGAAATGCCATATTCCTGGCATTGATCGAAAGTGCCGTCATAAATAGGATCAAGGTGTAAAACGGAGCATTCCACCTGGTTTGTGACCAGTGGAATATCCAGTTTACTTTGAAACATCTGAAACTGTGACGGAGTGAAATTGGATACGCCCACATGGCGGATTTTTTGTTCCTCCCTGAGCTTCATGAAAATGTCGGCCATTTCTGATGCATCCATGAGCGGATCGGGACGGTGAATAAGAACCAGATCCAGATATTCTGTATGCAACTCTTTCAGGGAATTTTCTACCGATTTGCGGATGTGTTCAGCAGTTGTATTGTAATGCTGCATTTTATGCTCCGGTCGACTTTTCACCGGCAGGCAAATTCCACATTTTGAGACCAGTTCCATTTGGGAGCGTAGTTCTGGTTTTTCTCTCAAAGCCTTTCCAAAAATTCCTTCATTTTGATAATTGCCGTAAATATCAGCGTGATCAAAGGTAGTAATGCCATGTTCAAGGCAGGTTTCAATGAAATCGATGAGATCAGGTGTAGACATATTCCACTCGTTAAGCCGCCAGAAACCAGCTGCGAGTTTCGAAAATTCGGGGCCGTCTTTGTGGAGTTTTAAGCGTGTTTTTGCAGTTTGAGTCATGGTTCAAATCTTAGAATAAAAAGCCCCTGTTCAATATCACTCACAATGATTTTATCTCCTGAAAGCCAGGGGTAAACAGACCAAAGGCCGCCGAAGGTTAATAAATCTTCCTCTGGAGTTTCCGGGGTTGTATCAAAATATCCAATTTCAAAAATATTTTGAGGATTTGGATTGCTAACATCCAGAATCCGAAGTCCGGACATGTAATTCGCCTGGTACATCATATTATCCTCAACATACAGATTGTGGTCTCTCGATTGAGTGTCGTGCTAGTAAAATCCAATCATCTCAGGATTGTCCAGATCCTGTATATCCCAAACATAAGTACGGGTATTATGATGAAATCGTGCTTCATCCAGTTCATCATTCATAAAGAAAGTTTGCTGGTCTTCAGACAACCATCCCTGGTGCATGTAGGCCTGGCCCGGATAATTTCCAATTGAAATGGTGGATACGTTTTCTTTATTGCTTACATCCGAAATCAAGAAAGCACTTTCGCCTGAACTGAAACAGATTTCCTTTCCATTGTGCTCTTCATCCGGTCCGGTGTATATCACACATTGAGTGTCGTGAATGTATCCAGATTCAGTTATTCCGCCAGCATTTTCATCAAAATAACACCCGCCATATTCGGGTTGAAGGGGTTCGGAGATATCAATCATATGGAGTCCGCCACGTTCTGCACACAGCGAACCGGTTGTGCTTCCAACGGCATAAAGAAAATTGCTATCGCTGTTAATGTTGATGTTATGAGCATTTCCAAAATCGGTATAGCGCACATAATTGGAGAATGTGATACCCGTTTTGCTCACAATTCGGAGCTGAGTCAGATCGAAGACCTGCAGTCCATAATTATTTTGTTCGCTGACAATGTAAAGCGTGTTATTATGGACTTTCATATCACGCCAGGGAGAGTTCTCCTTGAAGCCTTCGCCATCATCATGAGCTTGAAAATCGGGCGATTTTGCAGGCGTTTCATTTGCATCCGGGATAAATCCAACGACAACGGGTTCGGAAGGAACGGTCACATCTACGATATCCACGCCACTATTCATGCCAATAATCGCGTACTCGCTGCCGGTTATCGGGTCAATCCAACCCCAAATATCGTTTAAATAATCACCTGAAAGTTCGGAGACCGGAACGTGCGCATAAAGCCCGATATTATTACAGGGATAAGATTCAGCCTTTCCATTTTCACAAGGGGTGTAATCAAGATCTGCCGGGCCTGTGCTTGGGTCACAAGCTGTCAAAAGTATTGTAAATAAAAGGCTTATTAGGAGGAAATAACGAAACATTTTGTTCATTAAACTCGTTATAAATAGTGATATGGCTAAAAAAAGTGGATGTTAGAACTTGACTTAACGAGCACTTCTTCCATTTTTATAATACGATCACACAACCAATAATATACAATATTTATTATGTCTGATTCTGATATTGAGATGTATGAGGAAATGATAGAAAATCCAACGAAGCACCAAATGAAAGCCATCCGTCATGCACGGGAACGAGCTTGTATTGATGCCATGAAATCATCTTCTTCCAAAAATCCACATAACAAGGGTTCCAATCTTGCCGGATTGTGGAATTACGTTTACGAAGAGTACTATCAGATTCAATAATCTTCAGGAACAATCACATTTAATGAATTTTTTTCTACGGTGAGTTTTAATTTGCGGATGTCCGTTCCCAAATGCTCACCGTCTCTGTGAACCGCCAAAGGAACGGCGCTCGATATTTCAAGATTTGTGGTTCGGCTTTTTTCTACACCTTTCATCCATTTTGCAGGCCCCCATCGAAATCGGAGGAGGTAGGCCAGCAACAACAGTTGTGGGACTTTTTTAACGGTCAGAATATCAAGTTCCCCATCCTGCAAGTCTGCATCCGGTGCAACCAGAAAACTCCCGCCTTCCCATTTTCCGTTGCATGCAGTTATCATTAAAAAATTATTTTTTTCTTCATCGTTATGCGATTTTATCTGCATTTCTGATCCATGAAATTTCAGAATGGCTTTTAAAGCGCCATAGTAATAGGTGATTCTTCCTTTTAACCACGACGTTTGATGCGCATAGAAATTTGCCCATCCGTCAATTCCAATCCCGATAGTATTGACACACCAACCCTGTATATCGCCCTCGTATCGAATCAGGTCAATTTTTGTGGTATGATTTTGATGAAGAACTTTAAGGCATTCCGTAAGTGATTTTTTTAACCCAATTGATTTCACAAAATCATTGCCGGAACCGATGGGGAGTACACCCAGAGTTCCACTCGTTTTCGCCAATCCATTGACGATTTGACTGATTGTGCCATCTCCGCCACAGGCTACAATGACATCAAACTCTTTTGATTTTTTTCTTGCAAGACCGGAAAGGGAATCGCGCTTATCAGCGATAACAATTTCATGGTTTTTCCAAAGCTTGGAAGCCTCCTGTCTCAGCCACTCGGCATTTTTTGCAGACCGATGACGATCGGCCGCCGGATTGATGATAAAGCAGATCCGTGTATTCTGATTTTGCATACCGGATACTACATCAAAAGAAAGGTATTTAAAAGCTGTTTAACCCACAGAAAGGGTTGTCAGCGCCCGGGTTCGTCAGTTCTGAAGTTTCTGGATATTGTTGAGCAGATGATGCAGGTGAGATTCCAAAGTGTCAAAGGGCCGATATCCGCGGGAGAGAATTCCGATTTCATCACCAATTTGAAGAAGCAGAGTGGGAAAAGCTGTGGCGCCGTGCTTTGCACACCATTCAAAATTCTGTTCGGTTATCTCTTTCATGTTTTCACTCTGGTAGAGCGTTTTAGCATCTTTGAGATTAACTGGAAACTCTGAAAGTATTTCTTCAAATGTGTCCCATTCATTCAGGTTTTTCCCATGTATAAAAATGGCTTCCTGAAGCCGCCCGGCAAATTCTAGAGCTATATCAGGATTAAGTTCATTCACTACATTTTGAATACGGCAGGAAGGCTCGGAGTTCATGAGATACGAACCCTCTTCAAGCAGAAGCTTGAAATTTTTTCCATACGTAATGCCGGTTGTTTTTTCTGCCTGAGGGAGTAGAGACAGCAGGTTGGGATATCCTTCCTCAACAGTTTTAACATTTTCTTTTGTAGCAAGGCCGCCCGGTATAATTTTCAGGTTTAACTGATCAGAAAATCGATCGGTTAGTTGTTTTATAACCGGATGAAAACCAAAACACCACCCGCAAAGCGGATCAAAAGCATATATCAATGTGGGTTTCATGGAGTACTGTCTGCTTCTTTGTTATCAATTGCCGCACTTAATTCAGCCAGCCGCTCACCTGCCTCTTTGATAGGAATAGAGACGGCGCTGGCACCGGCTTCTTGCATAATTTGTGCTTCCTCTTCGCGCATGGTTAACACATAAATCAATCCATCGAAACCGGTTGCACGAAGGGTTTTTGTCGCATTTTCTTTCACTGTTTCATTGCCCATTGCAATCATTACGGATTTGATGTTTTCCAGATCGAGACTTATCCATAAATCTCTGTCCTGAATATCACCATATACAACACGTCTGCCTGCTGCAAGGTTTCGCTCGATGCGTGCGGGGTCAATATCCATCCCTACAACTGCTTTTCCATCGGCTTTTAATTTATCATAAGCGGCGCGGCCGGCGTTGCCCATTCCTACAATCAGGAATTCGGCAGAACCAAGGGAAACCGTTTCGTGTTCGGGGTGTCTGCCGGCTCGTTCGAATTTTATCAAGTAGTCATGCCACTTGGTCCAGAGTCTCTCTTCCTTGATGCTGATGGGAGAGTTCATGGCATAAGAAATGGCTGTTGTAAGCCCAAGAACGACTAAAATCTCCGGAGGAAGAAATCCATTCTGAATAGCAACAGCACCGGCAATTAAAGTGAATTCACTGTATGATGTGAGAGATATGCTTGCCAGGAAACTGGTTCGGCCCCTGAGTCTTAACTTTGTAAAAAGAAGGTAAAAGACAATGGATTTAACCGGGAGTAATAAAAGAAGTACGGCAAGCATATAGAAACCCCGGGAATCCGGGAAGCCTGTGAGGCCCACTTCCAGGAAAAAGCCTACAAGAAATGCTTCTTTCACTCCCCACATTTTTTTACCGATTTTATCGGCTCGTTCATCAGACGCCAGCAGCATTCCTGCGGCAAGGGCTCCAAGTTCGCCTGAGAGATGGAACAGGTCAAAAAGAGCAGCTCCGCCAAGTGCGAGACCAAGCCCCAGCAACATCCAGATTTCATCATCCCGGATGTCTTCGAGAAACCGCAAAAGAACCGGCCGAAGAATCGGGAGAGCAAAGAGAGAAAGCGCCCACAAAGAGGGAACGCCGCCGCCGGTGTAAGCAATTAACGCGATTGCAACCAGATCCTGGACGACAAGGATACCAATGGCCGTTCGGCCGTAAAATGCACCTAATTCATTTCGCCGTTCAAGATTTTTTGCCGTTAAAACTGTACTCGAAAATCCGAGAGTAATGGCAATAATGATGGCAGACTGAAGCTCAAATCCAAATGCCAGTGCAACCGGTGTAAATAACAGCGTTGAAAAGACAAGGTGAGAGAGGCTAACGCCAAGAATATCAAACCGAAGAATATTCTTCAGGCGAATGTGTAAACCAACGGTGAACAACAGGAAGAGTACTCCAAGATGAGAGATTTCGTGGAGCATAGGTCCCGGTTCGTAGCCGGCGATGGAGAGAACCAACCCCGCGATGAGGTAACCCACCAGTGGAGGAAGTTGAATACGCGAAACTCCAAATCCAAATAAAAATGCAAGGCCGATCCAAATAATATCCATCTAAAACAAAGGGTATCCGGGTTTGAATTAATAATGATGTAGAATGTACCAATTGTTTAGGAGTGAATCACTTTGTTAAGAAGCCCGGAGCCACAAGAAAATGGATGGCTCCGGGAGATATTTTAAATCAGCGGGAGTTTATACCTGGATTCAGAACGTTTGTGTAACAAAGAACTGATTTTTCTCGACCATTTATTGGCGATTGAGATTTCTGATGTAAGCGACTTGCCGTTTTCACCATCATAAATTTCAAGAAATTCCGATGCTTTTCCTGATGTTTTATAATGGAGTTGAAGACGAATATTATTTGTGAAGCTCACATTTCCTTTCGCACCGCGAATGTTTTTAGAGCCATTCACAACTTTACAATTGTCAATTTCGGAAAGGTCAACAAATATTTTCTCTTCATTGTCTTTATTGGCTTTGACGTATAGAAGTTTTTTGCTTTTTTCATCGATGCCAAAGGCATAAAAATCTCCCCAGATTTCGTGATTAGTCAGGGAGATATTTTTCTCGTTCGCAAACTGGTTCAGTATTTCAGTTAATTTTTTCACTTTGGCTTTTTCTGAAATATGATACCAGGTGATGGGTACAAAAAATGTTGCCAAAGCAAAAAAACTGATAATTACAGAGGGTAAATCTACTTTCATTGTCGTATAAAATTTTTTGAGTGAACACACTCCACATGCTCTGTCCATTTGACAAGAAATATGAATCAGAGTGGATATGTGTATAGGAAATTTTGGTGAGGCTCAGACGTGACAGGAGCCCCGGGTATTAAAAAAGAAGGAGAGTTTAAAAGTAGAAATAGAATGGATATAACAATTCCCTTACTGAAGAACTGCCGACAACACTTCGCGAAAGTACAAGATAGATAGAACTGTATCTTTCAAGCGCCGATTCCCGGGCTAAATCTGATTTTGTTTGATCTTGCAGATCTTCCTCAGAATCTGAAGAAGATTGGGCGAACAGCAGATTTGAAGCACTGGTCTCAAGGTTGATAACAGCCCACAAAGTTGGAACCGATATTTCCCTGTAAGCCGGAGCTTCATTCTCCTGAGAATGAGAATATACCGTCTCAACTTCAGTGAAAGTCTCTATCCGGTTAACAGAGCTAAATACAATGCCAACCGCCAGAAGAAAAGATATTATTTTGGGTAAAAACCTCATGACTAAGTATACAAATTTTACTAGCTATTTACGTTGGTTGAGAATAGAAGTTGTCAACCAGCGTAAAATTTTTTCTGAATCATTTCTCTAACTCTGATTATAGCTCACGAATAACGTCAGGAAAACTTAGAAATTATTTTTTGGATGTGATCAATCTCATCCCGATTTACGGTATGGCCCATTCCCGGATAGATTTTTTTTGTTACTTCCGCTCCAAGACTTTTCAGGACTTCCACCGATTCATTAACCCGTTCAACAGGTATGTGCGGATCAACATCTGAACAGCCAACGAAATAGGGCATTCCGGCAAGATTGCCTTCATAGTTTTCGGGCTGAACCGTTTCACCAATCAGTCCGCCACTCAGTGCTACAAGTCCGCCATATTTGGAAGGGTGTCTGGCCACAAACTCAGTAGCGAGACAAGCGCCTTGTGAAAATCCCAAAAGAATAATTTTTTCTTTTGGAATGCCTTCTGTTTCAAGATCTGAAATCATGTCAAAAATTACTTGAAGTCCAGAGGATAAGCCGGGTTCATTTCGTTCGGTTGGCTGCAAAAAAGAATAGGGATACCAAGTATGGTGGTTGGCCTGCGGCGCCCGATAATGAATATTTCCGGTATCAAATTCATTTGCGAGTGTAATAATACTTTCCGCAGAAGTACCCCGCCCGTGAATGAGTATCATCGCCAAATCCGCATCGCCAGGGGAGACGCCTGCTGTTACGGTATTAGAATTTTGATGCGGACCGTTGAAAGGTTTTTTGGAGTTTGCTCTGAACATGAATCCATATTTTAAGATTTAAACTTCAAGTGGTGGAAGCCGGTTTTCAATATCCTGGCGGTGGTCTTCATACCACGGTGGTAATTTCAGTTCCGTTCCCAGAGTTTCAAGATCTTCATCTTTGGTAAATCCCGGGATGTCCGTAGCGATTTCAAACAGGACGCCGCCCGGTTCCCGGAAATAGACTGAGCGGAAATACTGCCGGTTTTGTACGGGGGTGGGATTAAATCCAAGGTCTATCAATTTGTCCCTCCAAGCGAGCTGGCTTTCATCATCAGGAACCCGGAAAGCAATATGATGAACAGATCCGCGCCCAAACCGTCCCCGCAAATTCGGTTCTTTTTTGAGGTCGATGACAGCGCCTAAATGATTCTCCGGCTCTGAAACATAACGAGTAATATCCGACTCTTTATTAGTCTCCTTCCATCCGAATTCCCGGAGAAGTTCTGCTGTTCGGCCAGTATCTGCCAGTGAAAGTGTCGTTCCGAAAAATCCCCGAATGGCCAATTCAGCCGGAATCCCATCCGTTTCTTTGGGTTTGATTTCATCGATTCCGGTTGATTCAACCACTTCAATGATCATCCCTTCACTATCTTTGACGCGGATTTGTTTATCGCCAAACCGGTTTTCATGAGGCAAAATTTCAACATCATTCTTTGCAAAATGTTCTCGCCAGAAATCAAGCGAATTTTTCGGCGTGGCGTATGAAACAACAGTCGCTTCACCGGTGTTCGGTATTCCCTGCGGAACTCCCTGCCACGGAAAAAAAGTAATTGAACTGCCGGGCGTGGCTTCATAATTACCGTAGTAGAGATGATAGGTGTAGGGATCATCAAAGTTGATAGTCTTCTTTGTGAAACGAAGTCCCAGCACGCGGGTATAGAAATCATAATTCAGGTGAGGCGGGCCAGACACCGCTGTTATATGATGTAATCCGTTTATTCTTTCAGGCATTTCATCCATGATCAGTTACCATTTCTTTTTTTGATATGAAATAAAAACCGGAAAGAAAAGAAAATAGTTCAATGTTAAACTAAATAGCCTATAAAAAACCCCCGCCCCAAATAAATGGGACGAGGGGACAAAGCTACGTGATCAGATAAAATTTATATTTCCGGATGATGTGGCCGTTCAGGGGCCAGTTTCCATTGTTCCGGAGATCGCCAGAGAGCTGAAAGCAACAGTTCGCGCATGAACAAGAACTCTTTCGGTAGTTTGTCATACAACTTGCTAAACAATTCCTCATGGCTTAAAACTTCTTTTTTCCAGGCTTCGCGATCAACGGTCATCAGTTTTTGGAATTCTTCTTCACTAAAGTCTTCCATTCCTGCCCAGTCGATATCTTCATGGCGAGGCATCCATCCAAGCGGACTTTCAACAGCGAAAGATCTTCCGTGAACACGTTCAACAATCCACTTCAGCACGCGCATGTTTTGTCCGAATCCCGGCCATATGAACTTGCCGTTTTCGTCTTTTCGGAACCAGTTTACGGCAAAAATTCGCGGAGCATTCGGTAGTGTTCGGCCCATCTGTAACCAGTGATTGAAATAATCGGCCATGTGATATCCGGCGAACGGAAGCATGGCAAATGGATCGCGGCGAACAGCGCCGATATTTCCAAAGGCGGCGGCTGTCATTTCAGAACCCATCGTGGCAGCAGCGTACACACCAAAATTCCAGTTAAAGGTTTGATAAACCAGGGGAACGGTTGTACTTCGGCGGCCGCCAAAGATGAATGCACTGATGGGCACACCGGCAGGATCTTCCCAATTATCATCAATAGAAGGACAGTTGGCTGCAGGAGCTGTAAATCGTGCGTTTGGATGAGCAACGGTTTTGCCGGATTTTGGATCGTGTAATTCTCGTTGCCAGTTGATGGTTCCTTCCGGGCATTCGTGACCGATTCCTTCCCACCATACATCACCGTCGGGCGTCAGGCCTACGTTGGTGAAAATGGTGTCTTTAGAACTGCTTTCCATCGCGTTTGGGTTGGTATCATAATTGGTGCCGGGAGCCACGCCAAAGTATCCGGCTTCAGGGTTGATGGCGTTCAGTTGACCTTCTTCATCTTTTTTGATCCATGCAATGTCATCGCCGATAGTGGTTACTTTCCATCCGTCAATACCTTTGGGAGGAATCATCATTGCAAAGTTGGTTTTCCCACAGGCACTGGGAAAGGCAGCAGCCACGTATGTTTTCTCTTTTTCGGGAGATTCTACACCGAGAATCAGCATGTGTTCAGCCAGCCATCCTTCATCACGGGCCATGGTTGATGCGATTCGCAGGGCAAAGCATTTTTTACCAAGAAGTGCGTTTCCGCCATAGCCTGATCCATAAGACATAATCAGTTTTTCTTCAGGGAAATGGCAGATATATTTGGTATCGCGATTGCAAGGCCATGGTACGTCTTCCTGACTGGGTCTCAGCGGTGCGCCAACAGAGTGCAGGCATCTCACAAAATCATCATCGCCAAGAACATCAAGAACGGCTTGTCCCATCCGTGTCATAATTCTCATGTTGGTCACAACATAAGGTGAATCGGTTATTTCAATACCTATTTCGGCAATGGGTGATCCAAGCGGCCCCATGCTGAAAGGAATTACATACATGGTTCGTCCTTTCATGGAACCGTCAAAAAGTTCATTCAGAACTTTTTTCATTGTTTTAGGATCTTCCCAATTATTGGTTGGGCCGGCATCGCTCTTTCGTAAGCTGTTGATGAATGTTCTGTCTTCAACCCGTGCTACGTCAGATGGATCCGAAAAAGCCACATAACTGTTCGGGCGTTTTTCAGGATTTAAGCGGATGAATGTTCCTGCATCCACCATTTCCTGGCAAAGGTTGTCGTACTCTTCTTGCGAGCCGTCACACCAAACCACTTCATTTGGTTTGGTCAAATCAGCAATTTCTTGTACCCATTTAAGAAGTTGTTTGTTTTTGGTAGGCGCCTCAGCGTTGATTGAGGGGGCTAATGTTGTCATGTTTTTCTCTTTTAATTGTTATAGGTAACTCTCTTTATTTCTCTACCTGTAAAATAAAAGAATAAAGACAATTTTACCTTAAAATCGATCTCAAAAACATCTTTTTTTCGGAAATCGCTTCCACGGAGGAATGGACTAAAAAAGGCCTTCAGGGTCTTAAATGGTGCATTTTTGTAGAAATAATTTTGTACCTTTGTCCCCCTTTACGGCTTTGAATTGTCAGAATTGAAATTCCATAAATAGTACTCTCCATGAATATATTTACCATTATCATACTTGCAGCAATTCTGGTTGATTTTGTACTTGAAATTGTATCCAATCGTCTCAACCTCAAAGCTCTGTCAACCGAACTTCCCGATGAATTTGAAGGAGTGTATGATGAGGAGACATACGCAAAATCGCAGGAGTACACCCGGGTAAATACGCGTTTTGGATTTCTGACCGGTACATTCGATTTGATATTGTTACTCGTCTTCTGGTTTGCAGGAGGATTCAACTGGCTTGATCAATGGGCGAGGAGCTTTGACCTTGGTGTGATTGGTACCGGTTTGATATTTATTGGAGCTTTAATCATTGGCAAAACCATTATTGATCTTCCATTTAACATTTATTCTACCTTTGTAATTGAAGAGCGATTCGGTTTCAACAAAACAACTCCCAAAACATTTGCGATTGACCGTTTGAAAGGATTGTTGCTTGGTGCTGTGATTGGATTGCCGCTCCTTGCGGGAATCATTGCATTTTTTGAATATGGAGGAAGCTGGGCGTGGGTCTATGCCTGGTTAGCGGTAACAGCTTTTTCCCTGATTATGCAGTATGTAGCGCCTACCTGGATTATGCCGCTATTTAACAAATTCGAGCCTTTAGGAGATGAAGAGTTGCGTAAGGCCATCGAAAATTATGCTGAGAAAGTAGATTTCCCACTTCAGGAAATTTATGTGATGGACGGCTCCAAACGATCCTCAAAATCCAATGCTTTTTTTACAGGTTTTGGGAAAAATAAACGAATTGCCCTGTTCGATACGCTGATTGAAAATCATACAAAAGAGGAACTTGTCGCTGTGTTGGCTCACGAAATCGGCCATTATAAAAAGAAACATATTGTAAAAAATATGGCGATCAGCATTCTGCATACCGGAGTTATGTTTGCGTTGTTATCCATTTTTCTGAAAGTTCCAGCGCTTTTTAATGCATTCTATATGGAAGAAATGAGTGTGTATGCCGGGCTGCTCTTTTTCGGGATGCTTTATTCGCCCATCGAAACTATTTTAGGGATCGGGATGCAGAAATTGAGTCGAACTCATGAATTTGAGGCAGATCATTATGCGGTAACGACTATTCAGCAACCGGAAGAGATGGTAAATGTGCTCAAAAAACTTTCAAAAGATAACCTGAGCAACTTGACGCCTCATCCGTTTTATGTGTTTCTGAATTACTCGCATCCACCAGTGTTGAAAAGGATAGAGGCGATTCGGGGACAGAGAAAGCAAACGAAGTGACGATAAGAATGTCAGGATTTTAGTTCTTTCACTTTTTCCTTTTTAGAAAGTCATCCACCCGTTTCAAATGCTCTTCGCTCTCCCAGAAGGTGCTGAAGGGTTCAATTTCATCCTCTGATTTCAACAAATCCTTTCTCTTTATATACTGGATAAATTTTCGATCATTTTTAACCAGGGCTTTCTTTAGATTTGTGAGCTTTTGATCGTACTCATTCTCTCCAAATACATCCTGAATAAGTCCTGATTTCCAAGCTGTTTCTGCATCGATCATCTTGTGCGATGCCAACCAATACATTGCTTGGTCTCTGCCTACTGTTTCCGTCAGTTTGGTGATGCCACCCCATCCGGGAGGGAGGTAAAATTTTCCTTGTGTAAAGCCAAAGGTAGCCGTAGAAATGGCAATTCTGAAATCAAAAGCTAAAAGAGTTTCCCATCCGCCGCCATACGCAGGACCATTTACGGCTGCAAGAGTCCAGCAGGGTAATTGCTCAATGCGCGACAGAACAGACATCATTCGTCGTGTCATCTCTTTTGCGCCATCAGCATCTTTTATTTGATGAAATTCGCGAAGATCGCCGCCGGAGATAAAGCTGCTACCGGCTCCGGTCAAAATAAAAAGCCTTAGTTCATGATCCTGTTCCAGTTCATCCAGAAGAGATTCAAGGGCGTTCATCACCTCAAAATTAATTGCATTCATCGCCTCGGGCCGGTTGATAGCAGCTTGTACGATGAATGGTTCTTTCTGGATGATCAGAGGCATGAATTAATCGGTTCTTAAATCTTCGTCTTGCGGCAGAGGTTTACGAACAGAGTCACGAATCCAGTTCAGGTATTCCGGGTTTCCCTCTTGCTCTGCAATATTTAAACTGACAACACAGGGAACTTCGTAGGAGTGCAGTTCTTTCACCCGTTTCGTCAGTTTTGCTACATTGCTGTAAGTTGTCTTTAAAACAAGTACCGCCTCTTCTGCAGTTTCAATCCCGTCATTCCAACGGTAGATCGAATTCATCCCATCAAGAATATTCGCGCAAGCGGCCAATCTTTCTTCAACGATTTTGGTGCCAATTTGAACCGCTTCTTCACGATTTTTTGTTGTAACGTATACAAGTCGAAGGTTTCTAAACATGGTGAGATTTATAGTTTGATTATTAGATCGAAAACTACAAAATATCGAACAATTCTTGAGTGAAATTTCTTAAAGAATTGAAACGATTTCTAAATCAAAAATTCAATTTAAAAGAGTAAATTTTTGATATCAGCAAGTAGTTGAAACCAGAGGTGAAAAACCGTATTTTATCAGGCTCCGATAAAAATTTATTGGAATTTCGCGAGAGTGGCGGAATTGGTAGACGCGCCAGATTTAGGATCTGGTACCTAAACAGTGTGGGGGTTCGAGTCCCCCCTCTCGTACCATAACAATTTAAATTTTCTAAAATAATCAGGTAAAACAAGTGGAACTATCCGTTGAGGAAATAACCTCTGTAGACAAGGAGATCACGATTAAAGCCAATCGGGAGGATTTGTCTCCTAAGTTTGAAGAAGCTTACAAGAAGTATAAATCTCAGATTCAAATGCCGGGTTTCCGCCCGGGACGAGTGCCGATAGGGCTTATCAAAAAACGATTTGGCAAAGAAATTGAGATGGAAGAGATCAACAGCTATGTTGAAGAAGTCTACGAAAAACAGATTGTTCCCGAACACGAACCCGTCGGTGAGACACAAATGCTGGATCTTACGTGGGAAGATGACAAACTCGAAGTGGTTTTTAAAGTAGGTGCCAAGCCGGAATTTGAGTTGAAAGACCTCAAAAGCATCACTGTAGATAAAATGGTGCATGATGTAACCGACGAAGAAGTGGAAGAGGAGATTGAACGTACACTACAGCGCCAGGGAAACTGGGAAGAAGTTGACGGCGAGATCACCGAAGAGAGCCGGGTTACCGTAGATGCAGTTTCACTGGATAATGAAGGAAATGCCATTGAAGGGGAGAAAGATGAAAATCAAAAGCTGGATCTTCGTCAGGATGCCGCTGAAGATTTTAGAAAGCATCTTGTTGGCCATAAAGTGGGCGACGTTGTAAAAATGGAGTTGGGCGAAGAAGAAGAGGTTGACCGGTTTGAACTTCATGTGAAGAAAGTTGAAATCAACCATGAAGCAGAACTGACTGATGAATTTGCCCAGGAGCAATCCAACGGCCAGGCTAAGAATGTAGATGAATTCAAGAGCTTCATCAAAAGTAAAATGCAGGAATATTACGATCAGTCATCCGGTGATATGTTCCAGCAGGATGCCGTTGAAGAGCTGACCGATGCTCACGATTTTGAGGTTCCGGATGTTATGCTGGAGCAAGTCAAAAATAATTTTGTTGAGTACGCAAAGCAGCAATCCGGCGGGAATTTACCTCCTAATTTTGATGTTGAGCAGTACAAGGAAAACATGAGCGACCAGGCAAAACAACAGGCCAAGTGGGCGTTCATTAACGAGAAGCTTCAGGAGAAGTTTGAGGATATTGAAATCAAACCGGAAGATATTGATGAGTTTATCGGGATTGAAGCCGCCAAGTACGGAGCTACAACCGATCAGTTGAAAAGCTATTACGCTCAGAATCCATCGCAACTTGAAAACCTGCGAAACAGCATTCGCGAAAATAAAGTTTTTGATAAATTGAGTGAAGAGGTTACTATCAATGAACTCTCTAAAGAAGATTTTCGTAAGAAAAGAGAGGAAAAAAATGAGAATCAACAAATACCACAACCGTAGTTAAGCTATGAACTTCAAACAACCCCTTTTTGAATTGCCCGAAATGAGCAGCGTTAGCCAGTTTCAAAATAACCTTGTGCCCATGGTGGTTGAGACCACGAACAGGGGAGAACGTGCTTATGATATCTATTCAAGACTTCTTAAAGATCGTATTATCATTTTGGGTACTCCCATTAATGATACCGTTGCAAGTTCAATTGTAGCTCAGTTACTTTTTCTGGATTCACAGGATTCTGAGAAAGACATCAATCTCTATATTAATAGTCCCGGCGGGGTAGTTTCTGCAGGAATGGCTATTTACGATACCATGCAATATGTAAAGAGCGATGTAGCTACAACATGTGTGGGTATGGCCGCTTCTATGGGCGCTGTTCTTCTTACTGCCGGTGAGAAAGGCAAGCGCCACGCACTTCCTCACTCGCGTGTAATGATTCACCAGCCATTAGGCGGTGTTCAGGGACAAGCCAGTGATATCGAAATTGAAGCCCAGGAGATTATCCGCCTCAAAAGAGAATTAAGCAGAATTTTGGCAGACCATTCTGGCCAGGATATCGAAAGAATTATTGAGGATTCAGACCGTAACAAATGGATGACTTCTGAAGAGGCTCAGGAGTATGGCCTGATTGACCACGTAATGAAACGTGACGACAGTAAAGAGAAGTAATTATTTACATTTTTCTGGTTTTTCCACAGAAGGAATTACCATAGCTAATCCGAAATATTTTCTGAAAAATTGCTGAGATTGCATACTTTAAAGCAACAAAAACAGAACTATGAGTAAAAAGAAAGATAACGATTCGGTCTATTGCTCTTTTTGCGGGCGATCCAGCCATGACGTAAACTCAATGGTTGCCGGACCAGACGTATACATCTGTAACCACTGTGTGGAAGATGCATCCAGCATTATTCAAAGTGATTTGTCTTCACTCGCACGTCGGCGGGAAAAACAGTACAAACCGATCCTGAAACCGGTTGAGATAAAGAACAAACTCGATGAATATGTTATTGGTCAGGACGGGGCAAAAAAATCACTTTCAGTAGCTGTTTATAACCATTACAAAAGAATTTCCAGCAGCTCGGATATTCAGATCGACGATACTAAAATTGAGAAGAGTAATATTATCCTTTTGGGGCCAACCGGAAGTGGAAAAACTCTTCTTGCGCGTACACTAGCAAACATCATTGATGTACCTATTACCATTGCAGATGCCACTGTACTTACTGAGGCCGGTTATGTGGGTGAGGATGTAGAGAGTATGCTCAGCAATTTATTGCAAGCCGCCGATTATGATGTTGAGCGGGCTCGCAAAGGAATTGTCTATATTGATGAAATTGATAAAGTAGCGCGTAAAAGTGATAATCCATCTATTACGCGGGATGTTTCCGGCGAGGGTGTACAACAGGCTTTGTTAAAAATCCTGGAAGGCACAACAGCCAATATTCCTCCAAAAGGTGGAAGAAAGCATCCTGAACAGAGTTTTATCCAGCTTGATACTTCGGATATTCTTTTTATTTGCGGTGGCGCTTTCAGCGGGCTTGAAGAAGTAATCGCCCGCAGACTTTCTACAAGTGCTATGGGTTTCCATTCACAGGATCAGGTGAAGTTTGACAAAGACGATCCCAGAATTTTTACCAATGTAGAACCCGAAGATCTTCAAAAATTTGGGTTGATTCCGGAACTGATCGGTCGTTTGCCAATCATTTGTGGACTCGAAGAGCTTTCTGATGATGCAATGATTGAAATTCTGCTTAAGCCAAAAAATGCAATTACAAAACAGTACAAAAAACTGTTTGCCATGGAAGATGTTGAGCTTGAGTTTGAAGATGATGCACTTCAGGCAATTGTCGAAAAGGCAAGGGAACGAAAAACCGGTGCCAGAGGCTTGCGCTCAATCCTTGAGGAAGCCATGCTGGAAATTATGTTTGTGATTCCATCGATGAAGAATGTAAAACGGTGTATTATTACGCGCGAAACCGTTGAGAAAAAAGCACCTCCCGTCTACGAAAAACATAAGGCAACAGCTTAACGGGTAGAAGTAGCGCAAAAAATATCAAAGTGTGCCGTTGCACTTTTCATGTAGGTTTGGCGAATTAATCAGGTTTCCTGCCGTTTAAATAGGCTTGTACATGAACACACTATTTCAATCCAGCCGGATTAAGATTATTCTCGTCTCCCTTCTGGTTCTTCTGGCAGGTGCTTCCTTTATTTACAACCAAATTCTGATCAACAGAATCATGGATCAGGAGAGAAAGAGTATAGAGCTATGGGCAAAAGCTTTTGAATTCAACTACGACCCGGTACATCTCGAGGTTAGTACAACGTTGAACCGGGTGGCAGATATGCTCAGCATGTATCCAAATGTACCGGACAGTTTGGCAAGAATGATTCGGTCGGCAGAGTCAGCCAGAACTACGGAAGACTTTGTTACACAAGAGTTAATTCGCCAACCTGATCTCTTTAATATTCCGGTTATTGTGATGGATGAATCCGGATTTGTTGTTTGGTATCGGTTTATTGAAGATGAGAATGCCGACATACAAGCCCTGGCCGAACGGTTTGCTGAATTCCAGGACCCGATTACCATTACATTCGGAGAAGAGAATCAGATGCAAAACCAATACATTTATTATGGAGAGAGCCCAATGATTCGGTACTTACGATTTTTTCCGTACGTACAGTTTGGAATTTTAGCTCTCCTTTTGGGCATCGGTTATATAACGTATAAAAGTATTACGCGTTCAGAACAGTCGAACCTTTGGGTTGGTATGACCAAAGAAGCTGCTCATCAGCTGGGAACGCCGCTTTCCAGTATTTATGGCTGGCTTCAACTCCTGAAAGATAAAAATCACGAAGACGAAGAAACACTCTCCATTGCCTATGAGATTGAAGATGATGTTTCGCGGTTGAAAGGAATTGCGGAGCGGTTTAATAAAATTGGTTCACAACCGGAACTAAAACTGCTGCATCCGGAGCCTATTATTGATGATGTGATATCTTATATGAAACGTCGCCTCCCTCAACTTGGAAAAGCCATTGAAGTTCGGAAATCCATACGAACAGATGTTAAAGCCCATATTAATCCCGAACTATTTCAGTGGGCGATTGAGAACCTGATCAAAAATGCGATGGATGCCATCAAAGAGACAGTGGCCGGGGCTTACGTTTCCATTTCCGTAAAGAAAGACGGCGGACAAATGATTATCGACGTGGAAGATTCGGGTTCAGGTATTGACAGAAAATACCAAAAAGAGATTTTCAAACCGGGCTACAGCACCAAGAAAAGAGGTTGGGGATTAGGTTTAAGCCTCACCAAACGAATCATTGAAGAGTACCACAAGGGAAGGGTTTTTGTATACACATCAGAGGTAAACAAAGGTACCGTAATTCGTATTACCCTTCCGATTTAGTCTGCATAACCTCGCTTTGTGGCATAATCCATCAATTCAGCTTTCAGCAGATTTCTTCCCCGGTGTAGCCGAGACCGAATAGTTCCGATGGGCACATCCAGCATGTTTGCAATTTCTTCGTAAGTGAAGTCTTCTACATCACAGAGCAGTACAACCGTTCGGAAATCTTCCGGAATATTATCAAGTGCCTGAGAGAGCTCATCGTCAATTAACTCCCGGAACATTTTATCTTCGAGATCAGATGTTTCTGTCCTTTCAGCACGGATTGTTTCGTAGAAAGTAGCCACTTCATCATAGTCCACTTCTTGTGGCTTTTTGGATTTCTTTCTGTAATTGTTGATGTAAGAATTCTTCAGAATTCTAAACAACCATGCCTTGGCATTGGTGCCTTTTTCGTAACTACTGAAGAAACGATAAGCTTTCACAATGGTGTCTTGAACGAGGTCTTCCGCATCGTTCGGATCTGAGGTCAATCTCAACCCAAAGTTATATAATGCATCCAGGTGAGGAATGATCTCTTCGTTAAAATCTTTCTGTTTTTTTACTTCTTTTTTTGTGAGTTCTGCCATCCCTTTTCTTTACTTGTCAGAACAGATTTTAAATAGTGAATCATTTACGTATCTGAAGAAAATTTATTTCAGATACCTTGGTCAGAAATTACAACTAAGCAAACGATTAATCTAATTGATAGAATTGATCGTATTTGTAGATATTATTTACATCCCTTTTGATTAAGTGAGCTATTAAGTTTCCTTACATTTGTGAAATTACAAAAATGTCGTAAAGTGCATGTGTCCACGCCGCAATCCCAAAACCACGTGTAACATAAATAACATTTAGAGCTAAGCCAAATAAAAACCTGAACAAAAAAGATCCCACTGTAAAGGAATCTCCAAATTGGCCTACATAATGAACGCCGCTAAATATAAGGGCCGCAATGAGTGCCGCGATTGCATAAGCTACTCCTCTCTTCGAAAAAAAATTCATCAAGACATATGATAAACCTCCAACCAGGATAACTCTGAAAAATAATTCTTCGTAAAGCCCGGCTCCTAACGACAAGGCGAAAAGTTGAACTTTATTCAGCGCCTCTACTGTATTGTATACTTTCATTGTCAGAATTGTTTCCAGCAGACCAATAATCACAATGGTTACCAATACTGCATAAACTGCCGATTCAAGGATCATCGACAAGAAGTATTTCTTTTTTAGATGAGAAAGATCTGCCCGTTTTATGTAGAGAATAATGGCCCCTATCACGGCAGCTACAATGAGAGTAGCTGAGATGGCATTTACTCCCAGTGATTGAAAAATGGATTTAAACCAGACATCAATGGAAATTCGTACAGCCTGTTCGGGAGGCTGCGAAACCAGAATAAGAATTTCATACGCTATCAGTAACGGTACCGAAATCAAATAGCTGTATAAAATCCCCCGGGTCTGTTCCAGGTATGATGTTGAAGTTTGGCGCAATGCTTAATTATCGAGATAAATGGTAACTTCGGGCTGTTCGATGCTTGAAAAACCTAGCATTTGAAAAGCCTTTTGCGACAGTTTCAGGCCGTCACCCGAATGTCTGTCATTTACACGTACGAAAACTCCGCGGCCGTTGGATGGGTTTTCTATAAAAATAATATTGCCGAGAGCCATGTTGGAATGGGCAGCAGTAAGTTGTTGAGGGTTATACAGTTCTCCGCTGGTTGTGGGGTTCGCCCTGTCATTCTCTCCATAACTCATAACCGGTACCGTTCCCAGATTTTCAAGGTTGGCATCCGGGCGATAAGGGTTGTTGAAGTTTCTTGTAGGTGGAAGAAGTACGGTGATTTGCTGGCCGGACGAAATATTATCAGCATTCATGCCGGGATTTAAAGCTTCAAATTCACTTCGGGTCATATTGAACTTGTCCAGTACTCTGGAACTATTCTCGTTACGCTGAACTCTGTATGTAGAAAATTTCCCCTGGGGGGTTGAATCTTCAGCTCCTTCAGCAATTGAAGGTGCCGTCTGGATTTTTCGAACGGTGATTCGTTGACCCACCCGAAGCATATCATCCTGAAGATTGTTGATCTGCCGAAGTTCGTTAACGGTCATATCGTGCTGGCGGGCAATTCCGTAAAGGGTGTCACCGCTTTTAACAGTATAATTTTCACTCTCGGCTGCCGATTCCGAATAGCGTTCAACAATGGATGTTCGCTCTGCCTGATCCATCTGTTCAAGATCATCAATTGATGGCTGTTCTGCTTCAGCACTTTGCGGGTAGATAACCAATTCGGTTCCGGCTTCGAGGCTGGTGCCTTCAAAGTTATTCCACTCCTGTATCTCAGCGATCGTTACATTGTATTGTCTTGAAATTCCAAAAAGAGAATCTCCCGGTTTTACTTCATGTAAAATGCTTTCGTCATTAGATTGCGGAACAATTACCAGCACCTGGCCGAGACGAAGGGAGTTCGATTCAAGATTATTCCACTCTTTCAATTCGCCAACCGTTACGCCGTAAGTTCGGGAGATGCTAAACAGCGTTTCTCCCTGTTTTACAATGTGTTTCTGATTGGTTTGTTGAGCATAACCTGAGAAAACCAATCCAAAAGAGAAAACCAGCGCAATCAGTGAGATAAGTACGAATTTTTTATAAAGTGGAATCATCATTTGATTCAAAATTTAGAGATTCAAGAGCATCTTTTAATTCAAGAGCCGTTCGTTCATTTTGTTGTTCTTTAGCAACTTTATAACCATCAGTGAATAACTTTTTGGCTTCTTCGAACCGGCTCTGCCGCTCATACAGTTTGCCGAGATGATAATAAACGCCCAGATAATCCGGATCTTGTTCTAAAACGGATTCAAAGAGCACTTTCGCTTTTGTTACGTCATCTTTTTTTAACAGTTCCAGTGCAAGGGCAAATTTTGTGAATGAATCGTCAGGATTTTTTTTAAGTGATTCAGCCAGTTCGCGGATTTTCTGGTTGTTATTCTTCATGATGATAACGTTCAAGAATTTCTTCCATTGAATCGCCACCGAATTTTTCCAGGATAGCATTGGCAAGGACGGGCGCAATAACGCTTTCTGCAACAACAACCGCCCTGGGCAGTGCGCAAACATCAGATCTTTCGTACCGTGTATCTTGCTCTTCTTTGGTATCCAGGTCTGCTGTTTTCAGCGGTTTGATCATGGTTGGAATCGGCTTCATAACACCCCTTAAAATAATCGGCATGCCGGTTGTCATTCCGCCTTCAATTCCACCGAGACGGTTGGTTCTTCGCTTGAAGGAGCCGTTTTCATGAATGATTTCATCATGCACATTGTGTCCGTGAGTTTTTCCGGCATCGAAGCCAAGCCCGATTTCAACTCCTTTCATCGCTTGTGTGCTCATGATAGCCTGTGCTAAAAGTCCGTCCAGTTTTCGATCCCAATGAACGTAGCTGCCGAGGCCGGCAGGAAGGCCTGTGACAATAATTTCATAAATACCGCCAAGGGATGTTCCTTCTTTTCGTTTTACTTTTATTTCTTCTCTCATCTGGTCGCTGAGTTCGGGATCAAGACAGCGAACGTCTGATTCATCCGCTTCTTTATAAATGGATTCCGCACCTTGATCGGCCAGAGGATCAGCAATAGTCCGAACAGCATTCCAGTTTTCATATCCGATAGATCCCAAATGAATGACATGGCCGCCAATCTCAATGCCAAGTTCTTTCAGGAATTTTCTTGCAACAGAACAGCAAGCTACACGCATGGCTGTTTCTCTTGCACTTGACCGCTCTATGACCGGACGGATATCATCAAACTTATACTTCTGGACGCCTACAAGATCGGCATGTCCGGGGCGGGGAAGGGTAATGCGTTCAATGTCACCGCGCTCGCCGTCTTTTGCCATTACTATGGGCCAATTGCTGTCATCTTTTTCATAGGCCCGGTTGGTCATCAAAAAAGCAATAGGGGCTCCGGTGGTTTTTGAAAAGCGTACACCGGATTGAATATTTGCATGATCTTTTTCAAAGGCCATTCGTCCGCCGCGGCCATAGCCTTTCTGGCGACGAATAAGATGCTGCTCAATGTAATCTTCAGTTAATTCAAGGCCGGCGGGAACGCCTTCAACAATTCCTGTAAGTCCCGGTCCATGGGATTCGCCTGCTGTAAAATATCGAAACATTAAATAGGGGTATAAAATTAAAGATGTAAGTTAATAAAGAGTCGTGGGAAAAATAAGAGTTATCAAGACGAACTGCTTGGCACTTATCAAGCTTAATTATTGTTGAGCCTATAGACGTTCTAAAATTCCTTCACTTTGTATAAACCTTTTGTAGTTTCAGGTGTTCACGAATAAGTACCTTTGAATGTAGCCACATTTTGGATAAAACTTTTGTAATATAATCGGATAAAATTTTCAGAATGACAGAACAGTTACGCGAAATATTTTTGAAAAAGATGATACTGCATGCGCGTATTTAAAGAGTTAGGCCAGTACAGTTCACTGCTTTATCAGGCGCTTCGGTCGTCAACAGAATTTGGTACCTACCGGAAGAATCTCTTCCAGGAATTGGTGAAGGTCGGTTACGACTCTATTCCAATTATTATCTTGGTTGGCGTTTTTACCGGATCTGTAATGACACTTCAATCCGCCTACCAGCTTGAGTCGGCATTTATTCCCTTATCCACGATTGGAGCTATCGTTTCGCAATCTATTTTGATAGAGCTGGCCGCTGTAATTTCAGGACTTGTGCTTGCCGGTAAAGTAGGAGCAAGAGTTGCAACCGAGCTGGGTACCATGCGGGTTAGTGAACAGATCGACGCGCTTGAATCGATGGGTTTTAATTCCGTGTCTTTTTTGGTTGTGCCACGCGTATTGGCCGGCATCCTGATGTTTCCAGTCATATATATTGTAGCAGGCGTCTGCGGATTGGGAGGAGGACTTCTTGCAGGATATTTTTCCGGGCAGGTTCCGGTGGCCGATTTTCTTGAAGGAGCCCGAATGTATTTTTATCCCTGGGATGTGGCGTTCGGTATCGTGAAGTCGTTTGTTTTTGGTTTTATTATCACCTCCATTGCATGCTATAAAGGATATTTTGCAACCGGAGGAGCCGAGGGAGTGGGAAATAGCACTACCCAGGCTACCGTATTGGGATGTATTTATATTCTTTTGGCAGACTTTCTCTTAGCAGCTTTATTACTATGATCGAAATTAAAAACCTGAAGAAAAGTTTCGGAGACCTGCTTGTCTGGGAAAACGTATCCTTTTCCATTGAGGATGGTGAGACGATAGCTATTATTGGACGCTCAGGTTGTGGGAAATCCGTACTTTTAAAACATATCAACGCACTTTTAACGCCTGATGAAGGTGAGGTTATCATCGACGGAAAAAATATCTTTGAACTCGATTATGTTGATAAGCGTTTATTGAGGCAACAATTCGGTGTACTTTTCCAGGGTTCAGCTCTGTTTGATTCCATCAATACATTTGAAAATGTAGCCTTCCCGCTTCGTTATTTCACCGATCAAGCGGAAGAGGAAATTGAGGAAAATGTGATGCGGGCCCTTAAATATGTGAATCTTGAAGGTGCAGCCAGTAAAGAAACTTCCGAACTTTCCGGAGGGATGAGAAAACGCGTGGGATTGGCAAGAGCCATTATCCTGGAACCCCGGTATATTATGTATGATGAGCCGACATCCGGCCTTGATCCCCAAACTTCAAACGAAATTAATGGATTGATTATTGAAATGGCTGAAGAGTTCGATATCACCTCCATTGTAATTTCGCACGACATGCACAGCGTTCTGGAAGTTGCGGACAAAGTTGCTTTTCTGGATCAACAAAAGCTAAGTTGGCACGGAACAATCGATGAGATGAAAAAAAGTGATCAACAGGATTTGGTTGATTTTATAACAGCCAGTGAATATCAAATTAAAGGACATTAAATATGAAAATGAGTAATGAAGTAAAAGTGGGAATTACCGTTTTCCTGGCTGTAGTTGTGGCCATTATCGGGTTTCGGTTCATGAGAGATATTCCCATTTTTGGCACCTCCCTGAAGCTAACCACTACGTTTGAAAAAGCGGATGGAATCAGTTCGGGAAGTCTTGTTTATATAAAAGGTGTGCGGGTTGGATCTGTCAGTGCTGTAAATTTAACTCCGGAAAATAATGTACACGTAGGCATGAGTATCGATACCGACGTAAATATTCCCCAGGGTTCTACAGCTATACTCACATCGTTGGGAATTGTAGAAGGGAAATCAATCGTTATTGAGCTCGGTACCGGCTCCCAATATCTTGAAAGTGGCGATGAAATTCCCGGTGAGTATGCCCAGACGATCATGGAAACCCTGGGTTCTCAAGGTGAACAGTTGGGGGGTGATGTCTCGAATTCCATCAACGAATTAAACCAATTTCTGCGCCAGTTAAATAAAACGGTTGATGACGAGACCAGTGCGAAACTAAACGAAACGCTTACCAATTTACTGGAATCGTCAGAAAGTGTGGCAACTCTGTTGCAGGAAAAACAGGATGAGATTGATTTAGCCATAGAATCTGGAAGCCGTGTGATCAGCCAGTTGGATACACTCACTACAAACAATCGCCCAAAAATTGACAGCCTGATAACATCTATCGAAGAAAATGTAAGTGAACTCTCGAAGGTACGTGAAGAGCTTGAAACAGCCACTGCAAGCCTGAATGAAATCTTGGATAAAATTAATCAGGGTGACGGCACGATGGGTAAATTGATTAATGACCCCTCCGTTTATGACAATCTCGATTCTCTTACCATTGAACTAAACAAACTGGTGAAAGGCATTAACGAAGATCCCGGCCGTTATTTGAAACACATGAGAATTTTCGAAGTCTTTTAATTGCAAGTTGTTCGAATAATCTTGCCTGACTGATTCCGTTGTTCTTCGTACAGAGTTATTGTATATTTCGGGGCTACAAAACAAAGCAGATTTTTAACAGATAAATAAGATTTTTTGAGGTTTTCCTATGGGTGTAATGGAAAAAATGAGAAACAGTACAACGACCATTTTGTGGGTGCTGATTTTCTCATTTGGGATTTTATGGATTTTGGCCGATACGCAGGTTTTTGATGCATTGACCGTGGGCCCAAGATCTTTGGGTAGCGTGAATGGCGAACCCATTTCTTTGGATGAGTACAACAATCGAGTCAACTTCTATACGGAGCAGTATAGCCAGAATACCGGCAACTCCATGACTCCGGAAATGCGATCGATGTATGAGAATCAGGCGTGGGAAGACCTTGTTGCGGCTGAACTCATTCAGCAGAAAATGAATGAACTGGGAATTACGGTTACCGATAGTGAATTACTGGAAATGGTTACCGGCGAAAATCCGGCGCCATTTATCCGGCAGCGTTTCCAGACCGAAGATGGCAGTATTGACCGAATCGCTCTTCGTGCCGCTATAGAAGCTCCTGAAAACAGCGAAGCATGGATTATGGTTGAGCAGCAATTGCGTGACAGCCGACGACAGGAAAAGTTAAGCAACTATATTTCTTCAGGGCTGAAGGTAAATGCACTGGAAGTAAAAAATGAATACATCAGGGAAAACTCGTATGCAGATATTCGATACCTCCGTTTCCCTTATGCAGATGTGTCTGATGATGAAATAACGGTTACGGAAGAAGAACTTCGTGATTATTATGAGGATTATCAGGATCAGTTCGAACGTAGTGAAACGTATCGCTTCAGATATGTAAGCTGGGACAAGACTCCGACCGCACAGGACACGACGAATATCATCGGCGAAGTGGAAAATCTTCGTACGGCTTTTGCAAATGCGGAAAACGATTCACTCTTTTTAGACCGCTATCAGTCTGCTGTACAGTTTACCGGTGCCTATGTAGCTGAAGACGAAATTCGTGAAGAATACCAGCCGGTTGTTGATTTGGAAGTGGGTGAAGTTTCTGAGGTTGTAATGATTAACGGTAATCCATATGTCTTCAAAAAAGTAGATCAGCGCGGAAATGAAATTAAATTTGGCGTTCTTTCCTATCCTGTCATTGCTGATCCGGTTGGAACCGTTGACCGATTGGCCGAGCAAGCCAGTGAGTTTGAGTTTTATGCATCATCAGAAGGATTTGAAGAGGAAGCCGAACGCCGCGAATTGGAAATTCGGGAAGGAACCGCTACCCAGGAAACAGCTTTTATACCCGGAATTGGTCAGAGTCAGCAGACCATGCAGGCGCTTGAAAATTTAAGCGAAGAAAGTATTTCGGAAGTAATTGAGCTAAACAATCAGTTTATCGTGGTTCAAATGCTTCAGCGAACACCAGAAGGTGCCCGTCCGTTTACAGAAGTACGAAGCCAGGTTGAGACGATCGTCAAAAACCAAAAGAGGATGGATATTATGCTTGAGCGGGTTCAGCAGATGTATCAAAGCAATTCAGATTTGGAAGCATTGGCTGCAGCCTCAGAGAAAGAGATTCAGGTTGCTGAAGATCTTCGAATGGCTGCAACCCGAATTCCTGATGCCGGCCGTGAAGTGAAAGTCATTGGTAAAGTTTTCAGCATGGAACCAGGTTCTACTTCGCAACCCATCCAGGGCGAAAACGGTGTGTACGTTGTTGAAGTGACCGAGCTCACAAAAGCCGATCCCGCCAGCATTACGGAAGCTGAAAGGCAACAAATTCAAGCCAGGCTGGAGCAGCAGAAATTTATAACATTTAACCAGATATTTCTCGATCAGTTAAAAGCCGAAGCAGATATTGATGACAACAGAAGTCAGCTTATTCAATAAGTTTAGATTTTGCTGAAATGATTTACAGGGTAAGGGAATTCTCTTACCCTTTTTTATTTTTAGGAGTAGTTACTTTATAATCAATTCCGGTATAAATACTTTTTGATTTCAATCGAATATGACCGCCAAACAAGATAAAATATGGATGCAACGCGCACTCAGCCTCGCTGAAAAGGGCAGGGGATATGTTTCGCCAAATCCGATGGTTGGTTGTGTGATTGTTTCAGAAGATGGAGATGTAATTGGCGAAGGATATCATGAGCGATATGGCCAGGCACACGCAGAAGTGAATGCGGTAAGGAGTGTGAAGGATTCATCTCAACTGAAGAATGCTACGGTTTACGTTACGCTTGAACCCTGTTCTCATCACGGAAAAACACCGCCCTGTGCCGATTTTTTAGCTGCGAAACCGATTAAAAGAGTGGTGGTAGCAATGACTGATCCGTCGGAGAAAGTCAATGGAAAGGGACTGGAGCGAATACGAAAAAGCGGAATAGAGGTGGATACCGGAATTCTTCAAAAAGAAGCCCGCCAACTGAACGAAAGCTGGCTTCACTACCTGGAATTTGATCGTCCGTTCATTACACTCAAAATTGCCCAAACCGCTGATGGCTATATTGCAGCACCTAACGGCGACTCGAAATGGATCAGTTCAAAAGAATCCCGCGAACAGGTTCATATCTGGAGGAGCCAGAATGATGCGGTGATGGTTGGACGAAATACAGCGCTGTACGACAACCCATCATTAACTGTACGATTGGTGGAAGGACGACAGCCAAAGCGTGTGGTGATTGACGGTCCGTTCTCACTGCCAAGAAATCTGAATCTTTTTTCGGATCAGTTTGAGGAAAAAACGTTTATCATCACCCATAATAAAGAGAAATCTCAGGCTGAAGCCGACCCGATGCTGAAGATGTTTCAAAGCAACTATTTTCGGGGTGAAATTATTCATGTGGAAGAAGTAAATGGTCATTCCCGATTGAAAGAGGGGATGAGAAAGCTGGCTGAGAAAGGAATCACATCGTTGCTTGTTGAAGGCGGACAACAACTCTCTTCGGCTCTTTTGAAGTTGGGAATTGTAGATCGTTTGCAGCTTTTTATCGCACCAAAATTATTGGGTGGCGGTACGAAATCAGTTATGGGTTTGGATATCAACAGGATGGAAGATATCGTACCTTTCAAAGAGTTCAGCTGGTCACAATCCGGACCGGATATGTTATTAACTGCAGATCTTTAAACGATGTTTACAGGAATTATTGAAAAAGTCGGTACCATTCAAAAAGTATCTCAAATGGATGGGGGAAAAGAGCTTACGATTCAGGCTCCTTTTGCGAATGAGGTTCATGTAGATGAAAGTATTGCCGTAAATGGAGTCTGTCTAACCGTGGTTTCTTTTGATGAAGAATCTTTCCACGTTCAAGCTGTAGACGAGACGTTGCGAAAGACCAATCTTGGTTTGTTACAAGAAGGTGATCCTGTAAATCTTGAGCGATCCCTGACTCTCGACAAAGCCGTGGAAGGACACATGGTTCAGGGACACGTGGACACAACCGGCACCATCAAAAAAATCCAGAAAGAAGGAGTGGATCTACTGATTACTGTTCAGTTTCCGGAAGAGTTCACCGATTACATTGTTGGACGCGGCAGTATTTCTATCGATGGAATAAGTCTCACGATAGCCCGTGAAAATGGGAATGAATGCACCGTTGCCATTATCCCCTACACGTGGGAACACACGAACCTTCATTCTAAGCAAGAAGGAGATCCCGTAAACCTGGAATTCGATATTTTTGGCAAATACATTGTGAAGTATCTGCAAAAACATCAGGGAAAATAATTTAAATGTCAGTTTGAACGCAACGAACGTTTCAACTTCGGCCGATCTAAAAGCAGACAGGACTGCGCTCAAACTGACGTTGAAGTCAAAAATTTACTTCACCGTTTGGCACAACTCCACCAACACGCCATTACTGCTTTTCGGATGCAGAAAGACAATCTGTTTTTTATCTGCACCGGGTTTTGGGGCATCACTTAAAAGTGTAAATCCTTCCGATTTTAGACGCTCAATTTCGGCGTGAATATCTTCAACTTCGAACGCTACGTGGTGCAATCCTTCTCCCTTTTTTTCAATGTATTTTGTGATAACGGAATCAGGGTCAGTTGCGCCTAAAAGTTCTACTTTTGATTGACCTGTTTGCAGGAATGCTGTCTCAACTTTTTGACTCTCAACAACTTCTTTTTTGTAGCAGGGAGTATTCAGGAGTTTCTCATATGTTTCAATTGCCGTTTCAAGGTCTTTTACGGCAATACCAATGTGATCAATATGCATAATTCTAATTTTTTTTGATTAATGATCATTTCTCTCAAAATGTTCTATTTGTAAACTATTCAGCCACCGGATGAGTGTCAATAAGGGAAACTCTGAAATGAAGGTTGGATTTAGTCAGTTGTTGGTTGTTAGTAGTTTTTTCTCAATTTTCCGACAACCGACAACCGACAACCGACAACCGACAACCGACAACCGACAACCGACAACCGACAACCGACAACCGACAATGAAAATTGCAGCCATACAACTCAATAGTCAGCCAGATCTTGAACACAACATGGAAGCTGTCTACAAATCTGTGAAAAAGGTGGCCAAAAAGGGAGCTAACCTGGTGGCTCTTCCTGAGAATTTTGCATTTATGGGAAATGAGAAAAAACGACTTGAGCAAGCTGATAAAATTTCCAAAACGGTTGAAGAATCACTGTCTGAATGGGCAAAAGAATTTGAGATTTATCTTCTTGGCGGTGGATATCCGGTTCCGGCTGAAAATGGTAAAGTGTTCAACCGGGCAAAGATGATCAATCCAAAAGGAGAAGACATCGCCATTTATAATAAAATTCATCTGTTTGATGTAGAGCTTTCCGAAAAAGAGACCTACAGAGAATCGGATATGGTTCAGTCAGGTAAAGATATTGTGATAACGAATCTTCCCGAATTTGAAATGAAAATCGGATTATCGATCTGCTATGACGTTCGTTTTCCAGAACTCTATCGGCAGATGACAAAAGAAGGCGCTCACATTCTTTTTGTGCCGGCGGCTTTCACTAAACCTACCGGAAAGGCTCATTGGGAGATTCTTTTGAGAGCACGTGCCATTGAAAACAGCGCATTCGTGGTAGCTCCGGCTCAAACCGGCAGCCATGGGAAAAAGCGGAAAACTCATGGACACGCCATGATCATCGATCCGTGGGGAAAGATTCTCTCAAATGCGGGAGTAAAGCCGGGAATGGCAATGGCAGAACTGGATATGGAAACGCTGAAAGATGTCAGGCGAAAGCTGCCGTCTTTAGAGCATCGGGTTCTTTGAAAACCATGATTTAGAAAAACTATTCCATTCGCTCATAAACAATGGTATAGTCACTTTCCACTCCCCCAAAAGTGAGCGTATCATTTCTAACTGAGATTTTCTCACAGATTTCATTTTCCGGATTCACAAAGTAAGTCTCATCATTCGCTGCTGAATCTGGCAAAAAAGGACATTCATTGGAGATTTCAAAAGGTTTAAAAGACGGAGGTTCTATCACGCCTTCTTCGGTAAACTTGACGGTGGAATCCTTAAATTCTGCTCTTCGAAACGGATATTCAGGTTCTCTCCATGAGCCCTGTAATTCTTCAATCAGAAGATTGGTATCCGCCTGAGAAGAATCCTGTTGAATTTCCTCAATCTCATTTGTATTGATTTCACCGGACAGGTCTTTTTTCTCTTCACAAGCAGTTATAAAAGCCAAAATGATAACCAGAACAAGATGAATTGTTTTCATATCTGTAATGAATGACAGTTATAATTTTCGGGACTTTCTATTGTATAGGCCGGTTGCGTTCTTTTGTTGCAGCACGCACCATCAGAAACCCTGGAATGGACAGCAATGTCTAATTCAGCTATTTGTGATCTTGGGGCTTATTGATGCGGAACGACTGGAGACTATTAATTCCGAGCCATTTTTAAGTTCGATTTTATTCGGATCATCTCACCCAGTGTTCGAGTTGTAGGAACCAATTCCGGCATGTTGATTTCATCAGCCATCCGGGCAACTTCAAGGTTCAGGCTCTCAATTTCAGTTCTTCGTTTATTACGGATATCCTCGTAGGTGGAGATAAGTTGTCCGTCTGCGCGCTGGCTGATCAGAAGTAATGTCTGTTCAATCTCTTTTTGATCCAGTTTAATATCATACTTTTCAGCGACGGCCACACATTCTCCTATAATGGTTTGAGCCATTTCAAAAGCCTCGGTATTTCGCTGAAAAATGCCATTGTCGATTTCCAGCAGCGGACAAATGGAATTAAACGCACAATTGATGATCGCCTTATTCCAAACAATAGTCTCAATATTGGGTTCGCTTCGAAAACCGAAATAGGAGGTATGTATTTGTTGAATGATTTCCTCCGTGCCGGCATTGTCTCCCTCAAGATTTCCTACAGGAGATTCCGTAACCGTTTTAAACGACACCTCATGAGTACCGGTAACCTGGCTGGTGGAAAACAACACGCAACGGTATACTTTCTCGAAATCATCGAAAGGCCGTTCAATATTGAGTCCGTTTTGCAGAAGAACAATGGAGAAATCGCCTTCTTTGTGCCGTAATTTTTCGGCGATCGCGGTATTTCCAAATGCTTTGGCGGTAATGAGTACGATCCCATTTATGTCAGACAAATGGCTGAATGTAGTGGTTTTGACGGTTTGCCGGGAAACCTGATCATCTTGTCCGTAAACGGTGATGGTATTTTCTTCTTCAGGTTGATGATCTACGCTGCCTCTGACAAGAATGGCATCTCTGTTTTCCAGTTTCAGAAAAACAGCCAGTGCTTTTCCAATCGCTCCCGATCCAATGATATAAATTGCAGGATTTTTCATGTCCTAAAATAAAGAGGAAAAATGAAGTTTATTGATGAATTTCTGTCACCCGTTTTGCATGAGGAATTCTATATAAAATGGGTAGCTATAGGAGCGGATCAGTTCAGTTTAGTGGCGTATTTTTCCAGTGTTTCCAAGAATTTGCTTCTGTCATCAAGATAGATGTTGGCCATAAAAATGATCCCTCTTGTTTGATTAAAAAGCAGGTTGGTACTTACACCAGGATCATCTCCATCATGGCCCATATATCCATTAGGATAGAGATTCCAGAATACTCCCTTATTTCGATCGGCTAAATTGAAATTATCTGGCACATTTTCATCGGAAAATGCAGGACTGAGCATTTTCTCAAAAGATGCTTGGCTTAGCAAAGAAGACTGTCCATTAAATCCACGTATCATTTCAAAAACATATTTACTTAAATCTGAGGCAGAGGTTCTTAATCCTCCATCCGGATAGGTTGTAAGGGAGTAAAATGGAAATGCTACGTCCTTATTTAGATATGGAATTGCGTGATTATCCATTGGAATTTCTTCTAAAAACCATGAAGAATGATCCATTTCAAGCGGCTTTAGAATGTGTTGTTGGGTAAAATCTGAAAAGGATAAGCCAGATTTTATTTCAATTAAGTATGCTGCCAAGGCAGAACCAATATTGCTATAATGATATTGTTCTTCAGGTTTACTCTCCGAGAAATTATGGTTGTTATATAGAAAACCTTCTTTGCTTAAATAGCTTTGTAAAAAAGCAGAAAGTGTGGAATACTGTAATCCCCCCGTGTATCCCAATTCATCCAGGATCGTAATTGCTCTTTTGTCAGTAGAATCAGTTTTAATGAATTTATAGGATCGTGGATAAATGCTTTCATTATCAATAATACCCGAAGTATGCGTAGCTAAATCTTTTACCTTTATTATCTCCTCAGGGAAAAAGGGGTTTATGACTTTAAAGGGCAAAATATCATTAATGCCTGTCTCCAGGGTAAAATAATTGAGCTCAACGGCTTTCATTAGTGCGACTGCAATAAATGTTTTACTGACAGAACCGATATTTACAATTGTTTCTGCTGTAAATGGCCGATGGGTTTCAAGATTTGAATATCCAAATCCCTTTTGGTACAGAATCTTATTTTTATCCGTGATTACTACATACATCCCCGGGATGTTGTATTGTTCAGATAAATGAGCTAGGTCAGCATCCAGGCTATCGCTATAATTCTGTGCAACAAGATTGGATATCGGGAGTGCAGTAAATCCAATAAGAAATATTACACAGTATATTTTTTTCATGGAGATTATTCTTAAATCAAAAAATAGTAGAATTACCCCAACTCCACAGCCTTCCCGGTCTTCACAGACTCATCACTTGCCAATACAATCTGAAGCGTATGAACAACCTCTCTCAAATGGTCGGAGAGATCTACATCTTCTTGGATCGCTTTCAGGAAATGCTCCTGTTCAAACTGGCAGAGTTCATCGTGACTGGCTTCGTCCGGCGCGTCGATGATGTCATCTTCTTTGGTGAGTTTTCCGTTTTCATCTTTTTCTGAATGATGGAGTCTGAATTTTTGGACCGACACATGAGATTCAACCTCTGCAGAAGAGCCGCGCGGCAGATCAAACGTATTTTTGCTGATGCTCACGCTTCCTTTGGGGCCGATAATATCCTTCACGAAATAGGCTTGCTCGCTCATCATCGGTCCCCAGCCGGATTCGTACCAACCGATAGATCCGTCATCAAACCGAACCTGCAACTGACCATAATTGTATTGGTCTTCAGCAATTTCGTCACTTAATCGTGCTCCAATGGCATGCACGCTGATCGGCTTGGCTTTGGTCATCTGGCACATCACATCCACATAATGAACGCCGCAATCCACGATGGGCGACATTGCCTCCATGATATTTTTATGCACATTCCACTCGCTGCCCGTACTCTGTTGATTCAGGTTCATCCGCATCACGAGAGGCTTGCCGAGTCCTTGGGCCAGATCTATGAATTTTTTCCATCCGGGGTGATGCCTGAGAATATATCCAACCACCACTTTCTTGTTCGCTTTCTCAGCGGCGGCAACAATCGCTTCGGCATCTTCAACTGTTTCGGAAATCGGTTTTTCGACAAAAACATGCGCTCCGGCTTCCAACGATTTGATCGTGTATTCAGCGTGCGTCTTCGGGTAGGTACTGATACAAACCGCATCCGGAGAGGTGGAGGCAAGGGCGTCATCAAAATTATCAAACAAGGGGAGACCACCGAGTTCATCGGAAAGTCTCTGTTTGCTATCGCCGCGACTAACCAATCCTACAATGTTAAAATCATCCAGCTTATGATATGCGCGGGCATGTGAAGCTCCCATGTTTCCGCATCCTACGACGAGTATGTTAATTTTATGAGACATTGATTGTTTGGTTTAATGGTTTAAATAATTTTTATTGAAGCCGAATCGAGTCAAAGTATCGTCAGTTCGAGCACAATGTAACGAAGTGGAATGTAGTCGATAAGTCCCAATGGCTAGGGAGTTCTCGACTTCGCTCCGCTGCACTCGAACTGACGGTATTATTAGTAAATCTAACCCTTCACCCGGTTAAAACTCATTGTTTTCAGCATCCAGTCGGGCAGTGGTTTTTGGTGTTTCCTTTTTTTCAGATTAATAAACCATCCCCACTTTTTCATGATTGGCACTCTGTGCGCTTCAACAAATTCGATGAGTGTGCCATCAGGATCTTCGATGTAGGAAAACTGACCGGCGGCTTCGCCCATATCAAAAGAAGAGGAGCTGTCTACTGTAAATGGAAATCCAAGTTCTTCGCATTTGGCCTGGAGCGTTTTCATATCGTTGACATCAAAGCAGATATGAATAAATCCCGGATCGCCCCAATATCTTCCGGCATAAATTTTCCGGGGTTTTCGGTTTAATGACTGAACCAGTTCGATATCAATATGACCAAAAAGCCGGCTGAATGCACCATCATCTTTTTGTTTTTTGCGAAGGAGAATCCGGCGGAATTCATGGTTTTCATCCAGGTCGGAGAAGGTTCCGGTCTCATTATAAATAATTTCATCAAAACCGAGTGCGATTGTGTAGAGTGGGAGAACGGCATCAATGTCGCTGACCCCAATTACGGCTCCGCAAACACCACCTGTAGAGTGTTTTCCTTTTGTAAACCAGGAATCTCCTTTAACCGCCTGAAACAGGTTGCCGTATGGATCTTTGGTCCAGAATGTCTGCTCACCATTCGGGAGTTTGTGAAGAGGAGAGAGTGTTTCATTGCCCAGGGCCGTAAAATGGTCATGAGCTTTTCGTACATCTTTACATTTAATTTTTACGGCGTTAATTCCAAAATCGCCTAATTGAGGTTCAAACTGGCAAGGTTCCGGTGTGCGGCTTTTAAATTGCCAGATTTCGAATCCGCCGCCGCCGCTCATATTAATTGCCAGAACAGCCCGGCGCGAGTGGGCATCGCCACCGGTGTAGCGGGTCATGAGGTTTGCGGTGGCTTCATCATCAAAAATGGGAACATCTGTACCAAAAAATTTGCGGTACCACGGCCAGGCTTCATCAATATTTGTAACTCCAATTCCAACCTGTTGAATCCCGGTAATTAATTGACTCATAGAAATATTTTTTATTAGTGTGATCCGAAGGCCTAATATAGCAAAGCTTCAGAAATTTTTAGGGGATGGATTTCTTCGAAATGAAAATTATGAATGATGGATTTTGAATGTTGGATGACTTCTTTACATCAAAAAAATAAAAGCCATCCTGCAATGTTAGCAGGATGGCTTTTTTAGTTAGCGGGATAAATTTTAGAGAGTGAGAAACTACTCAACATCCCACCAGAGGCGCCCATATAAATTGTTTTCACCTCCAAACTGTCGGTCTACCGCCTGCTGATAGTTCTCGGTGTTATTCAGAGCTTCATCCGATGTGTAACTCTGTCGCAGCGGGACATCTCGGCCAAGGGGACTCACCATATTAGCCGGGTAACCGGTTCTTCGGTATTCGGCCCAGGCTTCAAACCCATGAAGGAAAAGATGCACATATCGCTGCTCGGAAATTCTCTCAATAGAATTTGCAGAATCATAAGCAATTTCCGGCTGGGCTATAAAACTGGATGCTTCAGCTGAGCTTCCGGTCCACTGCAGAAGTGAGTTTTCGATAGCTGCATTGTAATTACTTTCGGCATCTTCGCCAATCCAACCCCGTGCGGCGGCTTCTGCCTTTGCAAACAGTACCTGTGCATAGGTCACAAGATATACCGGTGCGTCCTGCTCGTACATATCGGAACCCAGCAGAGAATAATCGTTCGGATCAATTCCTTCTTCGGGTGTGCCAAATGGCAGGCCAATGTATTCGGTTTCGTTACCCTGAGGCAAATCTCCGTAAAAGGAAAGCCGCGGGTCATTTACCGGTTTCATCAGGCTGACGAGCCCTTCACTAAGCGCCCACCAGTCCCTGGAAGTTCGCACGACCTGGTCGTACCAAAAGCTCTCATTGTCTTCATTTGCAAGATGTTCGAAAATGAAACTGTCGTCATTCGATGTCATGACTCCATCATTCAGAGCAGCATTAAACTCCTGCTGAGCCAGCTGCGGATTAACTTCAGAAAGGCGCAATGCCATAAGTAAACGAACGGTGTTACTAAATGTAATCCACTGTTCCATATTACCTTCATAGATAACATCGCTTCTTAAGGAACTGCCTGTATTTATTTCATCTTTTGCTTCTTTCAGAAGAGCAAATAAACTGTTATAGATCGACTCTTGTGTATCATATACAGGAGTGAACTGATCAGCTCCCATCAGAGCTTCCGAGTAGGGGATGTCACCCCAACGGTCCGTCATATGCCAGATAAAATAAGCCTTCAAGATTTTAGCCACGGCAATCTGATTGTCGAGTGTTGAATTATCGATAGCCGTTTGAAGATTTATGAGCGGTTCCTGATAGAACCAGTAAAAGCTTGTAGCTCCTTCCTGGTATAGAGACCCGTCTACATAAATGGTCTGTGAGAGATATTGGGCATTATATTCTCCCTGCGGGGTTGAATTGTACCCGCTTGAAGGTGCAGAACCTAATGCCGGTAACCATAACATCGCATTGGCGATGAGTTGAGTAGGATCCGCATCACTGGGCAAGTTCGGGTTTTTGTTGATGTCATCATCAATACTGGTAACATCACAACTGCTCAGGAAAAAAGCTATAATCGTAAAAGGTATAAGTAATTTCTTCATCGTTCTGTTTCCCCTTAAAAGATTAAGTTTACATTCATACCGAAAGTCCGAACGGTATTTAACTGTCCTGATTCGTACCAGGTTATATCCTGGCCGCCGGAAGACAGTTCAGACGGGTCTAATCCCTGTGGTGCTTTTTGCCAGATCATTACGGGATTATTGGCAAAAACAGACACTTCAATGGATCGCACGGGCAGGTTGCTCAGCATTTCATTGTTGAATGTATACCCGAACCGAAGCTCCCGCAGTTTGATGTAGGAAGCATCAACCACCCAGTCTTCATAAATATCATCACCGAGAACGCCGTTGTACAGAGCCTGGGGATCGACATACGCCGTAACCGGTTCTCCCGTAGATTCTGAGATTCCTTCAATTTTTACACCTCCGCCCTGGTCAATCGGTTCTCGAACGTTTACGCCGTTGTCATTTACTTCGGCAGTAAGCGGAGATAAGCCTGTTTTTACTGCAAGCAGTAAAGAACGGCTGAAGAACTGTCCACCGGCCTGGAAGTCGATCATCGCGCCGAGGCTGAAGTTTTTATAGCGGAAGACATTCATAAATCCACCGGTAAAATCCGGGAGAACGGATCCGAAATCATGAGTTGCATCCGTCCAGATGGGAAGGTTGTTGTCGTCCAGAATAATTTTTCCGGTTGCTTCGTCGCGAACATAAGCCTGGCCAACCAGCCTTCCATAAGCAGCACCTTCGTAGGAGTTCATGTAACTGGTTGTTCCGGAATAGGTTGTAGAACCGTGTGTGTATACATCAATATCTGGGTGAAGTTCAACCACTTCATTTCTGTTGAGGCCTAAATTAAAGGTTGCATCCCAGGCAAAAGACTGTGATTGAATGGGCGATCCGGAAAGGCTCAGTTCAATTCCTCTGTTTTCTATCAAACCTGCATTGATTGTGGCTTCACTGTATCCGCTGGCTCCTGAAATATTCAGATCAATAATCTGGTTTTCATTTTGCTGTTGATAGTATGTGAAGTTCAACTCCATTCGTCCGAAGAAATTCAAATCAATTCCTGCTTCGTAAGAGTGAGAAAATGAAGGTTTGATATTTGGATTGTTGATGGCATTGGGCACGGTTAAGGTATTCACGTTTCCATACACTGTGCCGACTCCATAAACGGGCGTTGTTTGATAGGGCCCCAGATCAGATCCGGCCTGTGCATAACTGGCACGGATTTTACCAAAAGCCAGAGGCTCCCAATCCAATAACTCACTGAATACAAAACTACCAGAAACAGACGGATACCAATAAGTATTATTGTCTTTTGGAAGAGTAGACGATTTATCACTTCGGATACTGACATCCACAAAATATGTATCCTGATAACCCAGTGATACCAAACCGAATCCACTCACAATTCTTTTTTCTGAAAGGTAGTTGTCAGGATCCGGCCGATCTAAAGAAGCATCAATATTATAGTAACCGGGTGACGTCAGGCCGCCTACGGTTTCCTGTCTCAGGTAAGAATAGTTGCTGTCAAAAACATTTCCTCCCACGGTAGCATCCAGAGAAAAATCAGCCCATCTTTCAGTATACTGAGCCAGTACTTCGTAGTTCATTTCCTGGCCTTCGTATTTTCCGATAAAGAATCCGGGAGTTTCCACACCGCCGGCAGCGGTTCTGCTTTCAATGTTTTGAATGTAAACATCTCCGCGAATGTGTCCGCTGATGGTCAGGTTTTGGAGAGGATTGTACTCAACTCCAACATCCCCGAAAATACGGTTTCGGCTGTCCTTGGTCGGGCTTTCATAGGCGAGAAAATAAGGATTTGACCAATAGGCAATAGTGGGGATTTCTCCCTCGTCCGGTATGCGGATATTCCAGTGGCTATAGGTGCCGTCTTCGTACTGATAGTTTTTCAGGTTTTTCATATCAAGACTGCGCTGGAACCATTGCCGGAAGTGCCGCGTACCGTAACCTGAACCCTGCGGCGGACGCTGGGCACTGTTTCTGGCATAATTTAAATTTGTAGTGAATCGCCATTGGTCGCTTGCATCAACACCGGCACTAATCCCTACATTATTTCGGTTCAGCCATGTGTTTGGAGACACTCCGGTAATCCGGGAGTCGTTAAAACTCAGGCGGTAATTGCTGTTCTCACTGCCACCGGAAACCGAGATTCCCTGGTTTGATTTATATCCTGTTTCAAAGAAATCTTTGATGTTATCAGGGTGGGGCTCAAACGGAGTGAGTTGTTGATAGCGCGGATCCTGCGGATAAAAACTGAAGTACTCGCGAACAAGTGTTCCGTCCATTCGGGGGCCCCAGCTTTCATCAGCATTTGTTTGCACATAGGGATCCCCATTTTCCAGCGTTGGGAAATCCAGAGAATAACCTGCGCCGTACAGATTTTGGAAATTCATAAAATTTGTAGCCTGTTGTATGGAAAACCCTGAGTTCAATTCTACTACAATATCATCCCGTCCCGCTCCTTTTTTCGTGGTAATCATCACGACACCATATTGGCCGCGAATACCATAGAGGGCAGATGCCGCCGGCCCCTTCAACACGTTGATGGATTCAATGTCATCGGGGTTAACATCCTGCGCAAGGTTTCCATAATCGGTACCAGCGCTACTTGCAAAATTGCCATTAGAAATGGGGGTGCCGTCTACAACAATCAGTGGTTGGTCTTCACCGTTTAGCGAGTTTATGCCACGTATTTTAATGGTTTGTGTTCCTCCAAGGCTGGCACCGGAAGAACCACTAACCTGAACACCGGCAATTTTTCCGGAAAGCGAACCGATCACGTTCTGTTCTTGTGAAATCGTCAGGTCTGAGCCGCCAATTTCTTGTGATGAATACCCCACGGAACGCTCATTTCGGGTGATGCCGAGTGCCGTTACAACCACTTCATTCAATTCCCGTGTGGAAACCGCCAAGTCAATATTTACAACAGTTTCTTCATCACCTGTTACTTCGATTGTTTGAGTCCATGTAGTATAGCCGATATATCTGGCCACCAGCTCATGCTCTCCTTCAGGGATGTTTCCAATTTCATAATTTCCGTTGGCATCTGTGGCGGTACCCACTCCCATGCCCGTAATTACAATATTCACTCCAACAAGCGGAACACCGGTGTCAGCATCTGTAACCGTACCGGTAACACTACCCTGGAATAGATCTTGTTCGTCTTCAGGCTGTTGCCCGGTTTCATAGATAATCAGTGTTCGTTTGTCATCACTAACCGTATAGCTGAGATTTGTGTTTTCAAGCAAATCATCGAGCACATCAAACACATTTTTGTTGCTTTGCCGATAGGTCACTTTAGTATTTGCAATTGTCCGGGTGTCTATGGAAATATTTACATCCAGTTCATTTGCAAGTTGATGCAGCACATCTATTAACTTGGCATCTTCAACATTCACCGAAACCCTGGGAGGAAGATCCTCTGATTGGCTGGCATAAAGTTGAGTTAGTTGAACCTGCTGGGCAAACTGGTAATTCGCATTGCCGTTTATCCGGGAATTCCGGGCGTCAGCGGGATTTTCCACTATAAAGAAACACAGAATTGCCAGAAGAACGATGCTCATAAGCGGCTTGTGCCTCCGGTTGGTCTGATTTGTAACGTTGTCCATCATTGTGTTATGTGTTTGGGGTTCGCGTTATCTTTCCATGTAACGGTATTATTTTCGAGTGAATAGCTAATACCTAATGTCTGAGCGATGATGTTAAGCACACCGGTCAGGTCTTCTCTTGACATATTGGTACTTAGAGGAAGTGTTTTTAGATATTCGTTATCAAAATGAACAGATACATTATACAGCCGTTCGATATAACGGCTTACTGTCCAGAGAGGATCATTATAAAAGAATAACTTGCCGCTGATCCAACTCAGATAGTTATCAACGGGAGTCTGTTCAATCAAAATTTCCCGGTTGTTGACGTTCAAAACACCAAGTGTATTTTTTGTGAGAATAGCTCCGTGGCCGTTTACATCTGTAGAATTTTTGAGAGATACCGTTCCTTCGGCTACAGCCACCTGGATATTTTGGGCGGTTTCATCCATTTTAACATTAAACTCTGTTCCCAAAACCTGAATGGCCGCCTGACCTGCCTCAATACGAAACGGTCGGTTTTTATCCCCGGCTACATCAAACCAGGCTTCTCCTGAAAGGCTTACAACTCTCTCATCGGGAGGAAAATGGTTGGGGATTTCAATACTTGAATTGGAATTGAGGCGTATTTGGGTGCCGTCCGAAAGAGTCACCAACCGGTGTTGATCTTGCTGGGTTGCAATGGTGCGTACCTTATTTGCCTGTTCGGTATCAACGGCACTGGCTTGTGATAGAACGCTAAAATATCCAACGCCTCCCAAAACGGCCGATATCAGAAACGCTACGGCAATGCGTATCGGCCAAAGTCGATGGCTCTTATCAAAAGATGTTATTCGGGTTTTTTTTGACGTGCGGATCTTGTTCAATATCTCATCCGTTGGAACATCCGGGTAAAGCAGCAGCCTGTCATCATCGGCATATTGCTGCATATCTTTATCCAGGCTTTCTTCAAAATAGAGTTTGCCCTCTTCTGTCTGGAACCAGCTTAAAATCTCTTCAATTTCTTCAAGAGTGCACTGGTTCCGGAAGTATTTTTTCAGAAGTTCCTTATCCAATTTTTTCCCGTTTATTCGCTGTCTTATAAGTCAGACACCCGGGAAGGGGAAAAGTATGGCGGATTTTTCAAAAAACTTTCAGAAGAGGATGGATCAGCCGTTACTTCGAGCTCTTATTTGAAGATCTGCGTGGTCATCCATGTATTGGCGGATGAACTTGGAAGCCTCGTAATATTGGGATTTCACCGTGTGAATAGTGATGCCGAGTTGTTTGGCAATGTCTCGGTTCGAAAGCTCCTGGAAAGTTTTAAGCTTAAAAATTTCCCGTTTTCCATCCGGAAGTTCATCAAGGCCGCGCGCCAGAATCTGCTGATATTCGGAATAGATAATAACATCTTCGGTTTTGTTGGATGATTTCTTCCTGCGCTGCTCAAGCTGTATATGTTTCAGCACTTTTCGTTTATGATTGCGGATCATGTTCATCACATGATTGCGAACCGACGTAAACAAAAATCCTTTGATGTTGGAGTGAACGGAGGTCCGGGCATCCCAAAGTTTGATAAACGTATCATGTACGGCATCTTCGGCCAGTTCATGGCTTTTCAGGTACTTAAAAGCAAAACTGTACAGTCTTTTGTGATATTGATGATAGAGTTTCTCATATACATCATTATCACCAAGCTTCAATCGCCTGATCGTAATTTTATCTTCAATTTTTGACATGATTTCGACAGAAAAAGAAATGATAGAGCAGATGGAATAAATCCGCTGAAATCCAACGATTGCAGAATAGTTAACGAATTGATAAAAATCCAACCTATTCTTTTAGTTATTTATTCCTGGTCGGGAATTCTACTTAAAAAGAAAGAATGTCTTTGCTGTTTATCTTAAAGCAAAAACGGATGAGGAGAAAAATTAAAACTCAAAAGATGGGTTTTTATCTTGCGTGAGGCGTTCTTGCTGTAACTTTTCCTGATACATTTTCTCAACGGTTTTGAGTGTATCTACATCTTCGGGGCCTAAATCCCAGCGGATCGCTTTGAGTCTTGGCAATCGCAACGTGTATCCCGCTTTCGTCCGCCTGTTTACCTGGATATCGTCGAACTCTATTTCCACTACCAGTTTCGGAATCAGACCGAGCGTTGGTCCGTACCGCTCAACAGTCAGTTCTTTTACTCTTTGGTTGATTTTTTTTAACTCTTCATCCGTATAACCGCCATACGCTTTCCCAATCGGAATAAATTCCTCTTCATACCGTTCATCTTCCTTGACAGAAATTCCAAGCGTAAAATCGGAGTAGGTTCCGCCGCGTTTGCCACTTCCGGCGTGGGCATACATCACGACCGTATCAAAAGAACCGCCGGGTTTTTTTACTTTTAACCACGATTTTCGGCGCTGACCATATTCGTATTTGCTCTCTTTATGCTTCAGCATCAATCCCTCATTACCATGCCTGAGTGCCCGATTGAATAAATATTCGATATCATCATTCCCGGAAATTTCAAACTGAACGGATGTCGGCAAACGATGTTTTTTTGATAATTTTTCAAGCAGTTTCCGGCGTCCCGGAAGTTTTAAATCAAAAATAGGTTTTCCATCCGTGAAGAGAAGGTCATAAGCGATAAAGAGCACCGGGTATTTTTCGAGGATTTTTTTGCCGGGTTTTTTGATTCCCATTCTTTTTTGAAGGAGTTGAAAGGGAAGGATGGTGTCGTCTTTATAAACACAAATTTCCCCATCAAATACAGTGGCCGGCATTTTTCTTTCAATAAAAAACGAGACGATCTCCGGAAAGGAACGGGTAATGTCATTCAGATCTCGTGAAAAGATTTGTACGGTATTTTCTTTTACGTGGACCTGTGCACGCATGCCATCAAATTTTTCTTCGGCAACATATTGCTCAATATGATCAACAGATCGACTTTCGATTGGCGATGCCAGCATAAATGAAAGCGGATGAAACAGCTTGAACCGGGCTTCATCAAGCTGATTGTGTTTTGCCAGCACGGCTGTTTTTCCGATGCTTCCGGTAATCATATGGGCGTAGCGGACATCCTCACGTTTCTTCTTAAAAGCTTTTGCGATGGCGGCTACCACGCTCCGTGTTTCAAACCCGATTCGAAGTGATCCCTGGCTGAGCATTCGAATAAAATATTTGATCTCCACTGGTGTCATCCGGCTCCAGGTTTCCCAAAGAATTTTTTCTTTGTCGGCCCGGGAAGAGACCGCATAAAGCTGATCAAAAATTTCGTCAACTTGTTCAAGTGTCAGGTTTCCGGGAACTCTTTTTTCGATGGCTTCGGGAATGTTGTTCATCAATCGTTCAATGGTTTCGGAACTGCTTCCCGTTGCTGTACGGCATGGTTTGAAAACGAGATCGTAATCAATTTCACAGAATTTGGCAGCCGCCAAAGCGCTGGTCCGGCTCCCGACGGATGCCCGTTTTCCACTCACTTCTTCAAACGCACCCTCCGCCGTAAACTGGGCAGCAAGATGCAAATCCCGGTCAGACGGTAACCGACGAAGATATTCGGCAAAAGCCTGAATTTTGCCATTGGTACTCCGGGTCTGCCGAATGGTCTGAATGACCTTGCAGAGCGTATAAAAGTTGAAGTTTTCAGCATTCATAGCATCGGAGTGGTTCTGCGTTTTATTCAATCAACATGAACTTTATAGAGACCATTATTTCGATCCAGTTTCACCCGGTGATCATAAATTTCACTCAAATTAGCAGATGTAAGAATATCATTTTTTGATCCGTCAAACTCTTTTTTCCCATTCTTTATCAGAACAACTCGTTCAATTTCAGGGATCATTTCCTCGATGTGATGGGTAACGAGAATCAACGTTGTTCCGCCTTGAACGATTTTTCGAATCTGGTCCATAAATTTATGCCGGGCAACAAAATCGAGTGCGGTTGTGGGTTCATCCAGAATCAGAACTTCCGGTTCGGTTACCAAAGCTCTTGAAATAAGAACCCTTCTCACTTCGCCGGTAGACATTTTATTCAGCATTTTATCCGCCAGTTGTGTGGCATCCATCAGCGAGAGTGCTTTTTTCGCTTTTTCAATCATATATTCAGAAATATGTTGATGCGGGAAGAGCCGAAGACTCGAGAAAAAACCAGTGACAACAACATCCAAACCAGGAATATGTCCCTCTTTTGTGTTGTGCAGAAAACTGTTCTGCAGATCACTGGAAACGATACTCAACTTCGACTTCAACTCCTCTAATACCCAATGATCTTTGCCAAACATACGTACAGGCGGTGCCCCTTCTTTATTGGCAATCGGGTAAATTTCCTGTGTAATGAGCTTAATAAATGTCGATTTTCCGGAGCCATTCGGGCCGGCAATCGCAGTATTTTCGTTCATTTGAATGGTCAGCGAAAACTGGTCGAGGATGTGAATTCCTTCGCGCCGAACCGTTGCATTTTCCATCTCAAGGATGGGAGGCTGGCGATGATCGTTGTTAATCTTCATAAATGGATGTTCTTAATCTTCCTCATTCATTTCAATATCAATATGCCCGGCGTTAATGTTTTCTTTTTCAAGGTAATGTTGTACCACCGCCGGATTTGGAGTGTGTGTGATATAAACTTTTTTTGGGTTGAGCTGTTTGCAGAAATCAATCAGTTCAAAAAAATCAAGATGGTCTGAAAGGGGGATTAATTGATCAACCGTAAGTTGTGTTCGCCTCGATTCGTTAGACGCCCATCCTGAGCAATATGCAATTCGTTTGTTTGATACGTTCGATGCAAATCCATTCGAAAGTGCCGATGACGGACAAATCAAAATTTTGCCCTCGCAGGTATCACGATCGTACGTTTCATAAGGGCCAAGGTGGATGCCAAATTTTTCATAAACCGGGCACATTTTATACCCGGCGCCGTGAATCATGATCGGATGGTTCAGAGGTGCAACAAGATGCATCAGTTCCTGTGCTTTGCCTAAATTATAGGCCAAAAAGATGGGAGTATGATTTTCAACAAGAGCCGCTTTAGCGAACGTGCGGACTTCTTCGGCAAGCTCATCATTGGTTTTCCATCGGTAGATCGGCAGACTGAATGTGGCTTCGGTTATCAGGATATCGACCTGTTCCGGCGCTTCAAATCCTTCGGTTGCCGGTGATGGCGGTGTTCGAAAATCGCCAGTGTAGAGTAGGGATTCATCATCCGTTTCAATATAAATCATGGCGGAGCCGAGAATATGGCCTGCGGGATAGATTCGCGCCCGGAATCGGTTGGATTCAATGGTTTCGCCAAATGACAGGGATTGTCCATTTCCGTTGTAGCCTCGTAATCTCATCAACTCCAGCGTGGCTTCGGAAGCATAAGCAGGAGTGTTACGATTTCTCGGCATATGATCGGCATGGGCATGGCTTACAAACACATAATCTGCTTTTGGATGATACCCGTCCAACGCAATGTTAAGCTCTGGAAAATAAAGCCCTTGATAGCCTGATTTTTGAATTTTCATTTAAATGTTATAGTAGCTTCATAACGTCAGTTTGAGTGTAGTTTCGAGGAAAAAGAACACTCGATATTGCGCTCAACATGACGTTTAATTCAATACATTAGAAATTGTGTTAAGCCGAACTCATTCGCTCTATCAAAAGGTAACAAAGGAGAAAGAGAATAATTCCGATTGAGATGAGATTGGCCGCCACAAATCGGATTTTCTTATCTATTTCATCTGCAAGTTTAAGGATTGTTTGAGAGGCCTGTGGCCACATCACCAAAAGCTGTCCCAATAAATAGACGATTAAAAGTGACCAAATCGAGAAGAACAACTCTACCCAGGAAAACGGAAAGAACGATAACACCAAACATGGAATGGTAAACAGAAAGAAATATTTCAAAACCTTTCTCCAGATTGCCGGCGTGTGATCTTCGGAAGACACGGTTAACAGGTACTCTTTAACGGATTGAGTTTTAAAAAGCAGGTAAACTCCATAGCTGATCAGCATGGTGCCGAGAGCAATGTAATAGGCCGTAAACCATTTTGCTGAAAAGTATTCCATGAGGTTTTGGATTATGAGTCATTACGAGGAGGAGCGGAACGACGACGTTGCAATCTCCAAACTTTTTAATGTTTCGGGATTGCTGCGCTTCGCCCGCAATGACTTATTTAATAATAACTTAGTCAAATGAAATTATCCGCTCATCTTATGGTAAATCTTCTTCCGGAACGTCAGGCTCTTCATCCTTTGGGTGCAGAATTGAGAAGATGACGGATATCGTCAATGTAACCACAATCACACCCAGCGTGAACAGTGTTGGAATATGGATCACATTTTCCAGGAGCATTTTCGAGCCAATATATACAAGGATAAAGGCAAGTCCGTAGTGCAGGTAGTGGAAGAGTCTCATCACGCCGGAAACTGCAAAGTAGAGTGCACGCAGTCCCAGAATAGCGAATGCGTTGGCGCTGTAGATCAAAAAAGTATCGCGGGTAATGGCCATAATGGCGGGAATGGAATCCAGCGCAAAAACGATATCGCTCGTTTCAATTACAATGAGAACCACAAACAGCGGTGTGGCGATGATTCGTTTGCCCCGTTTTATAAAGAAATTGGGACCATGTATTTTTTTTGTGATTGGCAGAAATCGTCTCACCAATAACAGTACCGGATTTTTTTCGGGGTGAATTTCCTTGTCTTTTTCAAGCCCGAGTTTGATTCCCGTAAAAATCAGAAAAGCGCCGAATATGTAAATAATCCAGTGGAACTGTTCGAGCAGGGCCACGCCTACAAAAATAAAGATCAGGCGAAAGACCAGAGCACCAAAAATTCCCCAGAAAAGAACCCTGTGCTGGTAGATGGCATCGACACCGAAATAGGTGAAAATCAGCAGGAAAACGAAAATGTTATCGACGCTCAGAGATTTCTCAATAAGATACCCGGTAAAATAATCGAGGGCGGGCTGCGAACCCATGAAATAGTAAATCCCAACGCCGAAAATAACGGCCTGGGCAATCCAGATGCCGGTCCAGATAAGGCTCTCTTTGATGCTGATTTCGTGGGGTTTCCGATTGAAGACTTTAAGGTCTACGATCAGCATTGCCAGGATGAAGACGTTGAATAAAATCCAGAGGGTAAGGCTATGGTCCATCAATTCATTGAATCGTGATTTTCAAAAAAAGAAAGGTACGGGATTTTGTGTTCAGGATTAAATGAATGTAGAGATGGGTGGGGGAGATTTAATAGAGCCATTGCAAGCAAACGAAGAGAGAGCTACCATCGCCAAACGTTTATTGCCGGGAGATTACTTCACTCCGTTCACAATGACTTACTTTCGAGATAATTCAAGTATTTCGCTGGGGCTGCGAAATCATTCAATCAACACACGCTTTTCCGTGGTTTTCAAAGATTTTGGAATGGAGCTGCAGATGGAATCTTTAAACGCGCCGATGATGGTTTGCTTGAGATGCTTTCGTCCAAAAATGAGGCGAAGTTTTCGCGATGGAACGGGGTCTTCAAACTCTTTAATCACAGCATTTACACAGCTACCGTCAAACTCCTGGATGGCTGTCCAGGGCAGTAAAGTCATTCCGAAATTCTGCTCAACCAGGCGTTTCAGGGTTTCAAGGTTTCCGCTTTTGAACTCAATTCTCGAGTGATTCCTTTTGTTGGATTCCTTGCACAATTTCACAGCCTGATCTCTAAAACAATGCCCTTCATTCAGAAGCCAGATATTGCTTCGATCCAAATCATCCACAGAAAGTTTCTCTTTATCAATAAGCGGGTGATTGTGAGAGAGATATCCTACAAACGGTTCCACAAAAAGATCTTCCGTGTAGATAAAACTTTGGCTGGTTGGCGTGGCGATAATACCGGCATCCAACTGGTCATTTCCTAATCTTTCAAGGACTTCCTGGGTCAATAACTCTTCAATAATAATATCAACCTGGGGATATTTTTTCAGGAAAGACCGTAGAAACAAGGGAACCAGGTAAGGGGCAACCGTCGGAATAATTCCAACTTTAAAACTGCCCTTAAGTTCATCTTCTTTAAAATTGGCGATATCAGACAACTGTTTCGATTCCTTTAGAATCGTTTTGGCCTGTTCAATCACTTTTTCCCCGATTTCGGTCGGGATAACGGGAGATTTGGAACGATCAAAAATGGTGATGCCAAGTTCGTCCTCCAGCTTGTGAATTTGCATGCTGAGTGTTGGCTGGGTAACAAAACTTTTATCCGCCGCCGTGGCAAAATGCCGGTATTTATCAACGGCGACAATGTATGAGAGTTGTGTAAGTGTCATGAAGAATCTCTAATCTGATTCAGTAAACAATCTAAAAAGTAAGAAATACAATGCAATTCTTAAGATCGAAATAAAATCACTCAGGAAAAACAAAAGATGGAGAATGTTCCGGTTTACTGACTTTCAAATTTTTACAGGCAGGATTTTGTTTTTGATGATGAACACGTTTTGCATCTTTACGTAAATATTAAATCAACAGAAATCAGAAATATGCACACAGCAACGAAACACCTGATTATTTCCGGGCGCGTTCAGGGAGTTGGATTCCGTTATTTTACCTATCGCAGTGCAAAGGGATTGGGAATTAAAGGATGGGTTCAAAATCTGCATGACGGAACGGTGGAGACAGTACTGGTTGGTTCTCATGAAAACATTGAGAAAATGATCGGTAAGTTGAAAGAGGGGCCGCCGTCTTCGAGAGTTCAAAACATTGAAGAAGTAGATGGACAAATAAACGCCGAAAATTTCAACGACTTTTCCATTCGAAGATGAGGCTTTTTATTTCTATTGATTTCCCGGATGATGTTTTAGCCGAAGTTCAATCCTGGCTTCCGGAGCAGAAAGCGTGGAAGAAAGCTAAGAATCATCAGATGCACCTGACGCTCGCATTTTTGGGTGAATGTACAGATGCAGAAAAAGAAGCGATTCATCAAAAACTATCTGCTATTGAGTTCAAACCTTTTTTGGTTACCATCAGCGGGTTAAGTGCATTTCCGAATGAATCGGCTCCGAGAATTATCTGGGCCGGCGTTCAGCCAACCGATTTGCTTATGAGTTTACAGAAAGAAATATCCGTTCAGTTACAGGATTTTATCAAATCAAAGAAGGAGCATTCCTATATCCCGCATATCACACTGGCCAGGAAGAAATCACCCAAGGGGATTAATCACATCGTAAAACAAAATTTGAAACAGGAAACGGCTGATATTGAAGTAAAGGTAGATGCTTTCCATCTGAAAGAAAGTATTTTAAAACCGTCGGGAAGTGAGCACCAGGTTCTTCATCAATACAAAGCCGAACCCGGTACATAAATAAGGAATTATTGACGTTGGGATTCTAATAGAAATAGATTTCCAAATTGTCTATAATATTCAATGGAAATTGTAAATGCCCGGACTGAGGGATGCCGAGATTTCAATAGAAAAGCATAGAAATCGACAAGAGAAGGTTTAGAGGTTTTCCTGATTATTGAAGAGCCATCACCATTTCAACAGGTTGTTTACAGTCTCTTGAAAAAATAAAATCCCAAAAACCTCATCCCTATGACATCCCAAAAAAATCTCACCATCTTTTTGTTGACTGCCTTTGTATTGATGTTTTGCAGTTGTAATTCAAGCTCGGAAGAAAAAGCAGAAGCCCAATCCGTTCAGAATAGTTCTGGTTCAGAAGAACGTACGCGAGCTACAAATTCTGTATACGAAACCATTGATGATGGGAACCGCCTCTCGGAAAATTCTTTACGATCTCAGCTTCCGGAAGCGATATTGGATGCTACAAAAAGTGGCGAAGCTCATTTTGAAGAAAGTGAACTTCGCGGTGGAATGTATGCCAGAATAAGCCAGACATATAATGATTCGCAAAGCCAATCCAGATTTTTCTTAGACATTAGTGATTATGCCGATGCTCAAAATTATATTAACAGTGTACAGGATGGGTTAAGGATTCAGAATTTTGATTTTTCCACGACTACTCAAAATGACCGGGGATGGTATATTACCGAGTCTTTTGAATCACGTGGAGAGGATGTAACTTCACGAACGCTGAATGTGAAAAATCCACGCTTTACGATTGAACTTCGGGCTGCGCCGCAATTAGGGAATGAGGTAGCAACTTTTGAACGTTTAATGACAGCGTTGGAAGACGTAAATTTACTGGATTTGATGGAACTCGAAATTCCCCAGGGTGATGTTGAAACGCCACAGGTTGCGGCAGATAACAGAAATGATCTGGTTTGTGATGACCTGCTTCCTGTTGAACAGGTTCGAAGCTTTTGTGATATAGACGGAGTAGAAGTAAATGTGACCAATTTTGAACAGCAAAAAAATTGCAATCGCCAATATTCCCATCCTGATAATTTTGGCGGACTCACGTTTATTGTGACTCAATATTCCAACAACGAAACGGCTGTCATTGCGGTACAAACAAAGCTTAATGATGAGGATCTTGAGTCTGAAGAAATCAGCAGTTTGGGGGATATCGCTTCTCTTGTAAATGTTGAGGGAGATTTGTTTCTCAGTGTTGCACACAATAACTATTTGGTTGAACTTCGATCCGCTTATGGAATGGGACCAACCGAAACGGCTGCTGTTTGTTTAGATAGTGGGCAGTTGAGTACTCTGGCGAACGATGTAATCGCAAAATTGCCGTGATATTTACTACTCATTTTTAAAATTAAAAGTGAATCTAAAATCAGGTCGATTTTTTTAATGATTGAATCCGTCACATTTCGACTTCGTTCTAACTCAACAAATGTCGAAACTGCGTTCAAACTGACGTTCATTATTGCTTTATCCTGAACTCGCGTTAATTAAAAATTCCATCTATCGAATGTCGGGAAGAATGATTATCCTGATAGAATCAACTTTGGCAATAATCCAAAATAGTTGAATGAGTAAAGTTGGAATTTTCTTTATGTCGATTCTCATTTCTATAATTCTTGGATACAGTTTATTACTTGGAGTGATGTATCTCTTTCAAAATAAACTGATTTTTCTTCCGTCATCTGAACTTATTGTCACCCCGGAAAAAGCGGGCCTCCGCGGCGAAGATGTTTGGATCAAGACCAAAGATGGTGAACAACTTCATGGCTGGTTTTTCCCGAATGAAGCAGCAGAGTATATCGTTGTTTTGTGCCATGGAAATGCGGGGAATATCAGCAACCGGATTGATATTGCGAAACTGCTGAATGGGATTGGTCTTTCTGTACTTCTTTATGATTACAGGGGATATGGCCAAAGCAGCGGCAAACCGAGCGAAGAGGGAGTTTATACAGATGTTGAGTCTGTAGTGTATTTTCTAAAAAACGAAAGAGGATATTCAGAACATCAAATGATTATGTATGGCCGGTCAATGGGCGGAGCTGTGGCCTCGTATGCCGCTACAAAGTTTGATGTCAGCGGGTTGGTATTGGATTCGGCATTCAAAAATCTGAAAGCGATGGTCAGGGATTTGTACCCGTTTGTTCCGGCATCTCTGGCAAGGTTCGAACTTCCAACAGAAGAGTATCTAAAAGAGATTTCAGATATTCCCGTGATGATCATGCACAGTCCAAGGGATAGTATCGTGGGCATTTCTCATGGTCAGCACCTGTACAGGATTGCCAGGGAACCAAAGAAATTTGTGGAATTGCGTGGCGGCCATAATGACAATTTTCACACATCTACTGATATTCACAGCAAGAGTTGGATAGAATTTGTTCGGTTAATCCGCGATCGCGAGGAAGCAGAAGCATCAGGTATGGGTTTATAAAACCTTCAAAAATTTCCCCGGATTCTAATTCTACTTTCGCCACTTCATTAGTATATTTCGGCTCGTATTTGAGCCATTCATCGCAGCCCCAAAACCGTCCGTTTTATGTACCTGATTTTCGACACAGAAACAACCGGCCTACCCGACAATTACTCAGCACCGCTGACCGATTTCGATAACTGGCCGCGTTGTGTTCAACTTGCCTGGCAGGTGCATGATGAGACCGGCAAACTCATTTCGAAAGGAAATTATATTGTAAAACCTGATGGATTTACCATTCCTTTCAACTCCGAGAAAATTCATGGAATTTCTACGGAGCGGGCTGAAAAAGAGGGAATTCCGCTTAGCGATGTGATGGATGCTTTCGACAAAGATATTGAGAAATCAACCTTTATAATCGGGCACAACCTGGAATTTGATCTCAATATTATGGGATCGGAATACCTGCGGATGGATCGGGAAAACCCGCTGACCGAGAAAATTAGCATTGATACCAAGGATGAGTCCACAGAGTATTGCGCCATTCCCGGTGGCCGTGGCCGGTACAAATGGCCAACGCTTTCCGAACTGCACGATAAATTATTTGAGATTGGATTTGAAGAAGCCCACAACGCTGCGGCTGATGTAGATGCCACAGCCCGTGCATTCCTGGAACTGGTTCGTATTGGAGTTATTCAACCCACATTTCCTGCCGAACCGGGAGAGTTGCCTCCAAATCCTTCCCGGCTGATTGATTCCAATCACTATATGCCGAAGGTTGAAGATTTAAAGCGCAGGGGTGTTACGGGAGAGGAAGAAGAGGGATCATCCAAGATTGATCTGCCACAGGATACGGCGGGTCCGCAGGTGAAATCTGCATTCATTCATCTTCATAATCACTCCAAATATTCCGTTCTTCATGCCGCTTCGGGCGTGAAAGACCTTGTGAATAAAGCCAAAGAAGATGGCATGCCGGCCGTAGCTCTTACCGATCTCGGAAATATGTATGGTGTTTTCCATTTTGTGAAGGCGGCCAAGAGTGCGGGAATCAAACCGATCATTGGCCTGGAAGCCTATTTTGTTGAAGACCGGCACGAAAAAAGATTTACGCGCGACAAAAAAGACAAACGGTATCGGCAGGTTTTTCTCGCCAAAAACCGCGAAGGTTATGAGAATCTTGCCGAAATGTGTTCCCTCGGGTTTGTTGAAGGTTATTACTACAAGTTTCCCCGAATTGACCGCGAACTGGTTCAAAAATACAAAAAGGGTCTGATAGCAACGACCGGAGGAATTGGCGGCGAAGTTCCGGATTTGATTTTGAATCGCGGTGAAGAATATGCCGAGGAAGCTTTAAAATGGTGGCACGATCTTTTTGGAGATGATTTTTACATCGAACTGATGCGGCATGGACTGGAAGAAGAAGAGCGGGTTAATGGTATTCTGCTGGAGTTTGCGAAGAAGTACGGCATCAAAGTAATTGCGACCAACAATTCCTTTTATATGGAAGAAGAGGATGCAAAAGCGCATGATGCCCTGCTCTGTATCGACAACAACGAACTGATTTCTACCCCGATTGGAAAGGGACGCGACCGACGGTATGGCTTTCCTAATGACGAGTTTTACTTCAAAACTCAGGATGAAATGAAGGCGTTGTTTGCGGATGTGCCCGACGCAATTTCAAACACCGTGGAGGTGGCCGGCAAGATCGAAATGATCGATTTGGACAGGGATGTGATTCTTCCTCATTTTTCACTTCCTGATTCGTTTGAAACAGAAGACCAATATCTTCGGCATCTGACTCTCGAAGGGGCCAAAGAGCGATATCCTGAATTGACGGATGAAGTTCTGGACCGGATTGACCTGGAGCTTCAGATTATCGGTACAATGGGCTTTGCCGGTTACTTTTTGATTGTACAGGATTTTATTGCGGCGGCCAAAGAGATGGGGGTATATGTTGGTCCCGGACGTGGTTCCGCTGCCGGATCGGTTGTAGCCTATTGCACGGGAATCACCAATATCGATCCGTTGAAATACGACCTGCTTTTTGAGCGATTCCTCAATCCCGAGCGTGTATCCATGCCCGATATTGATATCGACTTTGATGATGACGGCCGACAGAAAGTCATTGATTACGTTGTTGACAAATACGGGAAAGATCAGGTTGCGCATATTATTACGTTTGGTACAATGGCAGCACGCTCTTCGGTTCGGGATGTTGCCCGTGTGTTGGATTTGCCACTTTCAGATGCCGACCGGCTGGCTAAACTCGTGCCCGAAACAATCGGGATTTCTCTTGAGGATGCCTTCAAAGAGGTAAAAGAATTACAGGAAATTAAAGAGTCTGATTCGCTTGAAGGGCGAACCCTTCAGATGGCTGAAACGCTTGAAGGATCCGTTCGAAATACCGGAATTCATGCGGCGGGTGTCATTATTGCTCCCGATAAACTCACCAAATACATTCCGGTTTGTACAGCCAAGGATGCTGATCTTTATGTTACTCAGTTCGATGGCAAAGTGATTGAAGATGCCGGGATGTTGAAGATGGACTTTCTCGGGTTGAAAACACTTTCCATCCTGAAAACGGCTATTCATTTTGTAAAAGAGAATCACGGGAAAGAGTACGATCTCGATGAAATTCCTCTGGATGATGAAAAGACTTTCCGAATGTTTCAGAAAGGAGCTACCGTGGGGATTTTCCAGTTTGAGTCGGACGGCATGCGTAAATATCTCAAACAGCTCAAACCGACCAACATCAACGATTTGATTGCTATGAATGCGTTGTACCGTCCCGGTCCGATGCAGTTTATTCCGGATTATATCAAGCGGAAACATGGCGAAGAGAAGGTACTGTACGATCATGAAGATCTGCTGGATATCCTGGAGCCGACCTACGGAATTATGATCTACCAGGAGCAGATCATGAAAGTGGCACAGCGAATGGGCGGTTACACACTTGGCGAAGCGGATGTGCTCAGGCGAATCATGGGTAAGAAACAGCCGGAACTGCTTCCGCCGGAAGAAGAAAAGTTCGTCAGTCGTGCTATTGAGAAAGGCTACGAAAAAGACATCGCCAAAAAGGTATTCGATAAAATGGCGTTGTTTGCCGGCTATGGTTTCAATAAATCGCACTCGGCGGCCTATTCGGTTGTGGCTTATCAAACCATGTATTTCAAGGCTAATTATACGGCTGAATACATGGCGGCGGTTCTCAGCCACAACATGAGTGACATCAAGAAAGTGAGTTTCTTTATTGAAGAGTGCCAGCGTATAGGTATTCCGGTGGATCCGCCCAATATCAACACTGCAGAAGGAAAGTTTGTTGCGCGAGAAGGCCGTGTGCAGTACGGATTGGCAGCGATCAAAGGAGTGGGATCCAGCGCCATTGAGCAGATTGTAGCCAATCGAAAAGAGAAAGGAGAATTTCGAAGCGTCTTTGATTTTTCATCCCGGATTGATACCCGGGTTTGCAACAAAAAAACAATTGAAAGCCTCTCCCAGGCCGGCGCATTTGATACACTGAATAAAAACCGTGCGCAGCTTTTGGCAAGCATTGAGGATGTGTTGAGTTATGCATCGCGAAAGCAGGAAGAAGAGCGATTGAACCAGGTAAGTCTTTTTGGAGACGGTTCATCCGGCGGCGGATTGGTACAAGAGCCGAAACTGCGGGATTGTCCGCCGTGGACAAATATTGAGCGACTCAATAAAGAACGGGAATTAATTGGATTTTACCTGAGCGGCCACCCATTGGATCGGTACAAAGAAGATGCCCGGTTGTTTGCGAATCACTCGCTGGCATTGGATGAACTCGCTGAAATGCGAGACAGGGATAAAATCAAAGTGGTTGCAATTATTACGGCGGTAAAAAGAATCACCGATAAAAAAGGCCGGCCAATGGCTTTCGTTCAGGTTGAAGATCTCCAGGGCAGTGTGGAAGTATTGATTTTTAGCGAAGTTTATGATCGGCATCAGGGATTGATTGCTCCAGATACGGTTGTATTAGTGGAAGGAACGATTTCTCAGCGGGACAGTCAGCCAAAAATCATTGCCAATAGTCTTGAACGGGTTGAAAATCTCCGGGAGAAATTTCAAAGTCAATTGCAGTTGAATATCAAACTGGATACATCGGAGATTTCTGAGGCCGACCTCCAGGAAATGGCCAGCCTTTTCGGCTCTTTTAATGGAGAAACGCCGGTAAAACTCCAGATCAAATCAGAGCATTCCAGTAAACCGATCAAAATGAGTGTGAGAAAGTTTGTTGTAGAACCGACGAATGAACTACTTCAGGGATTACGAAATGTTGTAGGGCAAGAGTCTGTTCATCTAATGAATAACAAACAATAAAATAAGCTGTTTTTAAGGAGTGGAGAAGTTCTTAATGCAACAAGCGAGGAAGAAACATTTATAAAGTTTTGCAATAGTATTGATAGCTATTTGATATATGGTTATTGGCATTAATTTTCCGATCTTTATCTCTTATTATTAAATAATTCAAAATAATTGCTATGAGTAAACCACTTGAACTAACAGACAGTAATTTTTCTGATGAAGTAGAAAATTCCGATTCACCCGTTCTTGTAGATTTTTGGGCCGAGTGGTGCGGACCGTGCCGAATGGTTGGACCGATTGTTGAAGAACTAGCCGGAGAGTACGAAGGAAAAGCCAAAATCGGCAAAGTAAATGTAGACCATAATCCGGAAGTGTCTGTAAAATATGGAATCAGAAGTATTCCGGCATTGCTGATTTTCAAAAACGGAGAAGTTGTTGACCAGATTATTGGAGCTGTGCCTAAAACACATATTAAGAAACAACTCGATGCACAAATTGCATAACGAATTTCAAATTTAGAAAACAATGCAGGGACAATTCATGAATTGCTCCTGCACGGTTAAAAAATATTTAAAAGGCGATGAATTTTGGTTCATCGCCTTTTTTAATTTTATTCTGAGAGTACGGAATCAAAAAACAGTTCCATGTCATCCACGTAGTAAACACCGTACTTATTATAGGTTTCTACTGTTGAGTCATTCGGTTTCCAGTCGAAGAAAGCATGTCCGGCTCCTCCAACCTGTACGTACTCAACTCTCTGGCCTTTTTGGATGAGTGCATCCATATATTTTGTAACATTCTCATCAGAGATTAATGGATCCTGTGTACCTCTTGTCAGGTAGTGGGGGACAGGTCGGTCGCTTGCGTTTGGAATATTACTCAGGGGAGAAATCGCCTCAATAGCGGCGGCCGGTGCGTCAACCAGCCCAAGCATTTGCCGGACATTCGGCATGTTAAATTCAAACACTCCATAACTTGGAGCCACTCCTTTAATGGCAGACATCATTTCTGATCGAACCTGGTCGGCCGATTTATTTTCAGGCAAGTAGGTTGGCAGATATTCATATACTCCATCGCTTTCGCCAAATCCGCCATCGCCAATCATATGTGGCATTGTAGCTGCAGCAGCAGAGAGATGTCCCCCTGCACTATCGCCGGTCAGCAGAATTCGGGAAGCATCACCGCCATACTCACCGGCGTGTTCCATAATATGTGCAATGCCGCCAAAGACGTCTTCAATCAGGTTGAGCATGGTATTAGGTTGTTCATCACCATCAAGCTGACCCCTCCACCGGTAATCAATACTGGCTACTACATATTTTCCTCCTTGAGCCAATTGCCGTGCCATTCCCCGCATAATGTCTTCGTCATTTGACGTCCATCCGCCGCCGTGAATGATGATAATAATGGGGAGATTGTCTGCTCCGTCGGGTGAGTAAACATCATATTTTAGCGGTTTTACACCTGGCTGAGCAAAAACGACATCTGAAGTTACAGTGAATCCGTCCAGAAGAGATTGTTCAATAAAATAGGCGCCAACATTTTTATCTTCGTTTACGGTAACTTCGATGGAAGAAACGCGCGGGGTATCGTAAAACATGGCTCCCCACTGGCCTTGTGTGGAGTAATAAACGGCATCCACGGCATACCCGGATTGAGGCGTTGCAGTGACGGTAACCACAGTGCCTTCTGCATATTTTCCATCAGCCGGAAGTGCAGGATTTAATGAAACAGATCCATGTGAAGATTCGTCAACAGTGATGGTATATGTGGATGTCTGGCTGAAGGCTCCGGATATCATCACAAGTGCAGAAAACAGTGTTGTGAGAATTATTTTTTCATAAAAGATTTTCATTTTTTGGTTGACATCTTTAAAGCTTTTTGAATGGTAAAACATACCATTGCCATTTCATTGTTTCAATTTAAAACATTAGTTAATTCTTTTTAACTTGCGAGGAATTTGCAACATTATTTTACAATGAATTGATTCATTATTCAGAACTATGTCTTAACTTTATTCGTTTTCGGACATTATTAAGACAAATCAAAGGCACACAGGTACATTTTTTTGAAGAGAATAGTTACAATTATCATCATTCTTTTGGTTATAGGTGGTTTATCCTATCCCAAAGTAAAACCCTTATTCAGTTCAACCGGAGAGGATCAGGCAGCCGGAAATCCTCAAACCACTGGCATTCTGGAAGTTCAGGCGGTAGAAGTTGGATATGAAACTATTGAAGATGAAATTTATTCCAGCGGAACCATCCAGGCAAACGAAGTAGTAGAACTTAGTGCAGAAGCTTCCGGAATTGTTACGGATATTTATTTGGAAGAAGGCCGCGAAGTTGAAGCCGGAGATTTACTGCTTAAAATTAATGACAGTGAACTTCAGGCACAGAAGCAAAGAGCGGAATTTCGCTTAAATCTTGCCGAACAGCGAGAAGATCGCCAGGGGCGGTTGCTTGAACGAGGTGGTATCAGCCAGGAAGATTACGATGCAACCCTCAATGAGGTAAACGTTCTTCGGTCTGAAGTTCAACTGATTAACGCCCAGATTGAGAAGACTGAAATTCACGCACCGTTTTCCGGGATAGTGGGCTTGAAGTATGTTAGCGTTGGATCTTACATCGGGCCCAATACACGCATTGCCTCCTTGCAGGAAGTTGACCCGATTAAGATCGATTTCTCTGTTCCGGAAAGATATATTTCGAGGGTAACAGTCGGTGATAAAATTAATTTTGCCGTTCAGGGAGTGGATTCCACGTTTACCGGAGAGGTATATGCCATCGAGCCCCGAATCAATACCGACACTCGAACGTTGCAAATACGTGCTGTCAGCGATAATTCCGGTCAGTTACTTTATCCCGGTGCATTTGCAAATATTACGTTGATTCTGGATGAAATTGACGATGCGCTAATGGTTCCGACAATTTCCATTATCCCCGCACTCGATTCACAAAAAGTATTCATAGTTCGAGATGGTGTGGTTTCCGAGCAGGCCATCCGGACAGGAATAAGAAACAGCGAAAAAGTTCAGGTTGTAGAGGGAATCCAGCCTGGCGATGTTGTTTTGACTACAGGGTTATTGCAGGTAAGACCCGGAATGGAAGTGAATGTCACAGAACTTTCTAAATCCACTGAAATATGAGCTTATCCTCTCTAAGTATTCGCCGTCCGGTTCTGGCTTCGGTGATGTCTATTGTTGTTATTTTGTTTGGGGTGATTTCTTTCTTCTATCTTGGAGTGAGAGAATATCCCTCCGTTGATCCGCCTGTAGTAACCGTTTCGAGCAGTTACGTGGGCGCAAACGCCGATGTAATTGAATCCCAGATCACCGAGCCGCTTGAAGAGTCGATCAACGGTATCGCGGGAATTCGAACACTTACATCAGTAAGCCGTGAAGGGCGAAGTACAATTACAGTTGAATTTGATCTGGAAGTGGACCTCGAAACAGCTGCGAATGATGTTCGCGACAGGGTTTCACGTGCACAAGGTCAGTTGCCGCCTGATGCCGATCCACCTACGGTAACCAAGGCCGATGCCGATGTAACTCCCATTGTGTTTTTAAATGTGAATACCGATCGAAGGGATCTGCTGGATCTTACAGCCATTGCGGATAATATCTTCAAAGAGCAACTCCAGACGATTCCGGGCGTTAGTGAAATCAGGATTTGGGGCGATAAAGAGTATGCCATGCGTTTATGGATGGATCCACTGAAACTGGCCGCTTATGGAGTAACTCCGCTGGACGTTCAGGATGCACTAATGAGGGAAAATGTGGAATTGCCATCCGGACGGATTGAAGGGATGACAACCGAGCTTTCCGTACGAACCATGGGGCGTCTGAGTTCAGCTGATGAGTTTAACAACTTGATCATCCGTGAAGAAGACGGCCGCAAAGTTCGATTCCGCGATATTGGTCAGGCCGAGCTTGGGGCCCTGAATGAACGAACCGTTCTGAAACGAAATGGAGTGCCGATGGTTGGTGTTGTAGCTATGCCTCAACCCGGATCAAACCAGCTGGATATTGCCGAGGAATTCTTTGCGCGTGTAGAACGAATCCAGCAGGAACTTCCCGAAGATATTAATATTGCTGTTGGCTTTGATACAAGCGAATACATTCAGCAGTCCGTTGATGAAGTTGAACAGACCATTTTTCTTGCACTTGCACTTGTGGTAGCTATCATTTTTCTCTTTTTGAGGGATTGGCGTACCACACTTATACCGATTGTGGTTATTCCGATATCATTGATTGGAGCCTTCTTCGTGATGTATGTGGCCGGCTTTTCCATCAACGTACTGACAATGCTGGCTATCGTACTTGCTATTGGCCTTGTGGTGGATGATGCAATTGTAGTGCTCGAAAATATTTACTCAAAGATGGAACAGGGGCTGCCTACAATGGAGGCTGGAATTCTTGGTTCCAAGGAAATTTTCTTTGCCGTTATTGCAACATCGCTGGCCTTGGTTTCTGTATTTCTTCCCATTCTTTTTCTTGGCGGAACAACCGGTCGTTTATTCAGGGAATTTGGAGTGGTAATTGCCGGTGCCGTTATTATTTCTTCATTTGTGGCACTGACACTTACACCGATGTTGGCTACCAAAATTTTATCGCAGGGAGCGAAGAAAAATCGGTTCTACAACATGACCGAGCCTTTCTTTGTGAGAATGAATAACGCTTATAAAAATTCTTTGGAATCGTTTATGAAGCACCGATGGGTTGCATTCCTTATTCTTGCTGCCACATTCGGTTTTATTGCAATTTTTTATTCAACCATTCCCAAAGAACTTGCACCGCTTGAAGACCGTGGCCAATTACGAATATTTGCCACCGCTCCGGAAGGTGCCTCTTTTGAATACATGGATAACTATGTAGATCGTATGATCGATGCGATTGAGGAGAATGTCCCCGAGCTTGCTTCCATCAATACGGTAACTTCACCCGGATTCGGAGCTTCATCATCCGTAAACTCGGCATTTGGTTTCTTGACATTGGTTGACAAGAGTGAACGCGAACGTTCTCAACAAGAGATTGCAGATCATATGTCCACCGTTCTGGCAGATCTTTCAGGAGCGCAAACATTTGTATCTCAGCCGCAATCAATTGGTAACCGTCGAGGGGGATTGCCTGTTCAGTACGTACTTCAGGCCCAAAATATTGAGCAGCTGGAGGAGGTGATTCCGGAATTTGTACAGGCGGCCAACAATCACCCGGCATTCAACTTTGCTGAAGTGGATTTGAAATTCAATCAGCCCGAAGTTCAGTTAAATATTGACCGTGACCGGGCAAGAGTTTTGGGGGTTTCCGTTCGCGATATCGCCAGAACATTACAACTTTCTTTATCAGGAAGCCGGTTTGGCTATTTTATCATTGATGGAAAACAGTACGAAGTGATTGGTCAGATGGAACGCCAATACAGAAATGAGCCGATTGATTTACGAACAATTTCTGTAAGAAGTGCTTCCGGCCAGCAAATTCAGTTGGATAATCTCGTTTCTCTGAAAGAGACCAGTGCGCCGCCTCAACTGTATCGCTTTAACCGGTTTAAATCAGCAACGATTTCTGCCTCTCTGGCACCAGGTTATACGCTTGGTGATGGCATTGACGCAATGAATGAAATTAGCGAAGAAGTGCTGCCAGGTACGTTTATTACGGATTTAAGCGGTCCCTCCAGGGATTTTGCTGAAAGCGCCGCAAGCCTGAACTTTATTTTTGGTCTTGCCCTGGTGCTGATTTACCTGGTATTGGCCGCACAATTCGAAAGCTTCAGGGATCCCTTTATTATCCTGTTTACTGTGCCATTGGCCATTTTTGGGACCTTGTTATCCCTTTGGTATTTCGATCAAACCCTGAACATTTTTAGCCAGATTGGTGCCATTATGTTGATCGGTTTGATTGCTAAAAATGGTATTCTGATTATCGAATTTGCCAATCAGCGGCAAGAGCAAGGCATGGGGGTTATGGAAGCTATTCTGGATGCATCAGCCGTTCGTTTTCGACCTATCTTGATGACATCCATTTCAACCATCCTGGGTATTCTTCCAATTGCACTGGCTTTGGGCGCCGGTGCGGAAAGCCGAACGTCAATGGGTATTGCGGTTATCGGTGGACTTCTGATTGGTAGTTTCCTTACGCTTTACGTAATTCCTGCTATTTACAGTTATTTCGCTTCAGAAAAATCGGACAATCAGGAAATCATAGAAAAAGCTAATAAAGCCGAAAAAATGGAGCCGGCGTCAGTATGAGTTTTAGAGTAACAGGTAAATTTGTAATTGTATTTTTTATCATTTTTTGGGGCAGCTCAACTGCTACTGCGCAGGAATTACTAACTCTGGATGAAGCTATAGCTATAGGTTTGGAAAACAATTATGGCATACAAATATCCAGAAATGAGGTAGAGCAGGCAGAGAATAATCACTCGCTGGGAAATGCCGGGTTTCTTCCCGCTCTCAATGCAACAGCTTCAAGAACAGAGAGTGTTGAAGACAGCGAATTTCAGGCCGGTGGAGAATCAAGAATAACCGACGGCGCAGAAAGCAGCACTACAAACGCCGGTATAAATCTCGATTGGACAGTTTTTGACGGCCTGCGAATGTTCTCATCATACAATCGTTTGGGAGAACTGCGCAACCTCAGTGAAATGCAGCTCGATTTAGACCAGGAATTTCTGGTGACCAATATTTCATTCACTTATTTCAATATTATTCGCATCAGCGAGCAGTTGAAAATTCTGGAAAATAATATTGAAGTGACCGAAGAAAGGATTGAAATCGAAGAAACCAAAGTAGATCTGGGCTCAGGTTCTGAATACGATCTTCTACAGGCACGTTCTGATTTGAGTGAAGACCGTGCCGCCTATCTTCGGGAAGCAAATATGCTTACCGAAGCTAAAATTAATTTAAATGAACTTCTCGGCCGAACCCCGGGAGAGGAATTCCAGGTTGCAAGTGATATTTCAGTAAATCGTTCACTGGCAAGAGAACAACTCTTTCAGAATTTAATTGAAGGGAATACCGAGCTCGCCATTGCCAGAACCCAAGAAGATATTTCTGAACTTGAGTTACGCGAAATCCGTGGAGAACGGTTTCCGGAAATATCACTGACCTCCGGGTATACATACAGCCGAAATGAAAGCGGCGGTGGGTTTTTCAGTTTTAACGAAAGTGTAGGGTTTTCTTACGGTCTGACTGCCCGAGTACCCATCTTTGATGGATTTAATCTCAACCGTCGTATCCAGAACGCAAAGATTAACCAAAGAAACGCACAAATCAGCAGAGAACAGGAAAGGCTGCGAATAGAATCTAATTTTGAGAGCACATTTCGTGCATATACAAACGCAATTGAGCTGGTAGATTTGGAGGAAGATAACTACCAAAATGCTGAACGTACGCTCGATATTGCGCTGGAACGGTTCCGTCTGGGAAGCATCAGTTCGCTCGAATTCAGGGAAGCTCAGACGACTTTCCTGGAAGCCGAAAACAGGCTGATTAATGCCAAATACGAAGCTAAAATAGCCGAGACAGAATTGCTTCAGTTAAGTGGCAATATTGACGCTCTGGTCGTACGGTAAAAAGAAATTATCTGCTTAGAGAGAATCTGATTTTAGTACCGTCCTCAAGATAGTCCATCGAATCAGAAATCTCCCGGATCAGAAAAATACCGCGGCCGCTATCACGTAGTAAATTTTCCTCTTTGAGTGGATTTTTTGTAGTCTTTGGATTAAATCCTTTTCCCTGATCTTTAACAGTGGAAATAATTTTTTCTGAGTTTACGTGGACCTCAACCTCAACTTTTTTTGATTCGTCAAGTTTGTTGCCATGCACAATGGCGTTTGTGACAGCTTCGCTGAGCAAAAGCATGAGGTTGCCAGTAGCGTCTTCTTCTAATTGACTCTTTTCCTGAATTTCCGTTACAAAATCCGGAACTTTTTCCGACTCTTCATAAGTCGAATTCAGTGAGAGCCGAAAAATCTGTTTCGACATATCGCCGTATTTCAAAGTGTTATGTTAAGCGTATATACCACGCATTTTCAATGTTGTTGCAACTCTGTCTATTGCATAAACATAAGCAGCTTGGCGTAAAGTTATTCTAAAATCTTCACTTACGCCATAAACATTATCAAAAGCATTTCGCATCATACGATTTAAACGTCTGTTTACACGTTCTTCGGTCCAAAAATAACCCTGTCGGTCCTGAACCCATTCAAAATAGGAAACCGTAACACCACCGGCGTTTGCAAGAATATCAGGAATTACCATAATCCCCTTTTCTTCAAGCACGGCATCTGCGTTAGCAGTAACAGGGCCATTCGCTCCTTCAGATATTATTTTCGCTTTAATGTTCCCCGCATTATGTCGATTGATCTGGTCTTCCTTAGCGGCTGGAATTAGTACGTCACATTCAATTTCAAGGAGTTCTTCATTGGAAATCGGTTCAGCTCCCGGGAAGCCCTCAAGCGTATTATTATTCTTTTTAGAGAATCGAATGGCTTCCGGGATGTCAATTCCACTCTTGTTGTAATAACCACCTGAAATGTCGCTAATAGCAATAATGCTTGCGCCCTGTTCGTACATAAGTTGTGCGGAAACGGATCCCACATTTCCGAACCCCTGAACGGCTACCGTAACTTTATTGGGCATCATTCCAAGCTTATTCAGCCCTGCAAGAGTAACGGTCACTACACCTCGTCCTGTGGCTTCTTTGCGTCCCTGTGAGCCTCCAAGGATAATTGGCTTACCGGTTACAACTGCTGTCTCTGTGCGTTTGGCGTTCATGCTGTAGGTATCCATAATCCACGCCATAATTTGCTCATTGGTATTCATATCAGGCGCGGGAATATCTTTATTCGGGCCAAAGATATCGAGCATATTGGAGGTATATCGCCGGGTAAGACGTTCAAGCTCGGTCCGCGACAGTTCTTTGGGATTACACCGGACGCCGCCTTTGGCTCCTCCAAAAGGAACATTTACAACGGCACATTTCCATGTCATCCAAGAGGCAAGGGCTTTAACCTCATCCAGATTTACATCGGGCGCATAACGTATTCCGCCTTTCGATGGACCTAATACATTGTCATGGATGACACGATATCCTTCAAAAACTTCAATCCTGCCATCATCCATAATGATAGGAATGGAGACAATAACCTGTTTTACAGGACTTGCCAGGTACTGAAACATACCCTCGTCAAGTTCAAGAACTTCCGCTGCAAAACGGAAACGTTCCATCATGGATTCAAAGGGGGATTCTGTGTTTAATTTGGGTCCGGGTTCTTTATAGTAAGAAGAGCTGTAGTTACCTTTGCTGGTTGTCATAAATAGTTATGGAAGCGCTTGTTTGATTTTAAATAGACGAAAATAGTCATTTTCATCAGGTAAAATACTGGCTTTTTATCCAAGGAGAAACTCTTTTTTGAGTTAATTTTTCCCTCATTTTTTCCAAAAAAAGATCGGAAAGAATTGTTTTATATGGCTGTTAAGAAAGGTGATTGTCTGTTAAGATTTTATGACCAACCATTTAAATCCAAAGTGTGTGCGTTTCGCGTATAGGTAAGAATGATTAAAAAGAATTTTCAGTTGAAATTTTGAACAAAATAAGCCATACTATTTAGGCTTTAGATTCATTTTATGCAATATATCTTCTACATGTATCGCTAATACTTAACCCATGGATTCCGACGTACTTGTTCTAAATCAGGATTACCAACCCATCAGCATCTGTTCCGTACAACGCTCTGTGAAATTGGTATTCCTTGAAAAGGCAGAACTCCTTCATGACGATCCGGAAAAAGTTATCCGAACGGTAGATGACGAGTATTCTTACCCTTCAGTCATCCGTCTTAGAAGATATATTCGGCTTCCATATGCAAAAATTGTACTGTCTCGCAGAAATGTGATGAAGAGAGACAGGCATACCTGCCAGTACTGTGGTACAAAATCTGACCTTACGCTCGATCATGTTATGCCACGCAGCAGAGGAGGTGAAGATAGTTGGGAAAACCTGGTGACGGCATGCAATCACTGTAATGTAAAGAAAGGAAATCGCACTCCGGATGAGGCGAACATGCCGTTAAAAGTAGAGCCTTACCGCCCCGTACATATTACGTTTTTCCAGAACCTTTTGGGAGGAGTACAGGAACACTGGAAGCCTTACCTGTATATGTAAACACCTTCAGCTTTTTTTAAATTTTAAGTACCATTTTGTTCAATCCGGTTGAGAAGAGTTGAGATGTATTTTTGCCGTTCACTTTCCCGATTCTCAATTAACTTAAGTGTCTCAGAAGCCGTGGAGAGTATTTCATATGCGTCTTTATTTTTTCCGGTTTCCATCAAAAATGGAGCATATTGCATGCTGGCAAGCACATACTCTAAAGAAACTTTGTTATAGGTTTCATTCATCTTTGAGAATCCTTCGTCGAAGTAAAACCGGGCCGTTTCAAGATCTTCGTAAACCATATAGACCGATCCGATTCCAAGCATAGACTGCGCTGTGAACGAATGGTTTTCTGACAAGTTCTTTCTGAATATTTGATAAGCATCTTCATACAGCTGGAGTGCAAAATCCGGCTGATTGGTTTTCAGCATTAGCTTTGCCATCGTGAATTTTGAGATGGCTGTATTGGTATGATTCTCTCCAAGTTGTGTTTTTCTGATTCGATATGCTTCTTCTACATAATCGGATGCTTCCGTTAACCTATTTTGCTCAATGTGAGAAAGAGCCAGGTTATTTAGTGTAAGTGCTACAGATGGATGGTTGTCTCCATATAGTTTTTTTCGAATAAAAAGAGCTTCCTTCAGCAGGCTGTCCGCTTCCTCGTAGTTGCCAAGATTCATCAGCAGTGCTCCCAAACTGTTCTGGCTGATGGCTATATCAGGGTGGAGAGGTGTCAACAGGTTTTGGCGGCGTTCCAGGATTTCACGAAAGAGCTCCTCTGTTTCCCGGTATTTAGCTTTATAATGCAATACAACGCCGAGACTGTTCATATTTTCGAGTGTCAGCGGATGATCAGGACCGAGATGTTCCTCCCGAATTTCGAGACTTCTTCGGTAAAGTGGTTCAGCCGTTTCATTATCACCTATTCTTCGGGTGGCAAAAGCCAAATTACTCAAAGTTTGGGCCAGGGCGGGCCCTGTGGAATGGATGTAATTTTCCCGAATATCCAGGGCAAGTGTTAAGATGGAATCGGCAGTGAAGAAATCTCCTTTGTTGATAAGAAGTAAACCCAGTTTATCGAAAGCACTTACTGTCTCAGCGTGATAGTTTCCATATAAATCCTGTCTGATTTGAAGCGATTGTCTCAATAATGATTCAGATTTATTATAGTCCCCAAGCCGGCGGTATACTTCGCCGATTACCTCATACATTTGGGCTTTCAACTCCGGATACCCTTCCAGTTTTCCGGCTTCGTTTTCACCCCGCACAAGCATATCCTGAACATTAAAGTTATTTCCGCCGGTTTGCGAGGGACTGTTGGCTTCAAACATATCCATTAGGAAAAGTGTCACCTGTTCCGCTTTTTGAGCTTGGAGTTCTGCTACCTGTTTTTCCTGCGAAATTCTGTATGTATAAAAAAGGGTAAAACCGGAAACCAGGATAAAAATCAGACTTGTAAATAATAGTGGGATGGAGTGGCGGCGTATAAATTTTTTTGACTTGTAGGAAACAGTATCGCGGCGAGCTTTAACCGGCATTGAATTCTCATACCGTTCAATATCTTCAATAAGATTTTGGGCAGACTCGTAGCGTTCAGACGGCTCTTTTCTTAGCGCTTTAGAAATGATGGCATCCAGATCTCCTTTTAATTTAAGCTGCAAGTCGCCAGGTACCGAACTGGCATGATCTGGCACATGGTTTCGGATAATGTATTCCGTTTCCTGAAGGCTTTTTCCTTTCAGGTCAAATGGATGTGAGCCGGTTAGCAATTCATATAGCAGAATCCCGAGTGAATAGACATCGGTTGCAGTAGTGATTGGCTCAAGCGTAATCTGTTCCGGAGCGGCATATTTTAAACTGAGCATCCTGAGGCCAACACTGGTTTGCAGCAAAGCCTGCTCGTCAAGGCTGTCGTCAACCATTTTGGCGATGCCGAAGTCCAGTATTTTTACGATACCCTCTTTGTTAACGAGCAGATTGTCGGGCTTCAGATCGCGATGGACAATGAAATTGGAGTGTGCATATTGTACGGCTCTGCAAACCTGTTTAAACAGGCTTAGCCGTTGATGAAGACTGCAACCATGTTTCTTGCAGTACTTGTCAATCGGAACTCCATCCACATATTCCATGACGTAATACGATCGCCCATCCGAAGAAATACCGCCATCTAAAAGTCGTGCAATGTTTGGGTGGTTTAAAGAAGAGAGGATGGTTCGTTCCTGTTCAAATCGGTTAGCCTGTTCGTAAGACGTAATACCATGCCGTATTAATTTTAAAGCTACATTCTGATGAAACTTTTCATCAATACGGCTGGCCAGGTAAACTTCACCCATTCCTCCAATTCCAATTCTTTTTTGGATGTGGTAAAAACCGATTTGTCCGGGAATTTTCGATTCGATATCCGGCAGCGGGTGAGTTGAAAGGCTGCCATGTCCGTTTCTTTGGTCACCATAATTCTGAGTCAGATCGCCAATAAAAATCCGGTTTGATTCAAAAAGCGAATTCCAATAATCCGATGAATTCTCAATGGATTCAAGAAGATTGAGGACCTCATTTTTTAATTCAGAATCACCCTCGCACCATTTTTTTAAAGCTTCATCCTGATCGATAATCCCATCCATTTGAAGGATATCATCTACAATATCAACAATCTTATTCCAACGTTTTTTATCCATAGCCAATTATTCCGTTGTACGTCCACTCATATATAATTATGAATGCGTGAAAGATTCGAAATTATATCAAATTCGACAGGCGAAAATTTACGCTGTCAATGAATGTGAAAAGCCATTACCCGTGTTTTGATTTCAATCGCTGATAAAGCCAGCCTCTTGCTTTTGCCCAATCCCGATTTACTGTGCTGGCAGACAGACCCATCATTTGTGCTGTTTCATCAATATTCAGGCCTGCAAAGAAACGCAATTCAACAATTTGGCCCAGCCGCTCATCCAGCTCGGAGAGTTGATCTAGGTGTTCATCGAGCTCAATGATATTTTCAGCATGTTTTTTGAGATGAAAAAGATGCTCATCTAACGGAAGTGGTTCATTGCCCCCGCCGCGTTTATCCGCTTTTTTCTTCCTGGCGTAATCTACCAAAAGCTGCCGCATGGAACGAGCGGCGATTGCATAAAAATGTGTTCGATCATTGTAGTCAATTTTCGACTGATCGATCATTTTTAAATAGGCTTCGTGCACGAGCTCGGTTTTGCTGAAGGTGTGATCAGAATATTCGTAGTTCAATTGGCGATTGGCAATCCTTCTCAATTCGTCATAAACCAATTCAAACAATTTCTTATAAGCATCCTGGTCTCCCTTATTAATGGTTAGCAGAAGCTGGGTTATGTTACTTTTATCGCTCATTTAGGGGGTTTCTGAAAATAAATGGACCATTTCCATTTTTGATTACGCATTACTCAGTAAAGAACAATGGCCGTATTTGCAGCGGCTTAATGATCAGTCTGGCATGAACTCCAAGGCATCCCGGATCATAAAACCGGAAGTTTCCTGCCTGTCGTTCAGGCTACAATCAAGTAAAGATGATCACATCCGGTATTAATCACAAATAGCAAACGGATTTATAGGTGTTTTTTTAGGAGGAAATACTATTCATCCCACAGAAATTTGCAAAAAATGCATTTTACGAAAATGCGGAATATAACCGTTTTCTTTTTAGGGCTATGTTTAGCAACCGTTTTCGTACCAAATGTTTATTCGCAAGAGACTATAGGAGACACTGATATTGAGCCTTTTACATATAGCGGAACGGTTGGATTTCAAAGTCATGCCTACACAACCACGCAAGACATAAACCGCAGGCAGCCTCTTGGCGGGCTCTTCACTGCCAATGTCGATTTTTCAGTTCTCGGCCTTCAGTCAGGGGTGGATATTCGCTATAGTACGGATGATAACAAGCTTCGTCAGTCGCTAAACAAATTTGGCTTTTATGGCAGTTGGCGCTGGATAACACTTTCAGCAGGAGACGTAAATCCGGACTACGCTAATTATGGAATTCGGGGAACGACAATTAGAGGAGCGGAACTCCAATTAACGCCCGGCATTGTATTTATTGAATTAGGATTTGGCCGTTTGAACCGGTCAGTTTACGATTTTGGAGAAGAATACCTGAGACGACCGTCCTACGAACGATGGATTTACGCAGCAAAAGTTGGTGTGGGTGACCAGGAGAAAAGCCATTTTAGCCTTTCTGGATTTTACGGGGAAGATAAAATGAATTCCATTCCGGATACGGCAAGTGTGGCTTACGGACCGGATTTCCTTGCACCACCGGCCGAGAATATAGGTATGACTCCGAAATTCCAGGTTTCTCTTTTTGAAGAAGCATTTAAAATTGGTGCGGAGACAACCGTTTCTGCTTATACAAGAGATCAAACCAGCCCGGTTCTTTCGGCAGATGAAGCAAATGTACCATCTTTTCTAACAAAGTTGTACACACCAAGGAACAGTACAAGACTGTCGTACGCAGGCGTCGCTCATACTGAGTTTAGTTTTGATGTTTTTGATATGAGAGCTCAATACGAACGAATTTTACCAGGTTATGAAAGTATGGGTATACGCCAGCTTCGGGATGATCAGCATACATTTACCGTTTCTCCGGCATTTCGTTTTTTTGATGATCGATGGTCGCTGGACGGCACTTTTTCTTTGAGTGAAGATAATTTGTTGGGGAATCGCCTCTCCACCCAAAGTCAACAGAACCTCAATCTGAAAACGATGGTTCGTGTTTCAAATCAAATCAATATTGGCGGGGGATACATACGTTTTGAATCATTTACTAAATCTGCAGGAGCTGGTTCCGGGGGGCAGCACAGCCAGGTTTCCCAGGTTTTTCAACTGTTTCCCAGTTTTACAATCATGGATGGAAGTACAACGCATAATTTCTCTATTACGGGTATTTACCAGGACATGACTGTGGAGTATCCTGTTTTGGATGGTGAGCAACAAATCAATCAATCCAATACCAAGACGGGGGCTGCCAGCTATTCACTTGCTATGCCCACTGGATTAATGCTTAACGGCTCGGCAAATGCTGTGTTCGGTGATGCCCCTGGCAATACATTTACCACTATCGGCGGATCTGCCGGAGCCGGATACGCTTTATTTGAACGAAAATTGAATCTGAATGTAACGGTAAATGTATCACAGAATCAGTTTGAGCGATCCTTTGGCGATCAAGAAATCACCAATAAAAATCTCCAGGTGAATGGGAGTTTTATTGCAACGTATTCCATCACTTCATACAACAGCCTGCAACTGAATCTCCGAAGTCAAAATAATACAATCATGCAGGGTGACGGGCAAGGCTTTTCAGAAATGGAAGCCAGAATTAGATTTCAACAGCGATTTTAAAAAAAGAACGATGCATAAAGAGATAAGCCATAGAATGACACACTTTATAAAATGGTTCCTGTTTTTACTTCTGACAATCTATGTAAATCAAGGTGTTCTGCACGCACAGAGCCAGGTTCAGGCTACCGTTACAGGCATTTCTCAAATTCTTCCAAGTCCATATATCAGTGATTTTGAGCAGAATATTCGATCTGGCAATTACCAGGTTCATCTAAACGTGACAGGGACGAGTTCAGTCCAGGTGCGATTTCATGTGCGTTTAACGTTGGACAGCGAAGTTCTTGTCGATGAAATCTCTTTGCCGGGCACTTTTGATTCGGGATTTCACGTACTCAGCCCATTTCCCAATTTTGTTGAGTTTGAATCAACCACTCGCGAAATACTGGAAGACCTTCCCGGTAACCGATTCCGCCAGGCTTTTCAAACAGGATCTTTCCCGGAAGGAAATTACACCGTAACGGTAGAGCCTCAAATTGTTGGTTCCCAAATGCCGGGAATTCCGGGGATGGCAAATTTTATGGTACGCTATCCTCAGCCACCAACTCTGATTAACCCCACCAATGGTGCATCGGTTTCTGAAGCGATAATCACCCCGGTGTTTAACTGGTCGCCAGTGATGGGGCCGCCGGGATTGACTCTTGAATACGAATTTTTATTGGTTGAACTGTTTGACGATCAAAATCCGGCCGATGCCATTCTGAGTAATCGTGAACATGCATCTGCCTTAAGTGTGGGCAACACAACCTTACCTTATGCCGGAGGATATTTGCCACTCGAGGAAGGGAAAACCTATGCATGGCAGGTAACCGCCCGCGATGTAAATGGGGAAATACCCATTAAGAATGAAGGGAGAAGTGAAATTCATGTATTTACCTTTGGCTCTGAGCAAGATGAAGAAGAGCAGGGTTTGATTGCTAACGTTCCGGAAATGACATTTACTCCCGTAGAGAGTTTGATAACAGTTACGACAATTTCCGGAAGGGTAAATTGGAGATTCCGACCAACAGAAGGTTTTGAACAAATGCAGCCCTCTGATTTTAGAGATATGATTAATCTCACTGCTACAAATGATTCAAACGTACAGGTGGCTATTGATGATCCCAATTACAGTTTAGAAAATGCGAATTATAATGGGCAGATCTACACCGGGTTTGCCAATCAAATTGGCGGGGAGCAGTCAGATGAGAGTGATCAACAACGATTAACAGATCTTGCGGTTCCAGTATATGGTGGCGGGATAACAGGAAATATTCAGGTTCAAAATTTTGGGCAATCCATAGACGAGTATCAAAATCAGTTCGCTGATATTACGGAGCAGTTACAGACTCATCCAATGTCGGGAGCCGAAGTGAAAGCTGTGGTTAATATAGATGGGACCCCTCATGTGATTGCCTCTACCAAAGCCGATGAAAACGGAAATTATACACTTTCCTTTGCTCCCTCTGAACTCGACCGGCTGATCAATCAGCCAGAGGAATCAGAATCGTCAGGAAGCCCGCTTTCAAATTTTACCCAGCAGACTCAAATTCAAACGGTTAATATTCAAAATATAGATTCGCCGGTTTATCAAGCGAGTGATTTGAAACCGGCCATCCATTCTATTCAGATTGTTGTAGACTCACCCTACTTTACATTCTCCGAAGAGAAATTTTTAACCGTTAGTACGCTCAGTGCCAAGACCTATAATGCCGGTATAATGACCGCAACCGCATTGACCTATCGGATGTATCCCACAGTGGTAGACCATGAGGATGAAGAACGGGTTGCAAATGCAACGATCGAAATTTTCAGGCCGCTGGCCTGGTATGATGTTGCCCCTGCACTTAAGCCGGAAGGCTGGCCTCTTGATGCCGGAGATGAAGGATCACGGCAGATCATTAACGGAAGCACGGTATTGAAAGTTGCCGAAACAAATGCTTCCGGAATTATCACGCAACTTTTTCCCAGAAAAAAGGGGACGGCAGATCGATATGTCGTCCGGGTGAGTGCAGAGGGATTTAACCCGCTGGTAACCACACTTTCTGCATCACCACAACTGTCTGTGACCGAATCGGTAACGGTTGAAAAAACATACAAGCTCACAAAAGCTCCGCCCACAATCACAGGCCGCGTAGTTCGGCGTGATAATCAGGCGCCAATCAGAAATGCTGTTGTGGCCTTAGAACCACCCTCAGGTAATGATTCACGAATAGCAATGACGAATAGGGAGGGGCGATTTACAATTGCTGCAGCATCCGTCCTTGAAGAGCCCTATAAGCTTACCGTTACGAGTTCAAGAACTGCAAAATATGAAGAGGAACTTTTATTGAATGAGAGTGGGGTGACGATAGAAAGAGATCCATTGATAGTTGATCCCACTCTTATTTCGGTGGTGGGTAAGGTTGTGAATGATGAAGGGATTTCGGTCAGTAATGCTACCGTAAAATGGGAGGACGGAGGCAATCCGGTTCAGACAGATCAATATGGAAGGTTTGTAACGGCCAACACTGCCGGCACACATGTATTACAGATTCGAAAAATGGGTCATGCTGATGTTGATACCTCCATCACAATAGAAGTTTCTGATGAAGATTCCTGGGGTGATTTAATAAGAGAATCGATAGATACGGATTGGAATCAGGAAACGGCCGTGAACTTTGCGCAGAACACCGGGCAATGGGCAAATTCATTAGTAAATACGGAATCTTTTCAAATTGATATTGATAACGAAGATCAAGAAGAAGAACAGTTGCTTCCTTTCGAAGCGATGGGATACAATGGCAATATGTATCAGTCATATAATGTCAACAATACACAGACACTGGAGATCGTCAATCAGAACAACTTAAACATATCCCCTCAGCAGTTTGAGAATGCCTCCTCCTACTTTATGGATCTGATGGGTGAGAGTGGTTCTCCCGGCGATGTGCAGGATGTTGGCACAATTATCATCAGCCGGTCCGTCGGTAAACTGGATGTAACTGTTGAAGCTATATCCGATTCCAGCCCGATTGAAGGAGCCAACGTGGAAGTGGGCTCCGGTGGTTTGAATGCCAATACCGATGCCGAGGGAAATATCTATTTTGATGAGGCACCCAGCGGCACAGTTCCTGTGAAAGTGGTGGCTCCCGGAAGCACAAACTTTGTAACGGTTTCTACTGAAGTAACCATTACAGATAATGGCGACGTGACCACCGTAACTATCCCGATGGAGATTGGAGGACGCGCAACAGGAACCGTTACAGCGAACGGAAATCCAGTTGAAAACGCCACCATTCGGTTAGAGGGACGGGAAGATATTTCAACCACATCAGCGGATGATGGTACCTATACACTCCCCGGAATTCCGACCGGAGAATGGACGCTGAAAGTATCCAAATCAGGATTTGTAGGCGCTTCAGAAACCGCAACGTTTGCCGAAGATGATGAACAAACAATTGATTTCAGTTTACAGGACTCAGAATTTAATATTGCTTCACTGCTCGGTTTCGAAATAGAAGTGGATGAACTCTCCACCGAATCCGATACAACCATCAGCGGGGCATTTGTTTCTATTCAATCCAATGATCTCTTATCGGTTGATTCAAGGCTGAGAATTCCTTTTTCCGATGTTCAGGTATATGAAGATAATGGGATTCTGAAACCTATTGGCGGTGAAGTTCAAACCGATGCCAGCGAAATTACAGCGAAAATCTTTGATTACCTGCACGTAACCATCTCAAACCAACAAGGTCTGGTTGTACGATCACGGCAAATTCCGTCCGATATTGGCTATCTGGCCGGAAAGGTGGAAGTGGATTATGAATCCACATTTACATCGGCAACAGGATGGGAGTGGCCCAATGCGGCTGATCAGTTCCTGGAATTACCAAATACCGATGATCTGCCGGAAGGTATTGGGGAAGATGAACTTGTAACACTGACAAGCGATGGCTCTTTCCCTTTTCCTGATATTGGGGTGCCGGACTTTGAACTTCGTTTTGGTTCAGCCAGCGAGACAATTGAGTTGTATGGTTTTGATGTGACTCTGAATCTCAATGAGAGCGTGCTGAAAAATGACGGATTTCATATGAACGGTGATATTACTCTGGCTGGCATTCCATTGCTGGACACTGCAACCCTTTCTTTACAGAAGTTTTGGATTGGAACGGATGGTACCGTTCGGGAAGCAACTCTCGATCTGGATCCCAAACCAGAACTTGAACTTGCAAACTGGGCGATGGAATTGGCTTCCGGCGGGTTGTCAGAAACCGGGTTTTCTTTTGGAGGCTCTGTAGAATTGAGCGTTCCGGGATCCGATCCCACCGAAATCACCTTTTCTGATCTGTCTATTTCACCGGATCAGATATTCGGCGGTCAATTTTCGTTGCCATCAACCGGTATCGATGTATACGGCATTGTTCAGCTTCAATCTAAACCGGGCACGGATATTTCATTCGGAAAAGTACAAAATGAGGATGTGTATTACATTACCGGTGCAGCTAAAATTGATCTTCCAAAATATATCGATGAGAGCCTTGTGTTTCGGGAATTTCTTGTTCGAACGGACGGGCAATTCAGCGCAAACATTGCAGCCGATTTTGAAGCAGACTTCTTCGGTTTGGCCGATTTAACGGTCAACGGAGTTACATTTGAAAACATTGGAAGACCCAGTATTTATGTTGACGGTCAATTTGGTTTGAGAGCTATTCCGTTTATCACGGCTCAGGCAGGAGGCATCACTTATGAACCGGGTGGAGATGTCTCTCTCGATAAGATTGATCTCGATTTTGATGTCGGCGGAGTGGCAAGTGTTGGAGCCGGTATAGGGTTTGTAGATACGGCCCAGCGAACCGGATTCAGTGGAAGTGGAAATTTCGGAATTAGCGGTACTCCGCTCGACCTGGAAATAGACTTTTTTTACGAACAGGTAAACAGCGGCGGGATTTCATTTGGTGTTGATGTTAACACAGGCCTTCCACCCATCCAGCTCGGCACGGTAGCTCTGTCTGGCATAGGTGGAGGATTTAAGTACACAACCTCAAATACCGAAATGGAAATAACGTTGAGGGGAGTCATTTCAGTGGCGCCGGGAGCTGAACATGCTATTGCTTTAGATCCTCTTCAGGTAACGGTTGAAGCCGGAAACGGAGCTCCCGTTATCACAGGGCTTGCCCAGGTTGCAATTATGTCTCAACAGATTGCAGACGCTAAACTTACCATCGATTTTGGAAAACCATTTTTCGATTTAGAGGTAAATATTGGGTTCGAAAAACTGCAGGATGTGAATATCACCGTTGATGGCTCTTCACGGCTTGTACTCAGCGGGGAACAGGGAGATCAGTATTGGTTTGTAGGAGCCCGGTACGATGCTTCCTTGTTCGACTTATTTAATGCCAATGCAGACATCCTCGCAGCGTGGAATCTGGATGTCAGTTCTCACCCGGAATACCAGGAATACACCAGTTTCGTCTCATCAGATTATGTAACCGGCGGCGAGATAAATGGCATTCATTTAGATGTAGCTACAGAGTTTGGAATTCCCAAGAAAGACAAAAAATGCGCCGGTTTTCTGGTTGGTGAAGCGTGTGGCTGGTTTCATAACAGCACCCGTTGCCAGTTAAATGCAGATTTCGGAGGTGGAAATTATGGGTTCTTTTTGGGTAGCGATTGGAGCGGCGGGGGGAATGTAGACTTTTTAGGATTTGATGTTATCGGTGCTGATGTCTCTGCCAGTGGCTCGGTTTCGGGGAGTTATATCAATAATGTATGGCGGGCAAACGGCCGGGCAAGTGCTAAAGTTTCCGGGTATATCGGGGACTGTAAGGTGGGTTGCCAAACCAAATTTTGCTGGCCAAGTTGTGGGCTTTTTGATTGCCCTATACCCAAGGGTGCCAGCCTGTGTGTGAGCGGCAGTATTGAGGTAGACTATCGTTCAAACCGTGGTTTACAGGTTTCACTTGATCTCTAAAAATCTTAAAAAATTGACTTCAATGAATCAAAAGAATCGTTTTAGACTGTTACTCATTTTTTTTCTGGCGGGTATTATCATTTCGCCAGCTTTGCTTCGAGCCCAGCAAACCAACGTTCAATATGTAGAGGATATGGTAAACTGGACGGAGAACGGGATGGTTGTTTTTGTATCAGATGCTGCTCTTTCTCCGGACATGCCGCAAACCGGGCGGGTTCAGGGAATTATTTACCGGAGTGTCGGCGATTCTACATCGTACGAAGAGATAGGGAGACTGGGACGGGCAGAATCACTGGAGGAATTTAAAGAACGAGCTTCCGATGATTTAATGGCTGCACTTCTTGAAAGTACTGATGCAGAGACGGAGGAAGAGGTATGGGAGTTTGTTAAAGAACATCCAAAATCAGATGATTATGGATTTTTAGCATTTGATTCTGATTTCTGGAAAGCGTTTGGTACGGCATATTTTGATACGGAAAGTATTGAATTTCCCGAGGGAGAAACGGTGTATTATCAAATAAGATACCTGATGGACGATGGTAGTGTGTCAGATTACAGGATGGTAAGCTCTGACGTGGTAGGCCATCAACCCCGATTGCTTCGCCCGCAGGTGATCGACAGAATGGAGAGAGATAGTTTGGTGAGCGGCACATGGTCATCTCCTATTGAGGGGTCTGAAGATGCTTTTTTCGGCTATATCTATAAACAAATGGGGGATGACGGTGAATTTGAACGGTTACCGGAGCGCTTAATGGCCAGGAGAAATGAAGACAGTCTGCTGGTTTATCAATGGGAGGAAGCTGTTGAACCCGAACGGGCGTACCGCTATTTCATTGAACCTGTTGATCTTGTTGGGAATACCGGCCCTCGTTCTGATACGCTGACAGTTATTTCCGTTGATTTTGAGAAGCTGCCTCTTTTAGGGAATGTAACAGCAATAGACACCACAGCCGGAATTCATCTCAGTTGGGAGAAAATTCCCCAGAAGCCCTATCTCACAGGAATCGAGATTCGGCGTTCGCGCGATGCCCGGAAAGAATTTATCACGTTAGATACATTATCAACCCAGGCAACGGAATATTTGGATACGCAACTCATTCCGAATAAATCTTACTATTACGAATTCAGAATTGTAACGATGCGCCCCAAAAACGAGCTGCCATCTGCCGTTGCGAGTGCTTCGTTTAAAAACGAAATGATGGCTCCGGCGCCACCTTCGGGACTTACAGCGGTTCGGGAGGGAGAAGGAATTCGTTTAGACTGGGATTCTGTTGAAGAGCCTGATCTGTTTGCTTACTACGTCTATCGTGGTACAAGCCGGTACGATTCTCTGGTTGTCGCCTCTCCGGCCATCAAAGATACAACCACATTTTTCGATGATAACGAAATTTTGAGCGGACGAACGAATTATGTCTACGCCGTTAAAGCTGTGAATTTAAGTGAAATGGAGAGTGATTTGTCGGAGATGGTGGTGATTCGTCCCGATCGTGTGGTTCGTCCACCGGCCCCAACCGGAATTGAAGGATATGCCGAGCAGCAGCGAATCCGGCTTGTTTGGCGCGATCAAACTTCACGAGATAACGCCGTTGAAGGCTATAACATTTACAGGAGCAGATCGCCTCTGGAAATGACACCAGACAGTGCTGCTGCCGCCGACCAGGCAGAACAAGCCGGGTTTGAGAAAATAAACGAAGAATTAATAACAACTACGGCTTTTGATGATACTTCCATCGAATCCGGACAAACATATTATTACGCACTCTCATCTATGGATGCATTTGGAGTTGAAAGTTTAATGTCGAATCCGGCGGGATTTACAGGTTCAACACTATCTCTTCGGCCGCCATCTCAGGTAAGTGTAAGACCCGTTTCGGAAGGGATTGAACTGAGGTGGAACCAAACTCTCCAGGATGGCGCAACAGGTTACCGGATTTTTCGGCGAAGCCGTGGCCAATCAGAGTCCACTGCAATCGGTCTCAACGATCTTGAAGAGACAAGATTCCTGGATCAGGATATTTCATCGGGAGAATTGTATTGGTATTCAGTAGCGGTGGTTGGGGAAGAACGAGAGAGTTTTACAAGCCGTGAAGAATCTGTCCGGGCCGATTAAAGCCATTTTTAGGAATCATTTTTGATAGATTTTTTCTGTGGATTTCGCATAAGACCACAAGAAATCATTAAAAAAACGAACCCCACATTTTAAAAACCGATTATGAAATTTATCTACTTATTCCGGTCTCTTCCTGCAGTTGTAATAACTTCGATGCTTCTTCTTTCCTGTTCATCATCAACCGGTCCTTCTGATGATGATGAAGGAGAAACCAATCAAAAAATAACGGAGCAAGGTGTAGATGCAGAACTTGGAGATGAAACGGAATATATAGATGATGAGACCGTAGAATCGGCCATGACCGAAGCTGACAATGAAAATCAAACCTATTCATTTAATCAGCAGGCACTGGCAGATGCCGGAATTGAGCTGGAAGTAGGAGAAGTTTTATTGATTTCAAAAGTGGCACTGGGACGAATTACATCCGTGAGCGAAAATAATGGACAGGTCCAGGTAAAAACAGAATTTGTTGCACTCAATGAAGCTTTTGAGAATGCCGATATCGAGTGGAATCAAACGTTTGAATTTACAGATGAAGTACTGGAAAAATCAGTAATGGTTTATAAAGGTAAAGAATACCATCCTAAAGAAGATGATACCGCTTGTGCAGGGCTTCAGGCCGGGTGCATCGGGTGGAGTTTTGATGTTGGCGAATATAACCTGAAAGGACGGATTGTTGGCCAGGGAGCCGAAGCAGAAGTGATTGTAATCATGTCGAAGCAGGTAGGCGGAGAGAATGTGGCATTTCGCGCAGAGAGTACGATTCAATCCATCGACAATTACACGAATATTCAGATTCGGGATCATGAAACTCAAAAGTTTGATTTTTCAAATCCCAATATGCGGGGTGTGGCTAAATTAAGCCTGGCAGCAGCGGCAGGAGGGTTTACGCAGGATTTAGGTTTTGGGCCTTATACCATGATTCGTTTCCCTTATGCAGTTGGCCCGATTCCGGTAGTACTTGCCATAAAAGTGCGTACAGTTGCTAAATTGGATGTGCAAAGTAGTGCTTCTGCCACTGCTTCCGTTACTTTTTCTTATGGAGGGAGTGCAGGGCTTACCTACGATGGCAAAGATATTACTATCAATGAAAATAAAGGGCTTGAAAACCCACAAATTAGTGAAGGTGCCGGAGATTTGGCTGCTGCTATTGGGCTGAATGTGAATGCTCAATGGGGCTTTACGGCGCCTGAGCTCGAATTGCAGTTGTTTGGAAACGTGTTGGTGCCATATTTGCGGCCCGAATTTTTTCTGGGAGCCAATCTTTGGTGGGGGCCCGTTTGCCAGAATGTAAACGTTCGTTACAATGTAAGTTCGGGTATTGATTTACACTTTCTTGGAAAGAGTTTATCTACCCTTGTAGAAACGCCGGTGGTAGAAGAACAACGCTGGGACTACTCATCACCTGAAAATTGTCATCAACAACATCAACAAAAACAACTTGCCGATCAGGGATATTTAATATTCAGGAATTAAATTACCCGCAATAGAGGTTTATAATTCAAAGCAGAGAATATTTTCTCTATTAAACTCTGATTTGATATATGAAAGGAAAACTCTGCCCGTTGTTCACTACGTGAATTCTACACAGAAAAGTGTTATTTTTTGTGGCTAATCCAAATAGATAAACAGGTATGAGTAAAAAAGGGCGCGTTCTGGTTGCGATGAGTGGGGGAGTGGACTCCTCTGTTGCAGCCGTAATGCTTCACAAACAAGGATACGAGGTGATTGGCATCACCATGAAAACGTGGGATTACCATCGAAGCGGTGGTAACGACGGGAAAGAAACGGGTTGTTGTACCGTGGAATCCATGAATGATGCTCGCCAAATAGCGGTTCGCCACGGTTTTAAACATTTTATCGTAGACATTCGTGATGAGTTTGGGAATTGGGTGATTGACCGGTTCATTGAAGATTATACAAGCGGGCGAACACCTAATCCCTGTGTGCTTTGCAATACGCATATCAAATGGGCCGCCTTGTTGAGACGAGCTGACAACCTGGGGTGTGATTATATTGCTACAGGTCATTATGCAAATGTGCGTGAAGAGAACGGGCGATATATCATTTCAAAAGGGAAAGATCACAATAAAGATCAGTCGTATGCGCTCTGGGGAGTTTCGCAAGAACATCTTGCAAGAACCATTTTTCCGCTTGGTAAATACCGGAAGACTGAAATCCGCGAAATTGCAGAAGAATTTGGTCTGTTGAATGTTGCCACCAAGCCGGATTCGTATGAAATCTGTTTCATTCCTGATAATAACTATCATCGATTTCTCAAGGATAAAGTGGATGATCTTGAAGAACGGGTTAGCGGAGGTGTGTTTGTTGACCAACAAGGCAATGTAGTTGGAGAGCACAAAGGATTTCCGTTTTATACCATTGGCCAACGTCGTGGATTGGATCTGGCGATGGGCAAACCTGTTTATGTGACTCATATCGATGCCGAGAATAACGTGATAACCATCGGCGAAAAGGAAGATCTGATCAGTACAACATGCAAAGCCAAAGAGATCAATCTGGTGAAGTACGACCGGATTCCCGGCGGTGAAATGGAGATTACAGGAAAAATCCGGTATAATGACAATGGCGCTATCGGAACGATCAAGCAATTATCTGATGATGATATACAGATTACATTTCCCGCAGGAAGAGAAGCAATCACTCCCGGACAAGCCGTAGTTTGTTATGAGGGTGATGATGTAGTGGCCGGTGGATGGATCCACAAAGTGAATGTGAAAATGGAACATCAGGTTGAGTTTGAAGTCTGATGTTTAGGTTGTTAAATGAATCTTTTTTGCTTTTTTAATATGTATCCACGCCTGATTTTTTTACTAATTATTACTCTTTCATTGGGTGTAAACGCAGCTTTTGCCCAGTTTGAAGGTGAAATTCGTTTCCGCGTCTTTAACCCGGATCAAAAATCGGAAGAGACTGTGAATATGGAAATGACTTTTACGAAAAATCGGATTTTTATCGATTCAAATACCTCCACAAATGTAATGGCGGGATTGCAGGCCAAAGGCGTATTGGTTCGTCATGATCTTCAGGATTTTGTTGTGATTACGGATCAACAGGAAGCTCTAAAAGTTGCAAAAAGCGATTTGGAGAGTTTGATTAACCTTCTCAACAGAATGAAGGGACGTGAAGAATCAACAGCCAGCCAGCCCTTTCCGTGGGAAGAGAGATTGGTGCAGACAGGCGAGCAAAAAGAAATTTTGGGATATAATGCCCATCAGTTTATTCTCAAAGGAAATGCCGAGGGAGAGTATGCTTCTGTCTGGTTGACCGAGGATATTGTTGTTGACTGGGGATTACTCTCAGATGCCTGGTATGCCATCGGTTCAAAGCAGATTGATCAGGAAGTGCCTATCGAAATTGTGATGAACAACCAGAGTTTTCCTTTATTGATTGAAGCCTTTGAGAAGGATGAGCTGGTTTTTAAAGCAGAGTCCGTTTCTGTTGATGAAAATACTTTTGACCGGTCAAAAACCCGGCTTTCTTCAGATTTAAAAGTGATTGGGCTTACTGATTTGATGATGAACATGTTCATGCAGCAGAACTAATTTCCAATGACATTCAAAAGCTTCCGGTTACTCGGATTTTGCCTACTTCTTACCGGTTGCGCCTACTTTTCCAAAAGTACAGAGATAGAAGAAGTGCCCGCTTCAGTATATCCGTTGCCAGATCCTGAAATTGCTGAAAAACTGGATTCCTATCGTGATTTTTTAAATGAATTGATGGGACAAAAAGTGGCAACCGTAGAAGATACACTCAAATTTGGCAAGCCTGAAGGATCTTTGAGCAATATTGTGGCTGATGCCCTTCGTTTCCAGGCTGCTGCTGAATTACGAAGTTTTGTACATGTTGGCGTTATCGGGGAAGGTTCTTTTCAGCTTTTTCTGCTTCCCGGGGACCTTACAGTAGGCGATGTGTATGAATTTATGCCCTATGATAATCACCTTGTGATATTAACCATGAAAGGATCTCGTTTAATGGAACTCATTGAACAAGTAGCTGAAGTGGGAGGCGCGCCCATAAGTGGTGTACGTTTCAGGATTGACGAAGATGGGAATCCAAATGGGGTTTTGGTAAATGCAGAAGTATTAGACCCGGACCGGAAATATCTTGTTGCTACCAGTAGTTGGTCGGCAAACGGTGGAGATCAATTCCCAGCATTGTGGAATATCTCCGACCGAATGGATTTGGAAGTATCCATTCAGGATTTGTATATAGAATATTTCCGAAACCAGGTAGTGTTAACTACCTCAACCGATGGGCGAATCCGGTAATGATTTCAAGAAAAGAGTTTATAAAACAGTCGGCATATTTGGCCGCCGGTTCCACCTGGCTTGCAGGGTGGGGAAGTCTGGCTGTAAATGATTTTGAAGGCGCATCAATTACAATTCTGTATACAAATGATACACATTCCCGCCTGGACCCTTTTCCATCCAATGCCAGGGAATTTTCGGGGCTTGGCGGAATCGCAAAACGGTCATCTCTGGTTAATAAAATTCGTGCAGAAGAGGATCATGTTCTTTTGCTGGATGCCGGGGATGTATTTCAGGGAACGCCTTGGTTTGATGTGTATGGTGGAAAAGTAGATTTCGAGCTCATGAGTGAAATGGGGTACGATGCGATGGCTATTGGGAATCATGAGTTCGATCTCGGGCTTGAAGGATTTGCTGAAGCAGCTCAACTGGCCAATTTTCCTTTTTTGGCCGCCAATTATTCCACACTCAATACTCCCATCCATCCATTCGTGAAACGTCAGATCATCAAAGAATTTGATGGGTTTAAAATTGGAATATTTGGACTGGGAATTCAATTCGATGGAGTGATTGACCGCTCTCTCCATGAGGGGGTGAGATATCGTGATCCATCTATCATTTCAAAGAGAGTTGTAGAAAGTCTTAAAAATTTTCATCAATGTGATTATGTAATTTGCCTGAGTCATCTTGGATATCAGTATGAAGGAAACAGAATTGATGATGTTAAGCTTGCCGGTTCAGTATCCGGCATAGACCTGATCATCGGTGGGCATACCCACACTTTTTTAGAGGAACCTGTACCGGTAGAAAATCCTGATGGATCAAACACGCTCATCACCCAAATGGGACATGGTGGAGTACACTTGGGAAGAATAGATCTGAAGGTTTCTGATGAATCGGAAAAGCCGACCATCACCAGTCAATATTATACAATTGGAGAAGAAATATAGGCTTGGTTTTCCGGGCTAAATCTTTCTGGTTACTATTTCAACAACTCCATTACCGCCACGAACCCCGTATATGGCAGCTTCATTCCCTTTCAGAACACGTACATAATCAATATCCCGAGGATTAAGCATTCGGTTTGCTTCTGAATAGGAGTGACCAATAGCATGACCATCAATTACAAAGAGCGGAGTGGTTCCGGAGGTGAAGGAATTTACACCCCGAATGTTAACAGAAGCATTATTTCCAGAACCATTAACATTTACCCCGGGCACTTGCCGTAAGTAATCAGCAAGGCTTTGGTAATAATTCATATCGTCGGAAATACTGCCTTCAGGTCTTCCGCTTTCTTCAGATACGGAAGTTCCCACTGATGAACAACCGGCAAACATGAGAGAAAGAGTGATAATCGATAGAAATAAAATTTGTTTCATTTTATTTGACAATTTTGGTTGATTGATTTCCATGATGTAAATACCATAGACTTATACGCCAATTTCCTTCAACTAAAATAATAGACAGATACCTCAACTGGCTATGATTTTTTAGTAGCGATCTCAATGACTCCGTTGGCTCCACGTACCCCGTAAATGGCGGCATCGGGTCCCTTTAAAACGCGAACGTAATCAATATACTTCGGGTCTAATAATCTATTTGCCTGGGAATATGAATTTCCCACAGCCTGACCATCAACCACAAAAAGAGGAGAGTTGCCTGAACTAAAAGAACTAATTCCACGAATAGTTACGTAGGCATTATCTCCTGAACCCCTTACACTTACTCCGGGAACCTGGCGCAGATAATCGGCAAGGCTTCTGTAATAATCTTTATCATCGGTGATACTGCCTTCCGGTCTTCCATTCTCATCAGCTACCGTATTGCTTACTGAGCCACACCCCGCAAATAGAAGTGATAAAGAAAAGAAAGATAGCAGTAGTATTTGTCTCATGTTTCCTCCGCTCTGGGAATGACTTTATCATCGAACTGCTCAGAATAGTATTTTTCAGTTTAGATTTTCCTGGTAACAATTTCAACAACTCCGTTGCCTCCTCTTACTCCGTAAATGGCTGCATCGGGCCCTTTTAAAACGCGTACATAATCAATATACCTCGGGTCAACCATTTTGTTAGCCTCATTATACGAGTAGCCAATGGCATTTCCATCGATAACAAAAAGTGGTGTAATTGGCGAATACCGGGAATCAAATGAGTTGTATCCCCTGATTGTTACTACACCTGAATTAATATTTACACCCGGCACTTTCTGCAGATAATCAGCCAGGCTGGTAAAATAGTCATTATCATCTGAAACACTTCCCTCGGGTCTGTCATTATTTTGTCCTGCAACGGAAGACCCAACAGATGAACAACCAGCAACCAACAGTGAGAGTGAGATGAGTGAAAGAAGGATAAAAGTTTTCATTGTAGTCTGCCTTAATTTAAAAGGGTTATACAGGATAAACGTTTAAAAACAACGCATTGTATTTGCAAACCTGAGGGGAGATAAGCTTTACACATTCACATGAAAAGCTATTTTAAGCAAACAATAGTTTAAATATGAGTGTGGCTACTCATACTCCTGAACCCGTAAAGCTATACTAATCAAGAAATATCAATCGTGCAATTCAAATACAGTTTTTAATACAGAACTGCCGTGCTGATTTGAACAGGATGAATCCAGCCGTGAGTATCTTCAATATTTCCGTACTGAATACCTGTAATAGCATCAAACATTTTTTTGGCAAACGGACCTATTTTCTCGCGGTCCAATGTTACTGTTTCTCCTTTATGATGGATCAAACCAACCGGTGAAATAACAGCCGCAGTTCCGGCTCCAAAGATTTCTTTGAGTGAACCATTTTTGTGAGCCTCAAAAACTTCATCGATAGAGATTCTTCGCTCTTCAACATTTAAGTTCCAGTCTTTTGCAAGAGAAATAACAGATCGGCGTGTGACACCGGGCAAAACAGTTCCAGCCAATTGGGGAGTTATCAATGTATCGCCAATCAGGAAGAAGATATTCATTGTACCAACTTCTTCAACGTATTTGTGTTCTTTAGCATCCAGCCAGAGCACCTGTGTAAATCCCTCTTGTTGTGCTTTCCTGGCAGGGAGAAAACTTCCTCCGTAATTACCGGCAGATTTGGCTTCGCCTGTTCCACCTTTAGCAGCACGAACATACTCATCAGATGTTGTTAAAGAAACCGGGTTGAAGCCTTCTTTGTAGTAAGCAGCAACAGGACTTGTGATAATATAAAATCGGTACTCTTTTGAAACAGTTGCCGCAATATATTCTTCGGATGCAAACATAAACGGGCGGATATAGAGTGAGTGCCCGTGCGTTTCAGGAACCCACTTGTAATCAAGCTGCAGGAGTTTTTCCAGAGCTTCCATAAATACTGATTCTTCAATTTCCGGCATGCACAACCTTTTGGCAGAATTGTTCAGGCGTTTGTGATGATCGGTCGGCCGGAAAAGGTGGATGGTATCCTCATCAGCATAATATGCCTTCATGCCTTCAAAAATCGCCTGGCCATAATGAAGTGCCATCAGAGACGGATCAAATGTAATAGGTCCGTACGGCTTAATTTCAGCTTCCACCCACTCGCCATCGCGGTAGACCATTTCAAACATATGGTCTGAGAATACACGACCGAACTCAAGGTTATTGAAGTCTAATTCTGAAATTCTGCTTTGATCTGTCTGGGTTATCTTTATATTCATGGCTGCCGGGTTAAATTCAACAATACTACGGATTTTGAGTTACCGAATATTTTATCTTCGCTTCGTTCATTGAGATATTATGTAATCCCCCTTTGGACAAAGAGGAGTAAGAATGAATGAAGGCGAAAACAAATTCACACTTATAAATCCTCTCTAAAGATAATGTGTTTTTTTAAAACTGTTTAGCAAAGAATTCTATTGTCAAAAAAAATCAGTAAAAAAATGAAAAAAGCTTTTTTCCTGTTGTTCGCGATCTCTTTTTTGATGCAAAATCCGTCTTTAAGCCAAATCAGGAACGATATTCAACCCGATATTCTCTCAATGCGAGACCGGGCAGCAGTGATGGATCAGTGGACGGAATACCGCCTCGACAATCTGATTCCAGAGTTAATGAGGCGTGAAGGTATTGATATGTGGGTACTTGTTGCGCGTGAATACAACGAAGATCCGGTTCTTTTGACGATGCTTCCGGCCACGTGGCAATCATCCCGGCGCACGACTATTTTGGTTTTTTTTGATGATGGAGAATCGGTAGAGAGACTTGCAGTTGCGAGATATAATATTGGTTTTTTTGAAACACAATGGGACCCGGAAGAAGAACCGGATCAATGGAAACGTTTTGGTGAGGTAGTGGCAGAGCGAAATCCTGAAAAGATTGGGGTAAACATATCAGAGAATTTTGCTTTAGCAGACGGAATCAGCCATACGGATTTTCTGGATGTGAAAAACAGTTTGAGTCCGGAGTTGCAGGATCGCATTGTTTCTGCCGAAAATTTATCAATCGGCTGGCTGGAGACCCGAACCGGGAAGGAGATGGTGGTCTATCCGCAAATCAACAGAATTGCACATTACATTGTGGCGGAGGGATTGTCAGAAAAAGTGATTACACCAGGCGTTACAACTACGCAGGATGTACAATGGTGGTATCGCGAGAAGATTCGGGATTTGAATTTAACGACCTGGTTTCATCCGTCTGTTTCTGTACAGCGAAGTGAGAACGAAAGGCATACGGGTAATTTTGCTGATTACTTTGTGGATGATACGGATGTCATTATGCCGGGAGATTTGATCCACATCGATTTCGGAATTGAGTATTTGGGGCTTTCTACCGATACACAACGAAATGCTTATGTTCTTCGCCCGGGAGAAACCGATGCTCCTGAAGGTCTTAAAGAAGCTTTAGCAATAGGTAACCGGCTGCAGGATATTTTAACGGCTGAATTTAAATCCGGAAGAAAAGGAAATGAGATTTTAGCTTCATCCCTTGAAAAAGCGGAGGCGGAAGACATTAACGCTACGATTTATACGCATCCCATTGGCCATCATGGTCACGCTGCCGGACCTACAATTGGTTTGTGGGATCAGCAGGACGGCGTATCCGGTAATGGTGATTATCCGCTCTACCCGAATACGGCCCACTCAATTGAATTAAACGCTGAAGTTCATATTCCTGAGTGGGATCGAACTGTTCGAATCATGCTTGAAGAAGATGCTTTTTTCAACGGAGACGGTGTTCGTTACATTGACGGACGGATGCAAGAGCTGTATTTAATTCCCAGACAGAAATAAAATTTTCAATTAATTTTACGAATCTAAACCCAAAAATTCGGCAGCAGTCTGGATCCGGCGGTTGATATTTTTATTCAGTTGTTTCGTCTGTTATTACCTCTGCTACTGCTGCGACTTTTACTTTTTTTGTCAGCCCTCTCCCTTTTGACGGTGCTCCGACTTTTTTCGCGATTATTTTCTTTTCTTACGGTTTGTTTGGAATTTCCTCTATCCCGACTGTTTGGGCGAATAGATTCTGACCGACGGCTTTCGGTTCTTTTAACGTTCGAGTTTCTGTTATTTCTCACTCCTTGATCTTTATCCATCGTGGATCTGGATCGTGATCGAATGTTAACCTGTCTCGTTGGCGTTTCTCTAACGTTCGAATTTTCAATAGTTCGACTTCGGCGTGAATTTTGTACTGTTCGGGATGGAGTATAATTTACCTGTGGTTGCTGCTTCACCCTTTGTTTTGCCTGTTTTCTGTCAATCCTTGAAACCTTTTCTATTCTGCCAGTGCGATATCCGTTTCGGCCTCTTTGTTTTTGATAGTTGTTTCGTTCTTTATAAGCTTCTTGTCTAAAGCGATTCAATCGTATTTCATAATCTCTTTCGATTCGAACAAAATAGCGGTAGTCCCGATCATTGTATTGATGGCGGTGTTTGTGCCAATGTCTGTATTTTATAAAGAGTGGATGAGAGTGTCGTTCCCAGTGGCGTGGTAATCGTTGTTCCGGTACCTGTAAAAAAGCAAGGCTTAGTCCACCAAGCCAAATTTGTACGGAGTAGTAGGGAGAGTGGTAATCATCATATGCAAATCGATGCCGGTAATACCAATCATATCCTCTTAAACGGATCATTAAATCGCGATCTCTGTAACCATCTCTGTATCCGGCCTCATAAAGATCGATATCCCACACCATGTCATAAAACCGGTAATCGTTATAGTAGGCATCATTAACGCCATCCATATAACCTTTAAGATAGGCCGTATCATATGGATCCTGGTAGAAACCAGATGAATTGCTCAGTTCAAGTTGAAAGTGGATAAATGGCCGGAAGGATTGATAGCTAAATTCTATATAGGCAGATTGTGCGGTAATCGGTGCACTCAAAACTCCAATCAACAGTATCGTAGCACATAGTCTTTTAATCATAACATCCTCTGCTTAGGTGCGGTTTATATATTGCTACTAATAGATATCAACTATCCGTTAGCGCACCAATAGCATGATAATGCTAAGCTGTTCTAATAAAATAATCAGAGCTATAGAGAATACTTTTTACAGAAAAGAGTAGAAAAATCATCTACTCATTCTATTCTGTTAATCAATCGCAAAACAGTAAAACAGTCCATTGCCACCCGTTCCCTGAAGGTTTGACTGGCTACAACCCCGCGATCCATGAGCGGAATTCCAGGATGTTGGATTCTCTCCGCCACCTGTTCGGTCATGATGACCAACCTGGGCACTGCCATCTTCAGTGCTGCTTGTCCAGTCACTGCACGTTGTGTCTTCATTACCATCAAAAGCCATTCCATCCAGTGTTGAACCGGTCAGGATATCGTGCATGTTTGGATCGTCTCCACGACCATTGACCATTTCACCATTCTCGTCAATGGAGTTTTCTTTATTGAGATTGTTCTCATCACCATGCAGGTGATCCACATTTTCAGCAACCAATATACCGTTAGCGTTGTACCAAGGCCCGTTACCGATACGATCGCGTGCGTTTACAATGGGGTCGGTAGTACTCAGGTAAGCTTTCCAGGTTTTATCGCCTGCACCGGCTTCTTCAGCCAACATCTGGCAGTGTTGGTCAGCTCCTTCAAGACCTCCCAAATCAGCACCATTTCCGGGCCCAACACTTGTAATGAAAAAGCTCATCGGGGAATCCGATTGTGCATGTATTAATGGAACATTCAGGGATAGAAAAATAAGTACGGTTAAAAGAAGAGGAAGATGTTTGGTTCTCATGGCGATAGGATTTGAGGGTTGAAGAAAAAAGCTTGATTTTACTTTACTTAAAATAGTTGAAGTGAACTATCGATACAAATATAGGTAAACTTTATTATTGCTGAATTACCGATCACTTTTAGCCATATTTCTCATCCACATACTTCACAGATTCTTCCACCATCTCTCTCAAGATATCCATATCAATATCATCCAGTTTTTTTACATAGAGGCACGCTTTGCCGGTTCGGTGTTTGCCAAGTTTTTGGAGAAGTTCTTCCTGGCGTTTAAACCCGGACATAATGTAAATAGAAAACTCGCGTTTTCGTGGAGAGAATCCTGCTTTTAGCATATTGCCTTCGCGGCCGCTCTCGTATTTATAGTAATATTGATCGAATCCGATGATGCTCGGTCCCCACATTTTGGGGTCGCAGCCGGTTACTTCTTTCATCAGCTTTACAAGGGAATAGGAATCGGCTATTTTTTGTTGATCATCTAAAGCCTCAATAAAAGATTTTACAGATTGGTCGGTTGGTTGAGTTTTATTTTCAGCCATAACTCAGGTTCTTTAGTTTTAGGACGAATTTTGTAAGGATTTGCAAAAATTGATCTCATATAGATACGAGAAAACTCAAAATTATTCACAATTACAATTCAATAAATGATAGATAAAGCACGAGAAATCCTGCGGCAAACTTTTGGTTACGAAGAGTTCAGACCGTTGCAGGCAGACATTATTCAGAACGTATTACAAAAGAGAGATTCATTGGTCATAATGCCAACGGGGGGTGGAAAATCAATTTGTTACCAGATTCCTTCTATGATTTTTGACGGGTTAACGGTCGTTATTTCTCCGTTGATTTCCCTAATGAAAGACCAGGTAGAACAGCTTGAAGAGTTTGGAGTTCCGGCGCTCTATTTGAACAGTTCTCTAACGCCTGAGCAGTATCAGCAAAACATAGCGAAACTCCGGAGAGGCGAGGCCAAACTCTTGTATCTCGCACCGGAAACTCTGATGATGGACTCTACCCGGCGATTGTTAACAGAATTTACAGTCGACTGTTTTACGATTGATGAAGCCCATTGTATTTCTGAATGGGGACACGATTTTCGCCCCGATTACCGCCAGCTTGCTGAGGTTCGTAAAGATTTCCCAAATGCTGTTTGTTTAGCGCTGACGGCTACGGCTACGCCACGGGTTCGTGATGATATTCAGCAGATTCTTGAGATGAAAGATTCGGCTCGATTCGTGGCCAGTTTTGATCGAAAAAATCTGCTCTTGAAAGTGGTGGATAAAGATAATCCGCTCGATCAAATTCTGGATTTTCTTTATACAAGACCCGATCAATCCGGGATTATTTACTGTTTTTCCAGAAGACAGGTAGATGAACTCTATGCCGATTTGAAAGCAAATGATCGTTCCGTTCGGCCTTACCACGCAGGGCTTTCAGAAATGGCCCGATCCCGAAATCAGGAAGCGTTTATTCGCGATGATGTGGATATTATTGTAGCAACCATTGCATTTGGAATGGGAATCAACAAGCCGGATGTGCGTTTTGTAATTCATCACGACATGCCGCAGAATATTGAATCGTATTACCAGCAAATCGGGCGGGCGGGCCGCGATGGGATCCAGGCAGATTGTCTGCTTCTGTACAGTTATTCAGACAAACAGAAGATTCAGTATTTCATCAACCAAAAAGAAGGACAGGAGAAGGAGGTTGCCAAAAAGCATCTCTATTCAATCATCGATTTTATGGAATATGACGGTTGCCGCCGGATTCCGTTGATGGAATATTTTGGTGAGGAGTACGAAAAAGAGAACTGCGGAATGTGTGACTACTGCCTGAAACAGATGGGAGACAAGCAGGATTTTACCGAGCAGGCTCAAAAGTTTTTGAGTTGTATTGCACGGACTGATCAGCGATACGGAGCGTACCATATTGCCGATGTACTGCGCGGGTCGAAGGCAAAGAAAGTACTGGAAAGTGGTCATGACCAACTTTCTACATATGGGATTGGAATGGAATGGAGTAAGAATCAATGGATTCAACTGTCGCGCATGCTGGTTCGAAAGGGGCATCTGAAGAAAGATCCTGAACACGGAAGTTTGCTTTTGACGGATGAAGCGAAGGCTGTCTTAAAAGGTAATGAGCAGGTAAGGGGTATTCTTGACCGGACTCAAACTACTTCCCCTGAAGAAGCGATGCCGCGAACAGACAACGAGGTTGAGAACAAGTATGATGAACACCTGTTTGAGGAACTTCGCAAGCTTCGGAAAGAGATGGCTGACGAGCAGGAGATTCCGCCATACGTCATTTTCCCGGATACAACGTTGATGGAAATGTCGTATTACTATCCGCAGGATGAGGACAGCCTGATGGGGATTTATGGTGTCGGTTCCATGAAACTGAAGAAATACGGGGATGATTTTCTCGACATCATCAAAAAGTATTGCGAGGAAAATAATGTAGAAGAGCGATCAAAAGTACTTCGCAAAAAAGTGAAGAAAACCCAGTCGAAGCAAAAATATGAGCTGGTGGGAGAGGAGTACAACGAAGGAAAGTCCATCGAACACCTGGCCGAACAGTTTGGCGTGAAGGAAGTGACGATTCTTAGCAACCTTAAAAAGTTCATAGATGACGGGCACAAGATCGATCCCTCCGGATTGCTGGCGGCTTCATCCCTTTCTGAACGGAAAATTGACGAGGTGAACGAGGCAATGGAAAAAGTTGGCCCCGAAATTCTCAAACCGGTCTATGAAGAATTGAATAAATCTGTGGATTACAATGAATTGCGAATTTTACAATTGGCACACATTGCAAGGAATAGGGATTAATCTAATGGTATCCACTTTGCACAGCATCCTTCAGCTCCCATATTATTTTTCTGAGTTCCATCTACTTTCATTATAAACAGATGATTTTCAGGTTCATATTTATCGAAATAATCAAAACGATTAAAAATTATATATTTTCCATCGGGTGACCATTTCGGCCGCTGATTAAGAATGCCGGGTTTTGTATTTGTTAAAACAGTTACATCAGAGCCATCAACATTCATTGTATATATTCTCATACTTTCTTCCTTGGTTTTTGAAATGTATTTAACATATACAATTTTAGATCCATCGGGTGCCCAGTCTGGATAATTATTACTACCATCCTGCTCTTTAGTAATATTAATGATTTGAGAAGTTGTTGTGTCGAAAACAAATAAATTACCTGACCTACTACTAAAGATAATTTTAGATCCATCTGGCGACCACAAAGGACTTGAATAATAATCATTTTCTGAATTTGTAAGATTGATAATATCTGAACCATCAGAATCAATGACATAAATGTCAGCTAAACTGGTATCGTTTTTTTTATAACCACTAAATACAATATTCATTCCATCCGGAGACCAATCTGTTCCACCTGAATGGATTGTTTTATTATCAGTAAGTTGATTTAAACCAGATCCATCAATATTGATGACATATAAGTCTCCCGAATTAGAGAAGGAGATTTTATTACTATCTGGTGACCAAGAGAAACTAATAATCTCTGGATCTTCTGGAGAATGAGTGATTTGTGTTAAATTCGTACCATCCTTATCTATTATGTATAGATTAATTATATCTTCATTTTTTTTTGATGCAGTGAACGCAATTGTGGAATAGTCAGGTGAAGGTGTAATCTGATGAATATATTCATATTCAGGAGATACTATTTCTGTTGTTCCATCAGCAAGTAAAAACCGGAGAGATTTGAAATGATAAGATTTTGCATTCTGGTATACAAATTTATAATTAAAAATGGTTTGGCAGAAAACATCAAATGATAAGTCCACAGTGAATTCGGTTGTTACTGGAATTTCCTGTGGGTTATTTCCTCTGACAGTACAATTTGAAGGAAGATCGCCCAATTCGATTTGATAGGTATCGGGGGCAATATTTTCAAAGAGTAACGTGTCGTTGGCGCCGATTTCATACTGTTCACTATTAATAAAAACAGAGTAGATTTCCTGGGAATTGATGAGTGATGTGCTGCTTATGATTTCAAGAGTTCCAGTCTTATTTAAAGCATCTCCACAATTTATTTCAAAAGTTACACTTTCTTTAGGAGCGTCTTCAATTTTTACCGTTACCGGGTTTAAACCTACTACCGAACATTCTTCCGGTAATTCAAGCAGTTCGACTTTGTAAGTTCCATTATTCAGACTTCCTGATTGAAGGGTGTCGTTGGCGTCCACATGCATTTGTTCTTCTCCTTCGATCCTGACTTCATACCCGGCGGCATTTTCTCCATGAGTGATTGTGATGATTTCGATACTTCCGTTACCCAAATCAGGGCCGGAGTTGTCATTACACCCAATCCATCCGATTAGCAAAAATAAAAGAATAGTTATGAACTGAAATAAATGAGGAGTTTTCATAGACTCCGGGTTGAGTTCCTGATTAATAGTCATTTTCTTTATCTCACTTATTTTAAGTAAGAGATTTTCTGTTTTTAAAGCAACAAATACGAAAGTTTTTAACATGATTGATGAATTTATAAGCTCTTTGAAATATAACCCGGAAGGTCTGTTTAACCCGTGGTACCACAGGGATGAAGAGCATGATGAAATTACCGAAGCTCCCGAAATTCGCCGAAATCAGCTTAAAACATACCTTAGTGAGCGAATCGGAAAGGCGAAGTATCTGTTTATTGCCGAAGCTTTAGGATACCAGGGCGGACATTTCACCGGAATTGCTATGACTTCCGAACGGATTTTGCTGGGGCACCAGGAACCGAAGTATGGAGTGCGGCCCGAACACGTCTTCAGAAATGTTGCTCCGCGCCGGACCAGTTGCCCAACCGTAATAGAAAATGGAATGAGCGAACCCACGGCTACCATCATGTGGGGAGCGTTGATTGAACTTGGCATTAATCCCTATGAAATTGTTTTGTGGAACGCCGTGCCGTGGCATCCCTACAAACCGGAAAAAGGTTTGCTAAGCAATCGAACGCCTACAACAGACGAACTTGAATCGGGATTAAAGCACCTGGAATCTTTTATGAATCTGTTCAGTGATGTGAAAATGGTAGCGGTAGGGCGGAAATGCGAATTGAGTTTATCACAACTTGGGGTAGATCATATTCCGGTACGGCATCCGGCCAATGGCGGAGCCCCAAAATTCAGGCAGCAGGTTAAAAATCTATTTTGATTTCAAACGAAGGCTGAATTCCAAGATCGTAAACCGTTACAATTTCTGAACGGATTGCAGGAACGGTATTTCTTGTCACAATTACCGGCTGATATTCCCTGTACCACGGATTTTGTTCATCCAAAACATTGAAGACCGAAACTTTGGCTGAGAGATTATTCTCCCCGAAATTCCTTGTAAAAAGTGCGGATACATCCAGCCGGTGATAGGGGGCAAGACGGTTAACCTCACCCGTTGCAAAATCAAACGTTCCGGTTACAGAACCACTTGCCACAATGTACGAAGCAAATAACTGCACACCTGACAGCAGTTCAATCCCCAGGTTGGTGGTGCTTGTATGGCGGCGATCCCACGGAGCGTAAAACGGTTCTCCCTCGTTGAGGAATTCGTTCTGTAGCTCGATGGACGAAAGAGTATAGGTTTGGGTAAGTGTGAAAAATCGGTTTCGCGTTCTGGCAAGAAATTCTATTCCTTTCCCGTCCCCGCTATTTTGGAAAAACCATGGTGAATCGTTGAACGTATTTGTAAGGGACTGCGCATTCAGCTCGTGTGATCTCAGGTTTCCATAACTTTTCAGATATCCTTCAACCTGCAAATAAAGTCCTCGAAATGGCTTCAGATATAATCCGGCAGTAAACTGGTCAACAGATGATGGAGGTTGTTCTTCGCCCGACAAAATCCAGACATCGGCCGTAACGGCATTGCTGAATCCAATTCTGTTGATAAACTGATAATTTTTACTATATCCAAGAGAGAATGAAATACGTTCACTTGCAAAAAAATCAGCCATCAAACGGGGAGATATTTTAAAGTAGTTTCCGGCTGAATAGTAATGGCTGCGAACACCGGTTTGAAGATCTAAAAATTCTATAGGAGAAAAATCCGTTTGAAGAAAAAGATCTCCCTGAAATGATGATACGTGCGTATAGAATCGAGAGCGTTCGAACGAGTTTTCCTGGTATTCTCCCCTGTGATAAATTCCTGTAAAACCTGCTTTCAAGTTGAAGTTATTGGTGAAAATGTCAAAAGTTTGATCAAACTGACCACGGTTCATTGTGCTCCTGTTCGTCAAAGGATAGGTAAAGACCGTTGTCTGAGTTGACTCTCCGATTTGAGTTGTATTCGTATAAAGAAAGTCATCTTTACTGAAATAGGTTTCGTAAGCACTCACTGCCAGAGTTGTGTTACTGTAAACGGAAGTTGACAATGAACGTTGATGCTGGCCTGAAAAAGCAAAATTATTCCAGCGATTTTCAGTTTCTACCTCAACATTCCGGAAGCGTTCTTCAAGTGAATTGTTTCTTGTCAGCCGGTTGGCTAAATGGCTGGTTCGGTCTCCGCCAAAGTAAACGCTTGCCATATTACGGCTTCCATCTGTTTGTTCATGGTAAAATTTACCGTGCAGATCAAAATAGTTTACATCGGAATCCAGGGGGGTAACAAGCTCGGTATTGATATTTGGATTGGTACTCATGCTGGTTTTAGGCCGGTTGATATCGAGTCCCCAGTGGATCAGCTTATTGTTATTAAACCAATCCACCTGGTTCATGTAAGATGTACGTCCGGAAATCAGCCAGCTGCTTTTACCTTTTTTGAAAGGGCCGTCGACAGTAGCGCGGACACTCGAATTGCTAACGCTTCCCATTGCATTGATTTCATTGAGCGAGCCGGTGCGGGTGGTCAGAGAAAGTTTTCCGCCAATGGGTGCATTGATGTGTGCGGGTGCTACATTATAGAAAAAGCCGCTGTTTATAACGGCATCTTCATTAAAACTGTCTAACAGGCCAAAAAGGTGGCTTTGGTTAAAAATGGTAATGCCGTCCAATTCCAGGTGAAAGCCGTCAGGAGTACTGCCCCGAATATGTAGTCCTTCATTCATGGCAGTTGTGGGAGCTACGGATGGAAGAACCTGGAGTGCCCGTACCGCATTTCCATCTCCCAGCGGACTAAACCGGTCGGTTTTTATCAAACCTGTGAGGGATGAATCCTGGGGAGAATAGTAATTATTTCCGATTACAATAATTTCGGTTCCCGTAACGGACTGTGGCTGGAGCCGGATCGTAAGATCTGTAATTTGATTGGTTGTGTTGAGGTCAAGAGTAACACTCGATTTTTCGTATCCGACAAAGGATGCGTAAAGAGTGATGAAAGGTTGATTGGCCCCGATTTTAAATTGAAACTGTCCGGCCTGGGATGCAACGGTTCCTTTGAATATTCCCTCTTCTCTCCATGAAAGTGTGCTAAATGGAAGGCGTTCACCGGTTTTAGCATCAACTACCTGGCCGGAAATGAGGATGTCAGCCGTCTTGGTTTGTGGGGTTTGGGTAGGCAGCACTAATAGCTGTTGACCGACAGAATCCACCCTGACTATCAAATCCACAGAAAGCAGATTTTCAGTTAAATCGGCAATTAATGTTTCTTTGTTGGTAGAAAAAGTCAGGTTCAACCCGGAAATTAACGACTCTCTGTAGAGAAAACTGTATTCTGTTTCTTCCTGTATCTGGTTAAAGATTTCAACAAGGGGTTCATTTTCGAAGTTAAAATCCTGGGAAAAAGTAGTCGCAGAAAAAGCAAACAGAATCAGAACAAAGCAAATTAGACTTCGTGCTAGCCTGGGCAGAATTGTCATACTTGGTATTATTCAACAAATTGATACGTGTTGTCCCCAATTGAAGAAAAATTTCCGCCTAAAACAATTCCTAAATTTTCGAGGCTTACAGAACGGTTTTCGAGGGATAATGATCCGCCTAAGACCTCGTTTTTGATATGCCCGGGGATGTTGATCTCAATAGAATAATGGTATTCAAGTTCTTTGATAATAGACGCGGCTGTTCTGTTGTCAAAAATAATTTGATTTTGCTGCCACGAAAGAAATTGTTCAGGTTCAGCTTTTACAGGTTCAGTAATGGATTGATCATTCGCAGCAGCCATTTCTCCGGATTCGAGGGTAACCTGTTTTGATCCGTTTGAGAATTGTACGGATCCTTCTTGCAGGTACACGATGGTTTCATCTCCCCATTCTCTAACATTGAATGATGTGCCCGTTACTTCAACGACTGCGGTTCCAGCCTCAACTAAAAATCGCCGATCCTGATTTGGGGTTACTTGGAAAAAGGCTTCGCCTTCAAGCTTATATTGGCTTTCTGTGTCCGTTTCGTTCATCAAATAAAGTGTAGAACTCGGGCGAAGTTGAATGCTGCTGCCGTCGTTAAGAGTATATGTAACCTGTTCTGAATGAGACTGTGTTAAAATTTCCGGCTGATTATCTCCGGATTGAAGCAAGAATATCGTCAAGAAAGCAGAAACCAGAAGTACGGCGGCTACTTTTAAAAGTGTTGATTTGTCAGTAAAGAGCGAAGATATACTTTGCTCACTTTTCACGTGAGCCTTATGCTTTCCCTCTGTTTGAATAAATGAAGATATTTCTCTCCAGCTTTTTTCCTTGCTCTCAGAGAGTTCATTCTGATAGGTTGAATAGAGAGTTCTTTTATGATCGACAATTTGATCAATCAGGTAGTTGTCGGCAGATAATACGGACCTGTTTTCCTCAAGGAGAGAGCCGATCTTTTGAGCTAATTTACGATCATTTTCCGGTATTTGATTTTCTTGAGACATTGGATGTAGTAAACAAGAACAAGCTGGAATACAGTCAGTTCCCGTTAGTTATTAGGTTTAAGGTCAATTAATCGTCATTCCCTTCAGATTCAAACTCAACTTCTATGACTATATTTTCGTCACTATCGTTAACATAATATTCGCCTTTGGCATCAACTTCATCGCCGTTATTCAGGGCGTCCGCAAGTTCCTGTATGGTGTCGAAATCTCCGTCTATTTTGGAGTTTTCGGTAACGGTAAAGCTTTCTCCCTCGATAACAAAAGAGGAAGAACCGGCTGAAGATACAATCCCTTCAAAATCGAACTCTTCTTCGCTGTCATCGCCACCATTGCCATTATTATTCTTTTTGTCGATGTCGAACTTTACGCCTTTCACAACATTGTTGCCGTTTTCGATATAATATTCGCCTTTGGCTTCAATGTCATCACCGTTGTTAAGTGCATCAGTGAGTTCCTGCATAGATCGGATATCATTTCCCCGGAATTTTGTGTCATCATTCACAAGGAACGTTTCACCATCTATGACAAATGATGAAGACGTTGCAGAGTTAACAATCCCTTCAAATTTAAACTCTTCTTTGTTTTCATCGTCATCACCGTCATCGTTGTCCTCATCATTTTCTTCGACTTTAAATTCAACTTTAATGACAATATTATCTCCATTCTCGATATAATAGTTACCTTCGGCTTCTACATGATTGTCATCATTCAGGGCATCGATGAGTTCCTGCATAGTGGATACATCTTTCCCTTTAAAATTTGTGTTACCATTTACGAAGAAGGTCTCTCCATTCAGGATAAATGACGATGAAGTAGCAGAGGAAACAACGCCCTCAAAATCAAACTTTTCAGGGTCTTCATCACCATTATCATCGTCTCCATCATCACCGTCGTCATCTTCTTCCACTTCGAATTTCACCGAAACCACAATGTAGGTATCACCATCTTCAGAATAATATTCTCCTTCAGCTTTTACATTATCACCGGTATCAAGAGCATCTTCAACTTCCTGGAAAGTGAGGAGATCACCATCATTCTCAATAATCGAATTTCCATCGAGAAAATAAACGCGTCCGTTTGTCAGTTCGAATGAGTTTTCAGCAAGATCTGAAGAACGTATTTTGCCTTCAAATTCACCTGTTTCGCTGTTTTCATCGTCTCCGTCATCATCACCCTCATTATCATCGTCAGTTTCAAATTCTACTTTGATTACAATATTGTTATCCGATTCGTCGATGAAATATTTGCCTTTCGCCTGCACACTATTTCCATTGGTTAGGGCATTGGCTACTTCTTCAAGCGAGTTCAGGTTATCGTCATCAAATTTGGTGTCATCATTAACCTGGAGAGTGAGGCCACCAGAGAGTACAAATGTTTTTGAAGAAAGATTAACCGAGGTAACATCAGCTTTAAAGTCGAATTCTTCCGGCTCTTCTTCGTCATCATCCTCATCATCACCTTTTCGGTCGACCTTAAACTCAAGTTTAACTGCAATATTTTTTTCGCCGTCATTAAAAAATTCACCATTCACATATACATTGTCACCACGCTGAAGGGCTCCTGCCAGGTTGCCGAGTGATTGTATATGATCATCAAATTCTGTGCTCTTCAGGATATGATAGGTGACTCCTGAAACCACAATCGTTTTGGCCGAGGCATCTGCTGAGTTTACTTCTCCTTCAAACTCCAAAGTTTCGGGGACATTGCCATTGTCATCATCTTCAAAATCGTCTGATTTGAAATTCACTTTTGATACAAGCCATGTGCCGTCTGGTTGAGGAGTATATTCCCCTTCGGCTTCTACTTCACCCCCTTCAGAAAGAACTGTAGTCACCTGATGAAGGCTGTCTAGATCTGATTTTTCGTGAATGATCGTGTTCTCGTTGATGACATACGTCTGGCCGTCAGCAAGGGTAAATGTTTTTTCATCGGGGTTTGCGGACTGTACATCTCCCGCGAACTCAAATCCATTTCCTTCGAATTCAAATTTCACATCCGTGACGATTAATGAATCTTCTTCACCCGGAACAAGTTCTCCTTCAGCTTTTACTTTGAATTTATTATCAAGAGCCCACAAAACCCCGGCAAGAGTTGTTAGGTCTCCATCGCTATCGTAAATCGTTTCGTCATTCACATAGAGGAATGTCTCATTTGCAAGTGTGATAGAGTTGGATGTCACATCAACCGTTTCCACAAAATCCTCGAATTCCAGGTCTTCGTCCTCGTACTCAAATTTCACAGTTTGTACGATATGGGCACCATCTGTATTGTCTGTAAAACTACCTTCTGCTTTGATCCGGATACTGGTTCCGAGTGCTGCGAGAACTTCGTCAAGCGATGTCAGGTCTCCATCGGGATCAACCTGCGTATCTGCATTAAAGAGATAAATTTCATCATCAAACAGAGTAAAACGTCCATTTCCATCTGTATTTACCGATCGTACAAATCCTGCAAATTCATTGTCAGCAAGAAGATCGCCTTCTTCCAGTTTTACTTTAAAATTATCCAGTGCATTCTGGAACCGGAGTAGTGCTGTGCCATCGCCATTAAATTCAATGGTTCCGTTGATGGTTTTCATGCTTTCGTTGCCATTCACATTTTTGCTGATAAACATTTCATAGGCAAGCGCTCCTTCAACTCCTTTTTGAAGAGAACCGTCTGTAGAGACAAGCTGATTATTGATTTTCACATCAAGAAATTCAACGGTAAGCGTATAGCTTCTTTCAATTGTATCTCCATTGTCTCTTGTAACCTTGTATTCGCCGTTTCCTTCGTGAGTCCCTGAAATACTGATGATTCCGTCCGAAGCCGTTAGCCCTTCAATCGAAAACTGATCATGGCGCTCGTATGTAGAAATTTTATTGGTGGTAACGATGGAGCCACTTCGTGTGCCGATGTATTCGATCATTTCAATTCTATCACTCTCAAGCCTTGGAGAATAGATAAACGATCCGTCATTGGCATAATAGATGTATTGCAGTTCAGCGTTGGATTCTTTTGATAAATTTTCATTATCAATCGTCCGGCTGATGTTAATCAGGTGCACGCCAGACTCAGGGTTATAACTATAGTTATAATTGCTTTCTGAATTGGAACTGTTCTCTTTATTGGCAGCCACAAAAATTGGCGAGGCGTATTTTTCTGCGATTGCCTCATCCGAAAGATTATTGTTTGAGGGGAGAGTGAATGCATCATTCAGGCTGGCAAAAATCCCATCTTTCTCATCCGACAGAGATTCTGCAATAATCTGGCCGGCAACTTCAAGTTCTTCATCAGTCAAATCTTCTGAAACGGACGACCTATTTGAATCGCTTATATCGCACCCGTTTAGGAGGAGGGCCGCCAGGGAAAAAATTAAAATCCAAGAGCTCTTATTTCGCAGATGTTGATACATATTTCCTGATTGATTTTTATGCTGTGTTCCTTCCTTATACAGAAGCAAACAGTGACAACCCCTAAAGACGTATTTAATTTTCTTTAAAAACCTCTAATGTTTTTCGCAGGTCTTTAAAAGCCAGGGCCATGTGGTTTTCAACCGTTTTAATACTGACCGATAAATTTTCTGCCGTTTCCCGATATGTTAAATCTTGCAAGAAACAACTTTCAAAAACAATTCTTCTTTTCTCCGGCATTCTGGAAACCGCTCTCCGGAATGCTTTGTTTAATTCTTTAAACTCTACCAAATCCTGCGGGGTTCTCGAATTCCCGTTTGTATATTTTTCCAGCTCCAGGAAATGGTGCTCCTGCTCAATATGGTTTAGCATTCTTGTGTAAGCAATGCGAAAAAGGTAGGCTTTTAAAGAGAGTTCCGGTTTAATCTTATGCCTGTTCTTCCAAATATAGATGAATGCTTTTTGAATAAGATCTTCAGCAACGTCACGTCTAACATTCCGGCTCCGGAGAAATACAAAAATAGAATCGTAATGCTCCTCAAAAAAAACTTTAAAAGCTTTTTCGTCTCCGTCTTTAATAGCCTTATATAAATCTTTTTTTGAGTCCCATTTGTCCAGTGAAAGCAGAATAAAAAGGATTAAGGCCTCAATCGTGGGAACAGTAAACATGCTGTATTATTAAATTCCTTTAATATAAAAAAATAGTCAATGATTCGCTTTAGTCAGTATATTTGGACGTAAATTGTTCTGCTATTGTTTTTGTTGATGTGTTGAACTCCCCGAATATTGATTGAACATAACTAATTATTATATGAAGAAGCTCATTTTCACAGTTTTAATTTTAAGTTTTCTGTCTGGCTGCAATACCATAAAAGATCTGGCAAATGTTCAAAAACCCTCTGTAAGGTACAGCAGTATGTCTATCGAGGATATTTCCTTCAGCGATGTAACATTGATATTCGATTTCGATGTAACGAACCCCAACAGTTTCGGAGTGTCTGCGGATCAATATCAGTATGAATTTTTTATTAACGGGAATGAGTTTGTAACCGGTATTCAGAACGAAAAGTTCAGGATTGCTAATAATTCTACAACTACGATTCAGGTTCCCGTATCCCTAACCTTTTCGGAAGTATTTGAAACAGTCAGCTCTGTCGCACGGCAGGATTCCATGGCGTACAGGCTGTCCACAGAAGTGCGATTCGATATAGCAGGTTTGGGAAAACAGCGAGTACCGGTAAGTACACAAGGAGAATTGCCTATTCCAAAAATGCCAAGAATTGAACTCAATAGTTTTGAGGTGGAGGATTTGTCGCTAATGGGAGCAGATTTAGTGGCGGCCTTCCGTATTGAAAATCCCAACCCGTTTGGAATTTCATTTGCAAACACTTTTTACAATATAGAAGTAAACGGAAAAGATTGGCTCAATACTACTCTCGAAAGAAATATCAACCTCAACGGTTCAGAAAGTGATCTCATTACAATTCCAATTCGTCTTAATTCCTCTCAAATGGGTTCGGTGTTGATGGATATGCTAAGGGGTGAAACAGAGTTTGAATATCATCTTACAGGTTCAGCCGAGGTTTCCGCTGATATCAAAGGATTTACCGGCATGGATACAATATCGTTTGACCGCACAGGGACCTACAGAATGGATTGATTTTTTGGGATATTCAGTAAAAGAAGACGGGGCTAAGTTTGCCATTAATACCTTATAAGGAATATAAACGGCTGATTATTAAATAATTATAATTAAAAAAATTTATAGAATTGAGGGATTTTTTTGTAATCTGTTTTTGAAAATCCATTTCAGTACCATTCCATGGCGACGAAATTTTTTTTTCGAGAGTACTACTTGCTTTTTGGTTTTATTATTCTCCTTTTTTCCCCGATCGATATTTATGGACAAGTTTCTGGGTCTGCAAAGATCATTGATCACCAATATATAGTTGGGCGGGGATTTACTACGGAAAATGGCCTGCCGGCAAATGGGGTTAATAGTGTTTTTCAGGATCGCAACGGATATATCTGGGCAGCTACTTATAATGGTTTGGTACAATATAACGGCTCGGATTTTAAGCTTTATAATACCTCCACTCTTAAAAATCTTCGTTCAAACCGTTTTACCGCTGTAACACAGGATCTGGAGGGAAGAATCTGGGCCGGATTGGAATACAGTAACTTCCTGATGATTGATGAGGAAAACGACTCCACAATCACTTACCTCATAAATCAGGAAAAATTTGGTCCAAGTGCCAAAACAAATACCATCACTTTCGACTCTGACAACCGGCCGTGGATTGGTACAACCGGAGGCTTAATCACGATCTGGAATGATGAGGTAAAATATCTGAATGATTTGCCAAACCAGATTGTAAAAAAAGTGATTCATACGGAGGATTTTATCTATGTGCTCTTTTCTGAAACGCTTATGCGGTTAAATAATGACGGCTCTGTAGATAAGATAATAGCGAGACTTTCAGATGATACGATATACTTCGAAAATTCATCCGTGGATGATTTCCAAAATGTAGTTAGTCTGGTCGATTTTGAAATACTGGATGAGAGCATATATCTGCTGAGTGAAGCCAGTCTTATAAAATATGATGATGAACCTGTTGTGATACTGAACCGAGATCAGGTTGGCCAGAGTTCATTTCAGGGTTTTAATGTATATAACGGAACATTTTACATTTATGGAAGAGACGGACTGTTGGAAACGAATTTGTCTGATTCTGATTTTATCTACAGCTCTCATTATAGTGTAGTAGATTTGATATTAGATCACGAAGAGTCCATTTGGATCGCCACGACTTCGAACGGCATCAGGCAATACACATCTACTCCCATTTATCAAGGGCCTGATTACGAAATATTGGATGAACAGGGGATAACAGCCGTGCTGAACGGAACCAATGGCTCTGTGTATGTTGGCACAAACTGTGATGGTGTTTATGAATTTAACGGCACGGATGTCAATCATTATTCCGTTGAAAACGGTATTGAAAATGTTTGTGTGTGGTCTTTGATGGAAGAGGAGGATGGCACACTCTGGGCCGGCACCTGGGGCGGTGGCGTGTATTATAAGTCACCCGGCCAAACAATGTTTGAAGAGTTTACACCACCAATGTTTGAGAATGTCAGTGTATTTTTGGCGCTATATAAAGATCGAAAGGGAAATATCTGGTTTGGTACATATCATAGTGGATTGTTTCGTTATGACGGGACAAATATTGAAGCCATTTTTGATGAGGATGGAGAGCTTCTCTCAGCCGTTCGTAATATCTATGAGACCGAAAAGGGAGGGATAGTTGTAGCCACTGATGAGGGAATAGGTCTTCTTACCGATCATAGAATTATAGAGATTGAGGAAGTAAATCTTTTGGAAACATCCAATTTCAGAACCATTGCGCAAGACAGCAACGGACGTTTTTATTTCGGCAGTTATGGTGGAGGGTTGATTATTTACTCGCCCGGAGAAAATCCAATAACCCTTTCAACCAGGAATGGTCTTTATGATGATACGGTTTCTCAGCTCAATTTTGATAAGAACGGAAATCTCTGGTTAGGTGGAAATTTAGGCATCTTTTTTATTGAGAAAAATCAGGTTGAGCAATATATAAATGGAGAAATCGAGAATGTAAGGGTGTCGCGGATGGGAGTTGAAGAAGGAATGACAATTCGCGAGACAAATGGTGGCTTTATGCCATCGAGCCAGATGACTGTGGATGGCAAACTGATCATTCCCACGGTTCAGGGTGTGAATGTGGTCGATACAAATCAAATGGAGTTAAATAGTCAGGCTCCGGGTGTTTTTGTTGAAGAAGTAGAAATAGATGGTGAAATATTCTTCCCGGGCCAGATCAAATCAATTCCATACAGTGCCCAACGAATTATTTTTCGCTTTTCTGCTCTAAGCTATCAAAATCCGGAATACAATCGATACGAATATCGGCTCGAAGGCTTTGATAAAAATTGGCATCAGGCAGGGAATGAACACGAGGCAATTTATTCATCTCTTCCGGCAGGAAACTATTCCCTAAAAGTTCGGGCCTCGAATAATGACGGCTTTTGGAGTGCGGAACCTGCTTCTATATCTTTCCAAATTTTCCCGCCTTTTTGGCAAACAGCTTGGTTTTATCTTTCAATGGTGCTTTTATTTGGTGCTTTTTTGGTAGTTGCCTACAGGTACAGGGTAAGAAGTATTCAGAAAAATAATCGTGTACTCCAAAACATGGTAGACGAGCGCACCGAAGAGTTGAGTGTTTCAAACCGCGAGTTGAAAAAACATATCGAAGACAGAAACAAACTCCATTCCATTCTGGCACACGATCTTCGCAATCCCTTTGCGGCAATTTTAGGATACATTGAACTCATTAGAAATGAGTTTGAAGCCAAAGACGATCGCGAGTATGTTGAAATGATGAATATGCTGCTGGATTCGGGAAGAAATACCTTGAGTTTGCTCGAAAACCTGCTTCAATGGTCAAGTGCCAAAGAGGGAGGACTTGAAGCTAATTTTGAAGCCGTGGATGTAACAAAACTGGTGGATGAAGCGATTTCAATGACTGATGCACAATCGGCTTTTAAAAATATATTTGTCAGGAATTTGATAGACGAGTCTCATTACGTTTGGGCTGACCGCAATATGATTTTATCCGTTATCAGAAACCTTCTGTCGAATGCGATTAAGTTTTCCGGACGCGATTCTATAGTGGAGATTTCTCTCCGGGAAGAAGGTGAAAAAGTCATTGTATCCGTAGAGGATTCCGGCGTTGGAATTCCCGAAGAAGAAATACACACCATATTTTCGTCTGATAGCAGAATTCAGCAGAAAGTTGGAACTCAGGGAGAAAAAGGAATTGGAATGGGCCTGGTGCTTTGCAAGGAATTTATTGCTAAACACAGTGAAAAGATTTGGGTTGAAAGCACGCCCCGAAAAGGCAGTACTTTTTCATTTTCTTTGAAGAAAGTTCCTGAATATCAACAGAGAGAAATTAATAGACCTACAAATTGAGGTACTTTTTAAACCTCAGGAGCTGTTGACCTCAAATAATTATCCCAAATGAGTCGAGGAGTTTTTGTATCCTCACACTTCCGTTCTGCACTTACATTATTTCTTTAACATCTCTTAGACATCAGTTAGATGATCTCTGATACATAAAAGTGAGATTAGAAGTATTTAAAAGATAAAAAGTGTAAAAAAATTCCAATCAAATACGTAAGTAGCTGATTTTAGGAGAACTATTAAGGAATAATTTTATATTTGAATCAGTTTGGTGAGGAAACAATTGTTGGTTCACCATTAAAAACGGAACCCAGAGTGCTATTAAATTGATACGGATTATGCAAAAATTTCACACTTATGTAAAGTTTTCATCCCTGACAGTTATGCTTTTGATATACGCATTTGCCTGTACGGGACAAGATCATGAGGCTGTCCCGGTAGGCGAACAGGATGTTAATGTGACCTATCAGTCAGATCATTACTTTTCACTTCCTGATACAATTGAAGAAATCTATGAATCGGAAGAGCTTAACTTTCATGTTCAAACAGTTGTTGAGGATGTAGGGGTTGTTTGGGGAATGGCTTTCTTGCCAGACGGGAGTATGATTATTACAAAAAGAGATGGAGACATGCACCTGATTCAAAATGGAGAATTAGTTGAAGAACCCATATCCGGAGTACCGAAAGTTTGGGCACAGGGACAGGGTGGCCTGTTGGATATTGAACCTCATCCCAATTATGAAGCGAATGGTTGGCTTTATTTCAGTTATTCAAAACCAGGACCCGGTGGAGCAAATACAGCGATAATGAGAGCCCAATATGATCCAGACTCTCATTCTTTAACGAATATTGAAGAATTATATTCAGCTACTCCTTTTACGGACAGAGGACAGCATTTTGGCAGCCGTATAAAATTTGATGCGGACGGATATCTCTTTTTTAGTATTGGTGACAGAGGCAATCGTGATGAAAACCCCCAGGATGTGACTCGTGACGGAGGTAAGATTTATCGCCTGAATGATGACGGCACTATTCCGGAAGACAATCCTTTTGTAGGAAGTGAGGGGCTGGATGCAGTCTATACATACGGAGTTCGGAATCCACAGGGAATGGATGTTCACCCGGAAACCGGAATTATATGGACAAACGAGCACGGTCCGCGCGGAGGTGATGAAATCAACGTTCACAAAGAAGGTGGTCTTAATTTTGGATGGCCGGTAATTACTTACGGAATCAACTACAGCGGGACTACCATTACGGAAGACACCGTTAAGGCGGGAATGGAACAACCGGTTTGGTATTGGGATCCATCCATTGCACCTTCGGGAATGGCTTTCGTTACATCAGATCATTATCCCGGTTGGGAAGGTAGTATTCTGAATGGAGCACTGTCGTTTCAGTTGATTTCGCGCATTGTTGTAGATGGAGAAGAGTTTGTACGTGAAGAACGAATTCTGGATGGAATCGGTCGTATCCGTGATATTGAAGAAGCGCCTGACGGTTATATCTATTTCACCAACGAATCGAATGGGACGATTAACCGGATTCTACCGGTCGACTAACGAGCTGATTTGTCTTCCCTCCCAGTGGCTGCAGGAATTAGCTGTTGCCACGAGGAGGAAAGGACTCCAATCTGCGTACAAAAATAATTCTGAGTTGGCGGAATACTATATCAATCCAACTCTTTTATTGCTGTAGCCAATTCTTGCAGCGATTTCTTTGCATCTCCGAAGAACATCTGGTTCTTGTCACTGTAAAACAGTTCATTGTCAATTCCCGCGTATCCCGGACTCATACTTCTCTTGAAGACGATGGTTCGTTTGGCTTCATCTACATTTAAAATTGGCATGCCGTAAATAGGGCTTCCGGGCGATGTTTTCGCAGCTGGATTTACCACATCATTTGCTCCGATAATCAAAACCACATCGGTGGATGGAAAGTCAGGGTTGATCTCATCCATATCATAAAGTTGATCGTAAGGAACATCCGCTTCTGCTAACAGAACGTTCATGTGTCCGGGCATTCGGCCTGCTACGGGGTGAATCGCATATTTTACAGTTACTCCCCGTTCCTCAAGAAGATTCGCGACCTCTTTAAGTACGTGCTGGGCCTGGGCAACTGCAAGTCCGTAGCCTGGGGCAACCACCACTTTTTTGGCATATGCACACTGAATAGCCACATCATCGGCAAATGTCTGCTGAACGGATTTGTCCGAATCTCCGCTGGTAGCAGGACCGCCTTCATCTCCGCCGAATGCTCCGAACAACACATTTGTGAGCGTCCGGTTCATGGCTTTGCACATAATATTTGTGAGGATCAAACCTGCGGCTCCAACCAGTGCACCACTAATAATGAGAAGGTTGTTTCCGAGAACAAATCCAGCCATAGATGCTGCGATACCGGAGTATGAGTTCAGAAGTGATATTACAACCGGCATATCTGCGCCTCCAATGGGGAGCACTGTCAACACACCGATCAGGAGTGCAAGTCCGAACAATACCCAGAAAATGACCTGGCTTGTAGGGTCGGCAGTGAATAAACCCACCAGTACCAAGGCTCCAACAGTTAATACCAAATTGATGATATTTTGCCCCGGCAATGCAATTCGTCCGCCACCGATAAAACCCTTCAGTTTTCCAAAGGCGATAAAACTACCGGTAAAGGTGATAGAACCAATCAGAATACTCAGGCCGGTGGTAACTAATGCCTGAATGTCGAAAAGAGCGGGATCTAACCGGGCCATTTCACCCCAGGCAACAAGTGCTGAAGCGCCCCCGCCAAAGCCGTTGAAAATGGCTACCATTTCCGGCATGGCGGTCATTTGTACTTTTTTAGCGGCTACTGCTCCAATCAGCGAGCCGATGACAACTCCCGCCACGATGAATTCAAAACTGATGATTTCATGGTCGAAAAGTGTAACTGCCACTCCAATAAGCATACCAATCGCGGCAAGCTGATTCCCCGAGCGGGCTGTTGCAGGAGATCCCAATCGCTTGATTCCGACAATAAAAAAGCCGGTGGCGATCAGATAAATTATTTGAATAATATCAGGTAGAAAGGTTTGAATAGATTCTGGAAAAAACTGGCTCATTATTCATCCTCCTTTTTTTTGAACATCTCCAACATGCGGTCGGTCACCATAAATCCGCCAACCACGTTAATAGTGGCAAAAATAATGGCTGCAAAACCAATCCATTGTGAAAAAACACTGCCGGTGGCTCCTGATATAATCAGCGCACCGATGAGCGTAATTCCCGAAATAGCATTAGCTCCGGACATTAGCGGTGTATGAAGTGTTGGCGGTACTTTGGAGATGAGTTCAAATCCAACAAAGGAAGCAAGCACAAATATAAACAGGTTGAAAATCAGGTCTTCCATAGGTTTGTTAGCGTCTTAAATTTTAATTGTTGCCTAACTGTTTTCTTTCACAAAGGGAGAGATAATTTCACCTTCGTGAGTAATAGTAGCATTCAAGATGATTTGGTCTTCGAAATTGAAGTCCGGTTTGCCGTCTTTAATCAGCAGCTCTAAAAGAGATAACAGGTTTTTTGAATAGAGCTTGCTGGCGTGGAATGCAAGGGAGCTCGGAATATTCAGAGGTGCGGCTATCACAACTCCGTTATGTCGAGTAATTTTCCCGGGGTCGGTTACTTCGCAATTTCCTCCTTGTTCAGCGGCAATATCCACCACTACAGAACCCGGATTCATATCTTCGACCATGGCTTTTGTAACAAGCAATGGAGCAGGTCTTCCCGGAATCAATGCCGTAGTAATAACAATGTCCGATTTCTTGACATGCTCGTGAATTACTTCGCGCTGTTTCTCTTGGTTTCTTTGTGAGAGCTCCTTGGCATATCCGCCTTTGGATTCAGTTTGTTCCTCTTCGAGCGGAACTTCAACAAAGGAAGCCCCCAGGCTTTCCACCTGCTCTTTTACCACAGGGCGGACGTCGAAGGCTTCAACAACGGCTCCCAAACGTTTGGCAGTAGCAATGGCTTGTAACCCTGCAACACCAGCGCCAAGAACAAGAACTTTTGCAGGCCGGATGGTACCGGCGGCGGTCATCATCATCGGCATGTATTTATCCAGTTGATCGGCTCCGATCAATGCGGCTTTGTATCCGGCTATGTTACTCATAGAGGAAAGAGCATCCATCGATTGAGCCCGGCTGATTCGCGGAATGGTATCCATTGCCATGGCTTTAATTCCTTGCTGTTTCAGCAGATTAACATAATCTCCATTCTGAAGCGGCCAGATAAAAGACACCAGAACGGTATCCTTTTTTAATTTCTTTACAGTTTCTTCGTCCGGCGCCTGTACGGCTAAAAAGAGTTCACTTTTCTCCAGAACAGTCTCTCTTTTTGATTCGATGGAAGCGCCGGCTTCTGTATATTCTTTATCCGTATAGCTTGATTCAACACCGGCACCTTTTTCGATGATTACATCCAGGCCAAGCGAGATCAATTTTTTTGCACCCTCAGGCGTTAAAGCCACACGTTTCTCATTTTCCTTAGTCTCCTTACAAACTCCAACTGTCAATTTTAGTCCTCCGTTGTCATGGTTTCAGGTAACTTAGCGATTTTTATTTTATTTGCAAGACGAGGTTAGTCTTTAAAACTTTTCTTCCTGAAATTTATAAAAACTTATCCAAAAGTTATCATGTTGATAGAGATAATCGACTATAACATCGCATGAATTTTCTTACCTTAACATTGAAAAATAATAAAGATTAGCAAAATGGAAGATATTCAAGATAAAGTATTAGATGTTGTTATCATCGGAAGCGGTCCTGCCGGTTTAACTGCGGCGCTTTATGCTGCACGTGCAGATCTGAAACCGGTTGTTTTTGAGGGTCCCGAGCCGGGCGGCCAGCTCATGCAAACCACTGACGTTGAGAATTTTCCGGGATATCCCAACGGAGTGATGGGCCCCAAAATGATGGACGATTTTCGTGAACAAGCCAAAAAGTTCGGGGCAGATTGCCGCTATGGATATGTAACGGATATTGATTTTGAAAAACGCCCCTACAAGGTAACCGTTGATGAAGAGACAACCGTTTTTGCCAAATCCATTATCATTTCTACGGGGGCATCAGCAAAATGGCTGAACCTGCCGAGCGAACAGCGTTTGCGCGGTAAAGGAGTCAGTGCATGCGCTACATGTGACGGTGCCTTTTTCCGGGAACAACATGTAATTATTGTTGGCGGGGGTGATACAGCTATGGAAGAGGCTACATTCCTCACAAAGTTTGCATCAAAAGTTACAGTGATTCACCGCAGGGAAGAACTGCGTGCATCAAAAGCCATGCAAAACCGCGCCTTTAAAAATGAGAAAATTGAGTTTATGTGGAATTCCGAACTCCACGAAGTATTAGGAGATCCGGTGGTAGAGGGCGTTAAAATCCTCAATACAAACACCAATGAAATTACAATTCTTGATGATGTAACGGGCGTATTTGTAGCGATTGGTCATAAGCCAAACACCGATCTTTTTAAAGGTGTGCTTACAATGGATGAGGTTGGTTATATCCAGACAAAAGGTCAGTCAAGCGAAACCGATCTTCCCGGAATTTTTGCCTGTGGTGATGCAATGGACCCGATTTATCGCCAGGCGGTAACTGCCGCGGGAACAGGTTGCCGGGCAGCATTAGATGCGGAACGGTTTTTAGCCGATAATGAAATTGATGAGGAAGCAATTGCCCAGGAGCATTGGAAGTAGCCAAAATGGCTTCCTTTATTCTTGAGGGTATTAAAAAAAGAATCATCGGATGAGAGACTGAATTGGATTTTCTGATCCGTACTCATCCGATGATTTCACTTTTGGAAGGAAAACTATTTCTCTTCGGATTCTGAATCATCATCCTTCGATTTGGACTCAGATTTGGTTTCTTTCGTCTCTTCTTCGTCTTCATCTTGAATTTCAATCACTTCCGCTTCCACTTCGTATTCATCATCATCTTCGTCAACTTCTCGCTCAATAAAGACTTTGGCATCATTAACAAACAAGAGAATGGTAGAAATGGCTGTAATCAAGGGAGCATAAACAGCCAAAAGAGCTAATCCAGCAGCACCAATTGTTAACTGACTCTGGAAGAGGGTTTTTCCTGTTTTACTCTTGATGAGGATTCGCCGAACATTTCCTTCTCTGATTATTTTTTTTACCTGAGCAATGATTTCATCAACGGTTCCACGAATTTCTTCAAAGATGGTTTTCTGCGTTTTTTCCATGACTTCACCGTTTCTTTTAGATTTTTTTGTAAGGGATTGGCTTTTCATAGTTCATACTACGAGAAGACCTATAAAAAGATACAATCCCGATTATGCTTTCAAGAGTCTATTGCGCATCGACCATCGGGGTGGATGCCCGTTTGATTGAAGTAGAGGTAAATATGAGCGGCGGTGTTCCCAAATATTTTTTAGTGGGGTTGCCCGATCGTGCCGTCAGCGAATCCAAAGACCGGATTGATGCGGCCCTGAAAAATGCCGGGGCCACTTTTCCACGTGGGAAAATTACCGTAAACCTGGCACCGGCTGATCTTCCCAAAGAAGGAAGTGCTTTTGATCTGCCGATTGCCGTTAGTCTGCTTGCCGTTTCAGGACAAATTGAAACGGACAAACTGGAGCGATCACTCATCGCCGGTGAACTGGCACTGGACGGACAACTTCGTCCCATCAAAGGAATTTTGCCGATGGTGGTTGAAGCCCGAAACCGTGGCCTGAAGTATGCCCTTGTTCCAAAAGATAACGGGGCGGAAGCCGGTGTGGTAGAGGGAATTCATGTGATGGCGTTTGATAGTATACACCAGGTTATGGAATGGCTTGAAAATGAACATGCTTTCTCTCCGGTTGAGATCGACTTAAAAAAACTGTTCTACACGAATGGGAAACATGAAATTCTTGATTTTGAAGATGTTCGCGGCCAGGAAAATGTAAAAAGAGCATTGGAAGTTGCGGCAGCTGGTTCGCATAATTTAGTTATGGTCGGCCCGCCAGGTTCAGGAAAAACAATGATGGCAAGACGGTTACCCACCATTCTGCCGCCACTTTCTTTGGATGAAGCACTTGAGACAACAAAAATTCATTCAGTAGCCGGTTTGGTTGAACCCGGAAAATCGTTGGTTACACAGCGTCCGTTTCGCAGTCCGCATCACACTGTTTCGGATGTGGCACTGGTGGGCGGCGGAAGCATCCCCATGCCGGGCGAAATTTCGATGGCACACAATGGTGTTCTGTTTTTAGACGAGCTTCCGGAGTTTAAACGAAGCGCGCTGGAAGTGATGCGCCAGCCGCTGGAAGACGGAATCGTGAATATTTCCAGGGCCAGAATGAGTGTGAGCTATCCAAGCCGGATTATGCTGGTGGCTTCCATGAATCCCTCGCCAACCGGAGATTGGTACGATCCCACTGATGTAAATGGTGCAACTAACATACAGATGCAACGGTATTTGAGCAAAATCAGTGGACCACTTTTGGATCGAATTGACCTGCATATCGACGTAGAAAAAGTGAGTTTTGACGAGCTGTCGGCCAAAGCCAAGGGAGAGAGTTCCAAACAGATCCGCGAACGGGTTATGGATGCCCGCGAAATCCAAAGCCGGCGGTTTATGGGAATTGAGCACGTACATTGCAACGCGCAGATGAATACAAAACTGGCCCGAAAAATCTGCAAAATTGATCAGGCCGGGGAATCAATGTTGAAAAAAGCGATGAATACGTTGGGGCTTTCGGCACGGGCCTTCGACCGAATTCTCAAAGTGTCCCGAACCATCGCTGACCTCGAACACTCGGAAGGGATTCGAAGCCATCATATTGCGGAGGCGATTCAGTACAGGAGTTTGGATCGTGAGGGGTGGTTAGGATAGCTCAGTATATCTAAACCCATTGTTTGGGAACAAAACAAAAAACCATTCGTACCAAAAAACAAGATGATCACAAGAACAAAAGACGAAAGCAATGGATCGCAATTACGGAACATATTGGAGGGGAAATTGGGTTTTTACTTTGCCATTTATCCTTTTGTTGCTTTACCTGTTTATGTTTTAAATGAGAGTTAAAGCCTGTCAATAATCCAGTTTGGTGTGAGCTTGATGAGCCATGCTACAAAACGCCAGCGCCTGGTTATATAAGAATAGGATTTCTTTTTCTCGATATCGGTTAGCATTTGTTTGACGGCCTTATCCGTCTCCGCCACCCAAAAAAGTCCTTTCTTCCCATCAATCATTTCACTTTTTACAAATCCGGGTTTAACATCGGTAATCGTTATGTCGAAACCTGCCTGATTGCATCGCTGACGATATGCCTGCATATAGGTTGAAATAAATGCTTTGGATGCACTGTAGGGGGCTGCTCTCGATGAACCAAATAAGCCGGCAATCGAAGAAATGCCCACAATTTGTCCGTGTTTTTTCTGGCGAAAGTATTGAAAGGCTTCCCCGAAAAGCTGAACAAATCCGCCCACATTCACATCTATAATTTCCTGTTCCATAGAAATAACAGAGGAAGCAGGATGACTCGAAATTCCGGCGTTCAGCACAATGATATCCATCCCGTCCAATTCTTCAATCAGAGACAATAATTGAGAGCTGGCATTCATCTTTTGTGCTACATCCATTTCCCGAAAATGGAAATTTTCACCTAATTCTTCTCTTAACTGTTCAAGCCTCTCGAGTCTTCTGCCGGTACCGCCAACTATATATCCTTTGTGAACTGCAAGTCGGGCCAGGGATTCTCCAATCCCGGATGTGGCCCCGATGATAATCATTTTTTTCATAACAGAATTAATCTTTGATAATGCGTCTTCTTTAAAGATTATTTCGATTCGCAACGTAAACTATCACTTATTGCCATAAGATGTGTTTGGAAATTTTTCCGATAACCGTTAGAATAAAGATTACTTAACCGGTTAATTTACGGGAGTGTTTAATTCAAATGAGACGATCTGCCATATTCATTCTGTCGGTTTTATCCCTCTTTCTGTTTTCTTGTGGGAGTGAGAGTGATGTTCGTGTACTAAAATTAGGCCACGGCCTCGATAACACCCATTCCGTTCACAAAGCTATGGAATTTATGGCCAAACGGGTTCATGAAGAATCCAATGGGAAGATGAGAATTGATATCTATCCAAGCCAGCAGTTGGGTTCCGAACGGGAGCTTCTGGAGTTGCTGCAAATTGGCAGTCTGGATATCACCAAAGTTTCTTCCAGTGTGATTGAAGGGTTTGAGCCGCTTTATAAAATTTTTAGTGTACCATTTCTTTTTGAGGATAAGGAGCATCGATTTGCCGTTTACGATGGTGAAATCGGCCGCGAATTACTGGAAGCGGGACAAAATATTCGGCTTGTTGGACTTACTTATTACGATGCCGGAACACGAAGTTTTTATACCAAAGATCGGCCGATTCGGCATCCTGATGATTTAGAAGGCATGAAAATTCGTGTTCAGGAAAGCCCGGCTTCTCTGCGGATGGTAAATATGCTGGGTGGTTCAGCGACTCCAATTTCATTTGGTGAACTGTATACGGCTCTTCAACAGGGAATAGTTGATGGGGCTGAAAACAATCCTCCGAGCCTTCATCTGACAAGGCATTACGAAGTTGTGGATTATTACAGCCTGGACGAACATACAGCTGTTCCCGACATGCTTTTTGCCAGCCGGTTTACATGGGAGCGATTAACCGATGAGGAGAAAGAAATCCTTCAGAATGCGGCTCAGGAATCGGCCATTTATCAACGAAAGTTGTGGGAAGAATCCACAAATGAAGCTATGGAAGCTGTTCAGGAAGCAGGGATGGAAATCGTCTATCCGGATAAAGAACCATTCCGGGAAAAACTCCAGCCAATCTACGATGAATATGAACAGGATGAGGAGCTGAACTCTTACATTCAACGAATCCAGGAACTTGCCAATGAATAAACTGATTTCGATTATCGACAAATTTCTGGAATGGTTTATGGTTACGCTGATGGCCGTGCTGGTTGTGGATGTGACCTGGCAGGTTATCTCACGTTATTTGTTGGGAGAGGCGAGTTCATTTTCGGAAGAAGTGGCAAGATATCTCTTAATCTGGATTGGACTTTTGGGATCGGCTTACGCTTATCGAAGAAAAATGCATTTGGCATTTGATCTGTTTACGGATAAGGCCACAGGCAAAGTCAAATACTGGATGGAACTTGTCATTCACTCTTTTGTCATTTTCTTTTCGGTGATTGTTCTGATTTTTGGAGGCTGGTATCTCGTGCAGTTAACCTGGGAGTTGAACCAACTTTCGGCATCGCTTCAAATCTCGCTGGCCTACGTCTATTTTGCCCTGCCTTTAAGCGGCGTATTGATTGTGATCTATGCCCTTGATTTTATTCGCCAGATCGTAAACGAAGGCCCGCAGGAAATAAAGCAACAAATGGATGAGGTTGTCTGATGGAAATAACCGGAATTTTAGTGCTCATAATCAGTTTCGTTTTTCTGCTTTTGATTGGAGTACCCATTGCATTTTGTATTGGCATAGCCACTCTTTTTACGATGTTGGTTAGCATTCCATTTGATCCGGCCATTACCACCGTTGCCCAGCGAATGGCTACCGGTCTCGACAGTTTTGCGCTTCTTGCTATCCCGTTCTTTATTCTCGCCGGGCAGATTATGAACCAGGGCGGGATTGCCCGGCGCCTGATTGATTTCGCAAAATCGGTTGTGGGAATGCTGCCCGGCGGACTCGCTTACGTTCAAATTGTAGCCGCGATGTTGTTTGCATCCATCTCCGGATCTGCGGTAGCCACGGCTTCTGCAATCGGTGGATTTATGGGGCCTCAAATGAAAAAAGAAGGGTACGATATTGAGTTTACAACAGCTCTCAACATCACGTCTTCCACTACAGGTTTGATTATTCCGCCAAGCAACATTCTTATTATTTACTCTTTAGCCAGTGGTGGCGCGTCCATTGCAGCACTCTTTTTGGCGGGATACCTTCCCGGAATTTTAGTTGGATTATCCCTGATGTTTGTCTCAGGTTATTTCGCCGTAAAAAGAAATTATCCTATAAGCGGGAAAGTTTCTTTTAAAGTTGCATTCAGAAAGTTTGTTGACGCACTGCCAAGTCTTTTTTTGGTGATTTTGGTAATTGGAGGAATCGTAATTGGAATCTTTACGGCAACCGAAGCTTCAGCCATTGCCGTTGTTTACGCACTGATATTATCCTTCTTCTACAAAGGCGTGGATTTGAAAGAGTTGAAGGAGGTTTTTCTTTCGAGCTGTAACGTAACAGCGATTGTTGCCATTTTGATTGCAACATCTATGGCAATGTCATGGATTATGTCTTATGAAAATATTCCACTCATCATCAGCGAAAGCCTGATTGCTTTGAGCGATAACCCCATCGTTATTTTGCTTATCATCAACATCATTCTGTTGGCGGTTGGAATATTTATGGACATGACGCCTGCCGTTCTTATTTTCACGCCGATTTTTTTACCACTCGTCGTAGAGATGGGAGTCGACCCCGTTCACTTTGGAATCATCATGATCCTGAACCTCTGTATTGGTGCCTGTACACCACCGGTTGGAAGCGTACTTTTTGTGGGATGCGGAATTTCAGAAATATCCATCACAAGGGTGATAAAACCTCTGCTGCCGTTGTTTGCCGCTATGATCATTTCACTGCTGATCGTAACCTATGTATCTGAAATCACGATGTTCCTGCCTGATCTGTTTGGCTATTAATTCATCAAAAAATGAATAATCAAAAGAAAAAAAATACAAATAAAGAGTGCCGGGAGGTATTAGACTACTTTGATAGTGTTTTGGTCTATGATAATTCTCTTCATTACCAGAACGGTTACTGCTTTTTCCTGATTAAGGATGGTCTCGAAAAATTCCTCATATTGATGAGTGATGAAGCAGATCTCAATGAATCGGGATTTACCGGAGAGATTCAAACGATACACTCCCAGACTTTTTTGAAATGTAAACTAACCCATGAGAATGCAGTAGTTTTACGTTCCAAATTCCATTTTACAAATCCGGTTCTGATTGGAAAAGTTGATTCATACGGGTTGGGAGATCGTCTTGGAAACGCCGGGCCAGCCCATCTTCGTGCAATTATGAATTCAGAGTTTCAACCTGTTCTGGCTCAGCAATCTATTCGGGAACTTGAGCGGACCAAACGAACCGCCGACGAAGTTCTGGACGCGGCAAGCTGGGCGGTTTTTCAGGAAGGATTTACGGAAGGATTCGGAGCCGATGCCGACCACCTCAAAACCACGGATGATATCGACCGGATGGTAAAAGCCGGTTATACGATGTTCACCATCGATCCGAGCGATTTTGTGGTAAATGATGCTGTTGGAATGGATTTGGAGGAACTTCAAGATCAGTTTAAAAAACTTCCATGGGATGCTTTAGGCGTTCAGCCGGATGTACATCTTTTAAGTTATTTTAGAACCTCATTACCTCTTCGGAACGGTGAAATTCTGAATCCATCCGAGAAAGAAGTACTAACCGGAATGGTGAAGTACGGAAACGTGATTGTCCACACCAAAAAGCTGGTGGATTATTTGAAAGAAACGTATCCCGAACATCCGGCTGAATTTGAACTTTCTGTTGATGAAACGGATCAGCCAACCACACCTTTTGAACATTATCTGATTGCCGCAGAAATGAGTCGCTTGGGAATTGACCTGGTTAGCCTTGCTCCACGGTTTTGCGGTGATTTTGAAAAAGGAATTGACTTCAAAGGTGATCTAAAACAATTCCGCGAAGAGTACGAACTGCATCTTGCCATTGCAGAGAAGTTTGGCGGATACAAGCTCAGTATTCATTCCGGAAGCGATAAATTTTCAGTGTATGAAGCCATTGGATCTATAGATTCAGGAACCGTTCACGTAAAAACGGCCGGAACCAGTTATCTCGAAGCATTGCGTACTATTGCCGAAGTAAATCCTGATCTTTTCAAAGAAATTCTCGAATTTTCTTTAAGCAGATTTGATGAGGATAAAAAAACCTATCACATTTCAGCAGATGTGAGTCAAATTCCGAATCCTGATCATCTGAAAAATGAAGAGCTTGTAGCGTTGTTGGATGACAATCATGCCAGACAGGTTCTGCATGTAACATTCGGGTCGGTTTTGTCGGGATCAGATCCGACAGCGGAAACATTTAAAGAGCGGCTTATGAAGTCACTTACAGAGAATGAGAATCTGTATGAAGCGAATCTCGAGAAACATTTTATCAAACATTTAAAACCATTTAAACAATAAATTATGAGTTATTTGACCGATTTATTTGGTCTTGAAGGAAAAGTTGCGGCCGTGATCGGAGGCAGCGGAGTTTTGGGCGGAAAGATGGCCCAGGCACTTGCTGAAGCCGGTGCTAAAACGGCCGTTCTCTACAGCGGAAGCAAAGAAGGCGCAGAAGAACAGGCCGGAGAAATACGAAAAGCCGGTGGAACGGCGATGGTTGCCAAAGCAGATGTCCGGGATGAATCGTCACTCCGCGATGCGTTTAAAAAAATAAATGAAGAATGGGGCAGCATTGACATTTTAGTAAATGCACCGGGAGTGAATTCCACAACAGATATTATGGAAATCACCGAAGAGGAATGGTATAAGATTCTGGATATCAACATGAAAGGAGTTTTTCTAGCCAGCCGGATTGCCGCAGAATATATGATGGATCAGGGTGAAGGTGGCAGCATTATAAATATTACATCGGCTTCATCAGAAATTCCCCTGACCCGTGTTTTTACATACAGTGTTTCGAAAGCTGGAATTGATACAATGACCCGATACATGGCTCGCGAATGGGCACCACAGAATATTCGGGTGAATGCCATCAAACCAGGATTTTTTCCTGCGGAACAGAATAAAAAAATTCTTGATGAAGAGCGTGTGGAGTCAATTATGAGACACACACCGGTCAAACGATTTGGGAGACCCGAAGAACTTGCAGGAGCAGTCATTTGGCTTGCCTCCGAAAAAGCAGCCTCATTTGTAACGGGAGCCATTATTACAGTGGATGGTGGGTTTACAGCGATGTCAATTTAAATCAAAAAAGGAAGTTAAACGTGAACAAGGAAGAAGTTTTATCAGCGATTGAAAAGTTTAAAGCAGTAGCCGTTATTCGTCTGCCGGAACCGGATATGGTAGATCCTGTTTTGGATGCACTATATGAGGGTGGTGTTCGGGTGGCAGAAATTACGATGACGGTACCGAACGCCATCTCATTAATCAGAAAAGCAGTGGCGAAAAGTGCGGATGATTTTGTGATGGGAGTCGGCTCCGTTACCGACGCAAAAATGACCGAACAGGCTGTGGAAGCCGGAGCAAAGTATGTGGTCAGCCCGATCATGAAAAAAGAAATTATTGAGAAGGCAAATGAATTGGGTGTTCCGGTCATGCCGGGAGCATTTACACCCACGGAAATTCAGCAGGCGTGGGAATGGGGCGCGGATATCATTAAAGTATTTCCGGCAGATATTGTGGGAATGGATTTTATCAAAGCGGTGAAAGCGCCATTGCCACATTTAAAATTAATGCCGACGGGCGGTGTGACCCTGACAAATGGCGGCGAATGGATTAAAGCCGGTGCTTGTGCTGTGGGAATCGGAAGTGCACTTGTGAACAAGGAAGCGATTAAACGAGGCGATTACAACACCATCCGGAATAACGCAGAAATTTTGATGTCAAACTTAGGAGTTGAATAACATATTATGGGACAAATTGTAACATTTGGTGAGATTATGCTTCGGCTTTCCACACCGGGACATTCACGATTTATTTCTACAGATATTTATGAAGCCCGGTATGCCGGCGGGGAGGCCAACGTTGCTGTTTCACTGGCGGTATTTGGCCACAAAGCCTGGTTTGTATCACGATTGCCGAACAATGAAATCGGAGATTCAGCTCTTTATGCCGTTCAGAGATATGGTGTAAATACAGATTACATTGTTCGCGGTGGAGATCGTCTGGGAATTTACTTTCTGGAAAGTGGCGCAAGTCAGCGTCCCTCAAAAGTGATATACGACCGGGCGGATTCTGCCGTCAGCCAAATGGATTCAAGTATGGTTGATTGGGATGCAATCTTCGAAGAAAAAGATTGGTTTCACTGGACGGGAATCACCCCCGCTTTGGGAGAAAAACCTCGAAAAGCTGTGGTTGAAGCATGTAAAGCCGCCAAAAAAGCGGGAGTAACGGTGAGCTGTGATCTCAATTTTCGATCGAAACTTTGGACCGAAAAAGAAGCTCAGGCCACAATGAATCCGTTGATGGAATATGTGGATGTCTGCATCGCAAATGAAGAAGATGCACAAAAAAGTCTTGGTTTTGAAGCCGGTGAAACCGACGTGGAAGGCGCCGAACTGGATAACGAAGGATATTCAACACTGGCGCGATCTCTGAAAAAAGAATACGGATTTGATACGGTTGCGATCACTTTACGGGAAAGTTTTTCGGCAAGTATGAACGGCTGGAGTGCGATGTTACACGACGATAAAGATTGCAAAAGCCCTGTGCGGTCCACAAGATATGAGATTGATATTGTAGATCGTGTTGGCGGTGGAGATTCGTTTGCAGCCGGGCTGATTCATGGATTGATAACGAAATCCAATTCACAGGATGCACTTGAATTTGCAGTGGCCTCATCCTGCCTGAAACACACAATTCCGGGTGATTTCAACTTAACGAGTGAAGCTGAGGTTGAGAAACTGGTAAAAAGTGGCGGTTCCGGCCGGGTAGAGAGATGAGAAAAGAATTTATCCATAGTGATTTTCTTCTTCAGAACAAAGCAGCCCGGGAGTTATATCATCATTACGCAGTGCATTTGCCAATTATCGATTATCATTGTCATTTGCCGGCGGAAGAGATTGCAGAAGACATCAACTTCAGAAACCTGACGCACATTTGGTTGGATGGTGATCACTATAAATGGCGTGCTCTTCGAACCTGTGGTGTGGATGAATCGTATATCACAGGCGATAAATCCGACAAAAAAAAGTTTTTGAAATGGGCGGAGACGGTTCCAAAAACGATCAGAAATCCGTTATATCACTGGACACATATGGAGCTGAAGAATCCCTTTGGGATAACCCGCTTGCTCAATGCAGAGTCTGCCGAATCGATTTGGGAAGAGTGCAACGAGATGCTTCAACAGCCGGAATGCTCCACCAGGGGACTCATTAATCGAAATAAAGTGGAAGTGGTGGCAACCACAGATGACCCGACTGACAACCTCGAACATCATAAAAAGTTTAAACGTGAAGAGGGAACAGGTTTTAAAATGGTTCCTACGTTTCGTCCGGATCGGGGAATGCAGATTGAGAATGGAGAAGAGTTCCAAAAGTGGGTCAAAAAACTTGAAAAAACTTCCGATTACTCCATAACAACCTTCAGTGATTTTTTGGATGCTTTGAAACTTCGGCATGATGAGTTTGATGAACTCGGTTGTCGGGCATCTGATCATGGAGTGGATGAGCCCTATTCGGATCCGTTCACCGATCATGAGCTTGAAAGCATTTTTTCGAAAGTAATGCAGGGAATCATGGTTGGCGAAGATGATGTTCGTGCATTTAAATCTGCATTTCTCTATTACTGCGGGTTGATGGATGCTGAAAAAGAGTGGGTTTTTCAACTTCATGTCGGCGCTCTGCGAAATAACAGCTCTCGAAAGATGGAGACTCTTGGCCCCGATACGGGATTTGATTCTATCGGGGATTTTGAAATGGCGCGGCCGCTCTCGCAACTTCTGGATCGGCTGGATGCGGAGGATCATCTTCCGAGAGTAGCTCTTTACAATAACAACCCAAGAGATAACGAACTTTTTGCAACGATGATCGGAAACTTCCAGGATGGAACGGTTCCGGGAAAATTGCAGCATGGACCGCCATGGTGGTTTATGGATCAGAAAGATGGTATTGAACGGCAAATTGAGTCACTTTCAAACATGGGGATTTTGAGCGAGTTTATTGGTATGACCACCGACTCAAGAAGCTTTTTATCGTATTCACGACACGATTATTTCCGACGCGTTCTCTGTAATATACTGGGAGATGATATTGAACAAGGATTGATCCCCAACGATATAGAACTAATTGGGGAAATTGTTCAGAAGGTTTGTTATCAGAACGCCAGAGATTTTTTTAGATATTAAAAGCTAAAAGCATAGAATTTACATGGGATAACTTTTTTAAAATAACTGCTTTAGCATTTGTTTTATCGGTATAAACGGAGTTTTATTAATCAGCTACCTAAATAATAACTGCCATGAAAAAAGATCACTATACCAGGAAGCAATTCTTAAAATCAACCGGAGCCGCAGTAGGGGGAGCATTGATTGCGGGGCCGGCATTTTCACAAATCAGCAAACCGCTCAGCTATTTCAACAAAAGAAGGGTTGCTTTGGTGGGTACCGGTATTCGGGGGATTACCTTTTGGGGACAAAGACTTCAGGAACAATATGGCGATGTGATTGAGTTTGTCGGTTTGTGCGATATCAACCCCGGACGATTGGAATTTGGCAAACAGTTTATTGGTACAAACTGCCCGACTTTTACCGATTTTGATGAGATGATGGATACCACAAATCCGGATCTTTTGATTGTAACGACGGTGGATGCCACTCATCACCAATTTATCATCAATGGCTTGAAACGAAATATTGATGTGATTACCGAAAAGCCATTGACTACCGATGAGTTCAAATGCCAGGCCATTCTGGATGCCGAGAAAGAATCGGAAGGAGAACTGATTGTAGGATTTAATTATCGGTACAGCCCGCATCATACAAGATTAAAAGAGTTGCTGATGAACCAGCGGGTTGGGAAAATTACATCGGTGGATTTTCACTGGTATCTGAATGTTTATCACGGTGCTTCTTACTTCCGGCGCTGGCACGGCATTGAAGCAAGCAGTGGATCGCTTCTGGTTCACAAGGCCACTCATCACTTTGATCTGTTGAACTGGTGGCTGAATTCCGACCCGGTAGAAGTTTATGCTGAAGGAGCATTGGAGCATTATGGAAGTAATAACTCTTTCCGGGGGAATAAATGCCGGGGCTGTCCTCACCAGGAAAACTGCGATTATTACTGGGACATTACTCAGGATAATTTTCTGATGGACTTGTATGTAGATCATGAACACCATGACGGATATCTGCGGGACGATTGTCTTTGGCGACACGAAATAGATATTTATGATAAGATGTCCGTTCAGATTAAGTATGCGAACGACGTTCAGGTTACGTATTCCCTTACAACCTATTCGCCCTACGAGGGAATGAAAATTGGCTTCAATGGTTTTGACGGGCGGATTGACGCCTGGCATGGAATTCCGTGGAGAGAGCAGGAAAAAGTCGATCAAAGTGCTCTGCATTCCCAGGAGATGTCACAGGAAGAGATTGATGAAGCGACTGATTTCGAAGAGATTATGGTGATGGATAATTTTGCATCAGATTACGAGCACATTAAAGTACGCCAAAGCGGAGAAGGGCATGGCGGTGGAGATACCCGTCTTCAAAACCAGATTTTCAGAGATACAGAAGAGGAAGATCCACTCAACCTGGCTGCCGGTAGTCGTGACGGCGCCATGTCAATTCTGATCGGAATTGCTGCACGAAACAGTATCAAATCCGGAAAACCGGTGCGTATAGAGGATTTGACTACATTAAAACCACATCCCACAAGAATGAAGTAGGATGTGAAAGTAGAGTTGTGCTGAAAAAGTAAAACGAATGAAGAATCTCATGGTTCATAGAATGCGCTTTAACCTCGGGATTCTTCTTCATTAACTGGAAAGTTTCATAATCTGCAGTTGAGTGACCGTCGTTTATTCCAGTTCTAACGCAGTTCGAATCCCAATTTCCAATCCGCGCAATTCTGCCAGTCCCCGCATTCGGCCAATACAAGAGTATCCCGGGAATGTTTCTTTTTCAAGATCGTCCAGCATTTGATGTCCGTGATCGGGACGAAAAGGAATATTCAAATCTGTGTGCCCTTCATTCTTTCTGCGGTGTTGTTCCAGGATTAAGGCTTTCATGACTTGTGCTAAATTTCCATCGCCTTCCAAATGATTGGCTTCATGGAATGATCTTCCGGACTCACGCTTCACACTTCTCAGGTGAACAAAATTGATACGGTGTCCTAATGATTCAACCATTTTTGGCAAGTCATTATCAGCTCTGGCACCATACGATCCGGTACAAAATGTCAGCCCGTTATTTGGAGAATCTACCGCCTCAATCAAAGTTCTGGCATGTTCTTCTGTACTTACAACCCGCGGCAAACCAAACAGTGGAAAGGGCGGGTCATCCGGATGAATGGCCATTCGAATTCCCGCTTCTTCAGCCACCGGAATAATTTCCCTGAGAAAATAGATCAGGTTTGATTGAAGGTCCGTGGCTGTGATTCCGTCATAAGTCTTCAGCATTTCCCGAAACTCCTCATATGAATAACCTTCTTCAGAACCCGGCAATCCGGCGAGAATAGTTTTAGTCAGCTTCTCTCTTTCACTTTCATCCAGTTTCTCTGCGAAATCTTGAGCGGGTTTGATGACGTCCGGGTAATATTCGCTCTCGGCCCCTTCTCTTTTCAAAATGAACAGATCAAAAGCAGCAAGGGCAATTTCATCAAATCGTAAAGCCGTTGAACCGTCTGGCAAGAGGTGTTGCAGATCCGTCCGGGTCCAGTCCAAAACAGGCATAAAATTATAGCAAACCGTATCAATTCCGCACGTTCCTAAATTTCTAAGAGTCTGTTTATAGTTTTCAATATACGTATTGAATTTTCCGGTGTGCCGTTTGATATCCTCATGAATCGGAACGCTCTCAACAACCGACCAGCGAAAGCCGGCATCTTCAATTTTCTTCTTGTGAGAATTGATTTCATCAACCGTCCAAACCGAACCGATTGGCAAATGATGAAGAGCTGTTACAATTCCCGTTGCTCCGGTTTGTTTAATGGCTTCAAGTGAGGTTGTGTCATATGGCCCAAACCACCGCCATGTGTGCTCAAATTGCATTTTCATTTTGTTATTGTGTTAAATTTTATTCCCTGGATATTTTCGTTGCTTGAACGTTAGATTATGGTTCATTAGATTACTCTTCTTAACCGGTAAAGTAAATACCATAATATAATTGAAAAAATATGACTTCTCTTAATAGACGGGATTTTATTAAAACAACGGCACTGGCCACAGGAGGACTTGCTTTGGGATTATCAGCGAAGAGTTACGGTCGGGTAATCGGAGCGAATGATCGGTTGAATGTAGTATTCATGGGATGCGGACGACGTGTACCGGCTTATTACGATAGTATTGGAGAGACGTACAACTCGCAACTTGCCTATATTTGTGATGTGAAGAAAAGTCAGCGAGACAGAGTTTTTGCCGAACTTGGAAATCGCCTGGACTACAAACCTGAAGGCATTGAAGATATTCGGGTGGCCCTGGATGACAGCAATGTAGATGCCGTATTTATTGCGACTCCTGATCACTGGCATGGCCCGGCCGCATGGATGGCAATGGAAGTGGGAAAACACGTGTATGTGGAAAAGCCGCTGACTCATAATGCGGCCGAGGGTGAGTACCTGATTCAGGCGCAGCAGAAATATAATCGTGTGCTGCAAATGGGGAACCAGCAACGTTCGTCTTCTCACACCAAAAAAATTATTGAAGAAATTCACAATGGAGTTATCGGTCGGCCATACAAGGCTGTGGCATTCTATACCAATCAGCGTGGCAGAGTGCCGAATCAAAAGCAGCAGGCTCCACCGGCTGACCTGAACTGGGATCTGTTCCAGGGGCCGGCTCCAAGGCGTTCCTACACACATGATACCTGGAATTACAACTGGCATTGGTATGGCTGGGATTATGGAACGGCCGAAAGCGGCAACAACGCTCTTCACGAACTGGATGTAGCCCGATGGGCGCTTCAGGCCGATTATCCGGAGAAAGTGTCTGCAGAAGCATTTAAAAATCATTATCCGGATGATGGCTGGGAAATGTATGACACCATGTACGCCACTTATTATTTTCCGGATGATCGGGTGATTAACTGGGATGGAAAAAGCCGAAACGGTTTTAATACGTACGACGGAGGCCGTGGCACCATTATTTACGGAACAGAAGGCACCGTTTGGGTAGACCGTTCTTTGTACAAGCTGTTTGACCGTGGTGGAAACCTGATACGCGCGGAAGCATCCGGAGGATCAGAGTCTGGGACGGCACTGGGTGGCGGTGGAGATATGTCAACCGCACATGTTGGCAATTTCTTTGATGCAATTCGTGGCCAGGCAGATCCGGTTTCACCTGTGGAGCTGGGAGCAAAAAGTACGCATCTGTGTCACCTTGCAAACATTGCTTACCGCTCGGACAGCGATTTAAATATAGATCCCTCCACCGGAAGAATTCTGGACAACCCAAATGCTATGCAATACTGGGGCCGGGACTACGAACCGGGCTGGGAACCGAAAATGTAATCTTCCTTTGAAGAGAGGCTTTTAATTTTTATTTCATTTTAGCTTAAAACAATCATGAAAAAAACTACCATAAGTTTACTTACCCTTTCATTAATAGTGCTTTTACTACCCATTCAGGCCTGTTCTCAGGAAGATCAGGGTTGGCAGCCTATGTTCAACGGCGAAAATCTTGACGGCTGGACAAAACTGAATGGAGATGCCGAGTATCAGGTTGACGGCAGTACGATTACCGGAATCGCCCAGATGGACACACCCAATACGTTTCTGACCACAGAGGAAACCTATGGGGATTTTATCCTGGAGTTTGACGTAAAAGTGGATCCCCGGCTAAACTCCGGCGTCCAGATCAGAAGTCTGAGTACTGATGATTATATGAACGGCCGTGTTCACGGTTACCAGGTGGAGATTGACCCGTCTGATCGCGCGTGGAGTGGCGGGCTTTATGATGAAGCCCGAAGAGGATGGCTTTATCCTGTCACCGATAATAAAAGGTGTAGCAATGCCTTTAAGAATGGACTGTGGAATTCCTATCGCGTGGAAGCGGTCGGGAATGAGATCAAGACCTGGGTAAACGGTGTTCAATGTACAAATTTGTACGACGATATGACTGCGGAAGGATTCATTGCACTGCAAGTTCACAGCATCAACGATGAGGAATTGGACGGCGCTACAGTACAATGGCGGGACGTGAAAATCATGACGGAAAACCTCGGGGAACACCGAATGAAGGATGATCCGGGCGCGGAAATAGTCAATTGGGTTGCCAATACACTCACTGAGACTGAAAAAAGGCACGGCTGGCGGCTTCTTTGGGATGGCGAAACCACAGATGGCTGGCGACAGGCAAATGGCGGGGAATTCCCGGACCGGGGCTGGGTTGTTGAAGATGGCACGCTTACGGTTATTGAATCGGATGGCACAGAGTCGCCTTTTGGAGATATTGTTACGGAACAGGAGTTCAGTGATTTTATTTTCGAGGTTGAATTTAAGATCACAGAAGGTGCAAACAGTGGTATCAAATATTTTGTGATGGAGGGTTTGAATCCCGGAAGCGGCTCGGAAATCGGTCCTGAATTTCAAGTTCTTGATAACGATAATCACCCTGATGCGAAAATGGGCGTTGCCGGCAACCGAACGGTAGGTTCGTTATATGATATGATTACTGCTACGAATTTATCCGAAGGAGACAGAGATGACATTCGATTTAAAGGAATTGGCCAATGGAATAAGGCAAGAATTGTAGCGAAGGGAAATCATGTGGAACACTGGCTGAATAACATCAAAGTTGTGGAGTATGAACGCGGCTCTCAGATTTACCGCAATTTGGTTCAGAAAAGTAAATACAATGTTTATGAAAATTTTGGTGAAGCCAAAACAGGCCATATTCTTCTGCAGGATCATGGAAACCGGGTCTCATTCCGGAGCATCAAAATCAGGGAACTATAGAATTTGATCACCATCAACAAAGTGATCGCATGAAAAAAAACGTACGTCTGATCGATATCGCGGAGAAGCTGAACCTTACGAAAGTAAGTGTATCAAAAGCTCTTCGCGATCATCCTGATATCTCGGCAGAGACCCGTAAAAAAGTTAAACGCGTTGCCCGTGAAATGGGGTATCGTCCCAATCTGGTAGCGCGATCTCTTACCTCTCAAAAATCTCAGCTTATTGGTGTTATTATACCCAAAATGGCCAATTCCTTCTTCGCATCTATTGTGGAAGGGATTTATAGAATGGCCAACCAGAGTAGATATGAAGTAGTTTTGGGAATCTCACTTGAAAATGAAAAACTCGAAAAGAAGCACATCGAGTCGATGCTCAATATGCGTGTAGACGGGCTATTGGTCTCCATCACAGAACAGACAAGAACCCCGGATCGCTTTGAGATTGTTCGCCAAATGGGAATTGATTTGGTTTTCTTTGACAGGGGATTTGCCAATTCCGGATTTACATATCTTCGCGTTGATAATTATGAGAGTACCAAAAAGGGCGTCCTTCATCTCATTAATAGTGGGGTTCAGAAAATCGCCCATCTTTCAGGGTATGAGCATGTTGAAATTGGGAGGGAGAGAAAGGCCGGATATTTGGAGGCTTTGAAAGAGTCAGGGATTCATATGCCGCCCCAAGCCATAGTGGAAGGCGGATTTAATGAAAAAGATGGATATGCAGGATTTGAACGTTTGTTAAAAGAATATGGTAAACCGGAGGCAATTTTTGCCGTTACTTATCCTGTGGCGCTCGGGGCTCTTGAGTACATGAAAGATCATGGAATAGATCCCGGGGAAATACCAATCCTGGCTTTCGGAAGTAGCGAGTTTAACAAACACCTGGCGAATCCCTTCATCTGTATTGAACAGCCAACCTATGAACTTGGACGAAGGGCGTTCGAGCAAATCATCAAAGAGATGAATGCCAAATCAAAACCATCTCCTGAAATTATCCAGTTAACTTCAGAAATAATCAGCTAAATAGTACTCAGGCTTCAACGGGTTGAAGAGCCGGATAAGCTGCTTTTATCCATTCGTAGGCGCCAAACAGTACAGCGGAATAAACTACATTACCGGCAATCGTATAATGAAAGAATGGAATTGCTGCTGTGTAGCAGGCCATCAAGCCTTCAAAACTCATTGGGTACATTGACCCGCTGACCCAAACACCGAAGTTGCTGATAATGAAAAAGATGACGGATGCTCCGAGTGCACCGCCAAGAACTCTTCCGAAGGTAATTTTTTTGAGGAGATAATATCCCAGAATTACAATCATCGCGATGCTTCCGTACAAGTAAAGAAATCCACCTGTAAACCAGGTAAAGCCATCATAATATTCAGCGTATGTGATATTATTGAGAAGCAAATCACTGATCCAAATTGCAATAAGCGGAACAATCAGGGCCCACTTTTTCCTGGTAAAATAAGCTGCGCCAAAAAGGGCAATTGCACCGATTGGAGTGAAATTATATGCGTGTGGAAGCAGGCGGGTCAGTGCTGCAAAAATGATCAAACCCGTAACAATAAAAATCGTTTTTTTATTCATTGACTCACTAATAGTCGTTCATATTAATTCCTTAAATATAACAGAAGATTCGCAAAAGTGTGAGCTCGAAAATATATAATTGTGAAATAAAAAAAGCCGCATTTCACAACTCAGAAATGCGGCTGATTTCTACCTTAAATATCGCTTGAAAATTATTCGCTTTTTGGTGCGGTTAATTCCAGATTTAATTGAATATCAACCTCATCCCCAACAACAGCGGTGGCGGCCCAATCGCCAACTCCCACACCATAATCGGTTCGGTTGAGCTTGGCATTTGCGGTGATTCCCGCCACTTTTTGTCCTTCTCGCATCGGGTGGTCCATAACGCCAAGCAGTTCAAATGGAAGTTCAAAATCGCGGGTAACGTCGCGGATGGTCAGTTCGCCATGAGCAACAAATTGATTTTCACCGGTTTGCTCAATGCTATTACTTACGAAATGAATGTTTGGCCATTCCTCAGCATTAAAGAAATCTTCAGATTTGAGGTGATTATCCCTTCTTTCGTTTTCTGTATTGATGCCGGATACCGGAATCGTTACATCGATACTGCTGTTTTCAAGATCGTTTGGATCGAATTGAATATTTGCAGTGTACTCCTCAAAAGCTCCGTCAACCGGAGTGAAGAAGTGAGTGATGGTAAAATTGACATTACTGTGAGATTTGTCAATGCTCCACTCATCAATCAGAAGAATGTCTCCATCAGTAGCAAAGCTTTGAGAGAGTGTAATAAGTGTGATGGTAAATAATGTGACTAAGGTTTTTTTAAATACTTTCATTTGTGGTTCAGTTTATTATTAATTTGTTTAATGTTGAACTAAATAATTATTTCAACCGTTTCGTTCCATTGCATTTTTCTGTCGGAAAGTAACAGTTGATTCTGGTCGAAATCTGAATGAAATCTGTAGGAATTTTGAAATTTATAGTGAGAAAAACAGTTTACTCAATAACAAATCGCCACGGTTTGAGCGCGTCTTCTTCGGCATAGTCTACACCAATACGAGGTGTAATTTTGATCTCCTTCTCCTGGAATTCAATTCCGCGGTCTTCAATCCAGAGAGGAGGTTTGGATAGATTTACTGCATTCAGGCCGGTTGTAATTCCCAATGCCTGCGTGAGTTTTCCGGGGCCATTCGCCAGGTTTTTATGATTCGTAATATTTCGCCGCTCTATCATTATATCCACTCCTTCCAGTGGACGAACACCCCGAATCAAAACGGCGTCAGCCAATCCTTCCTGATTTGTAACCACATTTAAGAGATGGTGAATGCCATAACACAGATAAATATAGGCATGACCCGGTTCTCCATACATCACTTCGGTTCGGGCAGTTCGAAGGCCGTTATTTGCGTGGCAGGCTTTGTCGTTACGTCCGCAGTAAGCTTCGGTTTCTGTAATTATTCCGGCTGTAAACCCTGAATGAATATTTGTACAGATCACTTTGCCAAGGAGTTTTCTGCTGGCGTCAACCACGTCGGGGTTCTCATAGAAAGATTTCGGAAGTACTTTAGATGAATCAGGTTTCACGAAATGGCTGTGTATGGATTTTTCTCGATAGCAGGTGCCTGTTCAAGGTACACTTCCTGAAAGGCTCGCGCCATGATGGATGTAATTACAAAAAGAGCAGCTGTATAAAATGCCCACAGACCAATAATCAGGAGAGCGGCATAGCCCTGATAGTAGAAACGGTAAGCTGTAAACGCATATTCCAGGTAAATACTTACCCCGCTTTTTGCCAGTTCAAATAAAAGGGTATAAAGCAGGGCCGCAACAAATGCTACTTTGGCATTCATACGGCGTTCACTGATGTACCTGTAAATCACATAAAAGAGTACAAATGTAAAGAGGATGGGGACGATTCCCGTCAGCCAATCTGAAATCCATCCAAACTCGATAACAATTTCTGTATAGGGGATAGCATAATCATCAAAAGAAAAGAGTGAGATAAACGAGACGGCCATTGTAAAAAAGATGAATACGCCTCCCACAACACCAAATGCAAAAAAGTTATAGACGAGCTCCATAACGGCACTTTTTCGGTCTTTGATATCAAAAACTTCGAACAGCACGTGTTTGAGCGTATGAAAGAGGCCCTGGGCAAAAAACATCAAAATAATGATCCCGGCAATCCCAAAAATTTGACGTGCACCAACCAAAGGTTGAATGAGTGCCTCAATGGTCACGGCGCCTTCAAAAACATCTCCGCTTTGAGTTTCAAAACTGAATTGAGGTAGCAATTCCCTGCCGTATCGAACCAACTCACTGAAAGCCGCATCAATGGATAAAATATATCCCAGGATAGAGATGATAATCAGTGTGAATGGAACAGCACAGGTGAAAAGATTGAAAGTAATAGCCGAAGCATTGAAAAAAACATCTTTCTTCATGCTCAGCTCTCCAACCAGCTTCCAGAAACGCTTAAATTTGTTTTTTTCGAATTCAAACATAGCAAATTTGAAAATAAGCTGATCCCTCTTCAAACTCAAAGGGATGGTTTTACAGATTGTGCGAAATATGAAAGGGGCAGAAATAAATAGCTCTTATTTATAGTCGAAAAGTTCTATTTTATAACCACTTGAAAGTGTAAATGTGTACGTTAAAATTTTGAACCTCTGGATAGTCAATTGTAGTAGGAATGGGGCAACAAGAGCTAAAAAAACCAACTGAAGATTTTTGGGACAAATACCAGCCGGGGTTGGCAATTGATTGCGTCATAGTGGGATACCATGAACGGGAGTTGAAGATTTTGATCATGGAATACGAGAATACCGATTTGTATGCATTGCCTGCTGGATTTATCGAGAAAAATGAAGATTTAGATACGGCGGCTTCCCGGGCACTTTACGAACGCACAGGATTAAAAGATATTTATCTCAGCCAGTTTCATACGTTTGGGAAAAGTGATCGAAACGATACTGAGGCGATGGAAATCATCATGAGAAGTAACGGATTGGATTTTGATAAAGACCATTGGTTGTTGAGAAGGTTTGTATCCGTTGGCTATGTGGCTTTGGTTGATTATAAAAAAGTTAAACCAACGGCCGGTTTTTTATCGAGTCAATGTTCATGGTGTGATTTGGATTCAATTCCGCCACTGATCCAGGATCATCAAAAAATTATAGATAAAGCTATTCTCTATCTGAGAGATCATGTGGATGATAAATTGCTCGGCGCCAATCTCCTGGTTGATACCTTTACAATGAAAGATCTGCAGAAACTTCACGAAACGATTTTGGGTGAGAAATTACACCGCACAGGATTTCATCGCAAAATGATGGATTCCGGTCATCTTGAGCGTCTCGGGAAGAAGAAAACAGGCAAAGCACACCGTTCTCCCTATCTGTATAGATTCTCGAGTGATAAAGAGTAAAGGCTTATCTTAAAAGTACCTGATTTAGTTTGACAATAATGCCCACTTGTTAGTATAAAGTGTACAACATTTTATACCTTGGAGTGAGCAAAAATTAGTGCACAAATCTCAGCATGAGTAAGAAGAAACAGACGCCGTTGATGCGGCAGTATTTTGATATTAAAGAGAAGCACCCCGGAACCATTTTACTATTTCGGGTCGGTGATTTTTATGAAACCTTTTCGGATGACGCCCAACTGATTAGCAAGGAACTGGGTATCACTCTTACAAAACGAAATAACGGGGGCGATCAGACTCCTCTGGCCGGGTTTCCCTACCATGCCCTGGATACGTATTTGCCAAAGCTTGTTAAACGTGGCTATCGAGTGGCCATTTGCGAACAGACCGAAGATCCCGATGAGGCGAAAAAAGCCGGACGCAAAATTGTTCAGCGCGAGGTTACCGAGATCACTACTCCAGGTGTTACGCTCTCAGAAAAATTGCTCGATCACAAGCGAAACAATTATATCGCGTCGATTCATTGGGTGGGCGGAACCGCAGGCATCGCATTTTCAGATATCTCAACCGGAGAGTTTGCCCTGAGCCAGGTTTCCAAAGGAGAATTGGATGCCCTGATGCAATCGCTTCAACCATCGGAAATTCTCCTTCAGAAAAAGTACAAGAATAATCTTCCTGATGAAGTTTCCCGATATAATGCCACTTTTATAGATGATTGGGTGTACCAGGGTGATTATGGTTACAATTTATTGACCGACCACTTCAATACCCACTCGCTTAAAGGTTTTGGGGTTGAAGAACTGGAAATTGCTCACCAGGCGGCCGGTTCACTTTTACACTATATGCAGGAGACGCAGAAGTCTTCGCTGGCTCATTTGCGAAGATTGTACGCCTACGAGAATACTGATTATATGTCGCTGGACGCTTCAACGAAACGGAATCTCGAACTGATTACCACCATGCAGGAAGGCGGAACCGATGGCACTTTGGTTTCCATACTGGATGATACGGTTACGGCAATGGGAGGGAGGCTTCTCCGAAAATGGATCAATCGGCCTCTGAAGAAAGTGAAGTCCATTGAGAAAAGACTGGTAGCGGTTGATTGGCTCTATAAAAAACATGAACGAAGACATGAACTTCGTGAAGAGCTTGGACAGGTTGGAGACTTGGAACGCCTGATTAGCCGAATCAGTGTTGGAAGAACCAATGCACGGGATTTAAAGCAACTTCAACTTTCTCTGGCTCAAATTCCGAGAGTAAAAGCCCAGATTTCCCAATCCGATAATGAACTGTTGGATTCAATTAATGGCCGTTTGAAACTATTGGTGGATGTTCAGGAACGGATTGAAAATGCTATTGAAGAAGATCCGCCGGCCAGTATTCGTGATGGTGGAATTTTTGCTGACGGATTTGATAAAAACCTGGATGAACTTCGGGAAATTGCCCGGAACGGGAAACAATACATCGCCAAGATCAAAGATGGACTGGCGAAGGAAACCGGCATTTCATCCCTGAAAATCGGGTATAACAAAGTTTTTGGCTATTACATTGAAGTAACCAATACTCACAAAGACAAAGTGCCTGACCATTTCATCCGGAAGCAGACACTCGTTAATTCTGAAAGATACATCACACCTGAACTCAAAGATGTTGAGGAAAAAGTTCTCTCTGCCGAAGATAAGAGCAAAACACTGGAAAGTGAACTTTTTGAAGAGCTTCGGTTGTATGTTGCAGAATTTGCCGATGAGATTCAACAGGTTGCAGCAGCATTAGCTGAACTCGATTGTTTGGAATGTTTTGCGGAAGTGTCATTCAGAAATAATTACGTAAGACCCGATGTGAACGATGAGGATCTTATTGATGTGAAAAAAGGCCGTCATCCCGTGGTTGAAAAAACCCTGCCTGCGGGCGAGCCTTTTATTCCCAATGACATTTATCTGGACAATTCCGAATACCAGATTTTGATGATTACCGGTCCGAATATGGCTGGTAAGAGTATCATATTACGTCAGACTGGTTTGCTGGTACTGATGGCTCAGCTTGGTTGTTTTGTCCCGGCTGAAAAAGCAACCATCGGTTTGGTGGATAAAATCTTTACGCGTGTCGGTGCATCCGATAATCTTGCCGCCGGTGAAAGTACATTTTTGGTTGAGATGAATGAGGCAGCCAATATTCTCAACAATGCCACGCCAAAATCGCTTATTCTTCTGGATGAAGTAGGGCGGGGAACCAGCACGTTTGACGGCTTGAGTATCGCCTGGTCATTATCCGAATATCTCCATAACAAACCTGAAGTGGCCGCAAAAACACTTTTTGCAACACACTATCATGAACTGAATGAACTGGAGAGCCGATACGAACGGATCAAAAATTTCAATATCCAGGTGAAGGAGCACGACGGCAAAGTAATTTTTATGCGTAAGCTGGTGCGTGGCGGAACCGACCATAGTTACGGAATCCAGGTGGCAAATATGGCAGGATTGCCGCAGGCGGTGATCAATCGGGCAAAAGAGATTTTATCAAACCTGGAGAGTCACTCGCTTGATGTGAGCCATGAAGGAAATGGCGCCATCCAAAAAACAGCGGCCAAAAAGAAAGCGGCCAGGAAAACAACCCAAGAGGTTGAAAAACAGGAACAACTTCCCCAAATGACGTTGTTTGATACCCATGTTGATCCCAAGATAGAAACCGTCATCAATAAGCTGGAAGCCAGCGATCCGGAACGGATGACACCCATCGAAGCCCTGTTGCTGCTCAGTGAATTGAAAAGAATTGTAAAATAAATGGCCCGGTTTCTCAGGGGATCATAAATGCTTCCTTCTTACATCTTTTGAGTATATCTTAATTGAAGGTGTACATTTTCTTATGTATTCTACTTATCTGATTGGGTTTAAAAAAGTTGCAGGGGTATTCGCTCAGCTCAATCAGTAATAAAAACAGGCAACCAAAATAAAAACAGATATGGAATTTACACGTCGTTCTTTTCTCAAAACATCAGGTCTTCTTGCCGGAGGAGCGGCATTAAGCAGTTTGCCCTTTTTGAAATCATGCGCTGCTGCCGAAATGGAGACAAATACGTTTGGAATACAACTTTATACGTTGAGAGATATCATTGGAGATGATCCGCAGGGAGTGATTCAAAGTCTTGCCGAATTTGGCTACAAACAAATCGAGAGTTATGAAGGCCAGATGGGAATTTTCTGGGGCATGAGCAATACTGAATTCAAACAGTTTCTGGATGATAATGGTCTGACCATGATTTCCACCCATGCAAATGTATTTCAGGATTTTGAACAAAAAGTAGAGCAGCTTTCGGAAATTGGCGTTCCTTACATCACCTGTCCGTACGTAGGACCACAGGAATCAATTGATGATTTTTACTCACTTGCAGAGCAGTTCAACGAAATGGGACAAATTGCCAGCGATGCGGGAATGAAGTTTGCTTATCACAATCATGCCTACTCATTTGAAGAGCAGGATGGAGAAATTCCACAAGTGGTCATGATGGAAAATACCGATCCGGATTTGGTCAAGTTCCAGATGGACATCTATTGGGTGGTTGCAGCCGGAGAAGATCCTGCCGAATGGATGAGAAGATATAGCGGAAGATTTACCAGCGGTCACGTAAAAGACTCTTCAGGCGGTGACGATCCTGAGTCCGTTATTTTGGGTACAGGTACGATTGATTATCCGGCTATCGTGGATGTGGCTCAACAAAATGGAATGGAGTATTTCATTGTAGAGCAGGAAGCTTACACCGATACAACTCCGCTGGATGCTGCCCGCGAAGATGCTGCATACATGAAAAACCTGGATATTTAATCAGCAGCATTTCAAGTTAATTTGATAAAAATGATTCCGGTTTATGAAAGCAATGCTTTTACATGGTGTTGAGGACTTAAACCGGAATCACTCTCCTTTAAAGCTTGCCGATATTCCAAAGCCAAAACCGGGAAAAGGCGAGATTCTCATCAAAGTATCGGTGTGCGGTGTTTGCCACACAGAACTGGATGAAATTGAAGGCAGAACTCCGCCCGAAATTTATCCCGTTGTTCCGGGGCATCAGGTTGTTGGAACTGTGGAAGAGTATGGGGAAGGTGTTGGAAATTTCAAGAAAGGCGAACGCGTCGGTGTCGCGTGGATCTATTCTGCTTGTGGTGAGTGCTATCATTGCAAGGAGGGAGAAGAAAATCTTTGCAAAGATTTTACAGCCACCGGCCGCGATAAAAACGGTGGTTATGCAGAATACATGACCGCTCCCACCGATTTTGCCTATAAAATTCCGAATGAACTGAATGATGAAGAAGCCGCTCCGTTGTTGTGTGCCGGCGCGATTGGGTATCGATCTTTATCACTGACAAACTTATCGGATGGAAAACGGCTTGGCCTGACCGGATTTGGGGCTTCAGGCCATTTGGTTCTTCGAATGGTCCATTATTTGTATCCAAAAAGCGACGTATTTGTATTTGCAAGAAACCCGGATGAGCGGAAGTTTGCACTCGAGCTGGGTGCTGTTTGGGCCGGGGGAACGGAAGAGACAGCCCCCGAACCATTACATGCGATTATCGATACAACCCCGGTTTGGAAACCGGATGTGGAAGCCCTCAGAAATCTTGCTCCCGGTGGACGTCTTGTCATCAATGCCATTCGCAAACAGGATTCAGATATCGATTATCTTCAGAAGATTGATTATTCCACGCATTTATGGATGGAGAAAGAAATTAAATCGGTGGCGAATGTCACCCGAAACGATGTAAAAATGATGCTCAAAATCGCCGCCGAAGCCGGCATCAAACCAGATGTTCAGTTATTCCCGTTGGAGAAAGCCAATGACGCCATCATGGAAATCAAACAGGGAAAAATTAAAGGCGGTAAAGTTTTGCAAATATGTTAGTATTGTAAACTCCGAAGAATCGCGAGCACAAGCGGGATGCTTGCGCTATCTTGTTCCCTGAATCCTGAATCCTGAATCCTGAATCCTGAATCTTGCAACACTCTGCCAAACATATTGCCGATCGAATCCGGTTGATGATTTCCACCAAACAGTTCCAGGTTGGAGAAATGCTGCCTTCCACACGTGAATTGGGAAAACAGTTGGGAGCAAGTTTTCACACGGTTCGGAAGGCTTACCAGCAGTTGGCTGATGAAGGATTGATTGAAAGCGAGCAGGGGCGAGGGTTTATTGTTACCCATCAAAGCACCCAGCTTGATAAATCGGAGCGATTAGAGTTGGGGGCGGAAAAAATCCAGATTTTGCTGGAAGAGCTCATTGGGTACGGTTTGGATGAATCTGAAGTGGAGGCAATTTTCGAGGAGCAGATGAGCTTTATGGAGTGGCCGGACCGAATTCAGAGCATTGCCACAGTTGGGGAAACGATTGAACTGGCCAAGTTGCTTTCGGATTCGATCAAAAATCAGATTGGAGTGAAAAGTTCCGTTATTAAATCAGCAGATTATGATGACCTGATCAGGTACGACGCCCTTTTTGTGCCGATCTATTTGGTCAATGAATTCCGAAATTTAAGTGAATCGATCCGTGTGTTGCCGGTTGTTTTTCATTACGACGCGGATGTTCTTCTTTCTATCATCGATCGATCCGGAATTGAGGCAATTGGTTTGGTTACAGCCGAGGAAGAAACCATTCCAAAAATCATTGATGAGCTTAAAACATTAATCAAGTTTGAAGGGGCATTTGTAGCCGGCGCAACGTATGGAAAATCGTTGCCGCTTTTTGTCCGAAATACGGATTTGATCGTCTACACGCCTGCCAGCGCCCGTTTGGTAGAGGCAAAAATCCCCGAGAAAAATCGCATTAAACTGGAATATATCATTTCAGAAAAAAGTGCCGAGACGATTCGGGCTGAGTTGTGGGATCAGTAGTGAAAAGTGAGAAGTCAAAAAGTGAAAAGTGGGCTTTTACTTCATACATTTTCAACTCTTATTTTGTGAGTGATGATAACATGGCGAATGTTTCATTGGTTAGTTTATTTAAAGAACTGACCTGATCTTTTGATAAGTAATTAAGAACTAAAGCGATTTCAATTTGAGTATCTATTTCAACTAAAGATGATCTTGAAATTTCAAAGAACCTCTTTCTTTCAAGTTTAGATTTTCTCGCCGCTCCTTCAGATATATTTGATGAGATGGAGACAGCCGCTCTTCTAAGCTGGCTGACCAGGCCAAATTTCTCATGGTCTGGTAGTAATTTTGTGACTTCATAAAGTTCTGTGACAAGCTCAATACTTCTTTTCCAGACATTTAATTTTTTGTGATTGAGATTTAACATTTTTTGAAAATTTATTTGGGTTCATCTGTAAGAACCAAGAACTTTAAAACCCTTACAAAACCAAACTTTTCACTTTTTGACTTCTCACTTTTCACTTAAAGAATGAACATCAAGGAACTGATCCGCCAAGCGAAGTCTGCTCTGGAATCGGAGATTGAAACCGTCCGGGAAAAACCATCCACCGAAATTTTGTTTAATGGAGAGCTTGTGAATAGCGGCGTGGGTGATTACGCGGATTATAGTTTTGAATGTCATCAGCCCTCAATACGATTTGCAGAAGAGATTAAAGCTACCATTGATGAAAAGGACTGGTCGATTCATCCGGTTTCGTTTGAAGAAAAAACTGTCGTGCTGAGATTCCCCGAAAAAATCGGGACAGCCATCGAAAAGGTGGATTTGGAATGGGAGAATGATTTTGTACTGAAACGGACACTTTCTGAGCTTGACAAACTGCACGATAAAAAAGAGGACGCGTCAAAACGGCTGGAGAGACTTTTTAATCCGGCAGAGGAAATTATTCCGTCGAATGGTGAAATCATTCATGACGAGAAGAGGAATGAAGCTCAGGCAGATGCCATTGAAAAGGCGATGAAATGCAGGTCGCTTTTTATCTGGGGCCCGCCCGGTACGGGTAAAACCGATACACTTGGATATATCATAGCCAATTATTTGGCTCAGGGTAAAAAAGTACTGTTTGCATCCAATACCAATCGCGCGGTAGATGTGGGATTGTTGAGTGCTCTCCATGCATTGGACCAAATTGAAGCGCATATCAACCAAAATAGGATTACACGGTTTGGTGATGCAGTGCTGGATCATGATAGGCTTGATTCCTACCAGTTTTCAGTTCAAATCGAAGAAACCCATCAGAAGAAAAAAGAAGAAGCTGGTGAATGGATTGACCTGTTGAGCCGAAGAGAGGCGGCATTAAGATCTGTTGAGAAACGACTTCAAAACGGGAAACAACCAACATCGAACCAGGAACTGGAATTGAAGTTGATTGACCAGAAGCTGGAAGATGCCGGTGGGAGAGATCAGCTTGAGACAAAGATTGAAGAACTGACTCAAATCAGTGACCGAAAAGAGCTTTGGAAAAAGCAGTTGGTTGCTACGACTCTTGCCAAAGTTTGTACGTCCGACCTCTTTCACGATCTTGAATTTGATGCCGTGGTGGTAGACGAAGGCTCGATGGCAAATTTACCTTATTTGATGGTGCTGGCGTCGCACGCCAAATGGCATATGGTGGTGGTGGGTGACCCCATGCAGTTGCCGCCGATTGCATTGACATCGGACCAGGAATCCCGCGATTTTCTTGAGAAGGATATTTTTACAACCGTTGCTAATGCAGGTAGCAGCGAAGATCTTTTTGCATGGCATGACAATCACCCGGAATTCACTTCATTTTTTGATACGCAGTATCGGTTGGAGTCGTCACTCGCAGATATCATCAGTACGGTTTTTTATGAAGGGCGGCTCAAAACAGGAAAACTGAAAAAAGCTTCGCTGAGTGAGCTTTCCGACCGGGCCTTTCACTTGGTGGATACCTCAAAATACAGACCGGTTTTAGAACAGAAATCGGGTGAGAGAGGATTTAAACCGGTGAATTTGATTCATCAAAGTGTGATAGAACGGCTCGCTAAAAACATGCAAGGGCGTGGCATTTTTATGGAGCAGGTTGGGATTATCGTGCCGTTTCGAAGTGTGGTTTATGATTTGAGAAATCGACTTTATGATGCCGGAATACGAAATGTAGAAGTCGGCACGATCCACACTTTCCAGGGACGTGAAAAGGATTACATCATTTTTGATACGGTAATGAGCGGAGAAGAACAGAGAGGCCGGACAAGACATTATTCAGTGCGCCCGTTTGATGAAGAGAAAAATGGTATGAGCGTACCACGTCTTTTAAATGTTGCCTTCTCCCGAAGCCGGAAAGAGTTGGTTGTGATTGCCGATATGAATCACATCAACAAAATGTATGGGAATAAGTTTTTGGGGCGGTTGTTAGGGAGGATGGTTTAAAACGAGATAGGATATGTCATTCAGAACGAAAGCGAACGGAGAGAGCTGAAGTGAAGAATCTCATTGTAATGGGACATAAACCTACACAACGAGATTCTTCAGTCGTCCAGAAAAAAGCACTGGCCTCGTTCTGAATGACAGCTTTTTTTAAACCCATTCCTTCGGATTTTTCAAAACCTCAATCAATTCTTCCTCACGACTTCCTTCTTGAGGATTGTAATCATAATCCCATCGAACTTCCGGTGGTAAACTCATCAAAATGGATTCTATTCGTCCACGGGTTTTTAAACCGAAAAGCGTTCCGCGGTCGTGAATAAGATTAAACTCGACATATCGGCCGCGACGAATTTCCTGCCAGTATCGTTCTTCTTCACCATACTTCTTGTCCATTCTCTTTTTTACGATTGGAATGTATGAATCGAGAAAAACTTTACCTGTGTCTTCAACAAAAGCGTGCCAATCTTGAAGACTTCGTTTGTCATCAGCACGAAGATAATCGAAGAAGAGTCCGCCAATTCCCCTGGCTTCACCACGATGTGTATTGAAGAAATACTCGTCACACTGTTGCTTAAAATTTGGATACAGATCCTCGCCATGCTTATCACAAACACTTTTGTACGTTTGATGAAAGTACCGGGCATCTTCTTCAAACAAATAGTATGGCGTTAAATCCGCACCGCCGCCAAACCATCCATCCACCTGGTTTGTCATATCTTCATCATCATACAATTCGAAATAACGGAAATTGGCGTGTACAGTTGGAATCATTGGGCTTTTGGGATGAATCACCAGTGAAATTCCCCCGGCCCAGAACCAACCGCCATCTACATTGAAATGCTTTTTGATGGGATCGGGAAGCTCACCATAAACGGTAGAAATATTCACACCGCCTTTTTCAAATACGGTTCCTTTTTCGATGACACGGGTTTTACCGCCACCGCCGCCCTCGCGGTCCCAGTTATCCTCACGGAACGTTGATTGTCCATCAATTTCCTCAAAAGAAGAACAGATCTCGTTCTGCAGGTTTTGGATGTAGGTTATGAATTGTGTTTTTATGGATGACATGTAATTGGTTTGATTCTAGCGAAGGGTGTGTTTGCTGTGCGTGAGATTCGATACAAATTTGATGCTTACTCAACGTTCAACACACCCCAGAGATTCATCGCTGAACACTCTTGAATTCGTCCCTTCTAAAGAGGGGAGGTTTTTCGTTTGCCTTTTCACGGTTCACTTTTGTAATTCTTCACCGTTTCAACAAAAGCCCTTGCGTGATCAACCGGCACATTCGGTAGTATTCCATGACCCAAATTGGTGATGTATCGTTGAGTTCCAAACCGGTCAATCATGCGCTTGGTTTTCAACTCAATGTCTTTGATGGGTCCCAGCAAATGCGTTGGATCAAAATTCCCTTGCAGGGTTACGTTGTTTCTTGTTTTTTCGCGTGCAAATTCAGGAGAGATGGTCCAGTCGAGGCCCAGTGCAGAAGCGCCGCTTTTGAAAGCAAGCCGTTCCAGCGCATACCAAGCTCCTTTGGCAAACACAATGACAGGCACTTCCTTAATGGCATTTGAAATTTCCATGAGGTAGGGAAGAGACCACTCGTTAAAATCGTCAGGGCTCAAGATCCCCGCCCAGGAATCAAAGACCTGTATAGCTTGTGCGCCAGCGGTTATTTGTGCTTTTAAATAGTCAATGGTGGCTTTTGTGAGTTCTTTCATCACATGGCGGGAAGCATCCGGTTGTTGAGTCAGGAAAGCTTTTGCTTTGTCAAAATTCCGTGAGCCTTCACCCTGAACCATATAACAAAATAGCGTCCACGGAGCGCCGCCAAAACCGATTAAAGGAACTCGTCCATTGAGTTCTTTTCGGGTAAGTGTGATGGCATCCATCACATGCTGCAACTTCTTTGGAACGTCTTCGGCAAGAATAGAAAAAGCGTCATCTACGGTTTTGATGGGATTTCCCATTACCGGCCCTTTACCGGGGACCAGATCAACATCAATTCCCAGTGCTTGTGGGATCGTCAAAATATCCGAAAAGATGATCGCTGCATCCGGTTCCAGCTCATCAATGGGTTGAATGGTGATTTCACAAGCGAGTTCGGGAGTCTCAACACGCTCAAAAAAGGAGTATTTCTCCCGCAGTTTCATATACTGAGGTAGATAACGCCCTGCCTGGCGCATCATCCAAACGGGAGGACGTTCAACATCTTTACCCTTTAAAGCCCGAAGAAACAGATCATTTTTAAGTGGGGGAAATGTCTGGCTCATTCAATAAATCCTCAAGAGAGAACTTCAGTCTTCTCTTTATTCAGCACGTCTGCAACATGTTGCAGGAGATCCTTCGTGTTTGGTTCCGGCGATACATGAACATGCTTGCCTGTTTCGATGCTAAGCTCTTCGGCTGTTGTTTCCCCAATGGCAAAAAGTTCAGGAAGGTTCTTGTTCCAAAAGCCACCACTGTCGCGAAAGGCCTGCACGGCGCTTGGGCTGTAAAAAAGAATTCCATCAGTTTTATGATTCGGAAGCCGCATGTTTTTCAAAATGGTATTGTAAACCACCATGTCTCTTACATGAACGTCAGAATCGCTTAAAAACTGGCGGAATTCATCACGCCGTTTGTCTCCGCAGAAGTGGAGAACGGTCGGTTTTTCTGAATCCTTCATTTTAGAGAAATCTTCAGCAATTTTTTCGGCCAAGCCTACTCCATTTTGTTGCTCGGGCACAATGGCTTTAAATCCAAGCTTTTCGATTGTTTCTGCTGTTTTTTTGCCAACGGCATAAAAGGTGGCGTCTTTGGGGATTTTACCACCCGTACTTTGGAAAAATTCTATTGCTTTTACTGCATTCTGGCTGGTTAAAGCGATAACCGGTTTCTTTGTTGATTTAAATGTCATTTCAATTGCGAACCAATCTTCCCGGAATTCAATCTCAATAGCGGGTTCAATGACAACATTAAGGCCGAGTTTTTCAGCATATTCAATTTGTTCGTCTGTCAGTTCGCGGGTTGCAAAAATATCAAGTGGTTGATTCATGTGTATTTTATTATTCAATAATAGTATTCAAAAGACTGGTACACAGCTACTCCTTCATTTCTTGTACCAGTTTGTCTGCGCCCTGTTCCAATAGTTCTCGGGCGGCTTTTCGTCCCAGGCCCTCAGCCTGGTCTGAAGGAATTTTAAGTTCAATATCGTACTGTAAAGTTCCATCTGTCTTCAATGCAACAGCATGGAGGATAAGATCATTTCCATCAATCCAGGCAAATGCTCCGACAGGTGCACTGCATCCGGCTTCCATTTCGTTGAGCAATTCCCGTTCAATACTGGTACAAAGAGCTGTTTCGGTATGATTGAGTTCTGAGACCACGGAATACGCTTCAGCATCGTCTTCTCTGATCATGACGGCCATAGCGCCTTGTGCAGGTGCAGGAACCATCCAGTCCAGGTATTCGGATATATGATGGTCTAAATTGATTCGCTTTAAACCGGCTGCGGCAAAAATAGCACCCTGCCACTCGTTTTCTTCAACTTTCCGAAGGCGGGTATTCACATTTCCGCGGATATTTGTGATGGTATGATTCGGATAGCGATGAAGCCATTGCGCTTTCCGTCGGTTACTGCTTGTGGCAATCACGGCTTCGATGGAATCATCATCCAAAAAATCTGTTCCTTTTGGAGATACAAGTGAATCCCGCGGATCTTCCCGTTCTAATACAGCCGCAATTTTTAACGGGAGCGGATTTTCTGTGGGTAAATCTTTGTAGGAATGAACGGCCAAATCAATTTTATTGGCGAGAAGAGCATCATCTAAAGCTTTGGTGAAGACTCCTTTTCCGCCCATTTCCGGTAGAGGAGTAGTCAGATCCAGATCTCCTTCGCTCTTCACAAAAATAATTTCTGTAGAATGTCCGGCTTCTTGTAATTTGTTGGAAACGGTTTGTGCCTGCCAGGTGGCGAGTTGACTGTCCCGTGTTCCAATTCGGATGGGATTATTCATGACCGTTTTTCGACTCGAGTTTGAACATTTGTTTTACCATATCGGCAACATCATCTGATTGATAATGGTTTCTTAAATGTTCAATGCTATATGCAGCCAATTTGTTCACGATTCGGCGAGTCAAATTGTCAATTTTATCAAAATCGTCGGTTTCAATTTTATTTCGGAAGAACTCCAGTTCATCTTCGCGAATATTTTCGAATTTTTGGGTAAGCGCCTTAATCGTGGGTACAACCCGTTGCTCATCGAGCCAGAGTTTATAATTTGCAAACTCGTCTTCAATAATCTTCTTCACCAGTGGAATTTCTTCCTGCCTTTTTTTGTATGCTTCGTCCGTTACATCACTGAGCATATCCATATTGGCCACATCTACAAATTCAAGCGAGGAAACTTCCGGATCAATATTTCGGGGTACGGACAAATCCAGCATAATTTTGAATCTCGGCTGGCCGATGGAAGGTTTCATATGCTCCAGCTTAATAATTGGTGTCTCTGCGCCTGTAGCCACAATCACAAGATCGGCCTCTGCAATTTGTTCGGGAAGATCGTCAATGTCGGCTACTTCAAGGTTAAATTTCTCAGCTACAAATTCGGCGCGGTCACGCGTACGGTTGATCAACGTGAGTTTGCCCGCACCAAGGTTAACCAGGTTCTTACAGGTAACTTTACCAATTTTTCCCGTGCCTACGAGAAGAATATTTTTGTCTGTAAGATTATCAAACGTTCGGGTGGCAAACTTAACGGCGGCATAAGCAACGGTTGCGGCTCCGTGCCCCAGGGAAGTTTCGTTTCGGGAGCGTTTGTGAGCGCGGAATACGTGCTGAATGAGCCTGTGCAATTCTCCTGAAATCATTTCCTGGGTGGCGGAATATTCATAGCCTTCCTTCACTTGTTTTACGATCTGCAGATCGCCCAGGATTTGAGAATCGAGCCCGGTGGCTACTTTAAAAAGGTGCCGGATGGCCCGCTCGCCTTCCAATTCAAATCCGTACCTGTGAAATTCATTGAGAGTGCCGTGGCTGTAGGTTGTTAATAAACGAATGACCTCATTGGCCGTAGCGTTTTGGGCAAAAACTTCAGTGCGGTTACATGTCGAGACGATAAACATGCTTTCAATACCTTCGCGTCTCGAGCCCTGAAGCATCAACTCTTTTCGTTCTGTGTCAAGGCTGAATTTCTCTCGTATTTCTACAGGAGCATCCCAGTGATTGATCCCAATAGCTATAAAATCCTGAACGGTTGGATGAACCATTTGCTAAACGTTAACAACTTTTTGTGATTCCTTACTGTCTGAAAAAACGTCTGTTTTGATCTCGTGTTTTAAGCAATTTACGGTTTCTTCAGCTAATGCTTTAATAAAATCGGGATGATCGTTGAGGCCATCCATCACTTTCATATTTTCAAATATAAATCCCTCTCCTTCCAGATTTTCGACGAGCTCCACACCCAGTTCATATAACGTTTCAATGTGATCGGTTACAAAGGCAATCGGAATCATCAAAAAGTTTTTGATTCCATATTCCAAATGTCGTCGCACGAGATTTTCAGTATTTGGTTGAGTCCATTTTTGGGGGCCGACTTTCGATTGAAAACTGAGCCAGTAAGAATTTTTATCATCCCGCCGATCCATAACAGCTTCCACCGTTTCCTTGATTTCAACGGTGTACGGATCTCCGCTGCGAACTTCAAGAAGCGGGGTTCCGTGAGCGCTGAAAATGAAGTGCGTTTTTTGACGGGTCTCTTCATCCATCTCGGAAAGAGCCTGATCAATCCGGTCATTGATCGCTTTTAAATAGTTCTCATTCCGGTGGTAATTCTTTACATGAAATTCCTGCCATGGTTTTTTCCCGTTCGGGAACTTTTCTTTAGCCACGGTTTCCCAGTCGCGGAAACTGCTTCCGGTGGTTGTCCAGGAAAATTGGGGATAGAGAGGCATAAGAACAGCGTGTGTAATTCCATCTTCAACCATTTCATCCATGATTGTATCGGCAAAAGGCAGCCAATATCTCATACAGGTGTACACTTTTACATCAACATCCGGCACATTTTTTTTGAAATATTTTCTGAGAGAACGCCGCTGTCTTTCCGTCAATCCGTTGATTGGAGAACAACACTCTGATACAACTTTGTTTTGTTTGTTGAAGCAATATTTGCTGCCTGTACAACCTTTCGGGCAGCCGTTAATTTCTTTGTAATCTTCGGCCACGTTCGGGGCACGGAATTTTGAGATCAGGTTGGCAAAAATATTTTGTGCAGTGCCACCACCCAGCTTGATGATATCTTCATCGCTGAACAGATTTTTCAGGAAGATTCTCACATTATCTTCATTTGTGGGACCTCCCAGATTCATCAAGACAACACCAATTTTCATACAATTCTCAGATTTAAGACAGACGGTTCCTTTACAGTCGTGTAAACAACCAATTTATTATGAAGGAATCGTGAAGAGTGGCTTACTTAGATTTGGTCTACTCAAGTTGAGATCGAGATCCGAAAATGCTTTCATTGAGATGAAATGGCCGATTTTTAAAATCATGCGTTCACCCGTTCAAGCCGGAACCAGAACTTCGATCCCATACCGGGTTCACTCTCTACATGAATTTCCGTGCCGTGTGCGTTTAAGATGCCCTTCACAACAGCCAACCCCAAACCGGTGCCGCCCTTATCTCTTGATCGTGCTTTGTCGGTGCGGTAGAAACGGTCGAATAACCGATCGAGATGTTCTTTTGAGATTCCGATCCCGGTATCTTCCACTTCAACAATCACAGAGTTTCCTTCAGTTCGGGTGTTGATCTGAACCGACCCTTCCGAAGTGAATTTGATTGCGTTTGATACCAGATTTTCCAGAACCTGCTCAATTTTATCGGGGTCGCCAAACACACGATTCGGTTCGTTGTCGCATTTTAAAGAAAGTCCTTTTTCCTGGGCTTCCGGCTCCAGCATCTCCTTCATCATGCTGACCATGAGCTGCAGATCAAATGGCTTTTTCTCGATGAAATGGTCATCAGAATCATATCTTTGAAGTGTGACCAAATCTTTAAACAGCCGGTTGATGCGGTGTGTTTGACGCGATGCCGTTTTGATATACTTTTTCTTCATATCCTCATCAAGTTCATGCATCTCCAGCATTTCAAGTGCACCGGAGATTGTATGAAGTGGATTTCGGATTTCATGCGCGATATCTGCAAAAAACTGGCTCTGTTTTTGGTACATACGTTTCAGTTCCAGGTTGTCAGCGCGAAGGCGGTCGGCCATCCGGTTCAGGGAATCGGCCAACGTTCCAAATTCGTCTTTTCGGTCCAGGTTCAGTGTTTGATTTGTATTGCCTTCTGCTATATCCCGGGCGGTGGATTCGAGCTCAAGAATGGGTTGGGAAATGTATCTGGAAAACAAAATGCTAACAACGATGACCAGCCCGATCGAGATAAACATGCCGGTATAAATAATCCACCGAATGGTTTTGATGGGGGCATAAACCTGGTCTTTAAAAATGCTTACCCTCAAATATTCGGCAGGATTCTCAGTTCCCTCCAGATGGGTAAATGTGATAAATTGTTCCGACTCGGGATTATCATTCAGAAGAACATCGTCAGTTTGCCGAAGCCTTTGAGTCAGCGAATCTGGCAATGACTCCTCGGCCCTCATTTCTGCATTGTAAGGTACCTCAGCATAAATTCTTCCATCAGAATCATAAATGGCAAGATGATATCCCGACGTGCGTGCGGCTTCATTCAGATTGGTTTCGAAATTCCCGTCAACTTGTAAATTTTGGATGGTTATAGCCAGCCATTCCGAATCGTTAAGGAGCTGGCGTTCACCCTGATCCAACAGATAATTGCGGATAAAAAGAATAGAGTAACTGCTGATGGCTGTAATCCCAAAAATGAGCAGAAGAATAAACGTCCAGGCAAGTTTCGAGCGGATACTCATTTGTTTCTGTTGGTTAGTTGTTTTTTCGTTGTGAGTGGTCAGTTATTAGGTGTCAATTTTTTTCTATTGATTTTAGGCATATTCAACGGCTACACACAACTAACCACAAGCCACTAACAAATTAAACAGTCAGCAGGTCCCGGTTCAGCCCATAACCAATTCCCCGGTAGGTTTTTATCATATCGGCAGCATCGCCCAATTTAAGCCGCAGATTTTTGATATGAACGTCCACTGTACGGTCGAAAACAAACTTGTCATCACCACCAATATGCTCCAGGATTTCCTGGCGGCTGTAAACACGTTTAGGGTTTTGGAAAAAGAGTTCAATCAGCGAGTATTCGGTAGACGTCAGGTCAATACGTTGATCTTTATGGTAGAGATCTTTGCCATTAGTGTCCAGAAGAAGGTCTCCGTGATGAATCCATTTGCTGGTTTGAGGCTGTTGGCGCCTCAACAGAGATTCAATATGTGCCTTCACGAGTTTCAGGCTGGCCGGTTTGGAGATGTAGTCATCGGCCCCGAGTTCTAATCCCTCAATTTCATCTTTTTCTTTATCCTTGGCCGTAAGGAAAATTACGGGAATATCACCCAGCACGGGATGTTTGCGAATGACACTACAAATTTCTTTTCCGTTGACGTATGGAACCATAATGTCGAGCACGGCAATATGAATATCGCTGGCATGTTTATCGATCAAATCGAGTGCTTTTCTCCCATCATGTGCAAGCAATACATTGTAGTCATCCATTTCAAGATAGTTGGCCAACATTTCTGCAGGTTCTACCTCATCTTCTACCAATAATATGGTGTGTTTCAGAATCATAAATTGGAACGTTCATTTAAAATAATTAAGCTAATGCCCAAGGGTATAAAATAATCATTTGAATGGAAGATTCTTTACGAACCTTTCAATCGAATCTGCCTGTCGTAAACTTTATATTTGAGCAAAGAATAAACAATTATAAAAAAAATACTCAATGGATTTACCAAAAAAAGTCGTTTGGATTACCGGAGCATCTTCAGGAATTGGTGAAGCGTTGGCTTATGAGTTTAATAAAAAGGGCGCGAAAGTGATTCTTTCCGCACGGCGTATTGAAGAATTACAGCGGGTAAAAGACAATTGTGAGAATAGTGAAGAAATGGTAAAAATTATTCCCCTGGATTTATCGGAAAGCGAATCTTTTCCGGACAAAGTGGAAGAAGCAAAAGCTCAATTCGGATCCATAGATATGCTTATCAATAATGGCGGGATGAGTCAGCGGGCATTTGCTGTAAACTCTACCATGGAATCCATTCGCCGGTTGATGGAAGTGAACTTTTTTGGCACCGTAGGCCTGACGAAAGAGCTTTTGCCGACATTTATTGAGCAGAAATCAGGCCATATTGTGGTGATTAGCAGTGTGATGGGCAAATTGGGAACACGATATCGTTCGGCATACGCAGCAGCTAAGCACGCTTTACACGGTTGGTTCGATTGCCTTCGCCAGGAAGTGTATGAATATGACATTGATGTGACACTCGTCTGTCCCGGATTCATTCAAACACATATATCTGAGAATGCATTAACCGCCGATGGAAGTAAGTACAACAAAGTAGATGATGCAATGGAGAAGGGAATGCCGCCGAAAGAATTTGTGCGTAAACTTCTGCCCAAGCTGGCAAAGAAAAAAATGGAAGTGTATATAGGCGGTCGGGAAATTCTGGCAATTTACGTGAGGCGTTTATCCCTGCGTTTGCTCAATAAAATCCTGAGGAGAGTAAACGTAACGTAAAAAAAGTTTATGCCAGTCGTTTTCGTTTGTTGAGATAAGCAAGAAGTGCGAGATCAAATGGGCTCTGGGTGTCAATCTCTTCGAAATCCACACCGGCTTCACTGCAGGTTATGAACTTCTCTTGAGTTATTTTTTTCCGTGTGACAAGCTTGACAGGTTTAATTTTGCAGTATAGTTCAAATCTTGTAAGCTTTTGTGAACTGATATTTATCAACGAGAACAAAATCATTTCAACCCAATTCGCAGAATAATGGGCTATAAAAGCAATTCATCATCAAAGATCATCAGTTTATTAATCATAGCATTCTTTGTTGGATGTAATAATAATAATAATGGAGATACAAGACCCGAATTCGTTAAGTCGCTTTATCAACGAGACCAGCTTCCCGACAGTGTGAGACTTGAAGCACGTATTGAAATAAGTAAAGCTCAAAATGACAGTATCCATTTTGTGTTTTTTATAACGAATGAAAAGGAGGCGGATCAGGTGATTATCCATTCAGGAGATTTTGCACACATAGCCATCTATAAAGATTCCAAGCTTATCTTTCCCAATTTTGATCCGAGTAAGATGGTGTATCATTCTGACTACAATGAGTCTGTTATTCCCTCACAGGATCAAATTCAGGTCGGCACAATAAAGTTACGTTTGCCTGAATTCACAGGCGCAAAGGCTGTGGGGTTTGCGCCTTTGAAAATTAAACCGAAGCACCTTAAAGATGTAGACCCACACAACAGCACAGTAAATCCTAAGGAATACTGGCTTATGACTCCGCCTATAACGATTGAGTGAGAGCTTGGAAAGAAGTGATGAGTTTTACAAAGATTTGGAATTTTAAACCAACCGTTTCCTCTTATTAAGATAAGCAAGAAGAGCCAAATCAAACGGGCTTTGGGTATCAATCTCTTCGAAATCCACACCGGCTTCGCTGCAGGCCACTTTAAATTGTTGGGTATACTCGGCTACTTTTTTCTGGTAATCTTCTTTTACCTGGGCCGGAATTACTTCCAGTTCTGACCCGGTTTCCATATCCTCAAACAGGAATTTTCCATCCGGGAAATCGAGCTCGCGTTCACTTTTCTTTTCAAGAATATTGAATAGAAGAACTTCATGTTTTTGATGTTTGAGATGTCTCAGTGAAGAGATCAGGTCACTATGGCCCTGAACGTTTTCAAACAAATCACTAACAATTACCACGAGGCTTCTGCGCTTCAGGGTTTCAGCGAGTTTGTGGAGTGCTTTGGCCGAAGCAGACGCCCGTTTTTCGGTAGCTTTTTTGGGCTCTCCATCCAGAATTTTTTCCAGCTCGTTAAACAGCATACGGATATGGCTGTAGGATGATTTCGCGGGGAAATTATGAATAATATCCTCATCAAAAGTTACCAGCCCGCAGGCATCGCGCTGCCGATGCATCATATGAATGAGAGCCGCAACATAGTGAATGGAATATCGAAGTTTGCTCCATTCAGCAAAATGCTTGAAATACATGGAACTGCTCACATCAAGTACAATATGGGCTCTGAGGTTTGTTTCTGCCTCATACCGTTTCACATAAAAACGTTCGGTTTTTCCATACACTTTCCAGTCGATGTGTTTGAAATCATCTCCCTGGTTGTAGGGGCGGTGCTCGGCAAACTCCACGCTAAATCCGTGATACGGACTTCGGTGTAATCCCGCAATAAAGCCCTCTACAATAGTGCGGGCTTTCAGGTCGAGCGGGGCAAGTTGTGTAAGCAAATTTGGATCTAACAGCATGGAGTTTAAGCTAACAGTTTCGCGGAGATTCGCCAAGTGCTATAGAAACGTTTTGAAGTTGGAGAGATTGCAAAGTTTCTGTCAATGCCTCTGCTGGAAAGATCTTCCACCATATTTATTTGGCTTGAATAAACCGTATATTTATTCGACAATTCTATTGTGGCTAAAAAGCAGTCAAGCACCTCTAAAAAGTATTGAAGCATGAGTCGTATTTATACATCAGTTGATGAAATTGATTTTAAACTTTCCAATTTACCAGCCATGCCGGCACCTGACCGTGTGCTCATGGTCAAGCCCACCTATTTTGATGTGGAATATGTTATAAATCCACATATGAAAGGCCAAATTGGAGATGTAGATAAAATACAGGCCCAGAATGAGTGGGAGCGTCTGATGGATGGTTTTCAGGAATTATCTCTGGATGTTCAGGTTATTGAAGGGGAAAAAGGCCTGCCGGATATGGTTTTCTGTGCGAACCAAAGTCTGCCATATGTAGATAAAGCCGGCAATAAGAAAATTGTAATGGGCCTCATGCGAACCCCGCAACGTAAACCCGAAGTGGAGGCCATTGAAAAGTGGTTTCGAAAACAGGATTACGAAATTCTGCATCTTGATACAGAACGGACTCAGTATTTTGAAGGAATGGGTGATGCTCTCTGGCATTTTAAAAGGCAATTATTATGGGGCGGATTCGGATTCCGGTCTTCCATAACGGCGCTGGAACAGGTTTCTGATTCGTTGGATGTACCCGTCCTCGCCCTTGAATTGACGGAAGAGGCATTTTATCATTTGGATACATGCATGTGCATTTTGAATGAGTCGACGGTTTTGATCTATCCGGATGCCTTTACAGAAGAGGGACTCAAGCTCATCCATAAACTCTTTGATAATGTCATTGTCGCAACCAGATATGAGGCTGAAAAATTACTTGCTGTAAACGCTACCTGCCCGGATGGAAAAAACGTATTCATCCAACAAGGTTGTACAGATGTAAATAAAAACCTGAGAGATGCCGGGTTTGCCGTTCATGAATTCAGTACATATGAATTTCTGAAAAGTGGTGGCAGCGTGTTTTGTATGAAGCTGCTGTTTTGGTGAGTTTGGCTCAGAATTGGCGTAGAGTCATTGCGAGCGAAGCGCGGCAATCTTACCGTTTATTTACACCAGGAATTGCGTCACTTTATCCGCAATAAAAATCACAAAACAAAAGGCCGGGCTTTTACACCCGACCCCTGTGTGTTGGGAAAGAAACAAAACTCATGGACCGATTTTCAAATCGTGACCTGAGTCACTTATTTATGATCGGGATTAATGGATCTAAAACCATCACAAAAGAATCAAATAATCATTTTTACACATGGATTGAATTCTTTAAAAACCGATTTTGAATCACCTTTTTTAGTTAAATCTTTTTATGTTCTTTCGTCCCTTACTCAAATAAAATTCTATGTTGCAGAAAATTTCTCTGTTTATCTCCACAGCCATTCTTGCAGTTCTTCTTTTTGCACTTTCAACACGATTTGGTTCTGTGCCGCCTCTTGGGTCTTTTCTTTCACCAATCCAGGGGTTTTGGGGAAATGCTGAAACAGGTGAGTTAACCGGCACCATCACATTGAATATGAATGATCTGCAGGAAGCCGTTGAGATCTATTTTGATGAAAGGGGAGTGCCGCACATCTTCGCACAAAATGAGCATGATCTTTATTATGCCCAGGGATACATTACTGCGCGGGATCGCCTTTTTCAGATGGAGCTACAGACATACGATGCCGCAGGTCGGCTATCTGAAATTATCGGTCCTTCTATTTTGGACAGAGACAGACGCAACCGCCGATGGGGCATGGCCTACGGTGCCGAAAAAGCCATCGAAGAAATTCAAAAAAATCCTCAGATCTGGGAAGTGGTTACTGCTTATTCTGATGGTGTAAATGCATATATCGAAAGCCTGACTCAAAAAAAATATCCTCTCGAGTATAAAATTCTTGATATAGCTCCCGAAAAATGGGAGCCGCTTAAAACAGCACTATTGCTTAAAAACATGTCGCTGACGCTGGCAGGGCGAAGCAATGACGACCGTACCAGCAACACCATGAAGTATTTTGGTCAGGATTTTATTGAAAAATGGTTTACGGTTAAACCCGAACTGACCGATCCGATTATCCCGCCTTCCAGAGAATGGGATTTTGAAGCTGAACTTCCACCAGCTCCCGATTCGATTTACGTACCGGCTTCTGCACGGGAAATCAGTCCGTACGAACCGCCGGAAGGTGTTGGCAGCAATAATTGGGCGGTAGACGGTACCAAAACGCAATCAGGTTACCCGATTTTGGCGAATGACCCGCATCTCAGCTTAACCCTTCCTTCGATTTGGTACGAAATTCAACTCAATGCTCCGGGCATCAATTCGTATGGGGTTACACTGCAGGGTGCTCCGGGAATTGTTATTGGATTTAATGAAAATATAGCCTGGGGCGTGACCAATGTCGGGGCGGATGTTCTGGACTGGTACGAAATTCAGTTCAGAGATGAATCCAAAGAAGAATACTGGCACGACAATCAATGGAAACCCACAACTTTCAGAATTGAAGAATATGCCGTTCGAGGTGGAGAGACAGTAATTGATACCGTCGTTTATACTCATCACGGGCCGGTGACCGAAGTCACTTCACAAATGGATGAAAATCGTGAACCCGCTTACCATGCTATGCGCTGGATTGCCCACGAAGGCTCCAACGATTTAATGACCTTTTATGGTTTGAACCGTGCGGAAAATTATGATGATTATGTAGAGGCATTAAAGAATTTTACAGCACCGGCACAAAATTTTGTGTTCGCAAGTAACCAGGGGGATATCGCCCTTTGGGTGAATGGAAAATTCCCTAAAAAGTGGAAGTACCAGGGGCGAACAGTCAGTGATGGAACCGATCCTGCTTACGACTGGCAGGGATGGGTTCCGCGAGATCAGGTGCCGCATATCAAAAATCCGGTACGCGGATTTGTAAGTTCGGCAAACCAGGAATCGACCGCGCCAGATTATCCCTATTACCTGGACGATGATTTTGCTCCATTCGAAAGAGGCCGGCGCATTAACGATTTATTGGGCCAGATGGAAAATATCACAATCGACGATATTCAATTCATGCAGATGGATTCCTACAGTTATTATGCCGAAACTTTGCTTCCGTCGCTGTTGGATTGGGTTCAGACAGAAGATCTGGACGAAGGGGAGATGGAGATTTATAATACTTTGATTGAATGGGATTGGTACATGGAAGCGGAGGAGAGTGCTCCATCCGTGTTTCGAAGTTGGGCTTCAAATTTTTACGAATCGATATTTTATGATGAGTATGAGACAACGGAAGCCATCCTGCGTTACCCGGACCGGGATCGATTTGTGGAAGTGATTAAAGATGAGCCGGACTTATCATTCATCGATGATATTACCACCGAAGAAGTTGAAACGCGTTCTGAACGGGCTACCACATCCTTTATAGAAACCATCGCAGAACTCACAGAGGAATTTGGTGAATACGGTGATAGCTGGAAATGGGGGCATGTCATTAATAATGATATTCATCATCTTGCCTACTTGCCGGGGATGGGCATTCAGGATGTGTTTAGCAGCGGGGCATCAGATGCAATCAATGCTACAAACGGTACTCACGGACCTTCATGGAGAATGGTAGTGGAAGTGGGACCTGAAGTCCGTGGCTATGGTGTTTATCCGGGCGGCCAAAGTGGAAATCCGGGATCTAAAAATTACGATGAATTTATTGAGCCATGGAGAACCGGACAGCTTTTTGAACTTCGTTTCTTAAAAAATAAACCTGAAACAGGAGAAAGTTTCCCCCTTCTCATCTCAATGGAATAATTTTTCTTTTCAGGATGTTCAGTTAAGAAATGAACCTTATCACAATATGAAACAGGAGTTTTTAAAACCTCCAAAAACTACAAATTCCGAAGGAAAAGAACGCTCTGCCGGATTTGAGTTTGAGTTTACCGGCGTTGAAATGGATGATGTTGCAGCCATGATTTCGGAGCTGTATGGAGGGGAAGTCAAGCAACTTTCTACGTATGAATTCAGCATCGAAAGAACCCGTTTTGGCGATTTCGGACTGGAATTAGATGCACAGCTTATCCGCGAAAAGAAATACGAAAAGTTTCTTGAAACGATTGGTATTGACATTTCAACCGCCAAAAATCAGGAGACATTTGAGGATTCGTTAATGGAACTCGCTTCTTCCATTGTTCCTTATGAAATTATCACACCTCCGGTTCCACTTTCTCAGATTATGGAATTGACCAGGATGGTTGACGAACTGAGAAATCGGAAAGCAAAAGGAACCGGCAGTTCATTTGTGTATGCTTTTGGCCTGCATATCAATCCGGAAATTCCGGATAACTCAACCCAAAGTATTTTAAATCATTTACGGGCATTTGTTTTGTTTGAACCGTGGATTCGAAAACAGGCAAATATCGACGTAAGCCGGCGCCTGACACCATTTATCAATCGTTATGAGAACGATTATATACAACATATTTTGAATCCCGGTTATCAGCCTGATCAAGCACAATTCATCAAAGACTATTTTGATTATGGAAATAACCGAAACAGGCCGCTGGACATGCAGCCGCTATTTATGTTTTTGGATGAAGAACTAACGGCTGGTTTTCTTGAGGATACACTGACATCAGCAAGACCGACCTTTCATTATCGGTTGCCGAATTGTTCGCTGGAAGATGAAACGTGGACAATGGCAGCAGAATGGAATCGCTGGGTTCTTGCTGAAAGACTGGCTGCAGATGAGGATAAACTGCATCAATTGAGCAGCGAATATCTGAAAATGTGGAGCGAAACGATGATTCGGTTTGAAGCAAAATGGCTTGAAAGAATAGGTGAATGGGCTGAGGATGTTTGGTAAAGAGAGAGCTGTTATTGGTGTTTGCGGACCGGATGACGGCGGCCGGTTTGCCTGGATGTGCACTGCTTTTTGTGTCTGGATTGCAGGTGGAAAGGCGAAGAGAATCCGGCCTAAAGAACCAGCTTCCATCGGTCAGATTGATGGGTTGATATTAGGAGGCGGCGCTGATATTGAACCCGATAAATACGGCCAGGAACGCGAGGTAAAAGGGACGCTTAAAAAAAGTGAGAGAACCATTTTCGAATGGATATTGACCATACTTTTCTTTCCCGTTTATTGGGTTGCGAGATATTTTCAGCACACAAAAAAACATCCGGTAGATCCCGCCCGCGATAAACTTGAATTTGATCTTTTAAAAAAAGCCCTTGACCTGGAAAAACCCGTACTGGGAATCTGCCGGGGAATGCAGTTGATTAATGTACATTTCGGCGGTTCCCTTCACCAGGATATCAGTGGATTTTATGCTGAACAACCGCAGGTATCGACGATTTTTCCCAAGAAAAGAATCACGATTAAAGCCGGCTCGAAATTGGAAAAATTGCTTCAAACGGAGACCTGTGATGTGAATGGGCTTCATAACCAGGCTATCGACAAATTAGGAGAGGGATTGCAGAAAACGGCAAAAGAACTTTATTCAGGTGTCTGGCAGGCCATTGAACATACTGGTTATTCCTTTGTGATCGGTGTTCAATGGCACCCCGAATATTTAATGCAGATCTCCCGCCAGCGAAATATTTTCAAAGAATTGGTTGTGGAAGCGGGAAGAATAGTGTGAAACCGTCATTGCGAGTAACGCGAAGCCCCGAGGTGATTCCTATGGGGCAATCTCTTCTATAAAAAAACAGGAATCGCCACACGATGAAAACATTGGGCCCGCGATGACAGGAGAGATATTTTTTTCATTGACATTGAATTAAAACTTCGCACGGATCGCCCATAAATCCGGGAAGATTGGGTTGTTCAGTGTTTGGCGCAGATATTTTGAGCCATCGGATCCGCCGGTTCCCCGTTTAGTGCCGATCGTTCGTTCCACCATTTTTACATGGCGATATCTCCATTCCATCAAGCCTTCATCATAATCTACAAGCAGTTCACAGAGAAGAGCTGCTTCGGGATCATCTTTCATAATCTCAACCAATTTTGTTTGATTATATTCGGATGGATTATGAACCAAACCCTGTTCGTTGGCTCTTTCTGGTATTTTAATATTATATCCGCGTTTTTGCAGATAGGCACAGAAGCTTTCCCAAAGAGTAGATTCTTTCTCCCGATCCAGAAGGTTTTGCTGAAGATCAGGTTGAGATTCGTGTACGTTGATGACATGAGGCGACCGCATTCCACAGATGATTTCCATTTCGCGAAATTGAACCGATTGAAATCCGCTGGCATTCTGTAAAAATCCCCGAAAACTGTTGAATTCAAGCGGAGTCATCGTTTCCAAAACATCGATTTGTGAAACCATCGTTTTTAGAATGGTGAGAACCCGCCGCAAAGTTTTGGCCGATGACCACGTTTTGCCGGCCTCAAGATCAACTCTCAACTTGTCGAACTCATGCAGAATCTGTTTGAACCAAAGTTCATAAACCTGGTGGATAATGATAAACAGCATTTCATCATGTTCCTCCGGTTCCGATTCAGGCTGTTGCAGTTCCAGCAGCTCTTTGACTTTCAGATAAGAAGTATATGTTAAACTCTTGGATGGATCCATGTTATTTCGTTTAATTGAAGCTTGAATACATGTTTGGCACAATCTCCATACTTATGACCCGATACTCAATACTCGCCTTTTATCCATTTCCCAAACTCTTCCGCACTCCAGGTATTTAGAACGCGATCTGGGCCAAACTTTGCTTTTCGTGCGATCATCACGCCATAGCGAATATCATCAATTCCGTCCGTGCTGTGTGCATCCGGGTTGATGGACGTCATCAAACCAACCTCTTTTGCCTTATTTCCAAACCGCCAGTCAAGATCCAGCCGCCAGGGATTTGCGTTAATTTCAATCGCCGTGTTTTCCTGAACAGCAAGTTCAATCAATTTATTGAGATCGAGTTTGCTTCCTTCCCGTCTTAACAAGAGACGGCCCGTGGGATGTCCTACAATCCGCGTATAGGGATTTTTGATGGCGCTTTCGAAACGCATCATCATTTTATCAAGAGGTAATTCCAGAGCGCTGTGAACACTGGCAATTACAAAATCAAACCCGGCCAGGATTTCTTCGGGATAATCCAGTGATCCGTCTCCCAGGATATCCGACTCAATTCCTTTGAAGATTTTGAAATTCTTCCCGTCATTTTTAAAGGTTTCGTTGAGTTCATCAATTTCATCCCATTGTTGTTTAACCTCATCAATGGAAAGTCCGCCGGCGTAAGCGGCTGTTTTAGAATGATCGGAAATGGCAAGATACTCATAGCCTCGCTCCATGCTGGCTTCCGCCATTTGCTGGATGGTATATTTGCCGTCGCTCCAGGTGCTGTGGGCATGTACAACTCCTTTGATGTCGGATTCCTGAAGGAGATCCATCTCATCATTTTCCTCGTAATACTCAAATTCACCACGATCTTCGCGATGTTCCGGCAGGATAAAGTTCAACCCAAGTTTCTGATAAATATCCGATTCCGATTCGGTTTCCACCGGTTGATCAAAATCGGTCTCTTTATCTTCTGTGAGCTTGAAAAGCCCATATTCGTTAAGTGCCATTCCCCGTTCGCGGGCACGCTGTCTTAAAACAATGTTATGCTCCTTGCTTCCTGTGAAATACATCAGTGCCGCCGGGTACTCTTTGGGTTTTACGATTCGAAGATCCACTTGCCGTCCGGTTTGCGAGCGAACCGAACTCTTGGTTTCACCGCGTCCTAAAACTTCTACCACCAATTCATGAGTGACGAATGCATCAAAAACAGCCTCGGTATTTTCCTGTTCTGCAGATGCAAGAATGTCAATATCGCCAATGGTTTCGCGCGAACGGCGGAGCGAACCTGCGATATCCGCCTGAATCACACCATCGAGGTTTTTCACAAACTCAAAAATAGGCTCGGCAATCGCCAATGCATCATTCAGGTGGCAACGCTCGCCATACTCTTCGAGATAGGCGATGGACTTCAGAATTTTATCGGCGGACTTTTGTCCAAGTCCTGAAAGAGCAGCAACCTCACCGTTTTTGCAAGATTCTTTGAGTTCTGCAATAGTAGTAATTCCGAGTTCCTTATGGATTTTGAGGATATTTTTTGGGCCGAGTCCTGAGATGTTCGTCCATTCAATCAGCCCGGCCGGAACCCGCTCTTTCAAATCTTCAAGTACCGGCATGGTGCCGGTTGCATGATACGCTTTGACATCATCCGCGATTGATTTTCCAATTCCCTTAATATCCGTCAGCGTGTCTTCTTCAATATGTTTGAGGATTTCATCATTTAGTCCTTCGATGGTTTGTGCTGCCCGGTCGAAGGCAATGGCCCGGAACCGGTTTTCACCCGCCAGCTGCATCAGGGTATATACTTCGCGAAGTTTATCGGCTACTTCCTGGTTGGTCATGTTTGGTAAATTTTTTGGTTTGATGATAAACTACGAAAATTCGGTTCGTTCATCATGGAGAAATTTCAATTTCGGGAATCAAGAACGTTGAACAGGGAAGTCAGAACTTTGAACAAAGCGTTTGAAGATCGTCATTCCTTGTTTCGTCTTCAATATTCAAATTTCCTTTCTATAAAACTTTCCATTTAAAGGGAAAAACCCTTACCTTTTAAAGCTCTGAAAGGAGCATTTTAATTTATTGATTTTAGATACCAAGCCCTCGTGGTGGAATTGGTAGACACGCTGTCTTGAGGGGGCAGTGCTGGAAACGGCGTGCTGGTTCGAATCCAGTCGAGGGCACTCAAAAGCCCGCAATTTATAAATTGCGGGCTTTTTTTATTGGCTATGAATCCGATCAGTTTTTAACTAGAACTAGCAATTTATCTCCCGGGTGGAATAGCAAATCCCCAGAGTGGAAATCATCTGAATATCAATCCCATCAAATAAAAAAGCCGAACTGGAATAAACCAATTCGGCTTTTTTTTGGGCTTTTAAATCGCCATATCAACAAGGAGTGTCTTGTAAATTACCATCCCAGCATTTACGCTCGGAGTCTGTTTCATAATAACCTTCCTGGGTATCTGTATTCCAGTGGACAGCAGAACCACTTCCACTTTCAAGCCCTGAGACCGTCATCATAAAGTCACTTGCATCCTGGGTATAAGTGTAGGAACCTTCAATAGCGCCTCCATCTCCGTAAAAGTTAGTTTCAATATTAATCTGAGAGTCTCCTTGTTTTTCCCACTCAGAAACCAACAATGGAACCTCGTTAGATCCATTCGAAGACAGTGCATTTAGTGTCCAGCTGCCACTTGATCCGTCTTTTGTGGTTCTTCCGGATATAAGGGTATAATTCTCAAAACTTCCTTCCGGGCCATTATAAGACATCGTCAAATCCCACAAGAGTTCGTTACCGGTTTCTCTTGATGTTAAAACAACCGAAGCAACTTCTCCTCCATAGGAGTAGTCATAGTCCCATACCCATGCACCATTTTCCATTTCGGCTTGAGATTGTGAAGCACCCTGGAAGAATCCGGTGTAAATCTGGCCGAAAGAAGAAAAATAGCTTAATGATAATGCAAGGTTTTTAGCTACACTAAAATTAGCTGACGTCTGTGTCGCTTTTTGCGGATTATTATTGAGGAAAAAAGACAAGTCTGGTTGAATGTTTTCGAGAGAAGGAAGAGTTGGAGCGCTTCCGTCATCGGAACCAGATGGAGAGTCATCACCACAGGAAACAAGAAGTAGTGCTAAAACAGCAATCATGGCTATCTTTTTAAAAAACATATATGATCTCATTTTTAAGTAAAATTTGGGGTTATTTATTTTTTTCTTGATTGGTTGCCATATACAGAGGTGCTGTGTTGGCTATTGGTATATGCGAAGTAAAAAGGGAAATTGTGTCAAAAAAAGAGAACTATTTTAAAAATCAGGAGACAGGTTCAGTATTGTACACTAAATCATTGAAAAATATTGATTTGAAGGGATTTGAATGTTTGGTGTCTGAGAAATTACTTTTTATACAGGAAAGAATGGGCATGCAAATAGAGTGAACCGGTGAATTCTGTCTCCAGCATATTGCCTCCAATTCCGAAAAGTTGTAAAGTAAACAACAGCTTACCACTAACTAACACGAGACAATTATGAGCATGATCAGTGATTTTAAAAAATTTGCAATGCGGGGGAATGTACTGGATCTCGCCGTTGCCGTTGTGATTGGAGCCGCATTTGGCAGAATTGTCACTTCTTTTGTGAATGATGTTTTGATGCCGCCGATAGGCCTGCTTTTGGGCGGGGTGGATTTTACTTCTTTTATGATCACACTGCAAGAAGCCACCGAAGAAGCTGCAGCCGTTACCATTAATTATGGAATGTTTATCCAGCAGGTTGTGGATTTTATCATTGTTGCGTGGGCTATTTTTATGGTGATTAAATTGTTTGAAAGAACGGCCAGGAAAGAACCGGATGCTCCTCCAGCACCCACCGAACCGCCGGCAGATGTACAACTTCTGACGGAAATTCGGGACCTCTTGAAAACGCAGAAATAGAATGCTTTAAATCCGCGAGGCTGCTAAACCTTCGCGGATTTTGATCCCCTTTTGATTAAAAGCCGTAAGAAACGGTAATCATCACCCGCCGCCCGGCTTCAGGAATATTGCCGATGCTTGTGTGGGTGTGATAATAGTTGTCCGTAAGGTTGCTGACCAGAATGGACGTGTTGAGTGTATTCTTCATCCACGAGCGTTCAAAAGCGATGTTCGCAATGGCATACGCATCGGTTTTATCCTCTGAAGAAGTTGATTCTGCTATCCGGTTTTGTTCGGCCGACCATTCCAGTTCAGCAGTCAGTGTATTTTGATTTTTTGTGATGCTGAGCGTGCTGATTCCTTTAAGCGGAGGAATTAACGGCAACGGTTCGTCCAGCGTCAGGTTTTGGGCGAACAGATATGAGATGCGGTTTTCCAATCTCAGGAATTGTCCCACATTGTTGATGGACCTCAACTCTCCACCCAGGATCATGGCATCGCCGACATTGTCATACCGCTTAAACTGGAAATCAAAATTGCTGATATTATCCGCATCAGACATCACTCCGTCGATATAGTGATAGTATCGTTTGTGAAACAGAGAAAGTGAAATCGATTGGTCGTTCATTTCCCAGGTTGTATTAAGATCACTATTCAGGGAATGTTCGGTTTTAAGCCACGGATTTCCATCATAAAAATAACCGTCCGTATAGTTGTAGATATAGTGTCCGAAAAGCTCGATATGATTCCCCATCCGCTGTGAATAAACCAGGTTTCCTGAAAAGCTCCATCGGTCATTCAGCATCCATAATACGCTTCCCGAAGCGGAGACGAGTGGTTTTGTTTGTGTACTCAGTTCCCGGTCGTATAATCCTTCAAAGAATGAAGCGTGAGTCTCGCTGTTGGTGCCCAGGCTGTTTACCCGAATATTTTCCTCGAATTTCAACATGACGGTTTCAGACAGATCCAGCCGGTGGCGCAAACCAAGGCTTACAGAACGGGTGATCACCTCGTCCATATTGTAAATCATCATATCTTCAATTTCCGGGTCCAGCGGTTCCATCAACATATCTCCGTAAGCTTCAGAATAGAAAGCATTAAAAAACCAGTTTACATTGTGATTTTTCAACATAGCATGTCCGTTGACCCTCGTTCCGAACGTTTTTGTAGTTCCATACATGGGCATGTACATTCCGCGCATGACGGAGCGATTGGCAACATCGCGGTCGTAATCGTCCATCGTGTGGCGGATCGCATTCGCGTAAAACTGAACCGTTTCAACATGAACGTTTTTTTGATTCGGGGCGAATTGGAATTGAATCTGGCCAATATCCGCCAGCGCTTTCGTGGCATCCATCAGCAGGGCAGGATAACCCACATCATACGCTTTATCTGTAATGTAATTGGCTTCAACTGAATGGCCGGATGAAAACGTATGCTTGTAACTGAGGTTCAGGTTCATTTTTTCAAACTGGGTGTTTGCAATGTCCCGGTCACCACCGGCCACAAAATCATCCGCTTTTTTGTATGTGCCTGATAACCGAAATGCATGTTTTCCGGATGAATCTGATCCATTGGCTGTTGCACTCAGCGTTCGATAATTGTCCGGCGCCCGGTAGGACGAACTCAGGTTCATGGAAAATGGAGTTGACTTTGCCTTTTGTGTGATCAGGTTCACTGTGCTGTTTCCGTTTCCATTTTGGGCGATGCCCGATCCGCTTTTATCGATGCTGAGTTTTTCAAGGTTATTGGTTTCCACGTACGATGTAATCGGATCCATTTTATCCACACAGGCTTTAAACACCTGCATGCCGTCGATCATCAGGTTCATGCGCTGATCACTTTGTCCACGAACGACCGGTTCCCAGCCAAAAGCTCCCCGTTTTGTAGCGGTGATTCCATCGATGTTATCTAAAAATTCATCCATGCTGTGGGCTTCATGCCGGTTCTGATAGGAATGAATATTATTCTCCTGACCTTTTGAGCCAACCACAATCAGTTCGGATGTATGCCGGAAAATAACCGGATCGAGAAAAATTAAATTACCAATGCCATCAAGGCTGATTTCTTTGTCTGAAAATCCCAAAGCAGAAATTGTGATTTCGGCATATTCATCGGAATTGATTCTGAACAATCCATTTTCATCCGTGATTGTAATAACCCCCCCGTGGTGATCTTTGATATGTGCACCCATAACGGGTGTTTTTGTACGGTTGTCCTGAACTTCAATGGATCGGGTTTGGGCAAAAAGGTTCGCGGTACTGATGATGATCAGTGTGGTGAAAAAGAATATTTTTTTCATGGCTGTGACCGGAAATCTCAGATTCTCTTTTATCGGGTAGTCTTTGTGATTCGAATATTCTCCCCTCCAAAACAGGAGGGAAGGTTTCCGGATATTCGTTTGGTTTTCCATCACTTCGCCTGAACACTGTATTCAAAGACAACTTCAGGCAGCGTTTCTTCACCAATCGTAAGTTCAACCGAGGTGGTCCAGACTCCACTCATGCTATAGTTGATATCTCCCTCATAAAAACCATTTCCGGTGGCGACTGGAGGCGTGAAATCAGTGGAATGCCCCGATCCGCCTCCCATATCCATATAGGGGTAAACAACCATTTCTGCGTCCGAAACGGAAGGAAAATCCATCATGGTGTTTCGGGTGTGGACCAAGAATGTGAGATCGTTATTTCCGCTGACCGGTTTTTCCGGTGCATACCACGTGATAAAATAGATGCGATCCTGGCTGTCTCTAACACTTGTGAGCCTCCATGAAGAAGCCACATCAATAGGGATATTTCCGGATATGGTTTCACCGGTTTGAGTCTCAAGTTCAAACTCAACAAACCAGCTTCCCATTTCTCCGCCCGGCATAATGAAGACAGCCATATTTTGCATGTACTGGTCATCTTCCTGCGAAGTGGTGGGCTGATCAAAAGGGGTAGAGTGCATCATTTCGCCCATATCCATCATTGGGGAAATGCTGAAAGATTGCGGATGAACAACCTCGCCATCTTGCTCAATTTTCCAATAAAGATCATTTGCCCCGGTTTCGAGTGCTTTTTCTGCGAATAGCGAAATTTTATAACCATCCACAGTAACGGAGTTGACAGGAAGTAAATTCAGGTCGGAATCAGAATCATTTGAAGTGGTGTTACAAGAAACGGCGGCAAACACCAAAGCCGCCACGGCCGCAATACGGCCAAAGCTTTTAAGCGTAATCATAGTTAAATACCTTTTTAAGTTTTTTGAAATAGAACAGAATCATCCTGTAAAAACAGGTTATTCTGAATACATATGAAGAGACGGGTATTTGCCTATGCGCGGGGAGGTTTCAACAATTCATCCGCAATACCGGAAGGAAGAGAGGGTTCGCGAAGAATTTCAAGCCGGTCGGTTTTGTAGGAATAGATCAACGGAGTATCCGTCATATAAACGGCGTTCAATTTGTTGAATTCAATCAGAACGGTCGGGATGCTTTGTGCCTGGTTATGATTGGCTGAGAAATAACAAAAACCGGCTTCTTCGTGAGGAGAAGGTTCATGATGGGACTCAGCCATATTGTTGTCATGGCTGTGATTCATATGCTGCAATTCCGGGTGATGGCAGGTACAGATTTTTTGACCTTTCTCCACGTTGCATGAACAAAAAGTGATTTCACAAAAATGGCCGTCTTTTTGCGTGTGGAGATGATTCACCACCAAACCTGAAACCAGTGTGCCGGCAAAGTTCCAGCAAAGCAACACGATCGTGAGGATGCTGATAATTCTTTGATATGTTGAGGGGGAATGCAATTCCTCGGGGACGCTGATAAACGGGGTTATTATTTAGACGGAGTAAAAATAACACATTTTAAACTCTGTTGTTGAGGAAAATAACAGATGTAACCCGGTTTGAATGGGAAATATTGGTTAAAGAAAGTAAAAGCTTTTTATGTGAATATATTTCAGGCAGTTGAATGCTGTTTATTCTATATCGTCAGGAACGAGGCGAGAGTAATTTATGGATCAGTTCACTGGTGGCAGCCTCATAAAACTCCCGGTCGCTTTGGCGAATAACCGTATATTCTTCTTCCTCAACCAAAGCTGTTGATGCTCCTTCCCAAACTACATTTCCGTTGGTGGCATCCCACAGCAGGCCGTAAATCCGCACATTTTTCTCCCTGGTGGTGTATACATCTCCGTCATAATCACTTTCTGTATCTGTTGCGCTGTTCAGAGAACCAATCTGGATTTTTAATAAATACCGCGCTTCGATCGCCTCACCGATTTTCTTCATTTGAGAATTGTCAATCATCCCGCTGCTGTGATAATTATTGATCATTTCCTGGTAATCGCGAACCAGTCCCCGGTTGTTTAGTTGATTGGAAACCTGGCGACTCCCCGCATACCTGCTGAATTGATAACTTCGCAAAACGCTATCTGCCGCCATCGAAACCACGCTGTTAAAAGTTTGATTGGCCCCGGTAATGGGCAACAGTGCGATGCCATCCGTGCTGATGGATTCTGTTGTGAGTGATCTTTCACGGTATTGCTCTTCGGATGCTGTGTACATCGTAGCCGTACAACCGGACAGAAAAAGAAGCAACAGGGCGAAAGAGCAGAACATTTTTTTCATGATGATTAATCTGGTTTATGATTGAATCCATTCAATCTAATTTCTCTGGAAAGGAGTGGATTATCAATCACATTTTCGTGTGAGGGTTGTATATAACTTCAAGAATTACTGAACTCTTAATTCTATTATTATCATCTTTAGTTAAAGAATTATAATATTCAAAACTATTTTCTGATGAGTAAATTGATATATAATATTACTCAAAAGATATAGATGGTATTCTACCTACGACACTTACAAGTAAATTTTAAAATTATTTGGCGGAATTTTTTAAAGACCCTAAAGAGAATAGTTAATTGGTCTATTTACCATAAAGGTTACAAAAAACTATTATTGGTAGTTTTTCTTGTGTTAATTATAGCTCTTTATAACTCTTTCATAGAGGATATACAAAGTGCGATAGTGAATGATCTATCTTTTCTATTTTGGGATATCAAGAATTTAGAAATATTTCATGTCCTACTTTTATACCTCTTTCTTTTCCTTTTCTTTTTAATATTCGGTAATCGGTGCCATTCATATATAAAAAGACTTTTCAAATCATTCAGGATTTTCGGTACTATTTTTCAACACTATTTAGTATTTGGATCGCTAGTTATTTTCATTTCAAGTTTATTATTAAGTACAGATACGTACCAATCTTATTATTTTTTTAGAAGTGACGTGGTACTAGCAACAATTCTGATAGTGCTTTTAGCCACTCCAATTTCGGTCTATTTATCAAGAAAAGAAGAAAAATTAAGAAGGGATAAATTCTATTCTGAGAAAAATTATATTGAAAAATTTCCTATTCAAAAATCCATTCAAGATAAGATTGGGTTTGAAGGACAGGTGTCAATAATTTTTTCTGATATAATTTCTTATGATCATCGATTTAAAGCACAATCATATTTATTGCTAGGAGAATGGGGGAGCGGTAAAACTTCTTTGTTAAATTTACTGAGAGAAAAAATTATAAACTCGGAGAAAGATCGAGAGGGAAGAAATTTTAATACACTTGAGACTATATATTTTGACGTTTCCCAATTTGAGGATACCAATATTTTATACTTACACTTTTATAATAATATAATCGAAGAGTTAAGTGAGCGATTTATTATACCAGTTTTTGATCGGTATAAGATCATGCAAAGTATCGTGGGAGCATTTGGAAAAAATAATTACTTGAATTCACTCATCAGTTATTTTCTGAGTAAGCAAAGTCCAGGAAAAAATTTAAAGAAAATCTCAAGGTGGTTATATAGCCTAAACCTAACCTTCGTTGTTCAGATAGATGAAATAGATAGATTAAAGGAACAGGAGATTAATGGAGTTTTTAAATTGATAAGGCTTGTAAAAAGCAATATGAGTAATATTGTTTTAGTCAGTGCAACTACTAATAAGGTTTTATATGATCAGTTATCAGAATTAAATAAATAGAGTGAATAATGGATCAGTTTAATAGTTTTATTGGAAAGTATTTTGACAAGGTTTATCAGGTTCCATCTATATCAAATGAAAAATTAAAAGAACTTTTTTGGGATTTGATTAATGAAGTAATAGAAGAATTTCAGAGTAGTTATGATCAAAAAAGTATTAAAGAAGAACTAAATCAAGATATCAAAACCATATTTAAACACTATCAAACTTATGTAACAAATTTTCGAAATTTTAAAAGCTTTGCACAAATATTAAAATCAAATTTTAAAAAACTGAAGAGAGATCTATACACCCCTGATTTAATACTTATGTCATTGATTGAAGCTATGGATTTTAAATTGTTTAGTTTAATCAAAAACAATGGCAGCTTTTTTATTTGTGATGGATTGATATCAACAAGAGAACATCTTTATTTAAAAGGAATTTATCATGAAAAGCGCATTTTTTTAGAGGGGGTAAATAAAACCTACGGTAGTAAAAGGCTTGTAATACTCTATGATCTCTTTCCACTCCTTAAGCTCGTGATGGAATCCAGTTTTGACGAAAACTATAATGAAGAATCTTTTAGACGAAATAGATTACCAATATTAGAGGAGATTGAACAAAAGCAAAAAATTTCTCATCCGCTAATTTTTCCTTTGTATTTCTATTCAGCTTCTAGTGATAAAGTTATTCAACAATTAGCGAGTAAAAATTTTAAAGAGGATATTTTAAAAGCAGCGAAGGATGCTAAATCAATAAAGGATATATGTGATAAATTAAAGGAACTTTTTCCAAAAGAAGACTCTTTTGAAGGATATCGTAGACTTTCATTGAATTGGGTTCACAGAATAATAAGAAATGAGGGGTTATTAATTGCTAAAAATATTTTAATAGCCATATCTTGGTTGGCTAAGGATCTTAAAAATGATGCTGGAGCATTTTATTTATCTGAAAAAAGAGAAGCTGCTTATTTAATTGCGACATATTTAAGTCGGAAAAAAGATGATTATGAACTTTTAATAGAGTTACAGGGGGATAAATCATCGGATGAATTTGCTACAACAGTTATTTATCAGATTATGGATGAAGACAATGCACAAGAATATTTTCATTTCGATGAAAATATTAAAGGTACCATATGTTTTCATTATCTATTGAGAATTAAGCGCAGGCTGGAAAAGAAGGATAGCATATTTAATCAAGATATATTTGACGACTACAAACAATCAATCTGGAGGTGGATGGATGCTGAGGCATTTCTTTTAAAAAATGAGGAGAAGAATCCATTGGATTTCAGTCTAAGAGATTATTTAACAAGGGAACTAAAAGAATCAATCAACTACCTGGACTTATTTTTAGATATGGTGGTTACCACCGACTATGGTCGAAAATTACAAGTACATCTCGACACTTTAAAACAGTTAATGACTGAAGATGAGTTTAAAAAGGTGTTATTTTATTTTAGAAGAAAAAATGAGTTGAAAAATCTAAGCCAAAAAAACTATTTAGCCATCCATAATTCATTATTTTCATAAACATTTTTTTCTAACCAATCACCTCTCTACAAAATCAAACAATCCCTGAACTAAAGATGCAACCAGAGCTTAGGGAACCATATCTTATAAATAGATAAACAGGAAAGAACTGTTTGCCCCATTTCAACAAAATTGAAACGTTGCCGGATACGGTTGTTCTTTTTATTTCAAAAAAATGATTTTCTATCTTGAACCTCCCTGCTGAATAATATTAAGAATAAATATCCGGAATGAGGACGCTACTGTTTTGTGCGCTTTTTTATGCATTGTTGCTATGCGGGTGCCGGAATACGAACTCAGGAGATATCCCCAAACATGTCCGGGAACTGCCAAACGTGACGATTTTTCCGAAAAACACCGCAGCGAAGAGCTCAATAAAGTTGAACCGGGAGATGGTGTTTAGCGACTCACTTTTGCTGGATGAAATTCCCTCTGTAGCTGTTGATGATTCCGGCAATGTCTTTTTCGCGGGGAAATCGTGGGAGAGAAGAGTGATACATCTTTTCGGGCCGGATGGTATCTATCGCCGATCCATCGGGAATTATGGCGAAGGTGAAGGAGAATTCCTGGAAATCAGCGGTATTCAGTTGCGCAATGATAGTCTGTATGTTTTTGATGACGAACTTGAGCGAGCTACCGTTTTTTCATCTGAAGATGGTACGCTTTTAGAAGCCTTCAATCTTAGGCCCGGGAAAATCAACGCGGCAGAAGAGTCAGGTGAAATAAGGTGGAAGCCGGTGTGGGCACGAGAAGACGGAACTTTTCTTGTGCAACGAAAAGAGGAGAAGAATCCTGCATATTATCCCAACCGCTTTCTAAGATATTTCACTATCAACCGGGCCGGCGACATCATTTCAGAAAAGCTTCTTGAGCAGAAGGATACAAAATTTCTTGTGGGAAACTACGCCGGGCGTCCTGCTCCGTTTACGCTCGATATACCGGAACGCTCCCTGTTGGCGATGTCCAATGATCATGAGCTCTATTCAGCATGGACCGGTGAATTTTTGATAAAAGTGTTTGATGCCGATGGAAATTATCTGCGGGCGTATTATCATCCCTTCAATCGGACTAAACTGAATCCTGAAGAGGTTATTCACCCGCGTTACAGCCATAACGTACAGCTCAGACGCATCAGAGAAACAACGGAATATCCGGAGGAGTGGCCGGCACTTTATTCCCTGCGGGTTGATGACAAAAGCAGGATTTGGGTTTCAACGGTTATTGATGACGACGATCACTTTGAATGGTGGGTAATTGACTCAAATTCCGTTTTTGCAAGATTCAAATGGCCGAAAGAGAAGCCTGTTCAGTTCATCAAAGATGATTTTGTTTATACCGTTGAAACAAATTCCGGAGGTTTTAAAGAGGTGGTTCGTTACCGGATTGAAGGAATTTCCGATTTGTATTAATGTTCGGAGATTGCCGCGCTCGTTTTACTCGTTCTCAATGACAGAGGAAGATCTCTTTAGAAGCAGAACGGTAAGCCAGAAATTTGTTGATGTTGTATCAACTATTTTTACAATTTTCCTCACATTTTCTAAAACCGACAGTTGTAAATCCGGCTTATTTTTCAACTGAATAAGAATTCGGATTATTTTATCTTTTTTTATAAATAACTACCCACTTTTTCTTCAATTCCATATCTTTATTTAGATTTATTTCAAATAGAAAAAAGACACTCAATGCTTCCGCTAACCATTACAAAACCCGGCGAAAACGTAAATATTTGCAGTCTTACCTGTAGTTTTGACGAAGCAAAAAGATTGCGTGAAATGGGTTGCGTAGAGGGATCCAGTGCAGTTATCATCTCCAATCAATCCAATGTAATTTTGCAGGTGGGAGATACGCGTCTTGCGATAAACGGAAATTTGGCACGAACAATTTTGGTGAGTCCGGAATAAGTGAAGTGATGAAAAAATTATCTGATCTTAAGAACGCAGGTGTAACAACCATCAGAAATGTGAAGGGTCCTGAAATGCTGCGATTACTTGAAATGGGGTTAACCCCGGGCTCAAAAGTAGAAGTTGTTCGGGCAGCACCGCTGGGCTTTCCAATCGAAGTAAAAATTCGCGGGTATCTGCTTTCTCTTCGAAAATCGGAAGCGGAGTGCATAGAAATTGAATAGGAGTTTTAGAAGTGCAGAGAGAAACCACGATTGCGTTAGTTGGCAATCCAAATACGGGAAAATCTACTCTTTTTAACGCTTTAACGGGATTGAAACAGAAGATTGCCAACTATCCCGGTGTGACGGTTGAAAAGAAAGTGGGCCATGCCATTCTTAATGGAGAGAAGTACAGGATTATCGATCTCCCCGGAACCTACAGCCTGAACCCTAAACAAATTGATGAACGCATTACCTACCAGGTTATAGCCGGAAAATATGAGCATGAGCCGGAGCCCGATCTTGTCGTAGTGATGGTGGATGCCAGCAATCTCGACCGGAATCTTTACCTGGCGACACAAGTAATGGATTTGGGGCTCCCGGTAATCGTGGCCTTGAGTATGATTGATGTGGCTGAAGACCGCGGAATCAAAGTAGATGCGAACAGAATTTCGAAAGGGCTTGGAGTTCCTGTCATTCCAATGGTGGCGAAGGAGGAAAACGATGTACAACAGCTTCGAGAATATATCTCCTCCCATACGTTGGAATCGCCCGGAGTACTCCAATGGGAACCCGGTGAACCGTTGCGAAATGCAATTGAGATCATTATCGAAAAATGGATCAAACCTCATATGGACGTACCCGAACGGGCATGGACGATTGAAGCCCTCCGGTTTATAGGCGATGACCAGGCGATCAATTTAATTCCCGATATCGAGAGGCAGCATCAACTGCGCGAAATTGTTCAGGAAGCGCGAAAAATTCTTGAGGATGCCGGAAAAAATTATGCCGCTGAAGAAGTTTTGAAACGGTATGATTTTATCGAAAAATGCACGGCAGGTTCTGTGCATAAATCGTCCGAAGAGAAAACCACGCTTTCAGACAAAATTGATGAATATGTAACCCATAAAGTGTTTGGGCCCGTCATTTTTGTGATGGTTCTGCTTTTGATGTTCCAGTCCATTTTTTCATGGGCTGAACCGTTTATGAACCTGATTGACCTGTTTTTTATTGAAATGGGAAACTGGATGGCGTCAAATCTTCCGGAGGGAATTTTGAATGATCTTTTGGTTGAAGGTGTAATTGCCGGGTTAGGGGGTGTTGTAATCTTTCTGCCCCAAATCATGTTTCTGTTCTTCTTTATTTCCATTCTTGAAGGAACCGGCTATATGGCACGTGCGGCTTTTGTGATGGACGGATTTATGACACGAATTGGTTTACACGGCCGATCAGTGGTTCCGCTGATGTCGGGCTTTGCCTGTGCAATTCCGGGAATTATGGCCGCCCGAACCATTGAAAACTGGCGGGACCGGATGATCACAATTATGGTGCTGCCATTTATGGCTTGTTCGGCAAGATTGCCTGTTTATGCATTGATGATTGCGGCATTCATACCGGCCACCAAATTCCTGGGAATTTTCACGCTCCAGGGAATTACGTTTTTTGGCCTTTATATTTTTGGAATCGTGATGGCCATTTTCGCCGCGCTCGTGATGAAACAATTCATCAAAACAGATACTCCTTCTCCTTTTATCATGGAACTGCCGAGCTATAAAATCCCAAAATGGTCAGGCGTTTTTCAGAATGTGTTCGATCGCGGAAAAGTGTTTGTTATGGAGGCAGGAAAAATTATTCTGGGGATTTCCATTGTTCTCTGGTTCCTTGCGTCGTTTCCCAAAACGGAACTTCCTGATTCGTTTACTGCAGAAAATTCTGTTGAAAATGTTGAGGACAATCCCGATCAAAGCGCACAAATGGAAGCTTCATACCGGCTGCAACAGAGTTATGCCGGTCAGTTCGGCCAGTTTATCGAGCCGGTGATTAAACCACTGGGTTTTGATTGGAAAATTGGCATTGGTTTGATTACATCATTTGCCGCCCGTGAGGTTATGGTAGGAACACTGAATACCATTTACAGTGTGCAGGATCAGGAGGATGCGGTCTCCCTGCAAAAGAAACTCCAGCGGGATGTGGATAGTGAAACCGGCGAGCCAATATACAATGTATGGACGGCCTTGTCTCTCATGGTTTTCTTTGCTCTGGCCATGCAATGCATGAGTACGATAGCCATCGTAAGAAGAGAGACAAATTCCTGGAAATGGCCCGCCATAATGTTTACTTATATGACTGCCCTGGCATATATCTGTTCATTCGTTGTGTACCAAGCTGGAACAGCTTTTAGTTAAATTTAGATTTTGCTTTGGCGTACGATTGTTTTAATTCATCGGTAGCTTTATCCAGCCCACTTTTAATATCGTCCCACGCATCTTCGCCGGCGTCTTCGAGTTCTTCCAATTTAGCCCGTACACGTTTTTGATTCTTCCTGATCTCATCCATGTATTTGGATGTGTCAATTTTTCTGTCGGCCTGTTTTTGTTTTATTTGGGCCCGCAGCTTATCAACATCTGCTTTCCATTCGTCTAATTGTGCTCTTACTTTTTGTTTATATGCTTCTCTGTTAGCCATAGATAAATGTGATTTTATTCTTGATTTGTTATAAAAACAGAAGACATAACCTATGCGTTCATCTGATTGTTATACAAGCAGTTAGTCTTTCAGGAGAGTGAATATTTTGGAAAAAAGATCAGCCGGATGCGGATAAGTAAAAAAAGAGGATATGAAATAACTCATATCCTCAGAAATAACAACGTAGTAAAAACTATTCAGGGATCGTTACATTGGTCTGAACATCCATCACAATAGTTCTCATGGTCATGGATCCCTCCTCAAGAATTTTTTGAAGCCTTTCCATTTGCGGCTTTAGCGTTTGTTCCATGATTCGTTTTTGCAGGCCGGATGCATTCTTCATTTGTTCTTCGAACTGTGCCATACTTTCTTTGGCCTGGGCCATATCTTCGGCAGACATGGAACTTGAAATGCCGTCAATTTGCATTTCCATCTGGAAAGGAATCATCATGCCGTCAACATTTCTGATATCAGACATTACGATATCCGCCGTCCCGGTATACTCTTCATCATAGTTGATATCAAAGCTCATTCGAAGTGGAATGTAATCCTCAGCATCAATGTACATTCGGCCACTTTGCGGTTCCGCTTGCTGCTGCTGTTCCTGGCCTTCCGGTGTGGTCACCATATCATTATAGAGAGCAGAAACATCTTCAATAAACAGTACATGAGCCCTTCGTCCGTTGACTGTTTCGGTGCCCTCATAAGTGGCATTTTCAACCAGGGCATCATAATTTTCCTGAATGTTGTAGTAGTTTGTTGCCGGTGCTTCTGATCCCGAACTAACCGCCTGCATATTTGGAAATCCATCGGTAACCACTTTTCGGTAATAGGTGGTATCCGGCTCGCTTTCCATAAATCCTTCCATGCGTGTAATCATCATCATGGTTTCTACATCTGCGATAGAACTGGTGTATTGTTCAATCATTTCGTCTAGAATCTCTTCGGGACTTTGAGCAATTAATGAGCTTGAACAAACAAACAGCAATATTGCAGTAATAATTAGGGACTTGATCTTATACATTTTCTTGAAAGTTTAATTGATGAGAATGTGACAAAATGTTATTTCTTTTGATTTGAAACAACACTGGTTTCTTTCTAAGGCGTATTTTTTTTCAGAACTGATTCATATTGTTGATAAATAAATGGTTGTCTGAATGAACCGTAATTTCTGTAAGAATTAGTGGCTGAAAGTATGAACGAATGGAGTTAAAATTTAAGTATTGCTCTCAAACCCGGACTTTTTGGGGCATTCATTTTTGAGTTCGGTTTAAATGTTCATCCTTTATTCAACTCCATCTTAACAATGAAATCGCTTTTCTGAATAGATTAAATTAATAAGTGAACAAGCGTTGTTTTACTTATAAAAAATTGCATTAAATAAATTGTACTATGATATTTACAGAACCAGGTAGATTTAATGAAATTATTATTGATTTAAATCAAAAAACCGAGGCATCTTATATTAAGGAGCACCAAATAATGAGGTCAGGTGCTCCTTACTTTCTATTCTTAGAAATTATCCGCCTTTCTGAATTCATTGTACAACACTAACAACTCACTCATCATCATGGCAGTAGCGCCCCAGAGTGGAACATGATGAATATTCCAATAGGGAACATGGAAGGTGGTATAGGAAAGCTCCCAATCTTCCTCAACAAAATTCTCATCAGAAAGAAGTTCATTCAACGATACCGTAAAAGCTTCTTTTACCTCAGCAGGATTTGGAATCAGTTTTGGTTTCTCTTCCAGGAATCCTACAAAAGGGGTGATTTGATTATCCGTTCGATGCAGATAGAGCGGCGTTATACTGGATGCAAGTTTAACATTGCTTCGCTGAATTCCGATTTCTTCCTCCGTTTCTCTCAAGGCGGTTTCTTCGGGGGATTCAGTTCCTTCCCGGCGGCCTCCGGGAAAACTGATCTGCCCGGCATGACGAATGCTTTCTGTGCGGAGAGTTAAAATAACATGAAGGTCATTATTGGAATCAGGGAATAGAGGTATCAAAACACTGCTGGGATGCGCGGTATCCGATTCTGTACGTGGCAATACAAAATCAGGATCGAGTGGTACGGGCGACATCTTTTTTTGAGCCTCAAAACCGGGGAGTTCTTTTTTTGAGCGCTCTTTTAAAAACTTATGAAAGGAATGCAATCCCATTTAGTTTAGTACTGTGTTTTGTCTTCTTTCAGATCCCATTCTTTAAAAAGGTCAATAGCTTTTTTTCGTTCAGTCTGAATCATCGGGATTCTTCTTTCTTCAGGCGAAAGGTCCAGCTCTTTGTAAATAAAGTCATCATCGAAACCGGCTTTGGCTGCATCTTCTCTATTGGCAGCGTAATAAACACGTTTTGGACGGGCCCAGTAGATGGCACCAAGACACATGGGGCAGGGTTCGCAGGATGTGTAGATTTCACAATCATTGAGCTGAAAACTGTTAAGAATTCGACACGCATTGCGGATGGCAATAATTTCGGCATGAGCTGTTGGGTCATGATCAGAAGTCACACGGTTGTTCCCTTCGGCAATGATTGATCCATTTTTTACGATCACACACCCAAACGGTCCGCCTTGGTTCTTCTTCATTCCCGCACGAGCTAATTCTAAGGCACGATTCATAAACTTCTTTTCCATAAATCATAAAACTTTGATTCGGGCAATAACCTATGAAAAATAAGATTTAAATCGGCAGGAAAAGAATCAAAACTTTGGGTATGCTTTCCTGAAAATTGAATACTACAAAACAGTTGTAAAAGCTGTATTTTTTGCCCTGCATTACAATTACTGAAATAAATTGATCAGATTTTATGTCTCTATTAGTTGTTGGATCTGTGGCTTACGACGGAATTGAAACTCCTTTCGGAAAAGTTGACAAGATTCTGGGCGGTTCCGCTACTTATATTTCTCTCACCTCATCTTATTTTCAAAAAAATGTGAATCTCGTTGGCGTTGTCGGGAAAGACTTCAAGCAGGAGGATATCGATCTCTTCAAAAGTAAAGAGATTGACTTACAGGGCCTACAGATGGATGAAAGTGGAAATACATTCTTTTGGAAAGGAAAGTACCACTATGATTTGAACAACCGGGATACCCTGGATACGCAACTGAATGTGTTTGAGCATTTTGATCCTGTGATTCCTGAATCGTACAGAGATGCCAAATTTATCGCGCTTGGAAATATTGAACCGAGTTTACAGCGTAAAGTTTTGGATCAGGTGGACAATCCCGATCTGGTTGTGATGGATACCATGAACTTCTGGATTGAGGGCACGCCCGAAGCGTTGAAGGAAACACTGAAAGCAGTGGATTTATTGGTGATCAATGATTCTGAAGCCAGGGAACTCGCCGATGAACCCAATCTCATTAAGGCGGCAGAAATGGTTCGTGAAATGGGGCCTGACTTTCTGATCATCAAAAAAGGAGAACACGGAGCGTTGTTATTTACGGAAGACGAAATTTTTTCAGCCCCGGCATATCCCGTTATCGATATTTTTGATCCAACCGGCGCCGGCGATTCTTTCATGGGCGGCCTTTTGGGATGGCTTTCTTATACGAATGATTTGTCGTCCCAGAACTTTAGAAGAGCCGTTATTTTCGGGTCTGTAATGGCCAGTTTTTGTGTGGAGGAATTTGGTCCTGAACGCATCAAAAATCTGACGGAAAAAGAGATTTATGATCGGTACAGGGAATTCCGTCGGTTGAGTGAAATTCCTGAAGTAAGCTCCTGATTGTATGTCGAAACCCACAGAACTGTTTCTCGCTTCCGGGAATCCACACAAAATTGAGGAACTTCAGCAGATTCTGAAGCCGCTTGGTATCCATTTAAAATCAACATTGGATTTTCCGGATGCTCCCGAGGTAGAAGAAGATCAACCCGATTTGCAAGGAAATGCATTAAAAAAGGCTCGGTTTTGGTTTGAGAAAACCGGCTTGCCATCCATCGCCGATGATACTGGTTTGGAAGTAGAAGCTTTGGGCGGTGCTCCCGGAGTCTATTCAGCAAGATATGCCGGAGAGAATGTAACCTACCAGCAAAATGTAGATAAGTTGTTGCGGGAGTTGGGAAACGAAGAAAATAGAAAGGCACAATTCCGAACAGTCATTGCCTATCTGACAGATGACGATGAATACGTTTTTGAAGGTGTATGCAAGGGACAGATCCTTACCGAACAACGAGGGGAGAAAGGATTTGGTTACGATCCTGTATTTCAGCCAACAGGTTATGACAAAACCTTTGCCGAGCTGGATTCTGAAGAAAAAAACAAAATTAGCCACCGGGGAAAAGCCCTGGAAAAATTTCTGCAATTTTTAAAAACAGATTAACCGCAGAGACTCAGAGAAGCATTATTTTAATCGTTCATATAAATTATTGGCTACTCTTTTTATTCCATATTTAATTTTTGGGGTTTGAAAGTTTAATAAGTAGCCGAGACGACAATGTGTTAATTTTAGATAGGTAAGTAACTGGGCAGTATGGATATCAAGTAGATTTTCTACTGTTTTGATTTCTATGACAATTTTTTCATTTACCCATATATCTATTCTATAACCACAATCTAGTTTGACATCTTTGTACCTTAGAGGTAAATGAACCTCCGATCGAACATCCAAATTTTCATTTTTCAATTCATAGATTAAGCATTTTTGATAAGCAGACTCCAGAAGCCCCGGACCCAGTCTTGTGTGAACTTCATAAGCAGCATTAACTACAAGAGTTCCAATTTCATTTTCAGTCATTTCTTAAAATATTTAAATAGTAACTTAACCGTATGAACCGCCTTAAAGTAAATCCTTACAAATTTTCTCTGTGACTTTGTGACTCTGCGGTTAAATCCCTTTTGATTCAATGTCGGAATTCTTTTTCTTTCCAAGGCAATTAATGAGATGATAAATGGTATTTGGAATGGGATTTACTCTGATTGACGGCCTTGTTATTGTTCTGTATTTGATTGTTGTGGCCGTATTTGGAATTTGGTCGGCGGGGACGCAAAAAACGACTACCGATTATTTTTTAGGAGGACGCGAAATGCCTTGGTGGGCTATTCTGTTCTCCGTTGTGGCTACCGAAACCAGCACGCTTACATTCATCAGCATTCCGGCTGTTGCCTATGGCGGAAACCTGATGTTTCTGCAACTGACCTTTGGTTATATCATCGGGCGAATTATTGTAGCTTTTTGGCTCCTGCCGGGATATGTTCATGGTGAGTTGACTACCGCGTATCAATATCTGGAAAAGCGATTTGGTTCCGGAATGCGGAAAGCCGCCAGCTCTACGTTTATAATCACTCGCTTGTTAGCTGATGGTGTTCGTCTCTTTGCGACAGCCATTCCTCTCGCCATTATTTTTCGTTTTGCAGGCGCTTTCAGCGATTGGGGAGACATGGGAATTTATCTCCTCGCCATCTCTGTGATCGCAGCCATTACATTGATTTATACATTTTTAGGCGGTATCAAGGCCGTAATCTGGATGGATGTTGTTCAGATGGTTATTTATATCGGCGGAGCTCTTTTTGCACTGGCACTTCTTTTTGGGAAACTTACTATTCCGGTTTCCGAAGCTTTTGCCGTGCTCAGTGAAGCTGGTAAATTCCAGATGTTTAATTTTGGATTTGATTTGAGCTGGAGTGAATTCCTGGCAGATCCCTATGTGTTTTGGATTGCCATCATCGGAGGGGCTATTTTCTCCATTGCATCTCACGGTACAGATCAGTTGATTGTACAACGATTGCTGGCAACCGGGTCGCTAAAATCAAGCCAGAAAGCATTGGTATGGAGCGGAATTGTAGCCAGTCTCCAGTTCGGGCTTTTCCTCTTTATCGGTTTGATCCTGTTTGTATTCTATGGCGGACAAAGTGCTGCCGATATCGGGCTATCCACAACGGATGAAGTCTTTGCCCGTTTTATTGTCGATCACATGCCGGTTGGTGTTGCAGGCCTGATTGTGGCGTCTCTTTTTGCGGCTGCTATGAGTAGTTTGAGTTCATCACTCAATGCATTGGCTTCATCAACTACATACGATATTATTAAACCGCTGTCCGGTTCAACCTGGGATGATGCCAGGGAACTCTGGGTCTCCAGGATGGTGACAATTTTCTGGGGAGTTGTTTTAACAGGTTCAGCCTTTCTGTTTACATGGCTTCAACTAAGTGGTGATGACCGCCCGGCAATTGTCGAATTGGGGTTGGGAATTGCATCATACACCTACGGCGGACTTTTGGGAATCTTTGTTCTTGGCAAGATTTTTCCAAAGCCGGATAAGACCGATGCCATGATTGGATTTTTCACAGGATTGATTTCCCTTTTGTTTATGGTTGAAGGCGCACTTCAGCAATTTCTTCCGGGGGATGGACTGACCATCGCCTGGCCGCTTTACACAGCTGTTGGCGGAATTATCGTTGTAACCGTGGCTAATCTGAGCTACTTTCTGAGATCAAAATTCGGGAATTCATAAGAGAAACTCGGGATGAGTAAAAAACCATTTCTGGGATTTGTGTTGTTGACACACGAAAAACCCGCTCAAATCTTACGGCTGATAGAACGCCTCAATTTTATGTTTGATGACCCTCCAATCGCCTGTCATCACGATTTTTCAAAATGTGAACTGCCACTTGATGAAATTCCACAAAACGTATCGTTTGTAAAACAATATGTAGAAACCGCGTGGGGAGATTGGTCACTTGTAGATGCAACTCTGAAAGGCATTGATATTCTTTATAGCCGGGATGACGCTCCCGAGTGGTTCATTCTTTTGAGTGGGAGGGACTATCCCATTAAACCGGCGGATCAAATCATTAAAGATATTAAAGATTCTGATTGTGATGCCCACATGTCAGTATTGAAGCTTGTAGAATCCGAACTGGAAAGTGAGATTGAAAAGAGAGCTTTCAAAAAGTATCATAAACTTGAGTTTCGATATCCATCACTCATTCACTTATTACAGTCGATTCGATTCCTCAAGTGGTGGCGGAAAGATATTTACCTGAAACGGTCGATGTTTACAGAATGGGTGATTCCATTTTCAAATGAGTTTAACTGTTTTTATGGAAGCCAATGGTTTTATGCGAATCAAAAAGCAGCGAGTGAGATTTTAAAATTTTATAAGTCTGATTTCAGAGTTCAGTTTTATTACAAAAGAGTTCATGCTCCGGATGAATCTTACTTTCACACTGTTTTGGGAAATTGTAAAGAGTTGAAAGTATGCAATAAGAACTGGCGGCATGTTAATTGGGCTCCGGGTAGTTCACATCCAATAGAGCTTTCTATGGATGATTTGGAAACTCTGATACAATCGGATGACCATTTTGCCCGGAAATTTAATATGGATAAATACCCGGAGATTTTAGACCGGCTGGATGAGCATATTGGTTATGTTGATAAAACCAGAGCAAGAAATTGAAATGCGGGTTTTCTACCCTTTGCCAAATATTCTTTCCAAAATTTCTTTTGCAATCTGATTTTTGCTGCCGGAGAATGTTTGTTCACTATCTGTTCCCAAGAGAAGAATGGTATTCTTATCAGACTCAAATCCTGAATCTTCACCGGACAGATCATTTGCACAGATCCAGTCAAGATTCTTCTTTTTGATTTTTTTCTGGGCATTCTCTTTCAGGTTTTCTGTTTCCATAGCAAAGCCAATCAGAATCTGTCCCTCTTTTTTTTGATTTCCCAGCCATTCAAGAATGTCCGGGTTTCGGGTGAGTTTTAGTTCATTGCTGCCATTCTCCTTTTTTATTTTCTGCTTTTCGACAGATGCTGCTTTAAAATCCGATACAGCCGCAGCCATAATAATCACATCTGCATCAGAATTTTCTTTAATCAGGTTGAAAAGATCATCCGCCGACACAAACGATTTTCTCGGAATTCGATCCGGAATTTCAAGAGAGATGGGGCCGTGGAGTAAAGTGACATCTGCACCTGAAAGTCTTGCAGCTTCCGCCATTGCAAGTCCCATTTTACCACTGCTGGGATTTGAGATATATCGAACGGGATCAAAAAACTCACGTGTTGGCCCGGCACTGACTACTACTTTCTTACCTGTTAGTGGACCTTTGATCCTATGTTTTTTAATAATGTCCTGAGCTTTTTTTAGGATCTCTTCGGGCTCTGGAAGTCTGCCTTTCGCTTCCAGTCCGCTTGCAAGGTAACCTTCCGTAGGTTCCAAAATATAATGTCCCTGAGCTTTTGCCCGCTGCAGGTTTTCTGTAACAGAACTGCTTTCGTACATTTCGCCGTCCATTGTCGGGCAAATCAAAAGGGGACAGCGAGCGGCGAGAACTGTGGAGGTCAGCATATTGTCAGACTGGCCCTGAACAATTTTGGAAAGAGTATTAGCCGTACAGGGAGCAATTACAAAAAGGTCAGCCCAATCACCCCATTGAATGTGTTTGGTCCAGTTTTTACCGGGATTCTCGTTGTTAAAAACTTCAACGGCAACTTCATTCCGGCTGAGGGCAGCAAATGTTTCTGTTCCAACAAAGCGGGTTGCTGAAGGAGTCATGGTTACCCGCACCTCGGCACCCGCTTTTTGAAATTCACGAAGAAGGTACGCTGCTTTATATGCAGCTATACCACCGGTAACGCCCAGTATAATGCGTTTACCGGCAAACATGGTTATCGATCTTCGTTAGGGTATCGGTAGGTTACTTTTCCGTCCAGCATTTCATTTACAGACCGCTGGGTAGCGTGCGGAAGCTGTTCAAATGCTTTGGAAATTCGTTCTTGTTCTTCGTTGAACGTAAACTCGTCTTCATCTTCAAAACCTTCGAAGTACTTCAGTTTTTCGTCGAGTTCGAGTTTTTCCTGGGCGGCAATTTGTCGGGCGCGTTTCGACATAACTACGATTTTCTCGTATTTATTTCCTTCCTTTTCGCCCAGAGATTCAAGATCCAGTGTCTTTATCGGCATAATGCTTATTGAGTTATAAAATTGGTAACAAGTTCTTTGATCTGACTATACGCCTCTTCCAAATCATCGTTGATAACAACATTGTCGAAGCGATTGGCATAAGCCATCTCTTTTTTTGCACGATCGATTCGCGTCTCGAGGGTTTGTACATCCTCGGTTCCGCGTTTAAGCAACCGCTCTTTCAGGACATCAAGCGAGGGCGGCTGAATGAAAATGGCAAGCGCTTCATCGCCAAAAATCTTCTTCACATTCAGTGCACCAAGTACTTCGATGTCAAGCAGAATAAAATATCCTTTTTCAAGCTCTTTTTCAACGTTTGAACGAAGCGTTCCGTATAGAGTGCCATTGTAAAATTCTTCCCATTCAAGAAAGTCGCCGTCATCAATTCGTTCCTGGAATTCTTCTTTTGAGAGAAAATGATAGTGAACGCCATCTTCTTCGCCCGTTCGCGGCTTTCGGGTGGTAGCGCTCACGGAAAAACGAATGTTATCAAAATCGTTGAGCAGACGTTTGGTCATGGTCGATTTTCCACCGCCGCTGGGAGATACCAATACCAGGATCTTGCCTTTTTTACTCAATGTTCTGGACCTGTTCCCGAATTTTCTCGAGTTTCTCTTTTCCTAATACGATATGGTGTGCAATCGTAGAATCGTTCGATTTGGCGCCGATGGTATTCAACTCACGGTTAATTTCCTGTGAAAGAAAGTTCAGTCTGCGGCCAACGGGTTCATCATTATCCAGCGCTTCAAGGAAAAACTTGAGGTGCGATTGGAGGCGAATGATTTCTTCGTTGATGTCCATCTTGTCCACCAAAAGTGCCACTTCCATTTCAAGCCGGTCGGGATCGATATTTTCTTCGTTGATCATACTGCTGATTCGGTTTTGAAGTTTTTCCCGAACTTCCGGCGCACGTTTTTCAGATAGGCCTTTCACAGTTTCTACAATTTCAGCAATTCCTTCAATGAGCTCCGAGAGGTCGTTTCTCAACTCTTCACCCTCTTTTTGGCGCATTTCATTCAACAGAACAATGGACTTTCCAAGAGCGTATTGAGTACATCGCCATATAACTTCAATATCTTCTTCATCTTCTTCCTGGCTTTCAAAAATATTGTCGAACCGAAGAAGATCTTTCATCTGAATGGGTTCTTCAATACCGGCCAGGTTTTTTACTTTGGTCAGCATTTCTGTGTAGGCTTTGATCAACTCTTCGTTGTAAGTGATGTCCGGCGATAGCTGTTCCGTTTTGTCCACATTCACATTTACATGAACTTTTCCGCGGGAAAGTTTTTTTTGAATTTCTTCTTTGATGTCGAACTCGTATTCCTGGATGCTTTGTGGAACCCGAATGGAAACATCGAGATAGCGGCTGTTGAGAGTTTTAATCTCAACGGTAACCTGGAAGCCGTCGGATGAAGATTCCCCGCGGCCAAATCCTGTCATTGATTTGATCATACCGGATGGTTAAATGAAAATTTTTGTTAAAATAATAAAGCTTGGTGACGAAAGCTTGTAATTATAGACCCCGGAAGTGCGCAAGTTTACCGGATGATTGAAAGTACGCTTGCGGCAAGTTTTTCAGCTTCGGCTTTTGTTTTTGCTTCGCTGTACACTCTTACTATAGGTTCCGTATTCGATTTCCGAAAATGAACCCAGCCCTCGTCGAAGTCTATTTTTACTCCGTCTGTTCGATTGATTTTTTCGTTTTGATAGATATCGGCTACTTTATCGAGCAATTCGTCGGCATTCACGCCAAGAGAGTTTAGCTCAATTTTTTGTTTACTCATTTCGTAGTCAGGTAATTCACTTCGGTATTCTGAAGCACTGATTTCCCGTTCAGCCAAAAGCTGTAAGATCATGGTGGCGCCCACTAACGAATCCCGCCCGGGATGCAGATCCGGGTTAATGACACCGCCATTCCCTTCGCCACTGATAACGGCGCCTTCTGCCTGCATTACTTTCACCACGTTGATTTCTCCCACGGCAGATCGATGACAGGTTTGGTCGTATTTTTTTGTGATGTCATCGGCAGCCCTTGAAGAAGAGAGATTGGTGGCCGTATCGCCTTTGTTTTTACTGAGCATAAAATCGAAGGCGGCTACTTGTGTGTATTCCTCACCGAAAAAATTTCCGTTTTCATCTACAAGTGCGAGGCGGTCACCATCAGGATCCGTCACAATTCCCAAATCGCAATCATTTTGTTTCACATAGTCACAAATATCGCCAAGATTCTCGGGAAGAGGTTCGGGATTATGGGGAAATATTCCATTGGGTTCACAATAAAGCTTATGAACATCACAACCGATGGCTTCCAGCATTTCGGGTAGTGCCAGTGAAGCTCCACCGTTCACAGCATCTACAGCTACTTTAAATGATTTCTTCCGGATCAGGTCGGCATCAATATAAGGTAATTCCAGAATTTTTTGGATGTGATAATCAACCGCTTCGTGATCTTCACTGATCGTTCCGATTTTATCATATTTTTGATATGTAAACGTTCCTTTTTCAGCCAGATCCAAAACTTCTCTTCCCTGGTCTGCATCTAAAAATTCACTTTTATTGTTGAGCAATTTTAGTGCATTCCATTGAGCGGGGTTGTGGCTTGCTGTTAAAATAATGCCACCGGCGGCTTTATGTTTCAGAACGCCCATAGCCACGGTTGGAGTGGGGACGATCCCAACTTTTACAACATCACAACCGGTACTTTGGAGCGTGGCACAAACAATGTCTTCACAAATTTGGCCTGTCACCCGGGAATCCCGGCCAACAACAACTGTTCCGCCTTCAAGCCAGGTGCCATAAGCGGCTGTAAATGTTACAAGATTTTCCGGGGTAAGATGCGATCCAAAAATGCCCCGAATTCCCGAGACAGAGATCATTAAAGCCATAGTAAAATAAGTTTTAAAAAAATTGTTTAGCGTTTATTCTATTCAAATATTTTATCAGCAATCAGCAATCAGCAATCAGCAATCAGCAATCAGCAATCAGCAATCAGCAATCAGCAATCAGCAATCAGCAATCACCTACTCTTCCATTGTGTTTCCGGTTCCCCGGCATGTTTATTTTCGTAGCGAGCCATTACAAAAAGAAGGTCTGAAAGGCGATTGAGGTAGATAATAACTTCCTCAGAAATAGGATTGTCTGTCTTCAGGGCAACCGCATGACGTTCTGCACGCCTGCATACGGTTCGCGCCTGGTGAAGCGTTGCTCCCGCCGGAGCGCCACCCGGTAAAATGAATGAGGTTAGAGCAGGCAATTGTTCATCTAACGTATCAATCCAGCTTTCCAGTTTTTGAATTTCTCTGCTTCCGATCCGATCAATTTTTGTTTTTTTGGATGGAAGTGTAGCTAAATCGGCACCCAGCACAAAAAGCTGATTTTGGAGCTCCTCCAGAATTTCTTTTCCATCATCACTCAACGAATATGTTAAGACAATGCCCAGGATGGAATTTAGTTCATCCACTGTTCCATATGCGTGAATTCGCATACTGTTTTTTCCAATACTCGCACCACCAAATAAGGATGTGGTGCCTTTGTCACCTTTTTTGGTATAAATCTTCATAAGCTCATTTTTTTATGAAGGTAAGAAGCTTGGCGGAGTTTGTCAGTTCTTTATTCTTCAATATGAAAAGATTCTCCTGCCTCCTCAAAGCCAATGAGTTGGTGCATTTGAGCAGATACAGTTTTCTCAAATAGATGAAATTGATTTTTGGGGCATCCGAGAGTCAGTTCAACGGTTTCAAGGTATGATGAATCCAGTTCCATAAGTTCAAAGCTGTTTCTCCATTTATCAACCAATGATTGAAGAGAGTAAGCGTATTTTAAAGTGTAAACTTTAATGGGAACCAGCTTTTTTAAAGTGGCAGATCGGATGGTTTGTTGAGCTGTTGTTTGATAGGCGTCAATAAGGCCGGCTTTTCCCAATTTAGTACCGCCATAATATCGAACGACAATCAGAATTACATTTATCAAATTTTGGGATTTGAGCGCATTGAGAATTGGCAATCCGGCAGTTCCGCCCGGTTCTCCGGCATCCGTAGAGAATTCAACCGGGCTGTTTGGGTTGAATTGATAGGCGTAGCAATGGTGTGTGGCGGTAGGATGTTCTTTCTTGATTTTTTCGAGATGGGTTTCAATTTCGGTGTCATCCCGGGAAGGACAAAGGAATCCCAAAAATTTTGAACTTTTGACCCGGTATTCGGATGTAAAAACAGAGGTTACAGTTACCACAGGTGATTCATTTAAATATCAACAATAAGTAATAATTTAGACCTTTTCTTAATAAGCGTGAAATAAGTTTAGAAGTGCTCTAACCTTGCCTTTTATGGTAAAACAAACGAATTTATAAATAAGATTTTTTGAACTGAAATATCGTTCATCTTGCTAGAATATCATTTTTTTAAAAAAATCTTCAGACAACAAACTAATTTAACCATATGCCATCTTTTACTGACGCGCTAAACTCGCAAGTTGGCCGAAAGTTTTTAACCGGAATTACCGGACTTTTGCTCGTCTTCTTCGTCATTTTTCACTTGCTTGGGAACCTGGCTATTTTTGGGGAACCGAATGCCATGAACAGTTATTCGCATTTTTTGCATGAACTGGGACCGCTTTTGTGGGTTGCCAGAATCGGGTTACTGGTTGCTTTCTTGCTCCACGCCTGGATTGGAATTTCAATCTGGTGGAATAAGAAGAAAGCCCGCCCTCAAAAATATAAAGTGTACAGCAGCAAAGGCGGCCCCAGCAAACAGAGCCTGAGTTCGAGAAGTATGGCCTTTACGGGCGTCGTACTTTTTATATTTGTCATCGTTCATGTGAACACCTTTGCTCTTGGGGATCCCGGCTCCATAGCCGTGGATGGAGTGGAAATGCATGATCTGAAAACGTTAGTGCTGGAAACGTTCCAAAGTCCTGTGTATGCTTTTGGGTATACTATCGTGATGATACTTCTGGGTGTTCATCTTGGTCACGGGGTGTGGAGTGCATTTATTTCATTAACGATGCGCAGTAAAACAACATCGGCCGTTATTTATACGATCGGGGTTGGTTTAGCAATTCTTCTCGCCATTGGATTTTTGTTCATACCGCTGTACATCTATTTTGGCGGTGGCTGCGAGGCTGCACTCATCAATTGTAATTAACAGTTTGAAAACTATCATACAGAACTCACTATGAATTTAGATTCGAAAGTACCTCCTGGCCCGTTAGAAGAGAAATGGAACAGGCATTTAAAGGATATCAAACTTGTCTCTCCGAACAACAAACGCAAATATAAAGTCATTGTAGTGGGGACAGGACTTGCCGGAGCCTCAGCGGCAGCAAGTCTCGCTGAACTCGGTTACAATGTTGTCTCATTTTGCATCCAGGATTCCGCCCGGAGAGCCCACAGTATTGCGGCGCAGGGTGGCATTAATGCTGCAAAAAACTATCCAAATGATGGAGACAGCGTCTGGAGACTTTTTTATGATACAATAAAAGGCGGTGATTACAGAAGCCGCGAAGCAAATGTGTATCGTCTGGCTCAAAATTCAAATGAAATTATTGATCAGGCCGTAGCGCAGGGTGTGCCTTTTGCCCGTGAATACGGCGGGCTTCTGGACAACCGTTCATTTGGTGGCGCCCAGGTTTCGCGAACATTTTATGCCCGTGGCCAAACAGGTCAACAGCTTCTTTTAGGAGCCTACCAAGCCATGATGAAAGAAGTCCATTCAGGAAAGATTGAATATCATGCGCGTCATGAAATGCTGGATCTTGTTGTTGTAGACGGCAAAGCCCGTGGCATTATAACCCGGGATTTGGTGAAGGGAACCATCAACCGATGGGATGCCGATGCCGTGGTACTTTGTACCGGCGGATACGGCAATGTTTTCTACCTCTCTACCAATGCCAAAAACTCGAACGTTACGGCTGCCTGGAGATGCCATAAAAGAGGTGCTGCATTTGCAAATCCATGTTTTGTACAGATTCACCCAACCTGTATTCCGGTTTCGGGCGATTATCAGTCCAAACTTACATTGATGAGTGAGAGTTTGCGGAATGACGGACGGGTATGGGTTCCCAGAAAGAAAGGGGATAGCCGGCAGCCAAATGAAATTCCTGAGGACGAACGGTACTACTATCTCGAAGAGAAATATCCAAGTTTTGGTAACCTGGTACCGCGGGATGTGGCTTCAAGAAATGCCAAGATTGTAACGGATGAAGGACTCGGAGTTGGCGAAACAGGAAAAGCCGTTTATCTCGATTTCCGCGATGCCATCAAACGGGACGGTGAAGACACAATTCGAGCCAAGTATGGAAACCTGTTTGATATGTATCAGAATATCACAGATGAAAATCCGTATAAAGTGCCGATGAAAATTTTCCCGGCCGTTCACTATACCATGGGCGGGCTTTGGGTTGATTATAACCTGATGAGCAACATTCCAGGCCTGTTTGTAGCCGGTGAAGCCAATTTTTCGGATCACGGAGCGAATCGTCTTGGAGCCAGTGCTCTTATGCAGGGGCTTTCCGATGGATACTTTATCATCCCCTACACCATTGGAAATTACCTGGCCGATACCAAGTTTGAGAAAATCTCAGTTGATCATGAAGCTTTTGATGAAGCAGCGAAAGCATCCGAAGATCAGCTCAAAAAACTACTCTCTGTTAAAGGAGATAAGACCATTATTGAATTCCACAGAGAACTTGGAAAAATTATGTGGGATAAGGTTGGAATCTCCCGAAGCAAAGAAGGTCTTGAAGAAGCCATCAAAGAAATTCGCGCCCTTCGTGAAGAGTTCTGGACGAATGTTCGCGTGCCGGGCGAGATGAATTACTACAACAAATATCTTGAATTTGCTCTTCGCGTGGCAGACTATTTCGAACTTGCCGAACTGATGGCTATGGACGCCCTGGATCGGGATGAGTCGTGCGGATGCCACCTGCGTGATGAATATCAAAGCGAGGAAGGCGAAGCTATCCGAAATGACGAAGATTATTCATTTGTTTCCGCTTGGGAATATTTGGGAGTCAACGGCAAACTCAATACCAAACTTCATAAAGAAAATCTTGAGTTTGAATTCGTGGAACTGAAACAAAGAAGTTATAAATAACAGGTTTTTATGAGCACAATGACAATTCACCTCAAAGTATGGCGACAGAAAAACGCAGATGATCCTGGTCGTTTTGAGGATTACACATTGAATGAGGTTAACGAACACATGTCTTTTCTGGAGATGCTGGACGTTCTCAATGAAAACCTGATTAAAGAAGACAAAGATCCGGTTGAATTTGACTATGACTGCCGCGAGGGAATTTGCGGTTCCTGTAACCTTGTAATCAACGGACGGGCTCACGGCCCCAAGCATCAAACAGCCGTTTGTCAGCTTCACATGAGAAATTACAGCAATGGCGATACCATTGTTATTGAACCGCCGCGCGCTGCCGCTTTTCCGGTGATTAAGGATTTGGTTGTTGACCGATCTGCTTTCGACAGAATTATTGAAGCAGGCGGATATGTTTCCGTGAAAACGGGGGCAGCTCCTGAAGCAAACTTAATTCCGATTGCACAAGAAACATCCAATATTTCATTCGATTATGCTACCTGCATTGGCTGCGGGGCATGTGTGGCTGCTTGTCCGAATTCTTCTGCATCGCTGTTCACAGGTGCGAAACTTGCACATCTGAACATGTTGCCTCAAGGCCAGCCAGAGAAGAAGCAGCGAACAATGGCAATGGTTGAACAGATGGAAAAGGAAGGATTTGGAGATTGTTCAAATCATGCCGAATGTGAAGCTGTGTGCCCGGTAGGTATCCCAATTTCTGCTATTGCAGAGATGCGTAAAGAGTATCTGAAGGCAACAATTTTTTAAGCTATGTTGTGATTAGTCATTGCGAGTAGAGCGAAACAAGCCCACAGTGTACGCAAGTGAGTGACTTCACCTCGTTCGTAATGACAAGACTTGACTTCTTAAAGCCCTGATAAATGTCAGGGCTTTTTTATTTTTTGAGCAACCCGGAATTCTCCACCAACGTATACAAGCGAAACAGGCGTTCTACGTAAAGTCGAATTCAATAGGGTAGGAAATGGCTTCTTCGTCTGGTTCAATATGAATGAAATAATTGAGTTAATATGAATTTCAAACAAATTACATTAACAGCACTTCTCTTCTGTTTTGGTTTGGCGGGTAACGTTTATTCACAAGAACTTCAGGCAGCGTTAGATTTAGGAGTTGGTATTCCCCAGGGAGACTTCAGAGACCAATCTGATCATCTTGGTGGCGGAATTAATTTAATGGGAGGATACCGTTTTGCAAACTCACCGGTAATGCTTGGACTGGAATTTGGATTTATGAATTTTGGTACCGACACACGTGAAGAACCTTTGAGCACAACGATTCCGGATCTCACTGTGGAAGTTGAAAACAGCTATAATCTTGTTCATGGCGACTTTCTGGTTCGTCTGATCGCACCGCCATCAACATTTCGGCCTTATGTGGACGGACTCCTCGGGTTCAACTACTTCTTCACAGAAACTGTAATTCGTGATCGGGATGATTTCTTTGATGAAGAGAAACTGAGTGATACCAATTATGAGGATACAGCTTTAAGCTATGGGTTTGGTGCCGGAACTCAAATCAGGCTCTGGCAAAAGAAAGGGCCGATGACCAGCGATATGGATGATGTTGAGCCTTCTTCCGTTTACCTGAATTTAAGAGCACGATATATGTTTGGCCGTGAAGCCGAGTACCTGCAAAAAGGTTCTATTGAAATAGAGGATGGAGAAGTTTTTTATGATGTTAGCCAGTCTAAAACAGATTTACTTCATATCAAAATTGGTGTGGTTGTAAACTTTTAAAATCAGGATGGGTTTTGTAATCTTGTAAAAGGTAAGGCATAAGACATGTCATTGCGAGTAATCCGTAATTAGACGGATTACGTAGCAATCTCAAACATCCAGTAGTTCTTAAACACTAAAAAGAGATTGTTTCGCTTAGTTTGCAATGACAGGTGTCTCGTTTTTAAGACAATCAAATATCCGACTTGACAGAAGACAATCCTTTCAAAAAAGCAGAACAAGCACTCCAAAAGTATTGGGGATATTCATCGTTCCGGCCGGGGCAAGGAGATGCCATTCGGTCTGTTCTGTCCGGTAAAGACACCCTTGTTCTTTTTCCAACCGGTGGTGGTAAATCTCTCTGTTACCAGGTGCCTGCTGTTGTCCAAGATGGTTTAACCGTAGTGATATCTCCACTAATTGCTTTGATGCAAGATCAAGTTGAACAGCTCAATCGTGTTGGTATCCGGTCCACATTTATTAATAGCACGCTTCCGTCGTATGAGGTTGAGCAACGTTTGGTTAACGCCCGGAACGGCATGTATAAATTGTTGTATATAGCACCTGAACGTCTTTCTACGGATCTTTGGAAAGTTGAACAACCCAACCTGAATATTGAGTTGGTTGCAATTGATGAAGCACATTGCATTTCTGAATGGGGACACGATTTTCGTCCGTCATACCGCGAGATTCGGCATGAACTTGAAGATTTACCTTCTCAAACCAAATGGCTCGCCCTGACTGCAACTGCCACCCCCGAGGTGAAAAAAGATATACTGGAAAGTTTACAGTTTGAAGATCCGGTTGTGGTGACGGGTGGATTCAAGAGAGAAAACCTGCATTGGTGGGTTTCCAAGACCGAGAAGAAACGAGAGATGCTGAAGAAAACCGTAAAAAAGGCGTCCAGTCTTGGAAGTGGAATTATATATGCGTCCACGCGAAGAGATTGCGAAGAGTGGGCGGACTATTTCACACGACAGGGAATCCCGGCAAAATCTTATCACGCGGGCTTAAAAAGTGAAACAAGGGAACAGGTCCAAAAAGAGTGGATTGACGGCACTATTCCACTTGTGGTGGCGACCAATGCTTTTGGCATGGGAATTGATAAGTCTGATTGCCGTTATGTGGTCCATTACACAATTCCTTTTTCGCTGGAAGCATATTATCAGGAAGCCGGCCGTGCAGGTCGCGATGGAGAAATCAGTTATCCGATACTTCTTTTTAAGGAGAGTGATGTAGATTATTTGAAAAGCCGTGTAGAGCAAAACTATCCTGATTCCGAAACACTTCAAAAAGTGTACGACGGACTTTGTGATGAATTGGACCTCGCCGTGGGAACTCAGCAGGAATCACCGGAGGAAATTCACCTGGAAAATATTTCAAAACGAATTCAACTTCCGTCGTCTCAGATTTCAACGGCTGTCAATCTGTTACAAAGGTTGGACGTGCTTACCCAAATTGATCTTCACGAGCCGAGGGTTGGCATTCAATTCATTGTCAATACAGACTATTTGCTGGATTTTATTGATGAATCGGATCCGGAAAAAGGTCGTTTTTTAGATACTCTTTTTCGGCAATTTGGTCCGCAGGTTTTTTCTGACGTTCAGTATTTGAATGTTTCCTATCTGGCAGAAAAGCTGGAAGTCACTTCCAATCAGTTGTTTAAGGCTCTTAAAGTTTTTGCTGAGCATGATCAGATTTTGACCTTCAAATGGCAGGAAGAGACCCGGCTGGTGCAGGTAAAAGACGCACGATTGGTTAAGCTTCGGGTTGATACAGATCGTGCATATCATTACCGGGACATCCTTTTGAAGAAAATTGACTACATGTCGAGATATGCTTCAACCAATGCTTGCAGGGAAGTTTTTTTGAGACGCTATTTTGGTGAAACAAACTGTGAACCGTGCGGAACATGCGACAATTGTGTTTCTGAGGAGAAGCTTATGATGTCCGTGACAAATAGTGATGTTCAAATTGTTCGGGATGTTGTGCAAAATGAAAAGAAATCTTTTAGGGAAATTTCAAAAAGCGCAAACTGGAACCGTAAAAAAACCCAGCAGGTTCTGTCTTATATGCTTCGGGAAAATTACCTGGAAAATGATGAGTCCGGAGATTTTTATTCCCTTCCCGGCAAAGTCTGACGGAGGCTGTCAAGTTTTTCGCGTGGAGTGGTTTCGAATTTTCTTTGGATAACCTGAATCGAATCGCGTTCCTCTCGCAGTATTTTGTTGATTTCTTTGACCCGTTCAATTTGTTCCTCAATATTTCGCTCATAATATTCATGAGAGATGCGAAATTCATCTTCAGAAACCCCATAAGATTCATACACTTTGGTGCGCAATTCTTCCTGGGAAATGTTGTTTAAAAGTTGCTGGTCCAGCTGATTAATGATCGCAAACTCAATGAACATGCGTTCGTAGGTTTCTTCATTAATGATTTCGTCAGGGGCAGATGATTCAGGTTCGCATCCCCAAAAAATGAGACCAGCAACTATGACAAAGAGAACTTTTCTCACTTCTCGTTCGGGTTTTTGGGATTTAACGGACGAAGCGTAATTTCATTGACCAGGAAATTATCAGGGGTTTCCAAAAGATGAATGAGAGTATCGGCAACATCGTCCGGTTGAAGCATATTATCGTGTGTTTCACTGCCAACCTGATCAAAAAAGTGCGTGGAAATGGAGCCGGGAAACATGGCCGTTACTTTGATTTTGTCATACCGAAGCTCTTTAAAGAGCGCTTCGCTGAAACCCCGAAGTCCATATTTTGTGGCATTATATCCTGAGAGCTGTGGGTTGCCAAGGAGTCCCGCAACTGATGAAATGTTGATAATATGGTGGTGCTCCTCAGACGCCTTCATAAAAGGAACCAGTTCATGAGTGAGGTAAAAAACACCATTCAGGTTCGTTTCAACCATTGTATTCCAATCAGCCACCGAAAGTTTTTCAACATTGCCAAAAATACCAAGACCGGCATTATTGATGAGGACATGGGGGAGATTTTTTTCTGAGAAAGTTTCCTGTACCCACTGGTGAATGTCGTTCGGCTTGGTGACATCCATTTTAATGGGAATAAACTGGTTGCCAAGTTTTTCCTGAACTTCAGAAAGCTTATTCAGCCGGCGGGCAAGACCATAAACTTTGGCTCCTTTTTCGATCAGTTTTTTGCTGAATGAAATGCCAATTCCACTGCTTGCTCCGGTTACGATGGCGTTTTTATTTGATAAATCCATAGAATTCGTTCATTGTTCGTTGAGTGTGGATCATTGTATATACTTTACTTTTTCGGGATTACAATGAATAACAAACCACAACCAACTGACTTTTATTTCAAAATACATTTAAGTAATAAACAAGTTACCTTCACTTGATGAAAAATCGTCAGGCGAAAGCTAAGAAAATGAAAGAACTTTATCTTGATATCGGGAACTCTTTTCTGAAGATGGCTACCCGTAAAAATTCGGATTGGCAGAAAATTTTTGATGGGGAACATGAACGGCTGGATGAGCTGTGTCGTATCATTACATCTTATGGTGAATCTCCAGAAGTTCGGATTTCTTCGGTTCGGAAAGATATTACAAAGCGCCTGATGCAGAACCTTCCGGATATAAAAGTCAGCGAGTTTAAAACCGCAGATATTCCTCCCAAAATGCTCGATTACAAGACTCCTGATACATTGGGTTTGGATCGGTTTTTGGTTTGCCTGGGAGCGATAAAGGAAGCCAGTGACAGAAATGTAGTTGTTATTGATGCCGGTAGCGCATGCACCGTTGATTTGATGACAAAAGAAAACGTGTATTCCGGCGGTGTTATCATGCCGGGGCTTAAAATGATCCGTAACGCGATGGAACATCGCCTGCCGGAATTACCAACCGCCCCTGAGTCCATTCCTGAAACCTGGCCGGGAAAGTCAACCATTGAGAGTATTGAATGGGGTGTGAATGGTAGTTTTGTACATGCAATTAAAGGATTTATTCATCAATACCGATCATCGGTGGGGGATATTGATATTTTTGTTACCGGTGGTGATGCCAGTCTGCTTTTAAAATGGATGGGGAAGGATGAGAAATTGATTCACCGAAAAAATTTGATTTGGACAGGAATGGAAGAATTCGGTTTCCTCATCAAGTGAGAAAATTTCTTAATTCTGATTTAATCTCTCATTAATCAATGCAATCACCATTTGAAGGGCAACTTTGTTTTCGCCACCTCGGGGAATGATAATATCCGAATAGCGCTTGCTCGGTTCTACAAATTCCAGGTGCATGGGGCGTACAAATTTTTCATATTGGTTTAGTACTCCATCCAAATCCCGGCCTCTTTCACAAATATCGCGTCTCAAACGCCGGAGGAGCCTCACGTCATCATCGGTATCAACAAAAATTTTGATATCCATTTTATCTCTCAACTTTGGTTCACTAAAAATGAGGATACCATCCACAAGGATAATTCTCTTTGGTGAGACAGAAACAGTTTGATCTGATCGCGTATGAGCTACAAAATCATAAACGGGAATCTCAATTTTATAACCGTTTCTCAACGCATCAATATGGCGAATCATTAATTCGGTTTCGAGAGACGAAGGATGATCGAAATTCTGTTTTTTTCGCTTTTCCAAAGGCAGGTGACTGAGGTCGCGATAGTAGGAATCGTGTTCCATCAAAAGAACATTATCTCTTCCAATGCTCTTTACTATTTTGCTGACCACCGTCGTTTTTCCCGATCCGCTACCGCCGGCCACGCCAATAATTAAAGGCGTTTCACTCATTGCTGGCTGTATTGTTTTGATAAATACTTCGGTCGTATTCCTGTTTAAAGTCCCGGATTGCCCGGAAAATAGCAGACGCTAAAATTGTTTGGCCATATTCGCTGTTCATGTAGCGCGCCTCATTAGGATTGGAAATAAATCCAAGTTCTACAAGAACGGCCGGGGTAGAGGCATGCCAAAGAACCATTAATCCGGCTTGTTTTACTCCCCTCGATCGCCGCATGGCTCTGTTTCGGAACTGGTGTTCGACCATTGCTGCAATTCTTTCGCTGACAGCAATATTTCCTGCATTGGCCAGCTCATAGATGAGAAGTTCATCTTCCCCAAGTTGGACAGGTCCGCCATTTTTTTCGAGATTTACCACGCTGTTTTCCCGTTTCATAATCTCAAGGGCCGATTCACTTCGGTGCATTCCAAGAAAGAAGACTTCCGAACCGTACGCCCGCTCATCCCGAACGGCATTGAGATGGATTGAAAGAAAGAGATCTGCTTTTGCCCGAGTTGCGATCAATCCGCGTTCTTCCAGTTCAACAAAGGTGTCGTCATCTCTTGTATAAATGACTTCCATATCCGGTAGATGTTCTTTAATATAATCGCCGACCTGCAGAGCAACTTCAAGTGCAATATCTTTTTCTTTCAGCCCGAGTCGCCGATTCATAGAACCGGGATCATGTCCACCATGCCCCGCGTCAATTACAATCGTATTGAACTCCTTTCCTTCTCTCAGAGGAACGAGGGCATTATCTTCAGAATAAACAAATTCCATTGAAGGGGGCTGTTCAAAATCAAACCAGTAGATAAAATTCGTTTGATCGGCAATTTTGTTAATCTCTTCCTCCGAAGCGTATTCCAGTGCCAGGAGCATATCATTGCGATCACGATCCGGGTAGGCCGTAGCTTTCATAAAGGTATTTTCACTCAGAAAAATATCTACGCCAAAGCCATCAACATTTTTATGATAGTCGATGTGAGAGTAGATTTCAGAATCTTGCGGGTGTGTAAAATCAAGGGTATCCAGATATGGTGAGTAAAGCATAAACTGGATGAGATCCGGAGACGGTTGGGATACAGCAAACGAGTCTACTTTTTCAGTGAGATGATATCGAAAAACATGGCCTTTGCCATCACTCCGTTCGTGGAGAGAAAGCCGATCCAGGGTAGCTTGTGCAGACAGATTTCCCGGTGCCCATAAAAATAGCAAGGCAAGAAGAGATAAAATGGTAAGAATCGGAGTTCTTTCCATCATATTAGGCTTTTGAAGTCGAGAAAATTGTCTGGATGATATTGCTTAAATGTACTGAATATTTTGAGATTAGGTAAATTTAATGTTGAAGGTATCTCAAAATTGTTTGGAGGTTTTAGTCCTCATCGGTAATTCCGTTTTGTTCTAAAATAAAATGGGGATTCCACGCGTATGGTCCGCCACCGTTACAGCTACCATTTTCAAGAGTAAGGTTCGGCGGTTGGGCCATATCACAAGTAGAAAATCTTTCGTCTTCAGCATTTCTGATTTTGTCCAATTCGTCGTATCTCTCAATCAGATTTTTCAACCTGTCTTCATTAGTCTCTTGTGTGGAGTACACAAGATAGCCCCACGGACCGCCACAAGGTTTTGCCCCGATCGGCAAAATGCTGCAGTAAGAAACCTGTTCGGCTTTTGCCTCACCCACTTCGTTGTTGATGGCAATAACAACTTCATGTAAATCCATTTCTTCAATGTTTGAAGAAGAACCTGAATTTCCGAAAAAAAGAAAATCTGAACAGGAAATAAAGGATAGTAATCCAAAGATGGATAAAAGGAGAAAAGTATTTTTCATGGATTTAACCTTTTTTCCTTTCAACGGGCAGGATTGGACAATCGTCTATACTTCCGCGGGAGCGTACTGAAAATTCGGATCGCCAAACTTTTTCAGCGTTCGGTAATGAGAAGCAATAGCCTCTCTAAATGTATCGTGGTGATTGTAGGGAATATTAAACTCCTGTGCTGTTTTTTCTACGATCGGGCTGATGGCCGGATAATGAACGCTGCAAACTTTTGGAAACAGGTGATGCTCGATCTGGTAATTCAGACCTCCGATATACCATGAAAGAAGTTTGTTTTTACGGGCAAAGTTATTGGTTGTAACCATTTCATGGATGGCCCAGTGTTCGTCAATCATGTTGTTTTCATCAGGTTCCGGGTGATCGGTAGACTCCACCACATGAGCAAGCTGGAATACAATGCCGAGAATCAGACCGGCGGTAAGATGCAGAGAAATGAAACCAATAATGAGTTGTATCAATGTGATGTCCAGCACCAGCATGGGAATCACAAGTGTATAGCCATAATAAACAAGTTTTGTAATAACCAGGGTAACCCATTCAGAAAGCGGGTGTTTTTTGTTTTCATAGGGCCCCAGCGGATTTTTAAAGAAGTACCAATAATCCTTTACAAACACCCAGAAAAGCGTCGCAAAGCTGTAGGCAAAGAAAGCAAGAATATGTTGAACCCGATGAACCGGCTTGTATTCTGAATGAGGGGAGAGGCGAATGAATTCGGCAACTTCCAGGTCTTCATCATGCCCGTGAATATTTGTATAGGTATGATGGATGATGTTATGCGTAATTTTCCAGATGTAGCCGTTGGCTCCCATCAAATCAAACGTATAGCCAATTAGTTTGTTGACGGTAGAATTGGATGAGTACGCGCCGTGCAGGGCATCGTGAGAGATCGAGAATCCTATTCCCGCCATTCCGATTCCCATCACAATACAGAGAAACCACATCCAGCCAAGAGAAAGTTGCCCCGATAAAATCAGAGCATAGGCCCCAAAATAGACTCCGAGTAGAATCACAGTTTTGGAAACCATCTCGAAATTTGCGTGCCTGGAGAGATGGTTCTCCTCAAAATATTCATTAACACGTTTCTTAACCGTTTTACTGAAATCACGGCTAATTTTATTATTAAATGTAACCTTTGTTACTCCTCCCATAAGAACACACCAAACTATTTAAATACAATTCTTTCAAAATTAACTGAAAAAGCCGACAATCAATAATAATTGTTTCTAATTGTATCTAAGAGCATAAATTGAGGTGCGGCACAACGTCCCTCTGCTATGCCTGCAACAAAGATTATCACGTAAACAGACTCCCTCAAATCGAGTGAATTGCTTGCCTATTATAAATTTGGATGAAGCTCAAAAATTAAAGCTATCCTTATCTCGGCAACACAGGGTGTGGCACAGTTGCAAACTCTCCGGTCAGCGTTTTAAGGAATGCCACAATCTGGTTGACTTCTTGCTCATTGAACCGTCGGTCAAGTTGACTTGTACCCATTATAGACACCGCTTCCTCCAGCGTTTCGGCGGAACCGTCATGGAAATAGGGATACGTCATTTCTACATTTCTTAATGGAGCAACACGAAATACATATTTATCGGCTTCCTGTCCGGTTACATTGTAGCGTCCCATATCATCACCCTCCTGTTGTGCGGCGTGAGAAAAGAGCATAAATGTTTGTCCTCCTAACAGGGGGCCGTTGTGGCAGCTCATACATCCATTATCCATGAAGAGTTGCAGTCCGGCTACTTCATCTTCAGTCAGGGCTTCCCGGTCTCCCTGCAGGTAATCATCAAAAGGAGATCCGTGAGTAATGAGTGTTCTCTCAAAAGCTGCAATAGCTTTGGCAAGGTTGTCGAACGTAAAATAGTTGCTCTCCTCAGGGAAAGCTTCTCTGAAGTAGGGTCGATATCCTGTTTTTTCAAGACGTTCCATCGCCTCTTCGGGAGTGAGATCCATTTCAACATGTGTTTGGATAGGGCCAACGGCCTGTTCTTCCAGTGTTGCTGCGCGGCCATCCAAGAATTGAGCTCTGAGGAAAGCGGCATTGTACACGGTAGGTGTATTTCGCGGGCCAAGGCGTCCGTGTTCGCCGATTGCCACATCACGGTGATCCACACCTGCGGCGCCAACTACGTGACAGGTGTTACACGAAATAATACCAGAACGGGAAAGCTTTGGTTCAAAAAAGAGCTTATGTCCCAAATCGATTTTTGCCGGTGTCATAGGATTGTCTTCAGGAACCGGTGCTTCAGGGGGAACAGGTTGGAAAATGGCCGCTGCTTCTGGTTGCCATTCCTCCGTTTCGCTGCATGCTGTGAAGTACACACTAAAACTAATGAATATGAATAGAGTTACAGTTAGAAGTAAGATAAATCGAACAATCTTTGTCATCTTGATTTCTCCCGAAATTTAAAGTCTTTGTTTTTATAGAATTGAGGTTTATGTGATTAGTAAACCCCGTTAAGATATTCCGGCTTAATTCTTGATTTTTTCAATCGCCGGAAGTGTGATCTCATCTTTTTCTTATACTTAAATGTACCCGAATGGTTAACGATTTGCAATAAAAGTGCGGTCTATTTGATTAAAAACCGTAAAAAATGCTGGCAATTCATTACCAATCTTTCAGCCGATCCATTCGCCGTGCTGTTGTAAATAAATCAGGACCTATTTTCGCCAATGCCCAAATTTGTGTCGGTACTATTCCTCCGGAAATTCTGGTGATGAGAGTTGGAAAAGGTTTTGAAAAAGTTGAATGATAAAGTGATCTACTGATCCACCCCGTTCACTCCCGCAACTTTTAAACAAAGAGTAAGTGTAATGCCGTAACTGATGTGCATTACGATTCCGCCTATCAAAATTAAACCGGGAATCCAGGTGTCTGTATAAAAGATTCCAAACGACTCCCCGGCTGCTTTTGCAAAAAGAGGAGAAATCACCAAACCGGTTACAACCGAAATGATGATCCCGTAAATAATTCCCTGGATAAACCAGTTGCCGGGAATTCGGTTTTGGAGAAATGCCACCCAAAAGAGCGCCATCAAAACACCGCCAACATTAAATGCTGCATTTCCCCAAATCAGGCTGTACACTTCATCTCCATGAACGTGATTGAATGTCTGTTTTAATATGTGTCCGATATCAATGGCGGGCAGCCCGATTCCGCCCTGGAGAAAGGACACCATTGTCATGGTAAAAGTAGCAATAAGACCGCAGATAACGGTTCGCCAAAAAGTAGTTGAACTGATCATAAAAAGCCTCCGAATAAAGTTGATGAGCCATGCCCAAAATTGAGGCCCAACGGTTTGGTTAGCAGTTGATAATTAATATGCTAAAGATGAATAAGATTTTAAAGTGAAGAAATTGAGCAAGTCAATTTTACAATCCTTTAAACCTTGTTTCTTGTGAATTCTTCAATTTTCAAATAGATTCAACCATACTTTCAAATAAAAACAGGGATTTATGAAAAACTTATTGATTGCACTTTTTGCAGTATTTGTGATAGCTGCCTGCGAATCTACAACTAATGATGATAGACGCCAGGTTGGGTTTGTTACACTTCTGGGAAATGACACACTCGCTGTCGAGCAGTTTGAAATGAGTGATTCAAGTATTACGGCACAGGTAATTTTGCGAACGCCGCAAACTACCTTTTCATCTTTTGAACTCTTATTGGATGAAGCTGGTGGAATTCGTGAAATGACACGGACGGACTTTTCATTGGAATCCGGTTTTGAAAGTGAGGGTGAAGTCATCCAGACAATCCACCGCCAGGGAGACAGTCTTTGGGTTGAAACGCAAACAGATGAGGGACTGCAATCTCATTCAGCTCCTTATGAAGAGGGGGTACTGCCGTTTATCGACATGGTTCATTGGCCGTTTGAAGTTGCTTTTGTACATGCGGCGGATGTTGACGCTGATACAATTAACCAATCCATGCTGACCTGGAATAATATTTCGAATTTTGTGATTGCGCAAATTGAAGACGATTCGATGACGGTTCGTCACCCATTCCGTGGTGTAATGGGGGTAGATGTAGCTGACAACGGAGGTATTGAATTGCTGGACGCCGGGCTTACCACACGCAAGTTAAAAGTGTACCGAACGTCCGGGCTTGATATGAACGCTATCGGGCAGAGATTCGCGGCATCCGATCAGCAGGGAAATTCTTTTGGTGAATTGTCGGGTGCAGAAACATCTGAATTTTCTTTCCACAATACGAATTTTAGGGTTGATTACGGATCACCTCAAAAACGAGGGCGCGAACTCTTCGGTGGAATTGTTCCATGGGGCGAACGATGGAGAACCGGCGCAAACCGTGCAACACATTTCTATATCTCGAATGATTTACAGTTTGGAGACCTTGAGGTCCCGGCAGGCGAATACACGCTTTATACAATTCCCGAACAAGATGGAGGTGCGTTAATCATCAACACGCAAACCGGACAAAACGGAACCAGCTATGATCAATCCATGGATTTAGGGCGTATTCCAATGGAAATCTCCACTCAAAATGAAAGTACCGAAGCGTTTACAATTACGGTTGAAGAATCGGGTGATGGCGGCGTTTTGAAACTGATTTGGGGAAACACGGTTTTCTCTTCTCCATTTGAGATTCAGTAAAAGTGGAGATAGATTTTGCGATGATGAATCTGCCTGGATATTGTAAGTGAACCGGCAGTTTACCATATTCCATAACCTATCAACCAATAAAATCAACCAATTATGAAAAAATCTACCATCGTTCTTACGCTGTTACTGGCATTGCTAATGGTGATACCGGTTCAGGCGCAGAATGAAGATCACAGCATTAAAAGTCTTTTTCAGCAACAGTTCAGCTATGCATCACGTGTACTTGACCTTGCCAAAGCCATGCCCGCCGATACCTATTCCTGGAGTCCGGAAGAGGGCGTTCGTTCCGTTGGAGAAGTCTACACACATATTGCACAGGCAAACTATATGATGATCGGCACATTTGGAGTTTCAGCTCCTGTTGATGTCCAAAGTTTGGGATCACTCACTGATAAGGATGAAATTGTCGCTGCTCTGGAACAGTCAAATGAGTTTGTTCTTTCTGCCGCTGCAGATTTGTCTGATGAGCAGCTTTCCAACACTTACGAGTTATTTGGACGTACTGTGAATGGGGAAGGGCTTTTGGTGTTTATCCTGAATCACATGAGCGAGCATGTTGGCCAATCCATAGCTTATGCCAGATCAAATGGTGTTACGCCGCCGTGGAGCGAGTAAGTTTTTACTTTTTGATACCATCAGACTTTCGTAAGGGCAATTTGTGAATTGCCCTTACAATCTATCCTTCGAATTCTGTTAATTGCTTTTGCAACTTTTCCAGGTTCGATTCTGCGTCCGATTTTTTCTTCCTCTCTTTCTCTACCACCGCATCCGGCGCATTTTTTACAAACTGTTCGTTGGCGAGTTTTTTCTCCACACTTTTCAGGAATCCTTCAACTCTGTCGATCTCTTTTTGAATGCGCTCACGTTCTTTTTCCAAATCAATCAACCCTTCAAGCGGAATGTAGATTTCGGATCCATCTACAACGGACGCTGCCGAAGCTTCGGGTTTTTCTGTGTCCACATCGAATGTGATGGAATCAATTGTCAAAAGCTTCCTGTAAATCCACTCCGCAGATGATAATTCATCAGAAAGGGATTTATTCTTTGGTTTGATGAAAATCTTTAGTTCCGCTTTGGGTGATACATTCATCTCTGCCTGGATATTTCGAATGGCGGAAATCTGGGATTGAACGGTGTTAAACAGAGATACAGATTCATCAAACGTTTGGCCAGAGATTTCGGGCCACGAACTAATGGTCAGGGCTTCATCTTCCGCACGATCCTGAATTTGCTGCCAGATTTCTTCAGTGATGAACGGCATAAACGGATGCAACATTTTCATCAAAATCTCAAAGAAACCGAGAGCACGTTCCAGGTTTTCTTTCGGGATATTCTGACCGGCCTGATCCGCTTTGCAAACCTCGATATACCAATCACAAAAATCATCCCAAACCAGTGAATAGATTTTCTTTAAAGCATCGTTAAGCCTGAAGTTGTCGAAATCCTTATTCATCTCTGCCAGCGTCGTCTGAATGCGTCCCATCATCCATTTGTCAGCAAGGTTATCCGGATCGATTTCGGTTGTAGGTTGGTAATTTTCGTTCTCGTCCATATTCATGGTGAGAAAACGGAAGGCATTCCAGATTTTATTGGAGAAATTTCGTCCTTGTTCGCACAGGGCTACATCAAACAGCAAATCATTTCCGGCGGGAGAGGCAAAGAGCATACCCACGCGGGTTCCGTCTGCTCCGTACTTTTGCATCAATTTGATTGGGTCAGGCGAATTTCCCAGCGATTTCGACATTTTACGCCGTTTGTCATCCCGTACAATTCCTGTGAAATAGACATGGCTGAATGGTTTCTCGCCTGCAAATTCATATCCAGAGATAATCATTCTGGCCACCCAGAAAAAGATAATTTCGGGTGCGGTCACCAAAACATCGGTAGGGTAGTAATACGCAAGATCTTCATTAGCCTCTTTTGTTTTGATAAAATCGGGATCAAAAACAGACATCGGCCAAAGCCATGAAGAAAACCAAGTATCCAGCACATCTTCATCCTGGCGAAGATCACTTTCCGGGAGATTTTTATCACCGGATTTTTCCTTTGCTTTTTGAAGAGCTTCCTCTTTGTTTTTAGCAATTACATAATCATCGGCTCCCTCGCCATAATACCAGGCAGGAATTCGATGCCCCCACCACAACTGGCGTGAAATGCACCAGTCGCGAATGTTTTCCATCCAGTGCTTGTAGCTGTTTTTGAATTTCGATGGATGAAACTGAACATCATCATTCATCACGCTTTCGAGGGCCGGTTTACTCAGTTCATCCATCTTAAGAAACCACTGCAGTGAAAGCCGTGGTTCGATGACTACATCAGTTCGCTCGGAATAACCAACTTTATTGGCCATTTCATCAATTTTTACAAGAAAGCCCGCTTTTTCAAGATCGTGGGTGATCAGTTTTCGGACTTCAAACCGGTCTTTGCCAATGTAATGTTCAGCATTTTCAGAAAGGGTTCCATCCGGGTTCAGCATATCAATGATTTCGAGCCCATGCTTTTGCCCGATCTCATAGTCATTCGCATCATGGGCCGGGGTAATTTTCAAACACCCCGTTCCGAATTCGGGATCTACATATTCGTCGGCAATTACTTTTACTTCACGATTTACAATCGGAATGATCACGGTTTTGCCGATCAGTTCCTGATAGCGTTCATCATCGGGATTTACACAAACCGCCGTGTCGGCAAGAATGGTCTCGGGCCGGGTGGTGGCGATGGTTACAAATTCATCCGAAGCCTTGATAGGATACTTCACATAATAGAGTTTGGACTGAACCTCTTTGTGAATCACTTCTTCGTCACTCAAAGCAGTTTGAGCGGCTGGATCCCAGTTTACCATCCTGAGTCCGCGATAAATGTATCCGCGATCATAAAGTTCAATAAAACAGTCGATGACCATCTCATAGAGATCGTCTTCAAGGGTGAATCGTGTTCGTTGCCAGTCGCAGGAAGCTCCAAGTTTGCGCAGCTGTTTCAGGATGATTCCACCGTGTTCTTCGGTCCAATCCCATGCGTGGTTGAGGAATTCGTTTCGGCTCAGGTCCCGTTTGGTAATTCCCTTCTTTCGAAGCATTTGAACAACTTTTGCTTCGGTTGCAATAGACGCATGATCGGTTCCCGGAACCCAGCAAGTATTTTTGCCAAGCATTCGTGCCCGGCGGACCAAAACGTCCTGGATGGTATTGTTGAGCATGTGGCCCATATGCAGGACGCCGGTAACATTGGGAGGAGGAATGACAACCGTATACGATTCCCTTTCATCTGGCTCAGAATGAAAATAGCCATTCTTTTCCCAGTAATCGTACCACTTTTCTTCCGTTGTGGAGGGATCGTATTGCTTGGGGATATCCTGTGCTTTACTCATAAAGAATATTACCACAGAGGGCACAGAGGTGCACTAAGTGGGTTTTGTTTAATTAATAATTCGTTTTATACCTTTTTTCATCAAAGGTACATTGAAGTTTAAAAGTAGCCATAACTTAAAACCTCCCAATTTCAGGTAGGTTAGTACTTGGGCATAATGAACAGGGCTGAAATGTTCTACAGATTTTATTTCCAGTATAAGTTTCTTTTCAACGAGCAGATCTATCCTATAACCGCAATCTAATTTTATATCTTCAAAAGATACTGGAATGGGTTTTTCCTTCTCAACAATTAACCCCTCTTTATTTAAAACATAGAAGAAAAGGTATTCTTGATATGCAGATTCTAATAAACCAGGGCCGGGTTCTTTATGAACCCGGATGGAAGCGCCAATTACTTTTTCCGTTATATCACTCAGAAGCATGTTTAAAAATACTCAGTGAAACTCTCTGTCCTTAGTGGTTTCACCTATTTCACTCTGACTAACCGTACTCCAAAATGTCCATCGCAATCATGGATGTGGGGGAGGGTTTGATAGGCTAATCCGTCCTCGGTCAGTACGCTCTCCGGCAGAAAATCCTCCAGCGGCTCAAGCTCAAAATTGTCGTATTTATCGAGGAATTTTTGAATTTGCTCCCAGTTTTCTTCTGGTTCGATAGAGCATGTACTGTAAATAAGACGACCGCCACGTTTTACGTGATTGGCAGCTTCATCCAAAAGTTCTTCTTGGAGCTTGATGCAATCTTCAAGGTCTTGCTGGGTTCGTTTCCAGCGGAGGTCCGCCCGTTTGCTCAGAACTCCTGTTCCGGTACAGGGTGCGTCTAACAGTACTCCGTCTGCCAGTCTCAGGTCGAGTTCCCTGGCATCGGCGCGGCGGATTTTTATATTTTCGGCATGATAATCCATTGCACTTCTGGCAAGAAGTTCCAGCCTGTCTGAGTTGATATCAACAGCGGTGATAGATCCTTCTCCTTCCATCATATCCGCCATAACAATACTTTTCGTGCCGGGAGCTGCACAAATGTCAAAAATAGTTTCGCCCGGCATTGGCTCAACAATAGTAGGAGCAAATCCGGCTGCAATATCCTGTACCAGGCAAATGCCTTTTTTGATCAGATCCTTGGAAATAAACGGGGCTACAGAATCAACTTTAAAATAACCGGGCAACCAATCACTTTCTTTGTATTGAATGTCCAGCTTATCCATCCGCAATTTAAAGTTTTTGGTCTTTGTGCGAAGGTTATTCACGCGAACATAATAATGGGGACGTTGATTGTTCGCCTGCATCAACTGAAAAGCTTCGCGTTCCCCAAAGCGTTTTACCCATCGTTTTACCATCCATTCGGGATGAGAAAAGGTAGTGGCTACCAGTTTGGTCCGGTCTTCAAATGCCGGTTTTGGAAGCTTGTCAATATCACGCTGAATGTTTCTGAGAATGGCATTAACAAGGTCACCGGATTTCGATCCTAAATTATATTTAGCAATATTAACGGCTTCGTTGATAGAGGCGTAGTCAGGCGTACCGCCCATAAATACAAGTTCGTACAATCCAAGGCGCAAAATGTTTTTCAGAAGGGGTTTCATCTCCTCAACTGTAATACTGGAAAATTCATTGATAATAAAGTCGAGGTAACTCCGTCGTCTCAGAATATTTTGAACATATTCCCGAACCTGCGCACGCTCCCTGGGTTCAAGGTCATTCGCCTCTGAATAGTCTAAGATACCCTCCTTGTCAAATATTAAAAGTAGATCAATACTTACCGATCGTGCAGTAGCTTCCGTTTCCAATTATGTCCGTAAAGTTTAGAAGTTTGAATTCGCTTGAAAATCGGCCTTTTTGCAGCCAAATCCTATATAATAAAACAGTTGTAAATATAGAGGTTTGATCATCTTTTTGCTAATCGTCATAAAGAATATCTGAGTGGTGTTTTTGGAATTGTGGATGTTATTCTGAGGCTTGAGATTACAGGATGGGAGAGATGGAATAGGAGCTAAATAGATGAATTATTCGCAGATTTATGCCGGGCAATTGTTTTTGTAAATTTTTCGAAGCTGAGTCAGCAGTTCGATTTATAAATTTCTAAAACGAAAAACATCATTTAAATAAACTTTGAACAGATAAAACCACCCCATATTTTTTGATTTTTGAAATAGAAAGAGCTAACTTTTGAAGCTGTCATGATTAGTATAATCCATGACAAATAATTCAAGAAATTTTGAAAATTCTATCCTGGCTACAATTGCCATAAAACAACAAGTTGAATGAATAAAGGAACCGTAGCACAAGTTATTGGACCGGTCGTAGACGTTGATTTCGATCATGGTCAACTCCCCAAAATTTTAAATTCTTTATATATCGACAGAGAAGACGGCACCCGGCTCTACCTCGAGGTCGCTCAGCATTTGGGCGAAGACAGAGTTCGTACCATTGCCATGGACTCTACCGATGGTGTTGTGAGAAAAACTGAAGTGATCGATACCGGTGGTCCTATCTCCATGCCTGTGGGTGAAGATATTCGTGGCCGTCTTTTTAATGTTGTTGGCGAAGCTATTGATGGTATCAAACCGCCGGAAGGAAAACGGTCTTATCCCATTCACCGGGAAGCCCCGGCCTTCGAGGACTTGGCTACCAGTACGGAAATGCTTGAAACCGGTATTAAGGTTATTGATCTTCTTTGTCCATATGCCAAAGGTGGTAAAATTGGATTGTTTGGTGGTGCCGGTGTTGGTAAAACCGTTTTGATCCAGGAATTGATTAACAACATTGCAAAACAGCACGGTGGTTTGTCGGTATTTGCCGGTGTTGGTGAGCGAACCCGTGAAGGAAACGACTTGCTTCGTGAGTTTATCGAATCAGGCGTTATCAATTACGGTGATGAATTTAAGAAAGCGATGGAAGAGGGCGAATGGGATCTCTCCAAAGTGGATGAAGAAGTACTTCAACAATCGCAGGCAACTCTTGTGTTTGGCCAGATGAACGAGCCGCCGGGAGCACGTGCACGTGTGGCACTTTCCGGGCTGACAGTTGCCGAATATTTCCGTGATGAAGTTTCCCGGGATATTCTCCTCTTTATTGACAATATTTTCCGATTTACACAGGCCGGTTCGGAGGTATCTGCACTTCTCGGTCGTATGCCTTCTGCTGTAGGTTATCAGCCAACACTGGCTACCGAAATGGGTGACCTTCAGGAGCGAATTACATCTACCAAGAACGGGTCCATTACTTCGGTTCAGGCTATTTATGTTCCTGCCGATGACTTGACCGACCCCGCTCCGGCTACAACATTCTCTCACCTGGATGCTACAACCGTATTGAGCCGTGCACTTACACAGATCGGTATCTATCCGGCTGTGGATCCGTTGGATTCATCGTCCCGAATTCTTGACCCGAAAGTAGTGGGCGAGGATCATTACAATTGTGCGCAGAAAGTGAAGCAAATTCTGCAGCAGTACAAAGACCTTCAGGATATTATCGCCATTCTGGGTATGGATGAACTTTCTGATGAAGATAAACTGGTTGTATCGCGGGCACGACGTGTTCAGCGTTTCCTCAGTCAGCCATTTTTTGTGGCTGAGCAGTTTACAGGTCAGTCCGGTGAGTATGTGAAAATTGAAGACACCATCAAAGGATTCAACATGATTCTTGATGGTGAATTGGATGACTTGCCTGAAAACGCATTCCACCTTGTAGGTACGATTGAACAAGCCCAGGAGAAAGGTGAGCGAATTCTGGCTGAAGCAGAAGCCGAAGCTTAAAACAGACAGGAACCGTGGCAAAAACCTATCAGGCACAACTTTTAACACCCGAAGGCTCACGATTTCAAGGAGAAGTAGTGAGCGTTCAGGTACCCGGCAGTGACGGCAATTTTCAAATGCTCTATAATCATGCCCCGATTGTTTCTTCTTTAGGGATTGGAAAAATCACGATCAAACAAGAAGGCGCAGAAGAATTGAATTTTGCTGTCAGCGGTGGATTTGTTGAAATGAGTAAAAACGAATTGACGATCCTTGCCGAGAAAGCAGAGAAATCAACCGACATCGATATTGAAGAAGCCGAACGGTTGAGAGATGCAATCAAAGAAAGAATCGAAGCGCTAGATTATCGAACCAGGGAGATTGAGACCGAACTGGAAGTTGCAGAAAATCGGCTAAAGGTTGCCGAATCGTAATCTCTGATTCATGTTTTTTATAAAATCCACATCTGTCCCGATGTGGATTTTATGAATGAAATACTTTTTTTTTACTGCTTCACAAACTCAAACGTCTCACCATCAAAGAGTCCTTTATCACTTAGTTTGAGACTTGGAATCACAAGCAGAGCCATAAAAGAAATCAGCATAAATGGGGCGTTCAACGAACTTCCCATGGTTTTGGACATTTTACTGAGGCGTTCATAACCGGCAGCAACATCTTCTCCTTTTTCATCACTCATGATTCCTGCAATGGGAAGCGGAAGAATGTCTTCCTTCTCATCAGAAACGGCGGAAATTCCACCTTTTTGTTCCATAATCATGTTGACGGCTTTGCAGATGAACTCATCAGAAGAACCCACGGCAATAATATTATGCGAATCATGGGCTACAGAGGAGGCTATAGCCCCGTTTTTTAAGCCGAAATTTTTGATGAATGCAATGGCCGGCGGTTTTTTTTCATAGCGGTTTACTACAGCAATTTTCAGGATATCCCGGTCGGGATCCGGTTGAACAATTCCATTCTGAATGGAAAGTTTAGCAATCTCTTTTTTTGTTACTAACTGCCCGTCTTCGGCCACAATCAGGGGTTGATTTTCGTTGTCTGATTTCAGAATTACATCTTCCGGCGTGATTTTATGAGAGGTGAAATGATTAATCTTCCTGGCGTTAACTTTTGAGAAGAGAACTTTGCCATCCTGGAATACCGGCTCTCCGTCAATCCAGGTTTCTTTTACCTTCATCGATTCAGGCTGATCAACAATAATGAAATCGGCCGAATCACCTTTCTGCAGCAGTCCGACCTTCAAGCCGTAATGACGAATTGGAAGAACGGATGAAGCGTGAAGAATATCAAAAAGATCATAACCATGAGAAAGGGTACGTACAACAAGCTCATTAATATGTCCTTGAATTAAATCATCCGGATGTTTGTCGTCCGAACAGAACATCAACTTATCCGGATATGTATCAAATAGCTTAACGAGAGCATTGTAGTTTTTTGCAGCACTTCCCTCACGAATGATAATCAACATACCGGCTTCAAGTTTATCAATCGCTTCTTCAATGGTAAAGCATTCGTGATCGGTAGATATTTCGGCGGCCGCGTATTTTTTTGCTTTTTCTCCTTTCAGTCCCGGCGCGTGTCCGTCAATTGGTTTTCCAAGCTTTAAAGCTGCATCAATCTTAGCCAGAACATCAGGATCATCATTTAAAACTCCCGGCCAGTTCATCATTTCGGAGAGGTAGTGAATGTCATCGCGTTGCAGAAGTTTCTCTACATCTTCTTTGTCAAGTTCTGCTCCGGCGGTTTCGAAAGTAGTTGCGGGAACGCAGGAAGGCACGCCAAAATAAAATTTCAAGGGGACTTTCTTTCCATTTTTGATCATATACTCAACACCCTTTTTCCCACACACATTGGCAATTTCGTGGGGATCAGAAACGGTGGCTACGGTGCCATGTCGGACGGCAAGCCTGGCAAATTCAGACGGAATCAACATCGAGCTTTCAATGTGAATGTGCGAATCAATAAGGCCGGGCATAATATACTGGTCGGGCACACCGTCTGTCTCCCGAACATCTGATATTTTGCCATCTTTAATTTCAATTTCTCCGTTAAAGATTCTTCGCGAAACCGGATCAACTATTTTTCCCTGAACTGTTTTCATAATCTCTCTATTTACTGTGATTGATGGTAATTGACGGTTTTGAAACCAAGGTTTGATAAACAACACAATAGCGTTCGGTCAGTTTCAGGAGGGTTTCAATTTGGTCGTCGGAAGCCTCCGTTTTCAAATCAAAATGGAGCCGGATTTCTTTAAAACCAACCGGCGCTTCTTTGGAGACTCCCAAAGTGCCCCGAAAATCCAGGTCTCCCTCAGCCGAAATGGTGGCGTCTTTCAGCGGACAATCAATGGCTGTGGATACGGCATTTAGAGTAACGCCGGCACATGCAACAAGAGCTTCGAGCAGCATGTCTCCCGAACATACCGCCATGCCGGAACCGCCGGTTGCAGGATGAAGGCCGGCTTTGACCATTGCCTGTCCCGTCTCAATTTTGCAGGAAACTCCTTCTTCCAATTTTCCGGATGCCTTTAATGTGATGAGGGCCGATTCAGGGTCTTTTTTATATTTTTCTTTGAGGGGAGCCTGAAGATCACGTATTGCTTTTGAATCCATGGAGTCTGGTTAAATTCTTTTTCTAAAAGGTATGAGGAAAATGGGTGAAGGTCACCTCAAATCAAAGAAGAAGTGTAGCGGTGTTATTTGATTAAAACCATTTTTTTGGACACCACAAACTGTCCTGTCGTTAGCCTGTAAATGTAAACGCCACTCGACAAATTTGATCCGTCAAACGTAATGGTGTGATTTCCCGCATTTTGAGATTCGTTCACAAGCGTTGCTACTTTTTGTCCGTCAATGGTATAAATATCCAACTCCACACTGGAAGTTTCAGGCAGTGCGTAACGAATGACGGTTGAGGGATTAAACGGATTCGGATAATTTTGTTCGAGATTAAATTCCGATGGAGTTTCCTGTGTTTGATTGATAGCCAGTGGTTCCGGGTAAATAGTCAGAGTAAACCGGGTGTCAGCTGTAGAAGTTTTATCCACCGTCTTCAATTTCATGGAATAGGGGAGCGATTTTACTTTGGCTTTCGATTCAGACAATGAGAAAAAATAGCGGTCTGATTTTTTCATATCGATCACCGAACCGTTTTGATGGTCTGAAAGTGTTAGCGTCCAGGTGGACGGGATATTTTGAAATTCCGGCCAAACCAATTCTACAGAACCGGCCAAAGGAATATATCCGTTGTTATCGGGCTGCCACGCATCCACAGAAATTGGAATTTTTAGAGGTTCCTCCAGGGAAACGGGTAAATTTTTAATCAGGTAACCGATATCATCCACTTCAGACCGAAGAGAAAGGAATGGCTTATAATCCAGAGGATAGAGGTAGGGAGCGTCATTCTCATTTTTTTCAAGAGAACCTGAATCGGAAAAGCTGAACCAGGTATCGGCGGAGTATTTTCCATTTATCTGGGCGGCTATCTGGATAACAGGCGTCGGGCTCCCTTCTTTATGGAACGTAGAAGAAGCACTGGTTTTGGCAGTTGTTGGAATGGTAAGAGTGGGTGTGCTGCCGTGGGTTGAGACAAAAAATCCCTGGAAGGGAGCTATAAGCCCATTTGAAAGACTGCCGCCACTACCGTTCCATGCCCGAAAGCCACCGCCGGCATCGCCGCCGGATGCATCAGGATCTACAAATGGCTCCGGTTGAAAATCATGGTCGTACACATAAACGATGTTTCCGACCTCACTGTTTTTAACAAACTCATCAAAATCTATCGTTGTAGCAAACGGGTTGCCAAGCAGAGTAAACGAAGAATCCGAAGGAGTGCCGGAATATAAAAGATCACTCACGTCCACATCGTTAAGATTCTCTATCCCATTAACAGTAACCGTTTTTGACCAACCGTCTGGTGTGCCGTCATCATTATCATCTTCATAAACAAATACAGCAAAGCCGCTGCCGATACCCACAGAATTTTGAAGGTCGGATACGGCAGGATAACTGTCATTTGATCCGTCAAAAGTTCTGACATTTGAACTTGGGGCAGGTGGATAATCGGAATTCGTCGATCCTTGAGTCCAAAGGGGATCAAGGAATTCCTGGTAGGTTGTTGCCAAAGGAGAACTGAAAAATCTCCAACCTTCTTCCGTTCCGGTAATTTGCTGTTGATAATCTACGCCTTCGTTTCCGGTGATGATGAGAGATAAATTTTGGCTGCCATTTGTAAGCGAATTTTTATGAGTAATAGTAACGGTATAAATCTCATCCGCCGTGGGAGCACTGATATTCACCATCTCAATATTGTCGCGAATATTATCACCTGTTGTGGCATCATCGCCGGGAATTGAAGGATTCAGCGTATAGGGTTGATGGGTTGTTGAACTCTGGTCCTCAAGTTGCAAGTCCAGGTCGTTTACCAACATAAGGTTGGTTGGATTTAATGTTCCATAGGCTGCCGGAGTACCTGGCGGATCTGTCCATGCCATTGTGATTCTCAGGTCTTCAGAACCAGAAGCCTGAACTGTAAATGAAATCGTTTCACCGTCTTGCAGCGTTAATTCCTTGATGTGAAGTCCGCCCTCGGAATTATTCAAGCTCATTACTTCGGCTGCTTTTTGAGTATCCATCAACCCCCAGCCAAATGTATAATCGGGGCCGGGGTTTCCCAGGTCTTTTGCTGTATGAAGAACCAAAGCCTTCAGTGTGGACGAAAGAAGAGTTTCTCCCGGTTGCAGGTTCTCCTGATGTTCTAATAATAACCCGATTGACCCGCCGATCATTGGAGCGGAAAATGAAGTTCCCGAACCAGTACTATAAGCACTATTGCCAGAACCACTGGTAGAATATACATCCACACCTTTGGCTACGATATCGGGTTTAATTCTACCGTCATCAGTTGGGCCAAGTCCGGAATCAGAAGATAAATCTTCGTTTGTATCTACAGATCCCACGGTAATTACATTTTTTGCAAGGGCATTGTAGGTAATACTGTCAAATCCGTTAGTACCGCCATCATCTTCGTAATTATTGTTACAACCATTGCCGCTGTCATAATTGGAGCAGAGAACATAACCATCCGTTTCATAGACAAAATAATCTTGGTTGTCTTTAATGAGTGAGGGTGCTGTATCTCCCCGTTGATTTCCGGCAGGTGTAATAATGAGGTAATTGGGTGCATTAAAGGCAATTGTATCCCATACTTTCGCGAATGTCTCGTCATAAAACCCAAATGAAAAATCCTCAGTTGCGGTGGCGTCACCTTGCCAGTACCAATCACTTCCTATCATATTCCATCCGGCTTCATATCCATAAGGATGAACGGATAACAATAGCCCTCCTGCCGCTGCATCTACCATTTCTCCATGATCATCATTCCAGTCATAACTATTCAAGTTCGCTTCAAATGCCATGCCTTTGGCATCGGAATCCAGACCAGAAGCAATCATAGTTCCTGCAACTCGTGTTGCGTGATTATTGACAGAGGCAGTATTATCAATGACAGTTACTCTTCCTGAAAACTCGGCATGTGTATCACGAACGATTCCAGCATCCCAAATCCCGAGTGTTTGTCCATTGCCGGAAAGACTTAATCCTGCGGCGCCACCGGAATAAACTTCGTCAGTATTAAGGAGATCGGCGCCATCCGCATTAAACGTGGTTGCATAAACCGGTCTTCCATTTACAAATCGTCTTAACTCAGTTACACGTCCGTTTTCAAATTCGTGGCGAATCGGGATGCCAAGCGAATCTGCCAGTTTCAGGGCTTGTTCTTTTTCTTGCTGAAATTGAACAGAATATGTTTTTGAGAGTTGGTTGAGCTTTACCTGGTGAGCTTTATTTTGTGCATTCAGCTCCGCAACCTGGATGAGAAGAAAAAGAGAAAGCAAAATTAAAAGTTGAAAAAACCGCCCCATGTGTAGTGAAAGTAGATTTAGGAAATAATCAGCTCTTACTCAAAGAGTATAAACGATTTTAAGTTAATTAAAAATCATTAATAAAAAATAAGGGGAGTTCATCATTACCCGGGTGAAGCCCAATCTCGATCAGAACTTATTTTAAAAATATAGATTAGATGTCCCGTTTATGTAGAAGAATAACTCTGTCCCCAAGAATAGTCAGCCCAGCGGATAACTGATTTGCCAACCAACGAAATGTTTTCTCAGAATAAAGTGAAACATGAGTGTCTTCTTTTATATAGTACCATTCGCCAAAAGGTTCATCTTCAGGTCTCAGAAGGGTCATAATGCCGAGATTCCCACCCGGTTTTAATAACTTCCATAATCTCTCGAACTCCTTTCCGGGATCGTAGAAATGTTCTGCCGTTTCAGTTGACGTGATAAAGTCATAGCTGTTATTAAATACAGAAGGGGTATTAGCATAAAACGGATCAAACGTCTCCACCCGATGTCCAGCCTCTTCAAACATAATACTTAGTGTTGGCCCCGGGCCTGAACCAAAATCCAAGCCATAGCTGTTGGGTTCAATTCTATCTTTAAGCGGATCGAATATTTGGCTCAAAAAATCCCGGTAGTTTGGGTCGTTGGGATCATTTTCATGATTGTCGTACCGCTGTTTTTCATCGGCAGGAGGGAGCCTTTCTTCCGGGGTTACAAACACCAAATCACAAACAGGGCAGTGTAAATAAGTATAAATGTCATTTCTATGATAATGAACGGCTGTGTTTTGATGGCAAAGCGTGCAAACCGGCATGAATACAGGGAATAGTGGTTAAGCTTAAAAAGAATTTTGTAACTAACAATGGACGAAGATGTAAACTTAATCATGTTCTTTAGAGTGAAAAATGATCATGACTGAAGCAAATGTTAAAAAAGAAAAAAGTTTTGTGATCAAAAATATTGGTAAATTATGATTCAACTGGTCATTTATAATATTTTTTTATAATATAAAAAACTATTTTGGGGTAGTGTGCCGTTATAGTTGTTTCAATTAGAATTTTTGATGTTCTGGTAAAAAACGCGATTTATAATTGATCAGGAAGAATTTAATAGATTCATACTCTTTTTAAATAAAGGCTTTGTATGGGTAAATACGCAATTTTTATAGTCTCTGCTCTCATTTTTTCTCTTCTTACGTACTCAAGTGCATTGAGAAATGCTCTTTTTATGTCTAACACACGGACCGTCGAAAGTCATGGTACGAATCAGGCGTATAATATTGCGCAAAGCGCGATGATGATTGCTGCGAAGGATCTTGTTACGAATGGGGAGGGTAGTTCTTTTTATCCACCTGACAGTACATACGCTTATCCCTCAGTGAATGGGTTTCAGAATTGGGGAGGTATGCATGGATCCTATAATATATTTACGAGAAACCAGGGAGACACATTATTCACAATCCAATCAACTGGTAGATTTGATGGCAGTACATATATTGTATCACTTGGAATAATAAAGACTACTACAGGCGGCGGAGGTGGATTCCCATGGCCTGCTTTTGATGCCGCTATCTATACTGAAGAAGATTTTGACTATAAAAATGGTGTAATTACTGGTGATGTATATTCTGGGGGAAAATTTTCACTATTATCTAATGGAACTGTTAAAGGAGATGTTTTTGTTCCAAATTCTGATATCTCAGAAGCTGTTTATATGAACAGTGGCACAATAGAAGGTAGCCTCTATACTAATAACATACATGCTAACGCAGTAGAATATGATAATTGGGGTGCAACAATAATCGGAGACTTAATGGTTGGTCCAGGTGCTGACCCATCAGAGGTTGCCCCCCCGATTAGTCAATGGCATCCGGGGCATGTGCAGGGTACTCAAGGGGCATTAAGTGAACCTATACCTGAAATAAATATGCCTCAACCCGAATTTCCTGAAACACCTTCTACTTCACTTAGCTTACCACCTATCTACGTAAGCGGTAATACAAATCAAACTTTAGATTTAACTTCTGGAAGCGCCTCAATCTCTTCCATTGATATTCATAATGATACAAATTTGACAGTGTATGTTGGAGATCAGGACAGAACTCTTGTTGTGAATGATTTCAATGTAACACAAGGACATTTAAATGTAGTATCTGAGGGTGAAGGACGGTTACAGCTTTTTATTCAGGATAGCTTTACTCTTAATTCAGGAAGTACAATGAATCATAATTTAAATCCAGGTGGAAATCAGCGTGATCCATTGAGTTTGTTAATTTCATACGCTGGTTCCGGGGGGATAGAATGGAGTGACAATCAAAGGGTCAATGCTAATTTATTCATTAAAGAGGCTGATTTTGCAATAGGAGGGAGTACAGATATGAAGGGAAATATTATAAGTACAGGTGAATTTTTAAAATTTTATGGAGATTCTGATAATTTCTCTCGACTTATTTATGCTCCGAACGCTCATATTCAAATGGGTAGAGAAACATGGGGTGGAGGTTCACCGACAATCCTGGGAAGTATCGTTGCAAAAACAATGAATGCCCCGTCAAATATAACTGTTACATATTCTACTGATTTTGAAGATACATTACCGGATTTACCAGGTAGTGGCGGAGGTGGTGGTGCCGAAACCACAGAATTTGCAATTACCTATTGGAATTAATGGAGAGGTAAAATGTCAACCGGACAAGTTTTTCTTACTTTAGCATCGCTGGTTCTTCTGGGATACATCGTGTTAAACATCCATCGAATGTATGCCGGATCTGTTGAAAGCACAGTGGATATGCAAATGACTTCCGATGCGGTAAATTTTGGTCGTGATTTGAGTGAGGAGATACAGTCTTATGCCTATAAGTATAGTCAGCTGGACGCCGATTTTGCGGATCTGGACGATCCCACGGATCCTAATGCGCGACGTTCCGATACCTCACAGGTGGGCCAGATTTTTCATGCAACAGTGAACCTTCTTGATAAAGCAGATCTTTTGCCAGATATGGCCGGTAATCAGCCAGGGAAAATCGCAGAAATTCGGGTATATGAGGAAGTGGATGACACTCTCCAGTTTAAAGCTGAATTAGTAACTTCAGTCATAGATATGAATTCAGGATCATAATATGGGAGTACAAATTGATTTAATAGTACCACCTATTATCATTGGATTGTTGATTATTCTAATCTTCAGGCTCAATGCTTTTATTATGGAAACATCGGTTGATAACCGTCTCAATAATGATATGCAAACGTTTGCTGAAGTTACTTCACGGGTTATACAAGAAGAAGTTAAAAAAGCATCAGAAATCGACAGTCCTGGCGGTGCTGGTATTCCTGATACAGTACTTGAGTTTATAATAGCTGACCCTTGGGGAGTAAGTCTGGGTGAGAAAGTTACGATTCAAAGATCAGGAAGAAATCTTGAAGTAATTAAAGAGAACCTTGATACGGCTACTGCGGATACAGTCATTTATCCATCAAGCCTTTCTGTGCTTGAATTTAATATGGAAAGGAAACCTGACACAGCTCCGCAACCATATTATTTGAATGTAAAAATAGAAACTGAGAGTAATCCAAATCATCATGCCTCTATGAGAGACTTGGATAAAACTGTAAAAGGCTTTGCAGAAAATGAGATTTATTTGAGAAATGTTCATCGAATTTGTTGCATTCCTTAATGAATGAATTTCATGTTTAGCCTGAAATAAGCGAGAGCCTTCTTTTAACAACATCGCCAATTGCTTGCCAAATGGTTTGAAAACAGTGTAAAAGTACACTGGTAATTTGTCGAAGGTGTACCAAGGATGATACAAGGATGCCCCAACCTATCTCTATCCCCATCCGTTTCTTTATGAAAGGCGGCAAGCTTCGTGAGTCATCAATTGAGTATATGGAATTGAAGATATGTGTGAAGTTGGTTCACTTATCCAACCAATGACTCCCTGATTAATTTATTACAGCGTGAAAGCGAAAACCACCGCCTGATGGATAGATAATCAGAATGTAGGATCTCTCTTGTTTAATCGTTATCCGTTTTTCCTTCAAGGGATTGTTGGCTTTGCATCCGCTGAATTTCTTCCCTGAATTGCTGCCGGGTTTCATCCAGCAAATCGGGTCGCTCTCTGAAAGGCTGATTGAAACGTTCTTCAAGAGATGGCACCAATTCAACTTTCAGAAGTACAACCAATTCCTGTATGGTTTGCTGGGTAGAGTTAAATCCAAAAAGGTATCGCAATCCCAAGAACCACCACGGAAGATCCTTCAAAAAGGGAACGCCCCGACGAAGTGTCTCTACATTCGTTTCATATAAACCTGCTATGACTGTACTCTCTCCGCTCAGCAAGAGTACTTCGGTCATTGCTTCCTGTTTGTTCACAATTGTACTGACAGGATCAGGTTGAGCGGTACTACGTTCCGTCTCAACAGTCATGTAGATGAATGGAGTTCCGTCTTCTGAATAGTAGACATTTGGAGTTACATTCAGAATGGTCCCGGTGCTAAAAAATTCATCGGTAATATTTCCTGCAAAGTCTCGCTGTTTGATTGAAAAATCCTGGCCAACCTGGATGTTACCGGTTCTGCCGTCTAATACCTTAATGGATGGGGATGAGAGTACTTCACCATTTCCACTCTCTTCAAATGCCCGGAAAAGCGAGGTAATATCCCATCTTCCGGTCGAAAAGATTTCACTCCAGTTTACTTCCACATCAAACATTTCACGCTGTACGTCGATGGCAGATGCCGTTTGTACCCGAACTTCGCCGTTTTGAACGGCAGACCAATCGATACCTAACTGGCGAAGCATATCCCGATCTCCCTGGAAGAATGTCGCCGAAATTTTTATTTCTCTCGATCTGAAATCAACGTCAATCTCTTCTTCGTCCTCTTCTTCTTCATCCGTTCCCTGTTCCCGATCCAGGGGGATATTGCGTATTTCATAATACTTTTCGTACTCGGTAACATATAAATTATTGAACTCGGCAATTCTGCTTAAGGCATCTTCCCAGTGCATTTGCGGAATATCCAAACCAATTGCTCCCTCAAAACTAGACTGATTAACAAAAATCTTATTTCTGAATTCAATAGAGAGTTCTTCAAGAATACTTAACGCATCTTGAAAGGCGATATCTTTTGAGAGGACCACAAGTTCATCAGGGTTTGTGTATTCTCTGACAGGTAAGCGATCCTGGCCCAAAACCGTTTGAACCCCCATCAAAAGTATCAGTATTGAAAAAATAATTGGCTTTTTCATGTTGTTATCCATCTAAGGATTATCAGAATTTTCTTGTGAGAGTGAAAGGGTAACTCTGTCAATAATACCCCCTTTGTTTAGTTGAAATACAGCTTGTTGGTTTTCGAGATTAATGCTTATAAGTCTGCCCAGGTAAACCCTGTCGCCTACTCTGAGACGTTTTAATACACCGGTTTGGTCAATAATATGTGCAGTGTTACCGGTTAATGCAATCAGTCGGCTACTTTCAACATTAGTTAAATTTTCAATATTAGGCGGAATGGGGCGAATCAATGGATAATAAGGATTGTGCAGGATACTACCCAGCGGAGAAGAGGTTGACAGATCTGCTCTGTAACTGCTCCAGTCTCCTCTTCGATAGTAAGCACTTAAGACAACCTGGAATTGAACGATGTTTAATTTCTCCAATTCAGACATATTTGTAAGCTGAACGGAACGGATTTGAATGAGAGGTCGGCTATACTCAATCCTGTATAAAAAGTTGGTTAAATTTTCGTAGTTGCCTTCTCCTTCTATATCTGCATTTACAATTCCATGGTCGTCATTTTGTATGGAGTCGGCAAAAGAATAATTTAGCTCTGTAAAAGAAAGCCCCTGGTTTAATTGTTGCAAATAATCATACAGCGCACTCGAACTGTGAGAGGGAAATAATTCTTTGGGATGATTGATTCGGCTGTAAATGGCGTCATTGTAGTTAGCCTGCGCCGTGGAGAACTGATTTGCGTAGTTCTGTACTTCCTGGAGTTCATTCTGTTTTTGATTCAGTGACTCCCGGGTGGTTATAATTTCATCATCAAATCTATTATGTATATACAGCCATCCGCCACCTACCATTATGACGAGGGTCAGTAATAAAATGATTGTATTTCGTATACTATATTTCATTGTCTATTGTCCCTCCCTGATGCGAATGATAAAATTACGCTCCCTGTACTCATCAGGTAGTTCTTGCACAGCTTCCAAAGCTGAAGAAACCGTTTCAAATTGTCCAACACCGATTCGCCACCACGTTCGGTTATCTGCCAAAATTACATCCCATAAGGTAGCTTTATATCCTTCGTCTTTCAGAGTTTCTTCTTCCTTTTTCGCTCTTTCGCTATCGGTGATGGAGTGCAGGACAATAGTATAGGCTCCTTCTAAAAGCTGTTCTTCGGGCCCCATTAATCCGTAAGAACTCGAAGAATTAGTTGGGGATACAATAGCCGGGACTGATATTTCGCGTTGCGGCTCATTTGTGGCTTCAGTATTTGCCTGTACCGGGTTGGAAGTTGGAGGTTGAGGGGTTTGTGAAGAGGTGTTTCCCTGGGAACCGCCAGACACCGGATCTGGTTGTTCAGCAGTGGCTGGGCTCTGAGTTACATTTCCACTCGATTCATCATAAAATTCCTGCTCCGGACCCTCATCGGTTGATGAGTAATTAATCTCGATTTCAGAGCCTTGTTCTGCATCATAATTCCGTTGTGGCAAATCAATGAGAAACGGTTGCATATCCTGGCGAATATTATTTACCCGCATGGTAAAAGAATATACCGTTTGTCCTCTAATATCCGTTTCAGATACGCTTTGAATATTGCCATCCGTAAAAAGAGAAGCGAATTCAGGAATCTGTTCACGAGTCAGCGAGAATCCTTCAAATTGCAGACTATTATTATTTGAAGTGCTGAGAGAAGTCAGCCAGAGATTGGGTATCTCGAAGACGCCTTCGTTTAGCATCCGGATTGTTTCAGACCATTGCTGGCTGTACTGGGCCAGTGAATAAAGGCGTTCATTCTCAGTTTGTATTTCGGCTGTTTCAGCCATCAGGTCTTCCGTCATGGTGGCCACAGGCCGCAACTCATCAATCTGTGTGTTAAGAAGCCGTATTTCCTGCTGCAATTCCGTTAGCTCATTAGAACGGGTTTGGTACAGGTAATTGAGAAAAAGCGGGGTTAATGCTATCAAAATGAGGATGAGAATACCGTGCCATTCCAGCTTCAGAACCCGTTGTTTTTCACGAATATATTCGGGAAGAAGTGAAAGCTGAGAGAACTCTTTTTCGTGCACACCACTTGCAGCCCATGCCGCGCCAATGGCTGTCATGTATGGCTGAAGGTAGACGGGAGAATTCAGGATTTCATCCGCATAACTTAAATGTTTGTGATGAGGTGTTAAAAAATCAACCTCAACATCCTCAAATTGTGTTGAGAAATATTTCTTGGCTTTTTCACTCATTTTTGCGGAGCGAACCAACAGAAGCCTGTTGATTCTAGGGAGATCACCCTTGTCGATTTCAAATAGTATTTTGCTAAATATCGTATTCAAAATATCATTTGAACTTTCCCCTTCGGTGATGATGGGTAAAACATTTACAATCTGTTTGCCCTTCATAAACAGAACTCTGCTGGAGGAGGAGCCGATAGCAATCAAGCCCGTAATATCGTCTTTGGCCAGTGTGTAGTTTGTTCGTGCAAGACCCGCCCAAATAGCTTCATCAGGTAATAACTCGTGGATGAGTACTTTTTTCTTAAGATAAGTTTCAGAGAGCTCAAGAAGGTTGATGAAGTTATACTCATCAGCACTATAGGCAAGAAGGCAGTTGTTCTCGTCAATCTGTACCCACGAATACTGATCGGGATTGATCTCCTGATCGTACACCGGCTGTAATTTATCCCTGAAGAATTCGTGGCGTTCACTTTTCTTCATGGAACCCGGGTTCGCGTTTTTTAAAACCTGGAAAGTAGTTCTCCCAAATGGGATATGGGTACCGATTCGAATTTTGTTATTACCATATTGGGAGAGATAGTCTGCAAGAAGTTGTTCATTATCTCTTTCTGCTTCCGCCTCATCTTCAGTTTTGGTCATATCAAAACTGTCTTCCAGATCGGTAGATTCTTTTTTCTCAAGGGACGTACCTGATCCGGATCCATCAAAGTCATTGAAATCATCAAAGTCCGATCCACTCTTTGATGAAGGATTAGCAGGGTCTAATTCAAAAATCTCTTCATAATCTTCAGAAAAATCGAGATCGCCAATACCGGGTTCATGGACTGTACTGATCGGGTGGGGGAGGTCAATGGTATCTACCTCAAGCAGTTCCAGCCCATTTTTGACAACTCGCAAACGTGCCATTCGAAGCCGGTTATCTTCGTATGTTAAGCCTATAAATTCTTTTTTAGCCAAAGCAGTTATCTTTTATCTTAAAAGTTGTTTGATGCGAGTTTTATTGTTTGCTTGGTTAATTGCTTCTTCGGGACTAATTATTCGCTGATTTACCAATCGTACCAAATCCTGCTCTAACGTATGCATGCCGAACTGACCGCCTTCATTCAACATCTGGTAAATCTCTGAGACATTATTATTCTTAATAGCTGCCCGTACAGGCGGAGTGGCAAGAAGTACTTCTTTTGCTAACACACGAGTTCCTTCAAGAGTATTAATCAATTTCTGGCTAATTACACATGTCAAAACATCGGCAAGACGAACCCGAACCCGTTCCTGTTCATTTAAAGGAGTTTCACCAATAATTCTGTCAATACTCTCCATAGCCGAAGCCGTATGAAGGGTTGAAAATACTTTGTGTCCTGAGTCAGTCACCTCAAGTGCATTCCGAATGGCTACATCATCACGAAGTTCTCCAATAACTACAATATCCGGATCCTGTCGCATGGCCTGAACAATTCCATCCCGAAATGACGCAACATCCTTTCCAACTTCCCTGTGCCGAATGATACACTTTTGTGGTTTATGAACCAACTCTATCGGGGAGGCAACGATAACAATATGCCCTCTGACAGATCGGTTATTTGCATCTATGATTGTATCCAGTGTGGTTGATTTACCGGACCCCGTAATACCGGTTACCAACGTTAAACCGTATTTTAAATATTTGAGGCTTAAATGCCGTGCAACTTCCGGGTGAAGATTCAACCCGGAAAATGGCCTGATTTCATTGTTAATCTGGCGCATGTTCATCGCAAGATTATCCATGTCGAAATAGACGGTAGCACGATAACGGCGGTCTCTGTCGAATGAAAGCGAATATGAAAAGTCGATACTGCGATTCATCACAAGATGCTCCATCTGTTCATCACTGAGCAAATTGAGAATCAATAAATTTGTTTCAAGTAATGTATACTGCTGGCTTTTCTCCCAGGCTTTTTTCGTGCCATGAATACGATACCATACCTTCCCGTTACAGCCATCTCCTCCAAGATCAACATCCGATGCTTCAACTTTTTGCATACGGTTTAAATACTCTTCTATATGATTTCTGAGCATTTTTCGCTCATCGGAGGGCAACTCATATACAAGATTGATCAGATATTGAACTACATCCATTCCCCTAAGCTCTTCGGGAACCACCGATAAGGTTTTGTCAAAATAGGATTTAATATCCTCTTGTACTGATGTAGCCATAACTCCCTTAGTTATCCTCGTTAGGTTGATGAATCAATTTCCGTTGAATATACAATAGTTTTTTTCCTGCGTAAATAAGCTTTTGATTTTGCAGGTCTATTAAATTCATGATAAAGATCTTAAATAAGCGATCAGGCCTTCCTTCAAAGAATTTTAGTACGGTTTCCCGCTCAAAACGTATGACTGCTGCGGGCCTTGTAGCGATCAATGTACCTGAGGGAGCCCTGTTTTTAAATAAAAAAGTCTCACCGATAAAATCCCCAGCCTGAAGTTTAGCTATATAAACATCTTCTTTAAAAAGAGAAACACTGCCATCTGTAACCAAAAAACCGTCATTTACAAAGAGGTCTTTTTCAGAAACTATGGTATCACCCGCATTGTATTCTTCAAGTTTTCCACATAATAAAAACTCTCTGAAATCTTCCGGCGGAAATTTACGAAGCAGGAGTGGAGTTACATCCAAAACCTGTTGTACTCGCTGATGATGTAACAAGTCATTTTTTTGACTATCCATTATTCGCCAATCTTAGATTATCTTTTTTCATCAAAAAACATTTCATTTTTGATATCAAATTGCACCCAAAATTTCAGATATCTTGAGCGTAAACAGTCTGATCATTTTTATGTAAGAGAGTTAGCAAGTAACTTCTTTTTTGCTTTTAGCATAAAAGCACGAATAGTCCCATTCGCGCCATTCATTAAATTGGCAGTAAACATATTACCGGCCAAGTCAATCACCCCCGCAAAAATCCAAAGTACTGTTTAGCGTAGTATTATCTTAATAATCAAATATTAGTAATATTAATAATTTTTAATAAATAAATCTTATATGCACTGAATCCTTTTGTTATTTCTTGCAAAGTTTTTCAAAAGGTTTGTTATTTCATTAATCTTCTAAAGTGATGGCCATCACTTCGTCGATCGTTGTAATACCATTTCTGATTCGTTGTCGCCCTGATGCTCTCAGGGTTAACATCCCCTTACTGGTGGCATGTTTGCGAAGTGCGTCTTCATCAATTTCGTCACCTGCATCGAATATCATTCGTTTTATTTCATTATCAAAAAACAAAGCTTCCATTATGGCAATTCGCCCATCATAGCCATTGTTACATTTATCACAACCAACGGCCTTGTAAAAAGTGATTTTATCAATTTCGTCATCTGTAAATCCAAGATTTCGGGCAGGCTGCCTAATCGCATCTTTATCAAAAGGCTGTTTACAGCGAGTGCAGAGTTTTCGGACAAGCCGCTGAGCCATCACCAGGTTAATGGCATTGGCAATAAGGAAAGGTTCCACACCCATTTTAAACAAACGCGATACGGCACTGGGGGCGTCATTGGTGTGAAGTGTGGAGAAGGTAAGGTGACCGGTATTGGCAAGTTTAATGGCAATTTCTGCCGTTTTGAGATCCCGAATCTCACCTACGAGTACAATATCAGGGTCATGCCGCAAGATTCCGCGCATTGCCTGATCAAAGGACATGTTTTCTGAAATTTTTAACTGGCGCGCTCCCTTAATCAGGTATTCTACGGGTTCCTCAATTGTCAAAACATTGAATTCAGAACTCATAACCGTATGTAACGCAGCAACCAAAGTGGTCGATTTACCAGATCCCGTCGGGCCAGTGATTATAACGATTCCGGAAGGCTGATGAATGGCCTTGTTAAAATCTTCATGAGCCTTTTCCTGCAAACCAAGCTTGTTAAGGTCCGTAATAACCTTTCTATCGTCCAATACCCGGATAACAACAGACTCGAACTTACGCTCAAACTCTTCGCCTACCATTGGCATGATCGATACGCGGAACCGAATATTTGTGGCATCAATTCTACGTTGTATGTAACCATCTTGTGTAGAATCTCTTTCGAAACGGTCCACATTCATTGTTTTGTCTTTTACGACAGCTGACAGGGCTTCAGGTTTTATATTTGGCTGTGTATGCCACACCCTGAGACGGCCGTCCAAACGGAAAAGGATGTCCGTCATATTTTTTTTACCGGGAATAATATGAATATCACTGGCGCCTTTTCGAACAGCCTCAACCAGCATACCCTCCACAAGGGAGTTAAGCATGCTTTTATTAATCTCGGCATCAAGTTCTTCCTCATCCAGCTCTTCTTCTGTGATTTCCGGCTCTTCGTATTCAATATCATCCAGAATTCTGAGAAACTCGTTTCTCTGCTCATAAACTTTATTGATAATGAATTCAACCGTTTCCTGTTTACAATAGGTTAATTCATAAAGTTTATAGGGCAGCTCAGAAGCAATGATGGAAAGCTGAGGGTCTGTTGGATCTGCAGCGGCAAGAATTATAAGATCTTTATCGGCTTTAAAGGGTACCGCTTTACGATAGATCATTTCATCCCCAACCTCTTCAGGAATTTCATCCATCATTTTTCGGATGTTCTCTATCAATTTTTTTGAAGGGGAACCATTTGGCAATACCTCCCGAAAAGCATAAAGACGGGAGATCGTCTTCATTACTTCATGGCGGTCTGCACCAAAATCTTCAACAATAATGGAACTGAGGCGCCGGCGAATAGAAGCTGGCTCTGATTGATGGGTTTTTATAGCCTTTTCCAGATTCTCACGGCTGATAATATCGCTTTCGATAAGAGCTTCTCCAAGCCGTTTTCGAACGAAGAAGTTATTTTTTTTAACGGTGTTCATGTTGCAATGAAGTGTGCCTTACAGCCAATAATGTGAAGGGTGACCTGAATCCTGTAGACCTAATAATATACTTAATATTCAATTATTTACAATATAAGCGTTTTTTGAGTAATTAAGTATTGAGACCGATTGATATGGGAATGCAGTAAAGAAGAAGCGGTTTGCTTTTACACTTTACAAGTAAACGTTTATTCAGAGTTTAAAGTATGAAATGAGGTTGATAAATTGAATAAACGCGTTTCCAGGGCGGGGGATATCTCATAAAATTAGCCTTTGTCTTTATAAAAGATCTTTCAACTCCATCCCGTCTCTCTACGTTTGTCTGCATTTCGCTTAATATTACAGATTTTAAACATAATGCATCACATAGCCTTGTATTGGTTTTGTCTTGTTATTTTTGGACCGCCAAAAGTAACCAAAAACTCTCAGCTGTGATTTCTCCGGCGCTTTGTTTCAAACCATAAATACACCAATCAAGGCTTAAGAATTGGAAGTCCAACAGCGTAACGTAATATAAAAGCAGAACCTCCAGGGAAGGATTACGAAGGAGACCATTGTAACCAGAAAATACATTCATGTCTCAATCCGATCTTTCCAATAGCCAGGCTTTCTGTGGAGGTGTGCAATAGCAACTATCAATATGAGATTTTCATCTATAATTTGATAGATTATTCCATAAGGAAAGCGGTTTGTCAGACATCGATGTGTTCGCTTTGAAAAGGGAGTCCATGCTGTGGGATTTGTTCGAATTCTTTTAAAGGCAGCGAGAATGTCATCGATAAATTCAGAACCCAATCCACGAATCTGTTTTTCATAAAAATCGAATGCATCTTCCAGTTCTTTCTCTGCTGGAGTTAACAATCGTATTTCCAAAATTACCGATTTTTAAACTTCAAGATCGCTTCTTCAACCGATACGGATGAAATCTTTCCTTCCTGATAAGCATTTATCCGGCTTTCGGCTTCCTTTTTCCAAAGACGATCAATAGCCTCATCAGGCACGTGTAGGCTCTTAATGAGAAGATCAATTATCTCTGCTTTATCTTTAACAGGAAGAGCTATAACCTCATTGATAAGTTTCTCTTTATCTCTCATACAAACTAAAATAAAATTCAGGGTTCACAGATCAACTTTACGCTAAACGTACAAATACAACACAAAAGATGATACCCTCGGTATGGGATATATTCGTGGCTCTCTGTATTTGTCTGCATTCCGCTTAATATTACAGATTTTAAACATAATGCATCACATAGACTTGTATTGGTTTTGTCTTGTTACTTTTGGACCGCCAAAAGTAACCAAAAAAACTCTCAACTGTGATTACTTCCGGAGGCACGATTTGCACACAGATTCACAACATGATGACTCCCAAGTGAGCCGATACTGCGATTTCTCCCGTGCTGTGTTCAAAACGTTATACCTCTGCCAATCAAGGTTTACTTTTCATGTTGAACAGAAGTTCTTTGCTTTTACTTCGAAATAGCTTGTCCCAAACAGCCGGGGAAGTTGAAATGTGTTTTCGACTCCGTTCCGACTAAAAAAAGTAGAAACGACGCTCAACCTGACGATGTACAATAAATTTTATATCGAACTCACATTAAAGAATGGTAGAACCGAACCGAGGGATACGAAGGAGGTCTTCGTATCCAGACAAACGATAAAAGCGGAATTTCCGGTGGGATTACAAGATCCCCGAAGCATGGCCGTACTTATACTCACTCAAGAGAGAATTATACTCCATATCCGCCGCTACCGTAATTCGGTTTAATGATAGCCGCTTCAGAAGACACAATCGTGATGTAAATAAGAGCAAGGAAAATAATTAAATTAATGAAAAGATTAATCCAATTAATCACCGATTCCATTTTATAGGTTGTCTGCTTTTCGTAATAATCGGCTAGCTGGCCCGAATTTTCTTTCAGAGAACCGGATTCGGCGCCAAGGCGATAACGGCTAAGTGCACTTTTTGGGAATACTCTTGTTTCTTCGAGGGCTTCAATTAGCCCGGCTCCGTCTTCAAGCATTCTGCGAATGGCTACTTCTTTAATTTGCTTTTCGATATAGGTATTCCGGCAGGCTTCTGCGGCGATTCGTATTACTTCAATATTTTGCCCCGAACCACTATAAAGAGTATGAAATACTCGAGAAAAAATTTCAATACTTGTTTTATGTAGCAATTCTCCGATAACAGGGATTTTTAAGAGAAGACGATCAAGAAGCAAACGCCCCCTTTGGTTTTTCCACATAACGTATAAAACTACAAAAGGAAGGATATGTGCCAGGGTAACAAGAAACCAGTTGTCCTGAAGCCAGTAGCTGATGGCCAGCGCCTGGGCTGTAAGGGGCGGCAGTTCGATGTCAAATTCAAGAAACATTTCAGCGGTAATAGGAAATACGTATCCAACAAAAAACAGCAATGTGGCAATCACGGCCAGAAGTGTAAATGTTGGCATAAACAGTGCCCGCCTCAGATTTTTTTTGAAGTCGGCATCCCGCTCCACAAATTTTGCCGTACTTTCAAATACGCTTGCCATATTACCGCTTGTAGAAGCAACACCCAGCATATAGGCCGCAAACTTTCCAAAGATGTCTTTGTGTTTGCCATATACTTCTGCACCTTCCTTACCATCCCGGAGGTCTTTTTGAATGGCCCGTATAACCTCCTTCATAGAACGGTTGGTGGTGTCTTCATAAAGAAGGGTTAAAATCTGGTCGTAGGGCAGTTTTTGCCGCAAAAGGTCAGCCGAAAGGCGAATAAAAGTAACTACCTCGTCTTTGGGCACCAAACCCTTAAAATCAAACCATTTTTTGCGCACGTAGTCTACGCGATAGCCCATTTTTACAAGGGCGCGTTCTACATCTTCAGAGGAATAGGCCTCCTGTTCTCCGTCTATCGGTTTGCTGCCATTTCTGCGGACCCGGTACAGAAATAATTTTTTTTCGTCGATGGAGTCTACTTTTAAAGACCGGGTTTGGGCTAATTTATATACTCTCTCTTTTGCGGCCTTTTTGGTCGGCGCATCAAACTCACGTAAAACGGTTTTACCCTGGGGTGTTTTTCCTAAGAAACGGAATTGAGGCATTTTGTTTCTATGAGTTCTTATTTAAAACTGCCAATGAATGAATATTTATTAGTTACTTGCACTCTGCTCTGAAATGCTATACATCCACTGATTTGTCTCCGAGTCTCTGGAGACAGTAATTTCTATATTACCTCCACCTGATCTGGGTTCTCCAGTAATACTTAGACTTGTAGAACTTTCAATATTGACTCTGTATAGTCCGTTTTCATTCTCAACAGATGTGCTATCAATAGCTAATTCGCCAGGTATATTTAAGCGGTATAATATTGAACCAATTGTTAGATTATTAAAATCACGCCCGGCTCCACTCATCATCAATGGACGCTCCCAAAGGGGTTGAATGTTGCTGGCAGCGGTAACCAAGTCTTGACGCATTGCGTCTCTGTTTGCATTATCAGCTCCTATCCCAAGGACGTTAACAGCAACAATCGTTGATATACCAACGACGATGACTACTAATATCACCAACAATAATTGTTGTTGTCCCATGTGATTAAGTTATATGCTTAAAAAAAAAAGAATTGAGGCAATAATATTATTGCCTCAATTAAATTAAACAAATTATTTAAACTCTGCTATTGCTCTGTTATAGTAACTTCCCATTCACCTGTAGTTGCATTTCGTTGAACAGTTGCTGTTAAGGTAATGTTTGGGTTACTCTCAGGAATTCCATCGATTTCTATTGCATCTGCTGCTGTAGCCTCAGCAGTGTATGTTGCATTTTCATTTTCAACATTTGAGCTATCTGCTGCTAAAACTCCAGGAATGTTAAGTCGAGCCAAAATTGTATTGTCAGTAACATTCTGAAAATCTCTATTTGCACCATTCATTAATGTTGGTCTTGTCCAAATAGCTTGTGCTTGAACTGAAGCAGCCATTAGATCCTGTCGAACAGCGTCAATATTCGCTTGGTCGGCAGCTGTTCCGAAGATATTGATAGCAACCACAGTGGCGATACCCACAATAATGGTTACCAGAATTACGAGTAAGAGTTGTTGTTGACCCATTTTAATTCACCTTTTGGTTATTTATGGTTTAGATCGTTATTTGTTAAAATTTAAAAATGTTTCGAAGAAGTGACAATATTATCTGAATTTGAGCAAATGAATCGCAAGATACGAATCCATTTGGTTTGAAGAATCTAAACTCGGTATCTCTCTGTTTAGTCTGTCAAATATTATAGATAATAGAGCCAACTTTCTAAGAACTAATTTATTAAAAAAAATTAATATTAAAAATTCTTGCTGAAAATCCGCTTACATCCTTATTTCCAGGCTGTAAATAACAGCTGAACTAACAAATATCAGTAATTAATTTTTAAAACATCAACAATATTAATATTAATTAATGCTGGCATAGAATGCTCTAATTTGCAAATTCTTCTAACCATTTAATAAGCAATGGTTTAGCCTAAAAAAGAAATAATATTATTAGCGAATTTTAATATTAATGTGTTTTAAGGAGGCTTGTCTTCGTGATTTGTTACAGAAAAGGTTGATGTTTAACGTGAATTTGAATTTAAAAATGGTAAAAATGTATAGAATGAATTCGTCCTTCCTTATTGAACATCCCAAAGGGATCCCTTCGAGACACTTTATAAATATCTGCTTTTATAAATGGTAGAAGCACGATTTTGTCGGGCAAGGGAAGCATCAGGAGATCCCTCACATTCGTTCGGGATGACAGTGTATTTGGGGTGTATGAAAGCGGCATATCAGGAATGGATATAAGGTAGGATTCTGCCTGTCGCTGCTTTGACAGAATTTTCAGTGATCTTGTCATTCAGAGTGAAGCCAACCGTGAGGAAGGCAGAACGAAGAATCTCTTAGGAGAAGACCTTTCATATCATAGTTGAGTTGTCTTTTTCACCTGCTAATTAAGAAGCATATGGCTCGAATTCAATGCGTTTATTTGCCGATTTATTATTAACCTTGCTTCTTCGTATTTTTTGCTCAAATAAATGATTGAGATTTAAACCCATTTTATGACACAGACGATTACTGACACCAAACAAAGTGTTCAAAAAACCATTCTGCCAAACGGCCTTAAAATAGTTACCGAACATATAGATAGTATTAAAAGTATTTCTGCCGGTATCTGGGTAAAAACCGGGAGCCGTAATGAACCGGACGCCAAAGCGGGCATCACTCACTTTTTGGAGCATATGCTTTTTAAAGGCACCGAAAACCGTTCAGCGTTTGAAATTGCCCAAAGTATGGAGTCGGTGGGTGGTTATCTTAACGCTTTTACTTCCACAGAGTACACATGTTATTATGCGCGGTGCCTGGACAGCAAACTGGAAGATGCGATAGACGTACTGAGTGATATGGTTCGCCACTCCACATTTCCGGAAGAGGAAATGCAGAAGGAGAAGAACGTTGTGCTGGAAGAGATGAAAATGTATAAGGACAGCCCTGACGACGTCATCCTTGAAGAATTCAGTAATCAGATTTTTCCGGATCATCCTATTGGCAGACCGGTTTTAGGGTTTGAGGATACGGTAGTGTCGTTTACCAGTGAGAGTTTATTTGATTATATAGAAGAGAGATATCAGCCGGATAATTTGCTGGTAGCTGTGGCCGGAAATGTAGATCATCAGGAAGTAGTGCATGCAGTTACCCGGTTGCTGGATCACGAGATGTCTAAGCCTACCGTGAATGAAGAACAGCCGTTACCTCCGTATGAAGTTACCCAAAAAGAAATTACCAAGCCGATTGAACAGGCTCATATGATTCTGGGCCGGCGCGCCCTGAATTACGATCATCCCGATAAATACCTATTGCTGCTGGCCAATACGCTTTTAGGAGGAGGGATGAGTTCCCGGCTTCATCAAAACATTCGCGAAAAATACGGGTACTGCTATTCTATTGGACCATTCAACCAGTCTTATCTCGATTCCGGGCTTTTTGGAGTGTATATCGGCACCGATAAAGATTATGTGCCCCATGTGCGTGAACTGATCAATAAAGAATTTGAACGGATGCAGAACGAAAAAGTGGGTGATAAAGAATTACAGGAAGCGAAAGCACATCTAAAAGGTAAGCTTCTTCTGTCACAGGAAAATACCAGTAACCGGATGACCCGGATGGCAAAAAGTGAAATCTACTTTAATCGTTATGTAACACTCGATGAACTTGTAGAGAATATCGATGAAGTGAATTCCGGTGATCTGCAAAACTTTTCGAAAGACTTTTTTGATCCTTCGATGTATTCAGAAATTTTGCTTGTACCTGAGAAAAAATAATGGCCTCGGATCGAGTGGAAGTAGATCTTTTTGCTTGATGTTCGAAAGTAGATTTTCAGTACAAGCAAAATAATATGGACTCAATAGAAATCTATTGAGAATTGTCAGTTTGAGCGTAGTTTCGGCCTCTTTTTTGGGTCGGAACGGAGTCGAAAATACACTTAGAACTTACATCAGATAAAAGAAAGATTAGTCAGTGTATCTAATTTGAAAAGCAGAATTCAACTGCTTTCAGGGAAATGCCTCATAAAGTAAAAAGAGTACGGGATAAATGTAATCAACAACGTCAATGAAGTCGAACATCATATTTCGACTTCATTCCGGTGGAAAAATACCATCGCGGAATTGTTCCGAAGGGATTCCTTCGGGGCGCTCAAGATGACGAAGTGATTTTAATGCTTCTACCTTATCCCGAACTCAAGTGATGATAAGGGGATCAATATCTGGCTTACCGGCAATGAGAGATATCTATTGCCGGCTTCACCTTTTCTGTTAAGCTTTCTTGTCCCGAAGCTTTTTAATAGCATATCCACCGCCAGCTGCTGCAAGAAGAAACAAACCGCCATCAATAGGGGTCTGTTCGGGTTTGCTTGGTGGTGGTGGTGGCTGGGCTGATGCCAGTTCCGGAAGTATAAATACTGCCGCTACAATAATGACTAAAACCAAAAGTGCAATGTGTAATTTCTTCATTTTATTGATCTCTTATTTAATCAGTGTCAGTTTACGGGTAAGTACAGTTGATCCGGCGTGCAAGCGGTACATGTAAACACCACTGGAGAGGCGAGACCCATCGAAGTCCACCGTGTGGGTTCCCGCGTTTACACTTTCATTAACAAGTGTGGATACATGACGACCTGCCATATCATAAACTGAAAGGGTAACCTCCGATTGTTGTGGAAGCTGGTAGGTTATCTGTGTAGTTGGGTTGAACGGGTTTGGATAGTTCTGTTGCAGATCATAGGCCGATGGCTGTTCCGATCCGCTGTTGATGCTTGCCTGAGTATTAATTAAAAAGCGGGGACCCGTATTTTTGTTCACACCTGCAGGCCTGGTTAAGCCTGTGGGGGCAGTCAAACAGCCCACAATAGCTTTGGCCGGAGCACCATTTGGGGTGAAGGTATACTCAGCTCCCTCGGTCAGCTCTATGCTTTCTCCGGTAACGGTGTCATGCAAGTAGAGTGGTGCCGTTACCCCAATCTTCAAATCGGTAAGGCTCAGAGTCATCGGTTTGTTAGAAGTGGTTTCAATTGAAAGGGGAATGCTTACCTGTTCGCTGGGATAAGGGAAATGCCCGATATCCATCATTTCTCCTTGTTTTACAGTAGAAAGCACAGCATAATCTTCTTCAAAGGGATAAAACTGTACAACGTCACTACTGGTAATTTCAGCGATGCTACCGTTATTGGAAAGCTGTACCCAAGCTGAGTTATAAACATTTTCTCCGCGAACTTCTATGCGCAAGTGGTCCGGCTTATCAGCCTTTTTCCCATAAAATGTTCCGGTTTTGGGAATTTTAACAGGGTCCTGAAAGTCAACACTGGGTGTGCCAGGAATCGCTGTATTTTGCACAACAAATCCCTGGCCGGCAGCGATAATGCCATCCGTTAAGTCTCCGAGTCCCGCATCGTTGGTGGAGACCCATCCGCCACTACCGCCATCAGCGTTGCGATCGTATACCCAAGCGGCCTGCTGGATACCTGTGGCATTCTCATATAAAAGGTTGAAGTCAATGGCAGTGTTAAATGGATTTCCTAACATGCTAAACCCGGCGCCTGCACTGGTAGTGCCATTGGGGGTTCCCAATGTGAGATTGGTGGGGCTGCTAATATCACCGAAATCGGCTACTTTTGGAAATCCGGCTGAGCTTGCGTTTTCAAACTCATCCTGCTCAAATACAGAGATAAGCACTCCGGTACCGGCCGGCATGGTTGCGTTCAAGTTGGTAACAGGGGTCCAATCAGTTCCGTCACTGTTTAATGTAAATACATTTGCACCTCCGGTAGAAGAACGAGCACCGGTGATACCACTTCCTTGTGTCCAAAGGCCGCCGTAGTTTGTGCCACCTGTTTCAAAAGCGCCAAAAAAGTCTGCGTAGCTTTGTTCTTCAGGTGAGGAGATAGTACGCCAGCAAGGGCCTTCAGTGATGGTGATGTTTGTAGGACTAGGTAAGTAGGTATACGTAATTTCCATCCCGCAACCGGCACTGGTCACTTGATCTGATTCGTTATTACCACCAGTAAGAGCAGTATTTAGATAAGTACCAGAAAAGCAGGTGACCTCGAATGTTCCTCCGCCAGCATTCTGGAAGGCACCGAAATCACCGGAAGAGGGGCTGAAGGATTCTGTATTATCCTCTACATTTTGTGTTAATGTACCAGAACTCACTGATTCACCTGGTTCAAGATTAGAAATGGGATAAGAGAATGTTATCTCCAAAGGGGCCTCCCAATCATAATAGCTAGTAGGGGCAGTGTTTACGTTTGGAGTTGTTAGAATTACCTCGTCGATATCAGGATTGGTAGACGTATAAAACATATTTAATGAGGTTGCGACACTTCCATTAGCACTTGAACCAGATCCTGCGAGATTAGAAACATTTATCACCGTTTCGCCGAAACCTGAATAAGTGATTTCAATACCGGTCAGTATTCCCAAATCCGAATCGAAGAGCTGTAACGTTCCAGTCTGATCATCGAAATCTGTGGATTGTAAATCACCCAGAAAACTCCCGCCAGAAACGGTTTCAAGCTGTGCATGGGCTTGGGGCACAACCGTCACCATCGAGGCGAGAACCATCAACAACGAAGCCACGCTGAAAAAAGATGTGCGCCTAATCTTGTGAAGCCTCTCGGGCCGGTCATATACTGTCAAACCAGTAAAAATCTGAATATATTCTTTATTTAATCTCTTCATTAGACTATCCATGTCGAAATATTGAATTTTGAAAACTATTGATCTTGAAATATCAAAGTTGAAGTCTATCTTTTGATCGTGCAGTTTAACTGAGATGAAAAGACATTTTTTATGAGTTGATACTTTCGATAAATGTTAACTTTTTCTAAGCCGAACATATGACATAGTAATTCTGAAATTGAGTGTCATAAAATTTATTACATAAGATTTTATTTCTTTGGGGTATGATGTAGTTCAGTTTGAAAAAAAGAATGTCAAAAAATGTTAGGGGATTCGTAGAGTTGCCTGGCTTCTTATTACATTGGGCAGAATGACTTAGAGGCGCTATGCAGATACCCTTATTTAAAGCTTTTAAAACCGATTATCATTTTAGGACTTCTACCGGTCTTGCGGGGATCCTGGTTGTATTGGTTTTGTTTGGAACGGCTTGCCAATCTCCTCAAAATCAAGTGCCATCCGATGCCTTGGTGATGCAAGAAGTTGAACAAATAAACGCTTTGGTAGATAGTCTTGTAATCAACGAAAACCCGGATCCTGTCGGCTTTATCTTAAGGATGAAACCGAAGAGGGAAGAAGCACGTTTTTCGGACGAGTATAGAAAATATATGGCGGCGATGTATTACCATATATACAGAAGAAATTTTGATGTGGCACTCCGATATGCCGACCGTACACTTCAGCTTTTTGAAAATAAAAGTGATGATCCGGCCGTACAGAGGCATTATCTCTATGCAATTCTTGGAAAGGTGGATGTATTAAGAAGGAAAAAACTTTATGGTACATCCATACAATATTTGCTCCAGGGCTGGCAAATGATCAATGTGGATGAGACGCCATGCCTTGCTTCTCTATATTTGGGAAGATTGGCTACGGTAAGCTACATGCAGGAGAATTATCATAATGCAATTGATTACCGGAATAAGGCCTGGAATGCCACAGAAGTATGTGAAGATTCATCCAACTTTTCGTATTCAGAAAAGAAATTCCAGTATTTCCAAAATATTGCATCCGCTTATTCGGAAGTAAGCCAGTCAGACAGTGCTCTGTCTTATATAAACCTCTCTTTAGATGTTATTGATACTGAACTGGAGGAAAAGGCTAAAACGGAGGCGAATCGCCATTTTATAGAAATGGCAAAAGGAGTTGCCCTGGGTAACTATGCAAATGAGCTTTACAAAGTAGGTGAACAACAAAAAGCTGAAGAATTCTGGAAAGAGAGTATCCGCATAAATCTGCAACCGGGCTTTGCCGATGAACACGCACAGTTTATGAGAATTTACCTGGCAGAATTTTACATTAACGCTGGGCGAATGATTGAAGCCGACACATTACTCAACAATGTGAAAACGTGGCTGGATTCCAATACGAGTGAGACCGGGAAAAGAAGATGGCTAAAAGCTTCCTGGCAATGGTTGGAAAATAATGGAGATTACAGGCAGGCTTATGAGGTTTACCATCAATATGTGGAGTTACAAACCTCTGTGTATGAATCCAGAAGAGAACTTGTCACACTCGATTTAAACAGTCAAATACAATTGCTTGAGAATCAACATCACCTTGAGCAGATGGAAGCAGATAGCCAACTACGCAACGCCTATTTCATTTTTATACTTGTAATATCAATGATGGCATTGGCTATTCTTTTTCTGGTGTGGAGAAGCTGGAAAAATTCCCAAAAAAGCGTCTTGCGGTTAAAAGATCTGAATTATGCCATTCGTAAAAAAAATCTGCAGCTTGAGGAACAAAATAGGGCGATATCAAAAATAATGAGTATTGTCAGTCACGATCTTCGAAGCCCGTTATCGGGTGTTCGGGAAATTTCTGCAGTTATGAAAGGTGATGAAACATTAGGAAAAGAACATCGAAAATGGGCGGGTCTTATTCATAGTACCACCAACCAATCCCTCAAACTTATGAAGGAAATCTTGAATTTTAACCTTCATAAAACCGGAAATAATGGCTTTAAGCGAATCCCCGTATTAAAAAAATCAGTCTCGGTACGCTCATTTTTGCAAAACTGTGTTGATCTTCTTCAGTTGAAGGCAAACGAAAAAAATCAAACCATTCATCTTGAATGCCCAGCCAAACTTAACGCTTATATGGATAAGGATAAGATGACAAGGGTGATAAATAACGTAATTGACAATGCTATAAAATTTAGCCCGAGAAATACCTCCATTGAGGTGAAAGCTGAAAAAAAGCCTTCATCAATGCTCATTTCGATTACTGATTACGGTATAGGTATTCCAGAACAAAAGATAGATGAAATATTCGACATTCATTCCCATTCATCAAAAAGGCGTGGCACAGATAATGAAGAATCCCATGGCCTCGGTCTGTCGATTTCAAAGGAAATTGTTGAAGCTCATGGAGGAGCTATCTGGTTGGAAAGCCAGGAATTGGCAGGAACCACTTTTTTTATTGAACTCCCCACTAATTCGTCAAAAAATGTTAAAGCGCTGACCCCGAGATATGATAAAGATAGTAGTAGCTGACGATCATGTACTCACTCGTGAAGGACTAAAAAACCGTATTCAAAAAGAAGCTATCGACATGAAAATTGTTGATGAAGCTTCTAATGCTTCGGAACTCTTGAAAAAGATCCATGCAGAGCAACCCGATGTGGTTATTCTTGATATTACCCTTCCGGATAAAAACGGCCTGGATGTATTGAAGGATATAAAAATCAATTATCCCAAAATAAAGGTTATTGTGCTGAGTATGCATCCCGAGGAGAGGTATGCTGTTCGGGCATATAAGGCTGGAGCGTCAGGATATCTTTCAAAAGACAGAGAAAATCTTACCAGCGAATTGATTAGAGCCATTCGGGTCATTATATCCCAAAACCGGAGGTATGTCACAAAGGAAGTAGCTTCCCAGCTTGCCGAGTACATCCAGAGTTCGGGCTTTAAAAAACATCTGGAGCTGTCTGATCGTGAGTTTCAGGTATTTTGCTTGATTGCTATGGGAAAAACCATCAAAGAAATTGCGAAGCAACTTTCAATTACCATTCAAACCGTTTATACCTATCGGAATCGGGCAAAAGAAAAGCTGGATCTTGAGACAGATGCTGATTTTACCCGATACGCTATTCAGCACAATTTGATTGACTGAAGTGAAGCTTTTGGGCGTTCTCATTTGATACGAAAACGCCTTTTATTTATTTAACGACTGTCAATTTCCTGGTGAAAACCTGTTGGCTGCCATTAGATCCGATAGCAGTCAGCCTGTATAGATAAATTCCGCTGGTCAGGTGGGAAGCGTCAAAATTAACCTGATGTTCTCCGGCTTCTATCATTCCATCAACAAGTGTAGCAACCTGTCGCCCAATCATATCAAAAATTTCCAGGCGTACGGTGCTACTCTGTGGCAATTCATAACTAATAATGGTAGAAGGATTGAACGGATTTGGGAAGTTTTGTTTGAGACGAATGTCTTCTGGCAATTCGCTTGTACTATTATTCTGAAGAGTCGTAATCAAAAACCGATCAGCCGCCACGGTGGTTTTAGCCTGTTGTGGAGTAGCCGTACAGGGAACGATTCCCTCCGTATCAGGTGAAGTTTTCTCCTGTTGCAAAAGGGTAAAGGAATAGTCAAGAGAGGAAGTAATCGGAACCGATTCTCCCGTGTGTTGATCGTACAGGTAAAGTTCTGTGCCAACAGGAATATCCAGGTCTGTTGCGGAAATGGAGTAAGTTCCGGGTTGTGTAGCCTGAACGGAAACAGGAATATTTATTTCTTCAGTCGGCATGGGAAAATGACCGATATCAGAGAGAGTGCCATCCACTTTTCGAGAGGCAAATAAAGCATATTCTTCAGAAAGCGGTTGAAGCTCAATTGCATCTCCATACACGCGCTCTTCAGAGCCACGGTCAGAGAATCGAATCCAAAGGGAGTTGACACCGGATGGCCCTCGTACTTCTAATCGTACAAAATCTCGCAATTCGTTCTTTTTGCCATAAAACTGTCCACCGGTTGTTTGGGTGGCTTCTGTGAAGGTGAGGGATCCGTCTCCGTTATTTTGGACAAAAAAGCCTTGTCCCGAAGCAATAGCTCCATCAATCAGATCTCCATAATTTTCCGTGTCCGTACTTCGCCATCCACCGGTTCCATTATAATTACGGTCATAAACGTAGGCAGCGCCTGTGAGTTGGTCGGTCGTTAAGGCAGAAAAACTAATGGGGTTGGCATAAGGATTTCCAACAAGAGTCCACCCGCCGTTGGTGTCGTTCATCGGAGGAGTGACATCTCCTTGATGAGCCGCTCCTAACAGAGAGATGGTTTTGGCAAATGGATCTTCAGGCTTCTCGGGACCATCATAGTCGTCATCGGCAAACACACTGATGAGAAATCCGGTGCCGGGAGTAATCTCCTGGTTGAGTGTGGTGGGGGCAATCCATCCGCTTTCATTATCAGAAACGGTGTTATTCCAGACAAATACATTGGAATCCCCCTGTTCATACTCAGCCCCGGCGACCCCTTGCGTCCAAAGTCCATCCAGCATTTCAGCATAGGTCAAACCATCAACGGGAGAAGAAAGCATCCGCCAGCAAGGGCCACCGGTTAATTCTAGGGAAACACTTGCCAAAGAAGCTGTATCTGTATTATTTAGTTGGTTAGGGTCAGATTCATCTCCCGTAACAGTAGCTGAATTTTCGTAATTGCCAGAGGCATTAACTACAGCCACAATTTCTAATGTCTCACTTGCTCCATTTGCAAGAGAGCCGATATTCCATTCACCTGTCAAAGAATTATAGGATCCCCCGGAATTATCACTTTGATAGGTATATCCACTGGGCAACTGATCTTCTACGACAACATTTGTGGCATCTGAAGGACCATTGTTGGTCACTTCCACGATAAACGTAATCGTATTCCCGGAACTTACCGGTCCTGTTGGAGAAATTTCTTTCGTGATTTCCAAATCGGATAAGACGAACGTAATGGTATTTTCATTGTAGGATCCTACAAAAGCAACATCAGATTGCCCGCCGAGAATATGAACAAAAGTAGTTACGTCATCGACATTCGAAGCATTTAATCCAAAATCGGCCAGATCAAAAACACGCAGCCGAATGGCACGCGTATTCTCTGCAGGATTACTATTGCCCGGCTGACTTGCCGTATACTGGAAGGTGCCGGGATCAAAAAATGCCCAAATGGATTCTCCCACAGGATCAATATCTCCTAACGCGACCTGAACTTCATTCCCAACGGTTGTTCCGTTAGTATCCACAAACCTGAAGGTGTCGGTCGCACCGGGATCACCCATTTGCGTAACAATAATATCCGGCGATGTTTCAGTGCCAATCTCATTTGCATCAATTGATTCAACAGGATATTCTGAGTTAAAGCCTTGTGCTATATTAAATACAGCGGTTCCCAGCTCCAATCCCTGATCGCCATCTGTTAAGTAGTAGATATAATTTTGATAGGGTAATGTTTGATATCCGCTATTCGATCCGCCTCCTTCCTGAACAACACCCTGCCATCTGTATGGAATTCCGATAAAGGTACTTCCACCTGTTTGTATCTCTTCTACAGGCAAGGCTCTGAATTCGGTATTTTCATAAGAGCTGGCACCCAGTAAATTTTCCAGGATAGTATTATTAACCCCGGTTGAATAGGTTGTACCACCTACAGTAAATCCCAGCAGGATACTTGAGTCATCCGTTGGAGTTGGGTTTAAAGCTCCTACACCGGAACTCCATCCGCCGTTGTAATTCGTATAGATGTGCGTAATATCCGAATTTTGCGACTGTGCCTGGAAGGGGATAAAGCACAAGATCAGTATCACCCAAAAGTATTTGCCATTTATTTTCTTGTGCCCTGCAAAAGGGGTTTTTTTATCAACTGGAGAACAAGCCACTACTCAATTTTTTTTAATGAAAAGATGCTTTCAGATATATTTGTGGGGGTATTTACCTTGATGAATTTGTCAAGGAAACTAAAAAATAAGACTTCTGATACCGTTTTATAATTAGATATTACTAATGAAATGCTTGCCTGATAATGGTTGCTACTACCAAACTTTTATAGCTGGATCTCTCTATTATTTATAAAAAGAGGAAATGGATTCCAGTGAATTGAGATCATCAAAAAGACTTTGTTAGCCCATCAGGAAATTTTCCGGCGTATCTTGTATTTTTACATCAGATCATCCATCTACAATTCTAAAGATATTTAAGAAGGTATTTATGAGTATAACTTACATTAAGAGTCTGGCCAACCATCAGGATCAAAGCGTAACTCTAAAAGGTTGGATTTATAATATCAGAAGCAGCAAGGCGATCCACTTTTTGGAAGTTCGGGATGGCACCGGGCTTTGCCAATGTATTGTAGCGGCAGATGATGTTTCTGAAGAAGTATTTGAAGCGGCCGGTCATCTAAAACAGGAGAGTTCACTGGAGATCACCGGAAAGGTGATAAAAGATGATCGAAGTATTGGCGGATATGAATTGCATGCAACCGATGTAAAAGTGATTCAAATTGCCGAGAATTACCCGATCACTCCCAAAGAACACGGTGTGGAATTTTTGATGGAAAACCGCCATCTGTGGCTTCGCAGTCAGCGGCAATGGGCAGCTATGAGGGTTCGAAACGAAATTATTTTCGCTATTCATACTTTCTTCCAGGGACGCGGATTTGTGCAGATGGATTCGCCCATTTTTACCGGAAATGCCGCCGAGGGAAGTACCACTCTTTTTGAAACCGATTATTTTGATGAAAAAGCTTACCTGGCCCAAACCGGTCAGCTATATGGAGAAGCTCTTGCCATGGCCCATGGATTGATTTATACATTCGGGCCGACTTTTCGTGCCGAGAAATCCAAAACCCGGCGCCATTTGACGGAATTTTGGATGATGGAGCCGGAAATGGCTTTTTATGATCTGGAAATGAATATGGATCTGGCGGAAGATATGATTAAGGCGGTTGTCTCCACGGTTCTGGAAAAACGGCAGGAAGAGCTGAAAATACTGGAAAGAGATACTTCTGTGTTGGAAAAAACAGCATCAGATGCGTTTAAGCGAATGACATACACCGAAGCGGTGGATAAATTGAAAAGTGATCAAACTGCTGCTTTATTGGATGAGATGGCCGAATCCCGCGAAACAGAAAAAGATGAAATCACAAAAGAGCGCGAAGAGATTAAAAAAGAGCACGGCTCGGCCAAAAAATGGAGAAAAGCCCAGATTGATCAGCGGATCAAAGACATTGGCGCGCGATTGGACCAGATCGAAGAAGACCTCAGAAATATTCCGGGATGGAAAGAGTCGGCCCGAAATTTTGAATGGGGAAATGATTTTGGCGGCAGCGACGAAACCGTTTTAATGATGCAATATGATGTTCCGGTTATTGTAACTCACTGGCCGGCTGAAATCAAAGCCTTTTACATGAAGCGCGACGAAACGGATAAACTGGCTTTGGGCATGGATATTCTTGCACCTGAGGGATATGGAGAGATTGTAGGAGGGAGTCAACGGGAAGACAGTCTGGAAGTTCTTGAAGAACGAATAGCAGAGGAAGACCTGGATAAAAGTGTATTTGAGTGGTATCTCGATCTCAGGAGATTTGGGTCGGTTCCACATTCTGGTTACGGGCTTGGATTGGAACGAACCGTGGCATGGATTTGCGGTTTGCAGCACGTACGGGAGACGATTCCTTTTCCACGAATGCTTGGAAGACTTCGGCCTTAGTCTTTATGGACCCGTGAATTTTAAAAAGTTTGCGGGTCTGATTCAGTGCTGTTTTTCGTATACAATTTATTTCCAAAACAGAAACAGATATCACCTGTTGTTGAAAAGCATTTCAAAAAAATCTGCTTTATTAGTCGTTGCGGCTGGCAATCAAAGCACGATATTCGGCCGCTTTTTCAGGTTTGTTCCAAGTATCATATAATTCAGCTAAATATCGGAAGCTTGTCTGCGTGTCAGGATGATCATTTCCAAGAAGTTCAACACGCTGTTCTAAAGCTTCTAAGAATAAACGCTCTGACTCGGCAAATAAATGTTGTTTGACTTTAATCTTCGCAAGATTGTGGATACTTCGGGCTAATCGGGGGTGTGGTTTCGTAAAAGCTCTTTGATGAATTGAAACAGCACGTTCCTGTAATTGGGATGCTTCTGTAAGTTGCCCCAAATTAAATAGAGTTTGAGCCAGATTATTCAGGTTTGAGCCAACATCAGGATGATTCTTATCCAGTATGGCCTCGCTCATTACTACCGCTTCGCGCAGATAAGGTTCGGCACTGGCATAATCTCCATTAAAATAGAAAGACATACCCAGGTTGTTAAGAGTCAACGCAATTCTTGGGTGTTGTTCTCCCAACAATTTTCGCTGAATCTCAAGTACTTTGTGATAGGTTTCTTGTGCTTCTTTCATCTTACCCTGATTTGCCATTGTAACGGCAAGATTATTCATCGTTAAGGCGACATATGGATGCACATCTCCATAAAGTGCGGTCTGAATTTGTAGCGCTTCAAGGTAGAGAGATTCTGCAGCCTCATAGTCTGCTTTGGAATCGAGCAATGCCCCTAAATCGTTTAGTGTTGTAGCAATCCTGGAATGATTTTCAGGTAATGTATTTCGTTGGATCTGCAACGCCTCACGGTAATAGTTTTCAGAGGTTTCATAATCTCCAAGAAAATAACGTGTACTTGCGAGGCCACTTAAACTTTCAGATACAAGAGGGTGTGAAGTTCCTAATGATGTTTTTCGTATTGTCAGAGCTTTATTATAGAGGGAGTCGGCCGTCTCGTATTCTCCCATATGGCGCAATGTTATAGCAAGACTGTTTAGAGTTTGAGCAATTTCCGGACTATCCTTCCCAAACAGATTTTCTTGCATGACTAATACCTCAGAATAAAGTGAGTCAGCTATGTTGAAAACTCCTTGCGCCCGGTAGAGATCAGCTATGTTTCGTTGACTTTTCGCTACTTCGGGGTGCACTTCACCGTAGGTTTGTCGATTGATTTGAAGCGCCTGAGTAAATAGCGTATCGGCATTTTCGTAGAGAGCAAGGCTGTAATAAGCACGACCAATCACACCAAGCATCTGGGCTTGTACCTCTGGTTGCCTGTTTAGTGCTCTGGCTTGTTCTGTGCCGAGTCTCAGAAGGTGACGAGCTGTGAGTGTATCACCCATCGCCTCATTTGGGTTTCCGGCTTCAAACAGACCCAGCATAAATTCTGTTACTTCTGTGGCTTTTTCGGCTTCCAGTTGTGCCTGTGTACGTTCGGCCGTAATGCGGTAGGAATAAAAAACAGCAAAGCCAATGGCCAGAATCAGAAAAACAGCGGCAACAGAAATCCCCATTTTATGACGCCGAAATAGTTTTCCGATGCGATATTTTATGGTGTCGTTACGGGCAACAAGAGGTAATTTTTTTTGATAATTGTCGAGATCGTCGAGGAGTTGCCCTACCGAGTGGTACCGGTATTCAGGTTCTTTCCGGATGGCTTTGAGGGTTAATGCATCAAGATCGCCGGAGAGTGTTTTTACCAATTCTGACGAAGAGATTCTCCGCAGGTATGCACACGTTTTTAAATCTTCTTGCTGTATTTTTTTGCTTGGAGGAACAGCAGCTTCTTCCTGGACTGCCCTGCTAATCTCCATTAAATTTTTTTCCTTCAAATCCAGTGGATAGGCATCAGCCAGCAATTTGTAGAGCAAAATTCCCAGAGTATAGATATCCGTTGCGGTGGTGATGGCTGCCCCTTTTACCTGTTCGGGGGCGGCATATTGAGGAGTCCAAAATCGTTGTCCGGGCTGCGTTTCAACAAGGGTTGTTCCGTCAAGCGGATCGGCGAGGAGCTTTGCCACACCAAAGTCCAGTATTTTCACAACACCATTCTGATTCACAAAAATATTCTGGTTTTTTAAATCCCGGTGAATCACAAGGTTGTTGTGAGCATATTGTACAGCAGCACAAACCTTTTTGAACAGGTTGAGCCGTTCGTCAATGGTGAGCCGATGTTTGTTGCAGTATTGATCAATTGGAACTCCATCTACAAATTCCATAACAAGGTATGGAATCCCTTCGGTGGTGACCCCACCATCAAACAATTGGGCAATATTTGGGTGATTCAGCCTTGCAAGAACTTCCCGTTCCATCTTGAACCGCCGGATATTCTCTTTGGAATCTACCCCTTGCTTGATGAGTTTAATTGCAACTGTGTGATGAAATTCTCCATCCGTTCGTTCGGCTTTATAGACGGTTCCCATTCCGCCTTCACCGATAGATTCTAAAATGCGATACGCCCCGAATTCTTTCCCTATATACGTTGCTCCTGTATAGGTATTTTCCGCGTTATTCCCCATATCAGCAACAATAAGTTCTTGGTATCTGCCGGATAACGGTTCAAGGAAATTAATTTTTTCTGATTCCTCAATCGATCGGAGCAGTTCCTGAACTTCCTTAAGAAGATCGGGAGAGCCTTGACAAGCAGTTTTGAGGTAAGACTCTTTTTCCTCACCAGCAAGTACCATTGCTGTATCAACAATGGTTTTAATTTTTTCCCATTGACTGTCTTTCATACTTTCATAGAAATTGGAGAAGGTAACTTTCGGTTTTTAACCTACAAACGGAACCATAAATCAATCCGACGATTGTATTTCTTGATGGTTGATATTGTAAAAATCGCTTTAAAAAAGAAAGGACTTATTTTTAAAGCTGCACTTCCAAAAAGACTCGATCCTCAAAAATTCTAAACTACAATGTTTAGGCTGGATCAGATTAATTGTTTTTTGAGCTCTTTATAGAGCCAACCCCGGGCTACTGCCCAATCCCGATACACTGTTCGGGGGGAAAGATTCATGACTTCAGCGATGTCCTCAAAATTCATTTCTCCGAAAAAGCGTAGTTCCACAATTTTTGCCAATCGTTCGTCATAATCGTTCAGTTTGTTAAGAGCTCCATCAATCTGGATTAACTCTTCGGCTTGAAACTCTGCCTTCATTATTTCATCGATAAAAGTAATCTCTTTTTTATCTCCACCTCGTTTTTGTCGACTCATTTTTCGGGCGTGATCAATGAGGATTTGCCGCATGGAGTGTGAGGCAACAGCAAAGAAGTGTGTTCTGCCTTTCCAGTCTATCTGGTCGTGGCGTACCATCTTAAGATACACTTCATGTACAAGCCCGGTTTTGGACCAGGTATGTTCCGCTGGCGAAGCCGAAATCCGGCCTATCTGAGTGTAGGCCAAGTGGCGGAGACGGTCATATACAACGGGAAACAGTTTGTTGTAAGCTTCTTGTGAACCGTTACTTATCTCGGTCAACCGTTCTGTTACTTCTTCTATTTTCATACTGCTCAAAAAACTTTGTCAGTTATTCGCTCATAATGACGTATTAGTATTAAACGGATATCCGGAATGATCAATGGATATGCTTATGAATACCCAAACCCCGCAGGTTTGTTGCTGCGAAAAAGAAGCAGGGTTAAAAAGTCAAATCAAGCATGTTGCTGATCTTTTGGGTCTATGTTTTGCAATGCAAAACGTAACAGAATACAAATCTAATTATACCATAAACCATCAACAACTAAAAAAATGAGTCTTTCCGGTTTGTATCCCATAGAATTAAAAGAAGAGTCTGCTATCGCTAAAAACTATAAGTCAACGGACGAATATCATGCATAGAATAATCAATACCCCATTACAAAATACTTTTTGGTTTACAGCCCTGTTTTCAGGATTTCTGTTTCTTATAAGCTGTTCAATTACAGAGGATGCTAACGCACAGGATGAGGCGGAATCTGGAAATAACATCTCGACGAGCTATGGCTTTACACCGGGCAGCCGCGTTCTCTTTGAAGACGATTTTTCCGACACTCCCATTGGCGATTTTCCGCATCGTATGACCTTTAGAAATGGCTCAATGGAAGTCGTTAACTGGGATGATCAAAAAGTCTTTCAACTCCAGGAGGGGTGCCAGTTCGAAATCCCACTGCCGGAAACTTTGCCCGACAGATTCACCCTCGAGTTCGATATTCACGACTCCAAAAGCTCCGTTGATACAGGCTGGACAGCCATCTACTTTGCGGAACCGGCTGCCCGCGGCTTCTATCCCAATCGACCGGGCGGACCGCCGTTTCTCCGGTTCGCTCATTTTCACGGGTCAGGCTTGCATGCCACAAATTCGAACCAAATTTCAGGGGTTTATAACAGCGGAGGAACGGGTAATACACATCCGGCTCTGGCTGAAGATCTGATGCATGTTGAGGTGCAGGTAGACGGCGAGGCAATCAAAGTATATGCTAATCAGGAGCGAATCGTGAATGTACCGAACGCAGATTTGGGCCGCCATAATGCGATTACAGTTTTGTGTGATGCCAGGGCAGATCCCACATATATCGACAACATTCGGGTGGCGGCAGGTGGTATGGACCTTTACAGTTCCTTAGAATCTGAGGGACGTGTAGCTACGAGAGGTATTCTTTTTGAGACGGGGAGTGATCGCATTCAACCTGGTTCTGCAGCAACACTTGAAGAGATTCTCGGAATGCTCAGGCAGCATGCTGATCTGCGGTTACGTATTGAAGGACATACCGATAATGTTGGTAATACATCATCCAACCAGGAGCTTAGTCAGAGCCGGGCGGAAGCCGTTCGCGATTACCTCGTGGAACAAGGCATTGATGCTTCCCGTCTCGAAGCCATCGGTATGGGTGAAGAACATCCAGTTGCGGACAACAATACGGAAGCCGGGCGCGAACAGAACCGTCGTGTGGAATTGGTTCGCCTGTAGATTTATGTCGGGTTTCCCCAGTAAAGAATTGAAATATGATAAGCATTTGAAAACAGGGACAAAAAGTATCTCACCCCCGAACAACCAACATTCAATATCATCAAACTCAACTTATTATGATTCGTTTTAGCTTTATCCTGACTTTTCTTCTTGCACTTGTGAACCTGTCATCAGCTGATGCGCAAGATACTTGTTATCTGGGCTCATGGGAGTTCGATGCCGCATATACTTACGAAAACGGAGAGTATAGTCCAGGCGGTTCTATGGCCAGTATGCCAATAGAGTTTACGCAGGCTACCGGCAGTGCATTTCTTACATTCGATAATGAAGGTGATTTTACCTATACCTTCGACAGTTGGTCGGCCACCTTTCAAAGCAACACGGGCCCTATTACAACAGAGGTCCGGGTAAATCTGCATGGCGATGTCTGGGGACGTTACAGTCCGTCCGGCGATACATTTCTTACTATGTTTATGAGTGGGGATGGCGTACCAGAACCTAACATTGAATCCTCTACAGTGATCATCCTGGCCGGCCGATCTATGGATGGTCCCGACAATTTCGAGAGCTTTTTCGGGCCGCAAACTTTTGGCGTGGAATACCGCTGTGAAGGCGATTTTCTTTACATCAATGGAGAAAGCGGGGGAGGTGCCTTCAGAAACAGCCGGTATATGCGGGTGAATTGATGAAGAATTAATCTCAACAACAAAAACTATCCAGCAAAAAAAAACAAACCATGAAAATAAAACGAACAATTCTATTTGTACTTCCGATAATGATAGGTCTTATATGTTTCTCTTGTGAAGGGCCGGAAGGTCCGGCGGGTCCGCAAGGTTTACAAGGAGAGGCAGGAGAGCCAGGTCCGGAGGGATCCCAGGGCGAGCCCGGAACCGCCAACGTCATCTATTCTGAATGGATTGATAGTGAATGGACGGAATACACTGCAAGAGAATGGCAAATGTTAATAGAGGATTCCAACATTTCTGTGGATTTTTCCAACAATGGTGGTACGGTGCTGGTATACAGGAGAAACGGTCCGTTGGATGATGCCTGGATTTACCCGCTCCCAAGTGGAAGTGCATACCCGGTAACTTTTGCCATTGATCCTGTAAATACTACCCTGCTCATTGCAGTGGAGTCATCATGTTGTGACATTCCCAGTTGGTTTCATGATGTGCAATTTCGGTATGTGCTGATTCCTGGCGGCGTACTGACGAATGGTAAACAGGCAAAGCTGGATCTGACAGATTACCAAGCCGTAAAAGCCTTTTATGGCATTCCGGACTAAAAATGGTTTATGCCGAAAAATGTCCAAAAAACCATTAATCCACAAAGGATGACCAGAACACTTTCTTGCTTATTTATAGTATTTGCTTTTTCCCTTCTCACACTCTCCTGTGATACAACAGACAGTGGAAATGATCAGGAAGAAATACGCTTTAAAGACGGAATTCCTGTCGAAGTAATGAACCTGTTGGGAGAGGACATGCTGAAGGTGATTGAAAATGACCTCAAAATGCCTATTCACAGGGGCGATAATCCACCGGATATCGTGGCCATGCTTTCGAAAACAGCTCAAGAAAAGTCATCGGGTGCTGTGGGTAAAACCGTCGTAATGTCACCTCTTTTACTTCTTGAAACAAATGTTCCGAGCGATGCGGGTAGCTATGAGCCGGGCCACGAATTTATCGATGAATATTTTCGATTGAGTTCAAACCCAGACGAATTTTTGGTCATTGTTGAAAGGCGTAGTGTTAGTCCATCTGATGGAAAAATTTATGCCACTTCTATTCCGGCTGACTTTATGGTTGGGGGTGAGGGAAACAGATTTACTATATATGGTCAGAATGAAACCGTGTATGAGGATAAGGAAGGAACGTCTTTGGCAATGCGCATTTTTTCCGGGGTTTTTACTGAAGATGGAGCCATTTCTTCCCCGCACTACAGCATATTTATGATTGATGATGGTGGAGTCGAAGACATCATTCCGAGTGGAACAGGCCGTTCATTTATGGATGGAGACGGTTTTGCCACAGTTACCACCTGGCCGGAAGAATAAGAGTCTTCCGGCTTTTAAAATTTGATAAGATCAATCCCTGATTCCGGAATCAAAAAAATAAATAATCATAAAAAAGTAATCATATCATGATGATAATAAATCGAACAACTTTATTTGTATTTCTGATAATTATAGCATTGGCTGGTTTCTCCTGTGAAGGCCCGGTCGGACCAGCTGGCTCCGAAGGTCTAACTGGTCCCGAAGGCCCGCAGGGAGAAAAAGGAGACCCGGGCTCAGTGGATATTATTTATTCAGATTGGTCTCAATTGGATTGGAATTTAAATGATAGCTCTACCTATTTGTATCATAAAATGGAAGTAAATGAGCTTACAGAGGAGTTTATAGAAAGTGGCGGAGTTCTACTCATGTATATCAAGTTTGAAAACCATATATATCCTATCCCTTTTTCAGGTGGAAATGATTACATCAATTATAATATTTCCATACCGGGCAATCTTATGATATCTGTTGGTACCTATGATGGTTCAGGTGTTGAGGCCTTCTTGAAAGAAGGAGAATATCGCTATATACTCATTCCCGGCGGCGTGCTGGCGAATGGCATCCAGGGAAAGCTGGATCTGACGGATTACAACTCTGTGAAAGCCTATCATGGCATTCCGGATTGAAACGGTTAATCCCAATAATGAGTGAAATCTTTGACTTGGAAAATCAAAATCAATCAATCTCAGAAAGCAGATTTTTCAATCGCTCCCAAGCGGCATTCCGGGCGTTTTTGCTTGCCGGGTCAGCATTTGGATCATCACCGGCACGCATAAAAGCATGGCCGGCTCCATCATAGATTTCATACTCGTATGTTTTACCGGACTCCTCCATCATCTTTTGGATGTATGGTATGCCTGAATTGATGCGCTGATCATTTTCTCCGTAAAATCCGTAGACCGGTGCGCTGATATTTTGTACAGCCGCAGCATCTTCCGGAGCGGAGCCATAGAAAACCATAAATGCTTCGGGCACATCATCATTTGTGGCAAAGCGGAATGATTGAGATCCGCCCCAGCAAAAACCGGCAACAACCACGTTACCGTTGGATGCGGGTACACTTAAAATATATTCCTGTACGGCTTTGAGATCTTGCGTGATTTGCTCGGGATCGAGGTTGTAGAGCGCCTCGCGGGCTCCATCAGATGTAGAAAAATCTGATGTTTTTGTGTATTCCTCACTAAACTCTGAGAGGAGGTCGGGAGCAATGGCAATGTAACCGGCAGCGGCAACCTGGTCTGTAAAGCTACGCGCCCACTCATTCAAACCCCGGTTTTCGTGGATGACGATTACGGCTAACGTCTCTTCATTGGTTTCTGGATAGGCTACAAAACTGTGAACGGTACGGCCGTCATATTCCACTTCCACCCATTCATGATGGCGAGGTGAATTTTCCAGTTGTTCGATGGCATAATCCTGCGCCATTAATCCGGTTGTAAGCAGAAAGCTGGCAAGTATGATGAAAAGTGATTTCATAGAATGATGAGGTTTGAGTGGCAGTTGTTGTTCAATAGCAACCAACAATAAATGAATAATCATTCCCCCGCAATCCCGCAAGAGCTTTTACAAGCTTTTAAACATGCTTTTTTATAGCTCCCGAATAATTTCTTTCAACTCATCCTGTGTTTTGAAATGAATGATATTGTCATTCTGTAGATCGCTAAGGCAACCCTTTTGGGGAAGAATAATCGTTTTGTTGTAGCTTTTGGCAAGCGGCACTCCGCCGGAAGTCAGCACTTCCCGGTAGTTAAAAACAAGATAATCGGCGGCGTTCATAAACTCCGGTACACAATTTTCTCTGATGAATTGCGGGATCAGAATTACATTTTCCAGTTTTTTTGTTGTCCTCCGGATCGTTTTATAATACTGCATTTGTCCCTTCTTTACCGGACCTACTACAAGCAGTTTATTATGAACAGGTTCGTCAGCGAAAATTTTGCAAACTTTATCGATCTGTTTATAAGGGCTTATGTGACCAAACATCAAAAAAATCTGGTCCTGGATCTTAATATTCACCTGGTATCTGTGATTGATGGCTTCTATCGCGGCTGCCCGCGGCATCAACTGAGGTGGATATCCCGGATGAGTCCATATCCTGAATTTTTTAGGGGATGTATTGAAGTAGGTGGAGAGTTCACTCACGGCAGACTCACATTCAACAACCAATCGATCGGCTTTTTTTGCAAGCCATTTCCTCATTTTGAAATGCAGCCATTCATGAGAACAATCCGGAGGCAGTTTGTTGTGCACCGACCAAACAAGTTTCCCGCCTAATAACACGTAGAAATAGATGCACATCAGCTTAAAAAAATAGCTCATGGCCGACCAAAATCCCGAATATTGGATCCAATGATAATGCAGAATTACATCTTTCTTGAAAAGCTGATAGAGAACAAATTTTAGATGACCGATTACACTTACATCTGAAATTTTATAATCGGCGGAGGAGAGAATTTTTTTATAAAATAAATAGAGATAGTCTGATTTTTTGTGAGTATAGCGGATTGCCGGAGCCACAAACAAGGTTACCGGATTGGCTTCACTCAAATCATCATAAAGCTCTTCCAGACGATTAATTTGATTCATAACAGTTGTTAATAATCAAAAATAGTATTGAACTCCGAATGAGTGCACAGTTCCGAACCCGGTTGAAAAGGGAACCAATGCATAATTCACTCTGACGGATTCGATGGCCAAACCAAGTCCAACGCTAAAAGGACGCTCAGTAGGTCCCCAGCGATAACCGCCCTGAACAAACAAAAGATCTCCGATATTTACGTCCATTGCAAGACTGAAATAACCTTCATCTTCATTATTTTCAATAAAATCGCTGCTTGGGTTCTCCTTAATCGGTTGACTCCAATCAGCTATTATGCTTAACAAAACAGGCAGGTCATTTTCTCCCGGGGTGGAAAATTGAATCAGGCTGGCGGAAGCTCCTACATTTAAAGAAGAAGGAAGAGAGGTGGATTCTTCGTCCAGACTGTCCATATTTCCAAGGTTTTTTACAGCAACGGCAGCACGAATCTTATCATCCAAAAAAGTGGATGTGAGTCCAAGGTTGAATGCATATCCCGATGCGCGAAACTGGAATACTTCTTCGCGTAAGTACTGCCCTGTAACGCCGATGGAGAAAGGCCCCAATCGTTGAGCAACAGCTCCTGAAAGTGAAAGATAGCGAATGGAAAATTCGCCGGCGGATGGCCCGGGGCGATCTCTGGCTTCAAAACCGTTACTGCCCGATGAATAGACACCGAATGCAAACGCCCGGTCGTTCCGAACAAAATTCATAGCCGCAAACTGGTTGTTTACATTGGCGATCCAAAGAGTATAACTGGCGTCCAGGCTGGATCGGTTTTCTAAAGCCAGTAGAGATGGATTGGAATAAATGGCAGATGGCCCCAGGTTGGCAGCAGTCGTTGCCTCGGATATAGATAGCATCCGCGAAGATGGACCGATATTCAGGAAATCGAGACCGCTTCCGGTATCCTGGGCATAACTTTTTGGGATTGAAATGAAAATAAAGACGATTGTCAATGTTATGGAGGCTATCAACTCAGACCTTGCCAACACAGAGCGGTGGAACGAGTGTAGAAATTTTATGAATGGTAAAAATGCTCTTTTCATAGATTCAGCCTGATTGCGAACACGTGCATGGTTGAAAGTCCTGAGGGTTCTCTGACAAATGCGTAATCGATGGATGGCATAAGCGCATCGTAGGGTAAATGTATGGAAAATCCGGCACTGGGTTGAAAATCATTCGCTTCACCCAGTTCGTTCAGTTGTATACCGCCTCTCAATGTAATTCGTTCATGGATTTGATAGCTTGTACCCGCCCGTAAAAAATTTCCGACCGATGTTAATTCTTCCCGGTTAACGGAACGAGTTTCCGTTGCGGGCTGATCCCCTACACCCGGTAAAGACTCAAAATTTTGCCGGCGGTTTTCAAAATCCATGCTGAGCATCCAATCTTCATCAATTTCATAAGAAATTCCGGCGAGGAGTCGGAGAGGAAATAATTGATGGTTCGTGGATGAATCGGTTCCGTACAAATCGGAGGTGTTAAACTGGTAAGAAGCTAACAAATCCTGAATGGACAATCCCAGCCGTAATTTTGATATCGGCTTCAAAAGAATTCCAATGTCAATGCCAAGTCCTGATGAGGTGGGTACTTCGGGATGATAGCGTGCAAGGTTATACTTTAATCCCACACCTCCCCAGAATGAATCGGAAAAACGAATTCCAAAATTTCCGGCGATTTGGAATTCATTTGTTGAAAGAATTTCGGTGTGATATCCGTTTTGATCGCGCCCGTCAATATTTCCAACACGGCTATGGAGTAGGCTGATTGAAAAACCGGCAGAAGGAGGCAGCTGAAAATGAGAATGAACCATATTGAGCTGGCGGTCGAACCGGAGTACGGCCGTTCCGGCATCTACCTGGATAACATCGGACTTTAAGGCAGCAAATGCCGGGTTGTAGTAACCATAACTTCCTTCAGATAATACGGCGGTCATGGCATTGCCCATCGCCATTCCTCTCGGCGAAAATCCCATTCTTGAAAATGATCCCGCAAAACCACCGGATAACTCCTGTGCATACAGGTTTGAAATGAATCCCGAAGTGATGAAAATCACGGCAAAGAAGAGTGATATGGATTTACATTTTTTCATCAGTCAAGCAGCAAGATTTTTCCGTTTGTAAATCCATCCGACGTTTCAATGGAGTAAAAATAGGTTCCGTTGGATGCGATTCGCCCATTTTCAGTGAGGCCATCCCAAACGGTTTCATAAGATCCCGACGAAGAAACTGTCGGCACGCGAATCGTCCTGACGGAGTTCATTCCAAAGTCAAAAATCCGGATTGTGGCCGGGCCCGGCTGTTCCATTCTATATTTAATTCGAACAACCGAATGTTGCGATGGAGAGAAAGGATTCGGATAGGCATAGGTTTCAACATCCGGCGCATCGGGTTGATATTGATTTCCTCCCGCCAATGGAACATCAACCCGAAGAATTTGCCAGGTTTCGCCGCCATCTGAAGTCGAAGCAACACCATCGGAAGTTCCAACCCATAAACTTTTTTCTGTGGATGCTACCGAAAAATATCGGGCATTTGGTTTAATAAATGTATTTGGGCTGGAAATCTGAGGAATTTGTTCCCACGTTTCTCCATCATCTGTGGAAACGTAAAGTCCGTCATCCGCGGCTACATAAATATCCCCATCCAAAAACCCGATATCATTTGCACGAATTCCTTTCAAAAATTGGTGGAAAGTTTTGCCTTGGTCATCGGTATAAACAATTCCGTATTCATCACGGTTTTCATTGTCCGTGATCCAGTTGGTCATCCAGATGCGTTCGGTTTCAGGCTGCTGACGAATCGTTACCACCCAATTAGAAAGAAGGCCACCGGATATTTCGGGACTCCAGAATAAATGTTTCCATCTGATTTGATCGGTTGGTGCTGTCAGTGCATTATCAGAAATATTAATTCCGGCTGCCGTTCCCATCCACACGCGCTGTTGATCATCAATCAAAAGACCAAAACCGAGTAGGTTGTTATCAAAGCGTGGATCGTAGCGATTTACAACTTCTTCACCCGAAGTCAGCGAAACCCATCCGTAGGATTTCTCCGGCACGAGAGTTAAAACATTCGATGGAGGCAAAATAATCCGTTCCCACGTCTCCCCATGATCCCGGCTTCGCAGTAATCCTGAAGCCCAATTGACGGACAAAAAGGTGTCTTGATAAAAATCCACTTCGTAAGGCGGGGATTGCTCGGGAACCGTAATTCGCGTTCGGATATAGGTTTCATCTCCATACTGAAATTCAATGTCGCAGGGCGGGCCGACGGAAGACGCGTTGCAGGTTTCGTTGTCTGCTTTTTCATCAAGGAGAAAAGGAATAAAATTCCAGTCATTGCCGAAATTATCAGAGAAATAAAAACCCTGGGCTGCGTTGGTTGATTCTCCACCTGCGGTTGATGTAAATCCCAGTCCGGCAAGAATTTGTTCGTTTTGAACTTCAAGCGAAAATACACGGCCGCGTCCGTCAAAAACACTATCGGCATTGGTGGGGACATATATTTCTCCGGTCATTTCATCAAAGGCATTTAACCCGGGACCAATCCAAACCATATTTGCAGAAGATTCAAGCGTTGAACCGGAATTTTGCCGGATGGTTATGGAGCGTTCAGGGATCGGTCCGAAAGTCTGTGCCTGCAGCGAAGTATGTACGGCTGTAACGAACAAAAAAATCAGTAAACAAAAAGAGAAAAAGGAGTTTCTGGACTGCATTTGGAAAAAGTATGAGTGTGGCTTCTCGAAATCAAATCATTAAAATTCAGAATTCATAGCCAAATAGTTCGATGTCGGGTTGAAAGAAATCCTGAACCAATTTTCGGGTTTCATCTGTATAATATTCTCTGTAATGAGTTGTATTGGAAATATTGAGATGCGGCAACTTTTTGGGCTGTATACCAATCTTTTTGCAGATTGTCTTAAACTCCTCATTAATGTTTTCAAACCGTGCAATGTAATCAACCAGTTTCTCTCCATTTTCTGAATAGATGAAATCTTTTTGGAAATCGTGCGGGACAGAACACTTGTGACGGATAAATTCATCGAAATCCTTCATGTTTTTTACCGCTTCGTGCTGATGGTGTCCCTCGTCTTTTAGCATGTATTTGTAAAGAGAGACATTCCAATCCCAGGGATTTCGAACAACAGCAAAGGAAAAGTATGATTGAAAGCTATCATGCCCCATCTTGCGGATTAGGGACGAGGCTTTTATGTGTTTTGAATACGGAATGGGATCCAGATCAAATATTCCAAATCGTTTAAGAACACGATGTGTAAAAAGATGAGCAGGATTGGAGCAATATGGAATGAGTGCCCTGGTAATACTGCTGCCCGCATTCTTATAAATATGAATAAAAATAAAATGGTGTTTTTGGGAAATGAGCATTCAGGATATCGGGCAATAAGCCTATAATTTTAAATCTATAACTATAATATAACCAGTTGTTTAGGGAATCATCTCTTAAAAAAATGGAACAAGAAAATTTAAACCTGATTCAAGAGAGTAACCAGATAATTAAAACAACAATTTATGAAGTCCAAATTTAACTTATTAATTGCGACACTAACACTTTTATTCTTGTTTAATTTAACGGGTTGCTCAGATGATAACAGTACCGGAGACGAGGGAGAGGAGCCGGGGTCTCACGCTACCATTAATGGTGCTATTCAAGATGAATTTTCTAAAAGTACTACTGACACGAGAGCGAAAGTGCCAGAGAATACTGTAGTAACAGCCGCTACAATTAGCTCAAGCGGATCGCTTGAAATGATGGAAGAAACTGAAACAGAAGTAGAGACTTCCGGAGAATTTTCGTTGGAAGCTGATGTGGAAACTGCCGAAGAGGTTGTCGTTGTGGCGGAGAGCAATGGCGAACAATTGAAGGGATACATTTCTTCTGAGGTTGAGAATGAAAATTCTTACACCATCAAACCGCTGAATGTAGAATCATCAGCTGAAACGGATGTTTACGCACGCGTTAAAACGCAGGGAAATAGTGACATGGTTCATAAATCTGATATTGAATCGGTTATTACCGCAAATAGTTCTGCAGATATTTATGGCGATGCAACAGCAACGAATGAAATTGCAACTGCTATTTCAAATAGTGCCCAGGCACGGGCGGATTTCTTCGCAGAGTTTGGGGAAGATGCAGAGTCTGATATAGACAGCTATTTTGAGACAATGACTGATGCCCAGTTTGAGTATGAGGCAGCATTGAACTCAAGTTCATCGAATGATCAAGATGAAGCGGCATTTGAAGCTTTTCTTGAATCGAAGGTGAATGCTTATAGTGACGCCGGTCTTGAAGCCAAAGAAAACGCCGAATTTTTACGAGTACAGGGACGTGCAATTTTAAACAGCATGAGTTCCGTGTCTTCAGAAGTAAAAAATGAAGCTCGTCATACCTCGTCATTTATGATTGCCATTGCTACCGATAATGCTGTGAGGGCAAGGGCAGAATCTTCAGGAATGGCACAAAGTACGGTAGATGCAATTGCTGATGCGGGCGTAACGCTTCGGGTAGATGTTCATGGAAGTGATGGATCCGAATCATCCGTAGAAGCTGCTTTTGAAACGTATCATGATGAAGTGCGTGCGGCTATGGAAAGTGATTCTTCTGTTGAGGGAGCCATCATAGTAACCATTGATACCGAAATAAATGTAGCTTCAGGTGTTAAAGCAGCTCTTCATTCGGCTTTATCAGGCGTGGCAGAAGCTTCACAATTGATTGACGCATATATTCAGTTCAACAGCGATGTAGATGCTATTGTTGATGCCAACTCCACTCTTCTCAGCGAAGTGGATGCCGAAGTACTTTCTGATATCATGGTGTTGATTAATTTATCCTCGTAAGCAGTGACCAGTTGAGGAATTTGTGAAATGATATCGGGCCCGGGACTACTATGGTTCCGGGTTTTTATTTGAGTACAATTAGAGTGAGAAGTGAAAAGACAAAAAGTAAAAAAGAGGGATTTTCTGCTTTTGTCTTTCTTATAAAACAGTTAGTTATTTTTAATATTTTTAGGCTAACTTAAAAAAAAGAAAAAAGCCTCCGTTCAAAGAGGCTCCTTTTTGATTTAGCAATCTATAGAGTGGGCACAAGGTGCCCATCTTTTTTTATAAAGCAATCATTAGAGTCATGGAATCCATGGCATTTCTGTTAATCCATGATTTTTCTGAGAAACGCAGGTTGATCACTGTCGCGCTTGTCGATTCGTTCCGAACGGTTATTCAGCATGGACGAATCGTCATTGCCGGCTGCTTTGCGTTGTTCTTGTCTGGAGTCAGAGATTTCCTCATCTGCCTCAACATCATCATTCGTGCGAATGTGTTTGAGGCTTCGCCGGTGGATGGCCGGTGAATCGAGGTTCTTCAGGTTTTTCTCACCTTTGTAGAAATTGCTGTCCAGAGTTGTTCTTCGTTGAGCAATTTCACTGGCTCTGGGTAACATTGTTGCCGGTTTCTTTTCGCTAACAACTTCTTTTCGATGGTTCTGTGGACTGTTTTGGTGAGTTTTTGCCTTCACGTTGCTTTCGTCAAACTCAAAGCCCGTTGCAATCACGGTTACGCGCAACTCATCGTCAAAAGATTCATCCAGAACACTACCGAGAATAATTTCCGCATCATCTCCGGCTTCCTGCTGGATAATTCGTGTGGCTGTTGTGGTTTCTTTAATTCCGAGATTGGATCCCGCTGAAATATTCACAAGAACATTACGCGCTCCGCGGATGCTTACTCCATCAAGAAGGGGAGAGTTAATTGCCTCACGTGCAGCAATTTCGGCACGATCCGGTCCGCTGGCTGTAGCCGATCCCATAATGGCAGCTCCACCATCAATCATGGTTGTTCGGACATCAGCAAAGTCGAGGTTGATGAGACCCGGCATCAAAATCAAATCAGAAATACCGCGGGTTGCATTGTAAAGCACCTCATTGGCTTTGTCGAACGCTTCCACAAGTGTTGTGTTTTCGTCAGCAATATCCAGTAATCGTTCATTGGGGATTACAATGACGGTATCACAATTCTTTTTCAGTTCAGCAATGCCATCAATGGCATATTTCATCCGAACTTTTCCTTCAACCAAAAATGGCGTGGTGACAATACCAACAGTCAAAATTCCTTTTCGTTTGGCAATTCCGGCTACAACAGGAGCTCCGCCCGTTCCGGTTCCGCCACCCATGCCTGCCGTAATGAAAATCATATCGGCATTGTCAACCGCTTCATCCAGTTCATGGCGATTTTCCTCCACAGCCTCGCGGCCAATTTCGGGTCGTGCACCGGCTCCCAAACCTGAGGTCAGATTTGCTCCAACCTGGATGGCAATATCAGCTGCATTATTTTTCAGTGCCTGTGCATCTGTATTCAGTGCAATATATTCAACACTGTCTAATCCTTTCCTGATCATGTTGTTGATGGCATTACCACCGCCACCGCCAACACCGATCACTTTGATCTTCGCATTATCCTGACCTTTCTCGTCAAAACTAAAGCGTGATGTTACGTATTCCATAGTTAACTCCGTTTATGATTGCTATCTGTAATGATTATTTGCTTTCTTGTTTTCTCTGTTCTCGTAAGGGTAATTCATGAATTACCCCTGAGTGTTGGGGTTTGTCTGTATGATTGCTAAAGTTCTTTGAACCAACTCTTCATTCGTTCGGCAATGCTGCCCATTACCTTTTCCACTCCGGTTCCTTTGGATGATGGAGGAACCATCTCGTGTTCTACGCCCTCTGCTTTCAGTGCATGCAAAACCAATCCAACACTGGTAGCATAAATGGGGCTGTTTACCTCTTCGATGAGCCCGCCGGCCAGCCCGAGTGGACGCCCGATCTTGGCATCCATTCCGAGCACTTCGTTTGCGAGCGGACAAATATTCTTGATCAGCGAACCGCCGCCGGTGATCACAATTCCGGCACTTAATGAATCGGCATAGCCACTGCGTTTTACTTCAATAGCTACGATTTCCAAGATCTCTTCCATTCTTGCCTGGATAATTTTTGATAAAATACTTTTTGTGATTTCTTTGGGAGGACGGCCTGCAATTCCCGGAATGGTGATGGATTCATCATCTTCAATCAGGTCTACAAAACACTCGCCGTGCTGATGTTTTAATTTCTGGGCTTGATCGTCCAATACACTCAAGCCAATTTTGATATCATCCGTTACTTTTTTTCCGGCAATGGCGATAACTGCCGTATGGCGAATGGTGTTTTCTCTGAACACGGCCAAATCCGTGGTGCCGCCGCCAATATCAACCAAAACTACTCCGGCCTCTTTTTCCTCGTCATCCAAAACGGCATAGGAAGAGGCAAGAGGTTCAAGGATAATATCTGCAACCTGGTAACCGGCGCGTTCTACACATCGGTACAGGTTTTTGGTAGCTGATACCAAACCGGTAATAATGTGTACTTCGGCTTCCATCCGCATGCCGCTCATACCAACGGGATCGCTGATACCGTCCTGTCCATCAACCACGAATTCCTGGGGAATCACGTGCAGAATCTGTTGATCGGGCGGAAGCATAATTTGTTGGCAATCTTTCAGGATTCGATCAACATCGTTTACCGTAATTTCTTTTTCCTTATTGTTGATGGTAATAACGCCCTTGCTGCGAATACTTCGGATATGGTCGCCGGCAATACCCACATTCACAGAATTTACCTCGATCCCCGATGCCAGTTCTGCCTGCTGAATGGCCGTTCTGATGGCGTTCACGGTCTTATCGATATTTACAACAACGCCACGGTTCAGGCCCTCGCTGGGCGCTTTACCCACCCCCAAAATGTGGATCTTATCCTGTGTATTGATAGATGCCACTACGGCACAAACTTTGGTTGTGCCGATATCGAGTCCTACAACAATTCGTTCATTTTCCTGTTCCATATGCGGTATTGGTCTGTTTTTAATTGCTAAACTTTTTGAATTATGAATTTCGTGTTACAATTTGGTCTTTAAAGCGAAGGTCGATACTCGTGAATGCACCCATCCCTTTTTGGGAGACCACATCGGTATAAAAAGCTTCCCAGTTTTTTATTTTTTCAGGGAACTCATTCCGGCCAAAGAGTAGTTTTACTCCATTTTCATACGTGAGTGCAACCACGCCTTCACTTTCATTCCACGACACTTCGCTGATGGTGATCCATCCCAGTTCATTTTCTTTTGCAGCGATCATAAAATCTTCAACCTGCCTGTATGATTCTGATTTCAAAGTGTCGCTTAAAGAGCGGGCCGAAAAACCGTAAACAAGTGGTACATCCTTCACTTTTTCCGGGATGATGGGAAGCTTGAGTCCGCCTTCAGTCAGATATACTCTTCGGTTTCCATCCACAAGCAGGGCAAACGGTTCTCTTTCATAAATGCGGAATGTCAGTGTTCCGCGAATTCCCATACTCACTGTTGCATCTTTCACATAGGGCAATGTTTTCAAATCCATGAAAAGGCTGTCGAAAGAAATACTATCGGCATACATTCCAACAGGAGATTTCAAAGCATTTTCCAGAGACTCAACATCGGTGTAGTAATTGCCTTCAAACTTTACTGCTTCTATTTGGGTATTGCTTTCGATATAAAGTCCGCCCAAAATAGCACCAGTCAACAGCGCTATTGAAAGGAAAATCCAGATCGCATTTCGAACTTTGCCTGATTTTTTCGCCATCTTATTCACCTCCTCTGTTTATGAGTTCGATGAATTCTTCCCCGTACTTATAAACATCACCGGCGCCCATTGTGATGATGATATCGCCGTCTTTCAAAATTTCCTTCAGTTTTTGAGGAAGCTTTGATTTCTCCTTCACATAGTGAACATCTTTATGGCCATAGTTTTTGGCGATATCTGCTATCATTTCTCCTGAAACACCTTCAATTGGTTTCTCGCGCGATGGATATACATCGGTTACAACAAGCACCTCAGCATCAAAAAAGGAGAGGCCGAATTCTTTGTACAATTGTTGAGTTCTTGAGTAAAGATGAGGCTGAAAAACAGCAATAATTCTTCTTTTTTCCCATCCTTTTCGTGCAGCCTGAATGGTAGCCTGAACTTCGGTCGGATGATGCGCATAGTCGTCAATTACAATCAGATCATCGGAGTTTACTTTTACCTGGAACCGCCGGAAAACACCCCGGAACCGCTCGAGTCCGGATTTGATGTCTTCAAAAGAAATTCCGAGTTCAAGCCCAACGGCAATGGCAGCCAGTGCATTTTTTACATTGTGATCGCCCGGGGCATTCAGATAAACTTCTCCAAGTTCCTTGCCGGATGAAACTACTGTAAATGTACTAGTCAGGCTTTGGTGTGAAACATTCACTGCCCGAATTTGTGCTTGAGGATTGTATCCGTAACTGATCGTTCTGCGCCCAATATTCGGTAAAATACTTCTTACTTCGGGGTTGTCGAGACAAACCACAACCGCACCATAAAAAGGAACTTTATTGGCGAAATCAGTAAATGCCTGCTTTACATCATCCAGATCTTCATAGATATCCAAATGTTCGGCTTCAATATTGGTAATGACAACCATCGAAGGGGAGAGGCGCAGAAAAGTGCGGTCATATTCGTCGGCTTCCACGATAATGATGTCACCTTTGCCAACAACAGCATTTGTCTTATCGAAACTGTGTACGCGGCCACCCACGATAATTGTGGGATCGAAACTCCCGTCCTGTACAACATGGCCGGTCATGGTGGTGGTTGTAGTTTTACCATGTGTTCCGGCAATACCAATTCCGTATTTCATGCGCATCAGTTCGGCAAGCATTTCCGACCGTTTAATGACCGGAACCTTCCGGGTGATGGCTTCTTTGGTCTCTACATTTTCATTGGCTTTTACGGCACTTGTATAAACCACAACGTCGGCGCCGTCAATATTGGATGCTTCATGCTGAAAGAAAATCGTTGCGCCTAATTCCTCAAGCCGTTCGGTTGTCTCAGATTTGCTTTGGTCCGAACCACTGACTTTATATCCGCGAAGAATCAGAATTTCAGCCATTCCGCTCATACCAATCCCACCGATGCCCACCATATGGATATGGCGGGTTCGTCCAAAAACGGGTTGTGTTTGAATGGATTTAGTCATCAATTCTGATTCTTTAAAAATGAAAAAATTTCTGTTGCAATCTCTTCAGAGGCTTTTGGTTTTGCCAAGGATTTCATGGCCGATGACATACTGCTGAGTTCGTTCTTATCACGAATCAGCTCGGTCACAATCGAATAAAAAGAGTGTTGAAGTGTCTCTTCTTTTAAAAGTTTTGCGGCTCCCGCATGTACCAAAGACTGTGCATTTTTGGTTTGATGATCTCCTGCTACATTGGGGGAGGGTACCAGTATTGCCGGTTGACCGATTGTCTCAAGCTCACTGCAGGTTCCGGCTCCGGCGCGTGTTACAACAAGATCAGCCACGGCGTAAGCTGCAGACATGTCATCAATGAAAGCGGTCAGTCGTAAATTGTGAAATCTTTCCGGCTTTACTTTTTCAATCAGGCCATCAAAATATTTTGGCCCACATTGCCAGATGATTTGCAGATTCGCCGAATCATGAAGTTGCTCAATTTCTTGCGTCATAATATCATTCAGGGCTTTTGCTCCGCCGCTACCGCCAAGAATTAAAAGCACCGGTAAATCTTCCGTAAAATTGAATGATTGCAGTGCTTTACTTCGATTAGAAACTTGTACCTGACCACGAACAGGATTGCCGGTCAGCTTAATTTTTTCTTCCGGCAAATACTGTTTTGCATCATCAAAAGCGGTGAAAATGGTTGTAGCATGTTTGGCCAGCATTCGGTTTGTAACACCCGGGAAACTATTTTGTTCTTGCAGAAACAGAGGAATTCCCAACTTTACGGCCACCCATCCAATCGGGCCGGATGCAAATCCGCCGCAGGCAATTACAATATCCGGTTTGAAAGATTTCAAAATTAAAAAGCTTTGAATGATACTTGTTACAAGCTTGGCCGGAAATAGCAGGTTCTGAATTGTCAGTCGTCTGTGAACGCCGCTAATCCAGATACTTTTAATTTTATATCCGTATTTCGGGACGATTTCCCACTCCATTCGGTCTCGTGTTCCAACAAACAAAAATTCCGCATCCGAGTGCATTTCTTTGATCGCATCTGCAATGGCAATGGCCGGGTATACATGACCACCCGTGCCACCGGCTGCCATGAGCACACGAAGGTTGCCCACGGCAGCGGTGAGGGTGTCTGTAGATGATATGTCCTTTGCAACGGTTGCGATCATCCGTTATAAAACCTTGTTTTTATGTTTGCAATGTGTCTTGAAATATTTAGCAGAATGCCTGCCATCGCTCCGGCAAACAACATGCTCGATCCGCCATAACTCACAAATGGCATTGGTAATCCTGTCACAGGAAATAATCCTGTTGCGACCCCGGCATTCACAAAAGCGTATAGCGAAATCAACAGCGTGCAACCAAGGGCCATCAGCGTGCCGAGGATATCCGGCGCCTGGCGGGCAATGACGGCAACCCCGCGATAGAGAATCAGCAGGTAGGCAAATATCACCGTTGCTGCTCCTATAATTCCATACTCTTCTGCGATGATGGCGAAAATAAAATCGTTGTAAGGTGCCGGCAGAAAATCGCGTTGTGTGCTCTTGCCAATTCCAACTCCAAAAAGTTGTCCCTGTGCGATGGCTATGTGTGCCTGTTGAGCCTGGTACCCTTCTGATGTTTCAAAATCTTGATTATTGATTTCTGTGATCTGGGCCACGTACTGATCAATCCGGCTCTGTCTTTCGGGCGAAATATAGATCATGGAGACGCCGCCAATCAGACCGATGAGTACCAAAGCGGATATCTGAGGAATGCTGATTCGGCCTGCAAACATCATCAGAATACAGATTCCCATCAGCACTGCTGCGCTACTAAAGTCTTCTGTGGCAATCAGTAAAAATGTGACAACAACCCAGAACATGATGGGTAGAAAAGCACGTTTGAAATCCTTGATATATTCCTGTTTTTCATACAGCAGTACGGCTACATGTACAATCAGGGCGATGGCTGCAAAGGAAGTGGGTTGAAATGAGAAACTTCCGATAGACAATGAACGCTGAGCTCCCCATGTAATATCCCCGTAACCGAGCATAATGATGAGCAAAATCCAGCTTAAAACCATTGCAGCCCGGCTAAATCGTGCAAGAACCCTGTAATTGATTTTTGAAACAAATACCATCACAAAAAAGGCGATAACCAGTTTTATAGCATGACCTGAAACCAGTTTTACAGCGGTGGTTTCATGAGACTGAGCAAAGAAAGCGATGGACGAATACACAGCCAGGCAGCCGAAAATCATCAGCCCGATGATCGTCACAAGCAGAACCTGGTCACTACTCCTGTCCGGAGCTTCCAGTTCATCTTTGGTGGTGCCAAAAATAGATCCGACTTTGCTATTTGGTGTTGTGTAGTACAAATTCAGTTATCAGTTATCAGTTATCAGTTATCAGTTATCAGTTATCAGTTATCAGTTATCAGTTATCAGTTATCAGTTATCAGAGGTCTAAAACAGCTTGTTTGAATTCGTTTCCGCGGTGTTCGTAGTTCTCGAACATGTCGAATGAGGAACAGGCGGGGCTCAGCAAAACCACTTCGCCTCGTTTGGCTTTCTTTTTCGAGAGTTTTACGGCCTTTTTCAGCGTATCTGCTTCCATGTAATTGGGTACAACTTTTCCGAGCTGATTTTTAATTGCTGCCCTGGCTTCGCCGATAGCAACAATTGTATGCACCTTTTCTCGGATTTGATCTTCAAGAAAACTCCAATCGTTTCCTTTGTCACGGCCGCCAAGAATCAGCACAACCGGCATGTTGAAACTATCCAGCGCATACCAAACCGCATTGATATTGGTCGCTTTGCTGTCGTTCACATATCGCACGCCTTTCAGAATTCGTACCTCTTCAAGGCGGTGCTCAACGCCTTCAAATGTTCGGAGGCTTTCACGGATAAACTCGTTTTTGATTTCCGAGGCTCGTGCAGCCAACGCCGTAGCCATTCCGTTCTGTAGATTATGTTTCCCGCTAAGGCCGATTTCGCCAATTTGCATGAGTTGTTCCTCTTTATTGTTGATTTTTAAAATCAGTTCGCCTTCCCTGACAAAAGCACCGTTTGATATCTCTTTGTTACTGGAAAATGCCAGCAAACGTGGTGCCCGTTCTTTTTTTGATAACTCCTCTGCGTGATCGGAGAGGACGGGATCGTCGTCGTTGTAGATGAACCAGTTCGAATCGTCCTGGTTTTCGGTGATCCGTAACTTGGATTTTGCATAGAGTTTGAAATCGTTTTGATATCGATCCAGATGATCTTCCGTAATGTTCAAAATGATGCTTACATCCGGTTTAAACCGGTCGATATGGTCAAGCTGGAAACTGCTCACTTCAAGAAGAACATCGACATCATTAGCCGTTTCGTCGATATGATCGGAAAAGGCCGTGCCGATATTCCCGGCTAGCAAATGTTTCTGATTAGCCACTTTCCATGTATGCGCCAGCCAGTTTGCAACAGTCGTTTTGCCATTGCTTCCGGTCACCGCTACAACAGGGGACTTGTTAAACCAGCTTGCCACCTCAATTTCAGAAAAAACATCTTTTCCGGAATTCAGGTAATGCTGCGCAATTTTGGATGATGTGGGCACACCCGGACTCAAAACAAGAAAATCTCCATTCATCGCTTTTTCCGAATGTTGATTTTGTTCGAATTCGATCGATTCAGCCTCCAGTTGTTTTACAAAATTCGGGTTGATCGAACCGAAGTCCGTCACAAATGGAATGGCGCCTTTCCTTTTCAAAAGTTTAGCCACAGCCACACCACTTCTTGCGGCACCTGCAACGACGATATGTTTATTCTCTACATTCATTATCGCAGCTTGAGGGTTAAGAGGCTGATAATTCCAAGCAAAATGGCAACAATCCAAAAGCGAATAACGATCTTGGATTCCGGCCAGCCTAACTTTTCAAAGTGATGGTGAATCGGGGTCATCAAATAGACTCTTCGTCCCTCACCATATTTCCATTTTGTGTATTTGAAATAGCTGGTTTGAATGATCACCGAGATCGTTTCCACAACAAAAATTCCACAGATGATGGGAAGTAACAATTCCTTGTGAATCATAATCGCAATTGCTCCCAAAGCTCCACCGATTGCAAGTGAGCCTGTATCTCCCATAAAAACGGAAGCGGGATACGTGTTGTACCAAAGAAAACCGAGACAGGCTCCCACCAGTGATGCTGCGAAGATGGTCAGTTCGCCGGAACCGGGCAGATACATGATGTTCAAGAAGTTTGAGAAGTCCGTCCGTCCGGAGACGTACGCGAAAATCCCCAAAATGACTCCCGCAATGGCCGAAGTACCTGAAAGAAGTCCGTCAAGTCCATCCGTCAGGTTGGCGGCATTGCTAACACCGGTAATAATAAATACGACCACCGGGATATAGATCAGCCATCCTGTTGATTCGCCCAGGAAGGCATAATCAATGTTTACCTCCTTGAGAAAGGGGACGGTTGTCAGGGTGTTATATTCATGGAATTCGGGCCAGAAATAAAGTGTGGCTCCTAAAACGATTCCGACAAATACTTGGCCGAAAACTTTTATCCACCCGTGGAGTCCCGATTTATTTCTTCGAACCACTTTGATGTAATCATCTACAAAACCAACTACACCAAGAACCAGCACAACAAAAACAATCATCCATGTGTAAATGCTGTACATGTTCATCCATAACATCGCCGGGATAACTGTGGCCAGTATGATAATGACTCCGCCCATGGTTGGAGTATCAACCTTGTTTAAATGGGTGTGGAGGCCAATATCTTCCCGAATCACTTCTTTAAGCTGCATTTTGATCAGCCATCGAATGATCTGGCGGCCAATGATTAAACTAATTACCAATGCCGTTGCAGCCGCCAACGCTGTTCGGGTAGTGATAAAATCGAAAGCATCAAACCCGGGCGGTGCGTAGAGCTCATTTATCCATGCTAGCAATTCGTATAACATCAGATAGCCCCCTCTTTTTCAGTTTTGTCGTTTCGCTCCTGAAGGGCTTCCCGAACTATTTCACTATCATCAAAATGAATGCGTTTGCCATTAATTTCCTGGTAGGTTTCGTGGCCTTTTCCGGCAATCAAAACAATCGAACCTGCTTTTGAGGAAAAAACAGCTTCGCGAATGGCTTTTTTTCTGTCAGTAATTCTTGCCACTTCCTCCGGATTCTTAAAACCCTCCATGACCTGGTCGATAATCAGATTCGGATCTTCTGTTCTGGGATTGTCGGATGTTACTACCACGCGGTTCGCATAAGATTCAGCGATTTTGGCCATTTTGGAACGCTTGGTTTTGTCGCGATCGCCCCCGCATCCAAAAACACAAATCAATTTTTGATGACGTGTTTTCAATTCCTTCAAGGTAGAGAGCACATTTTCGAGTGCGTTGGGTGTATGAGCATAGTCAACAAAAACAATCGGTTCGTTGTCGATTGATAAATCACTATTCACACGTTCCATTCGCCCCGGAGCGCCGTGGCAGTGTTTCAAAATTCCAGCGGCACTTTTGCCGTCAATTCCCAAAGCCGTACAGGTTAAAAGTGCTTCAACAACATTGTAAGCATTAAATCGGCCGACCAACGGGGTTTCAATCTCAGTTTCATCGATGGATATGGCCATGCCGGTTGCATCCGATTTTAAAATCCTTGCCTGGAGCAACCCTTCATCACCAAAACTAAAACTCAGAACCTTTGCAGGAGTTGAGTTTACAATCCACTCGCCGCGTTCATCATCGGCATTGGTAATGGCCCAGCTTTTACTGTCTAATGAATTAAATAATTTCTTTTTGGCGGAGGCATACTCATTCATTGTTTCATGATAATCCAGGTGGTCATGACTCAGATTGGTAAAAACCGCTACTTTGAATGAAATTCCTTTGGTTCTTCTCTGATCAAGTGCGTGAGAAGAAACCTCCATTGCGAGATATTCTGTACCCGCATCAACCATTTCTCTCATGGCTTCGGCCAGTTCAATCGGGTCGGCGGTTGTTAAACGGCTGGGTAATTTTTTATCAAGAATCCGTTTTTCAATAGTTCCGAGCAGAGAGGCCTTGTAATTGAGTTTCGTTAAAATCTGCCAAACAAGGGTAGCAACGGTGGTTTTTCCGTTTGTACCTGTAACGCCGATGATTGTCAGTTTATCGGCAGGATTTCCTTCCATTTTCTGCGCAAGTTTCCCGAGCAGTTTTCGGGTTTTCTTCACTTGCAGAACGGCGGTGTCACTGTCGGTATCCAGTTCCTGCTCTGATATAATTACACTTGCACCGCCTTCAATGGCTTCATCGATGAAATTGTGTCCGTCTGACTTCGTTCCTTTTACAGCTATGAAAACGTCGCCCGGCTCAATCTCTCTGGAATCCTGCCGTAACTTTCCTATGGTATCCGGTTCAGATCCGGAAACGGAAATCGGCTTGCAAAATGCTATGAGTTCCTGGAAGTTCATTTAATTGGCAGCAATCGATTGAGATTGATTCATGGATTTTGATTTGCCGCGAACAGTAACTGTCCGGCCTTTTTTCATAAAATCGCCGGCTCTTGGGAATTGTGTGTAAATAGTTCCTGAGCCGATTGTTTCAATTTCAAATCCACGGTTGAGCAATAAATAAGTAGCCTGTCTCATGTTCAGATTTGTCAGGTCGGGTATTTGGGCATACCCGTCGGGAATAGAATCTGCTGATAACGTAGCTAACTTAATTTCAATTGGTTTGTTCGGGGTAATTTCTTCTCCTGAGACAGGATTTTGTTCAACTACGTGAGTGCCTTTCCCGGTTGCCTGAAATGGAATACCGTTCTCTTTTAAGAGAGTTGAAGCATCCGCGGCTAAAAGTCCTGTAAGTTTTGGCGCTACATTCGGTAAATTTTTTGCGATGACGTCACGTGTATCTGGCGTTTCAATTGCATTATCCAATCCTGAAATTCTCGTGGCAATTTCTTTGAAGATTGATCCGGCTGTAAATCCGCCGTAAATACTTGTTTTAGGCTCATCCAACAAGACCAGGATAACATGCTTGGGATTCTCAACAGGGAAAAATCCTACAAAAGAAGCGCGATATTTTGTTCGGTACCGGCCATCCTTGAATTTCTGAGCGGTTCCGGTTTTTCCGGCAATTCGAAGACCTTCTACCGATGCCCATCCTGCTGTTCCGGAATCAGAAACCACATCCTCAAGAATGGGTATCAGTTTTTTGATCGTCTCTTTCTTAGCCACACGGCGGACACTCATCGGTTTTCTTTGCTTTAAAATCTCACCAAATTCGTCTCTAACCGACTCCACAACAAAGGGTTTCATCATAACACCTTCATTTGCAATGGCGGCATAAGCCTGGGCTAACTGAATAGGAGTGACCTGGACTTCATAGCCGATGGACATCCAGGGCAACGTAACAAGGCTCCATTCATAAGGCCGTTGAAGGCGGCCTTCGGTTTCTCCTGGTAAATCAATCTGTGTGGGAGTTCCAAAACCGAGATTCCGTGCATACTGGTAAAACGATTCCGGTTCCATTCTCATCGCAATTTCAGATGTGGCAATATTGGATGACTTGGAAATTACTTCCTGGAAAGTCATGGTTCCGAGCGGATCATGATCCCGCATCGTTTGACCGTGAATCATTTTGTACCCGGTGTCGGGTGTTTCAAATTTTTCATTGAAATCAACAAGGTCTTGCTCAATAGCGGCTATTGCAGTGGTTACTTTAAAAGTTGAACCGGGTTCGATTTGGTCGGAAATCGCATAATTCCGCCGATTCTCATTTTCGATAGTAGCCGGAGAATTGGGATTGAAATAAGGAAAGTTCGTCATCGCTTCCACCGCACCGGTTTTTGGATCCATGATGATAACCGTTCCCTTTTCGGCCATATGCCGTTCAACTCCCGCTTCGAGTTCTTCTTCTGCAATCGCCTGCATTTGGGAATTGATCGTTGTATGAAGCGAATATCCTTGCACAGGCTGTCTTCTGGGGGCGCCTACATAAGCAAAAATATTATTGAATGGGTCTTTTCTAACCTGTTGAAGGCCATCTGTTCCTTTCAGTAAATCGTTGTATTCAGCCTCAAGGCCGGCCATTCCTTTCATCTCATGATTTACAAACCCCAGAACGTGAGAGGCAAGAGAACCGAAATTGTAGTTTCTCCGGTATTCTTCTTCCAGAATCAATCCCCGAATGCCCAGTAAATTTAAATCTTCAAATGTCTGAACGGGTACACTTCGCTCCAATACTACATACTGAGATCTGGAGTCGGCATTTTGGATCTTCCTTAAATAATAGTTAGCACTTCTTGAAGTATGGTTGCTAAGGGTCTGTGCAATTCGGTGAACATCCTGGGATGATCTGCCAACGGTTTTAGGATCAATCGCTACTTTATAAATAACGCGGTTTGTGGCCAGAAGAGACCCGGTGGTATCATATATGTCACCGCGTTGAGCCGGGATTGAGACGTAATCGATGGCCTGCGAATTCCAAAGCTCACGTAGTCCATCCCCTTCCGCAACATTTACACGAAGCAGCTGAAGGAGTATGCCTGCAGGGAGAAGCAGCAGAAACCCGAACAGTAAAAACATTCGGTTCATAATTGAACTTTGTTCACTCATTCTTTGTCCGTACGAATATATATGATTTGGTCTGCCGGCCCTGCATTTTCAAATCCAAGCTCACGCGCTTTTTGGTAGATCACCTTGGGTCCGGTCAAACGTTCGTATGCAAGTCTGTTTTCCTGATATATTCGTAATGCCTTGTTATACTCATTTTCGAGTTGATTCACTTCTTTAAGTGTTTGCTGAGTATTAAAGACGTGGCTGATGTAAATAATCCCGCATATTCCGATCAAGAAAACTGCGAGGACAATCTTCCAGGGGGTGAAAGCCGGAAGTTTTGATATTTTACTTGTTGGGTCTGTTTTAACACGTCTGCCATATTTGGGGGCAGAGCCGTCTGTGTTAAATCCTTTAATGAGGAAGTTCTTCCTTTTATTTTTAGCGGGCTGTCCGCCGGAAATTCCTTTTTTCTTATTTTTTGAAGGTGTCTGTACAAACATCTTAATCCTCCTTCACTTTTTCGGCTACTCTGAGTTTTGCACTCCGTGAGGCCGGATTCTTCTCAATTTCTTCGTCGGAAGGGGTGATGATCTGTTTGGTAATTACATTGATTGGTTTCACGGGATTTCCAAAGAAATCCTTTTCAATCTCCCCTTCAAAATTTCCACTTCTGAAAAAGTTCTTCACAATTCTGTCTTCAAGAGAATGGTAAGAGATGGCTACAATGCGTCCGCCGGAATGAAGAATGTCGAGTGAATCCTGTAATCCTTGCTTTAAAACATCGAGTTCGCGGTTCACCTCAATACGAATACCCTGGAAAACCCGTGCAACTGTTTTAATCGTATGGCGACCGTATATTACATTCTCAATCGATTCCCGCAATGCGCCGGTGGTTTCAATGGGGCGGTTTTTTATGATTTCGCTGGCAATCTGTCTGCTTAACCGTTCTTCGCCGTAGTGGTAGATAATATCCCGCAGCTTTTCATAATCGTAATTGTTCACAACATCATAAGCCGATACACCACTGAGTTCACTCATCCGCATATCCAGCGGACCATCATTCTGGAAGCTAAACCCACGTGAAGCTTCTTTTATTTGATGTGTGGAAACTCCGAGGTCAAACAGAATACCGGAAACCTTTCCATGGTATTTGGGAGGAATTAATGTGGTAAGATGACCAAAATTCCCTGAAATGGTTTCCAGGCGTGGATCATCGCCAAGTCGTTTTTTGGTCGCTTCAAGAGCTTCTGCATCCTGGTCAAGGCCGATAAGCGTACCGTCTTCTGCAAGAGATTCGAGAATCTTTTTGCTGTGGCCTCCTCCTCCGAGAGTTGCATCTATATAAATGCCAGACTCGTCGGTAATCAGGAATTCCACAGTAGGCTGCAACAAGACAGGTGTATGGGGATGATATGTTGTCATGCTAATCTCCATTCTCAGGTTCATCTCCCATTACTTGTTCAAAGAGGTCAGCGTAGGCTTCATCGTCAAGCATTGAATCGATCTCATCAAGCTTCTCTGGTGACCATATTTCAATTCGTTCTCCACTGCCAATAAAGATTGCGGTTCCATCAATCTGGGACCATACTTTGAGGTGAGGTGGTAGTGAAATCCGATGTTGCTTGTCGAGGGTTACATCTTCGGCGTACCGGAGAATGTTTCTCTTTACGGTTCTCCCTTTACGGCTGAAGCTGTTGATTTTATCCAGTTTGTCTTCAACCTCTTTCCATTCATCCTGCGGGTATATATAAAGGCAGGGATCAACTCCGCGTAGAATGGTATATCGGTCTTCAGCTTCAGGACTGACGTTTTTGCGTAGCTTGGCAGGAAAGGCAACGCGGCCTTTATTATCTACACTGTGTTCATATTGCCCTTTGAAGCTTGGCACGAGAATTCTCTATTTTTGATTGCTTAAATCTTAGGGTAGTAAGTGAATGATCAGGTGCTAGCTTAACCCACTATCCCCCACTTCTCCCCACAATGTACCCTATTGAGTCCTAATATGTCAAGAAAAATGTTTGGTTTATTTGAAAAATTTGTACACTTAAAAAAGTAAAAAATGCCCATCAGGGGATTTGAAGACTGTTTTTTAAAACTGGGCAGACGGAGTGGTGCGTTGTGGGGAGGAAAAGTGGGAGAGTGTGGGGCATTTATAAAGCGAAATCGTTCTCTTTAACAAGATTTCAGATTACCTTTAATAAGGTAGAAGAGTCAAGTTCGATAAATACTCAAATTAATTATTCAAAGCTAATCATCATTGGAGTATAAATATGGAAAAAATTATATCGATAATTCTGGTTACGTTTTTTTTAAACGTAGTGTTTTTTCAAAATGGATTTGCTCAAGAACACCGCTATGGAATAAAAGGAGGAATTACATTTTATCAAATACATGGAAAGTATGTTCTTGTTCAGGGAGGTGAGAGGACTGATTTGGATTCTCATCACGTATCGGGGATTGAAGCAGGATTTTTTGCTGAATTTCGAGTCAACAAAATGTTTTCTATTCAACCGGAAGTTGTATTTGCACAAAAAGGAGGGAGTTCTATTACTTCACTTGATGTACAGAAAGATATCAACCTTAACTATATTGATTTACCGGTCTTATTAAAATTCCGAGTCCCAGTCACCCAAAAATTTATCCCTTATATTTTTGGTGGGCCGTACGGGAGTATTCTGGTGAGGGCCCAAGTTGATTTGGGCGAATATGGTTCGGATACAATTACTGATCAGTATACAAAACTGACTTACGGTGTAAAAGTTGGGGTCGGAGTTGAGATTGGGAGGTTTATCATCGACGGTCGATATGATCTGGGAATTTCAGAAATTTATAAAGAAGATGGTTCTGATGAATATGTTCGGGGGTTTGTTATAAGTATAAGTAGGCTATTCTGATTTACTCATAAAAATGAAGTAGTTGAAGACTTACATTACGGCCTTAAAGTTGGCTTGGGTATTAATCTTGGGCAATTTGTAATAGATGTTCGTTACGATATGGGCATTGCCGATCTTTATGCCAATGAGGTAGAATTCGCCGGGGGAGACGAAGACAGTGATGTAAAACTAACTACAGAAGGTATTGTGCTGACTGCAGGAATAACTTTTTAAAAAGTAGCTGCAAAAAACCTCTCATCAATCTCCTGACAAGAGGTTTTTTGTTATTCAATAGTAAGAATATCTCCAAGAATACCGGCCGCCGTAACCTCTTTGCCGGCTCCCGGACCTTGTATGACCAACGGCTGATCGTAGTATCGTTTTGTTTTTATCTGAACCAGGTTATTGGTTCCGGTCAATTGACCAATGGATGATTCTTTTGCTACAGCTTTGATCCCGATTTTGATCTCTCCATTTTTCAAAACTCCAACATATCTCAATTTCTTTCCGGCCTCATCAGCTTTAGAAATTTTTTCACTCCAATCCTTATCAAACTTATAGAGCTCTTCCAGGAATGTAGTGGAGTCCACATCTTTTAATTGTTCGGGGATTAATGACTCAACTTTCAAATCGTCCCGTTCCAGTTTTAATCCGCAGATTCTTGCCAGAATCATGAATTTTCGGGCTACATCTTCGCCGGAGAGATCATCGCGGGGATCGGGTTCAGCATATCCCAAGCTGCGCGCTTTTATCACAGCTTCACTGAAACTGTTCCCCTTGTCCAATTCAGAAAACAGGTACGTCATGGTTCCCGACAGAACACCGCTGATTTCAACTATTTCATCCCCGGTTTGAATGAGGCTTTTGATGGAGTTTAGAATTGGCAATCCTGCACCTACATTTGTTTCATACAGAAAATGAACGTCGTGCTCTTCAGCAAGTTGATGCAGCGATTCAAACGATTCCTGGCTCTGTGTATTGGCAAGCTTGCTCGGGGTAACTACATGGATTTTCTCCTTCAATAGTTGAGGATAAAGTTCAGTGGTATCGAGGCTGCCGGTTGCATCTATAAAAATTACAGATCCTTTTTCGTAAGAAGACAATTTATCGATGATAAAGTCCCAGTCTTTTTCGGGGCCTTTCAAGAGATCTGTCAGTGTGTAATTACTTTGGGTATGATCGTACCACAAAACATGCTTGCGATTGCAAACCCCAAGAACCCGCAGTGATTTTTTGTGGCCGTTAACGGAGACCTGTTTTAAAAGTGTGCTTCCAACTGCACCAACGCCTGCAATGAATATTTTTTTCACTTGTTTCGCTTGATCTGCAGTTGCTTTCTTATATGCTTTCAATTGTGACATATTAATAGCTGAGGCTATGTTTCTTTTGGATAAATGATTCAATAATTTCATTGATCTGATCAAATTCTATCAGAAAAGCATCGTGTCCGTACGATGATTGGATTTCATGGTATTCGCCGTTTTTCAATAATTTGGCAAGATCTTTCTGTTCCTGGATGGAATAAAGGTGATCGGAATCAATTCCAATAACCCGTACCGGAATATTCACCCGGCCAAGTACTTCTTCAAAAGATCCCCTTCCCCGCGATACATCATGCGAATCCATCGCTTCCGTTAAGATGATATAGGAGTGCGCATCAAATCGCTCGGCAAGTTTCGCGCCCTGATAATCCAGGTACGATTCAACCTGAAATTGAGAAGAATCAGCCTGGAGATTTCGTCCGAATTTTTTGTCATAATCAGAAGGGGCCCTGTAGGTAATCATCGCCATCATGCGAGCGGTGGCGAGTCCCTCTTTCGGGCCTTCTCCTTTTTTATAATGACCGTTTTTCCATTCGGGATCGGTATAAATTGCTTTGCGCTGGGCATGGCTGATTCCAATGGCCCACGGACTGTGTGATTTGCCCATGGCAATGAGGGCGGCGGATTGAATACGCTCATCCATCACTACAAATTCAAGTGCCTGCATTCCTCCCAATGAACCGCCAAGTACCAGCTCAATTTTTTTGATTCCAAGCTGATCCAAAAGTTGTTGCTGGAAGCGGACCATATCGCGGACGGTAATATCCGGGAAGGAGTTTTGATAAGGTTCTCCGGTTTCAGGATTTGTAGACCACGGTCCAACAGATCCGTAAGGACTTCCCGGTACATTTATACAGATGATGAAGTTTTTTGCAGGATCACAAACTCTTCCCTCCCCGAAAATTCCGGGAAACCATTCATCAGCGGCGGCGTGGCCTGTAAGGGCATGGCAGATCAAAATAACATTATCTTTCTCTTTGTTGAGAGAGCCCCATGTTTTATATGCCACTTCCGGTTCTTCAAACCGGGCACCGGCCTCAGTGATAAAAGGCTTTTTTAATTTATCTGTGATAATTCCTTCATTCATTAAATCGGATGATTTTTAAAATTTCCCACCGGGTTTCAACAAACCGGCGGGAAATTAAGTTCAAAACCAATAAATCTCTATGCCGGTTGTTTGATTTTGTTAAATGCCTGCTCGAAATCACCGATGATATCATCGATGTGTTCGATTCCGACAGAGACACGAACCAGGTCACCTTTCACGCCACTCGCTGCTTGCTCTTCTTCAGTAAGCTGCTGGTGAGTGGTAGAAGACGGATGAATAACCAGGGTTTTGGCATCGCCCACATTAGCAAGGTGGCTGGCAAGCTCCACACCTTCGATGAAGGAACGGGCTGCGTCATAGCCGCCTTTCACGCCAAAGGTAAATACAGAGCCAAATTTGCCTTCCTGCAAGTACTTTTTGGCATTTTCATGATGCGGATGATCGGTCAGGCCGGTATAGCTGATCCACGAAACGTTGTCGTTATTTTGTAACCACTGGGCAAGTTTCAATGCATTTTCATTGTGCCGTTCAGCCCGCAGAGAAAGGGTTTCAAGGCCTTGTAACAATAAGAAACTGTTGAATGGAGAAAGGGCCGGTCCAACATCACGCAAACCATCAACCCGTGCCCGGATTGCAAATGCGATGTTTCCGAAAGGTCCGTCTTCACCGAATACTTCCCAGAAATTTAATCCATGATAGGAGGGGGAAGGTTCTGTAAACAGCGGATAATTTCCATTACCCCAGTTGAAATTGCCGGCATCTACAATAATTCCGCCGATGCTGTTTCCATGGCCGCCGATCCATTTGGTTGCAGATTGTACCACAACATTGGCACCATGCTCAATAGGGCGGGCCACAGATCCGGCCATTCCGAATGTATTGTCTACCACAAGTGCAATTCCGTGTTTTTTAGCAACAGAAGAGATGGCCTCAAAATCGGGCACATTTCCACGCGGATTACCGATAGATTCAACGTAGATCGCTTTTGTATTGTCATCAATCAGGGCATCGAACGATTCAGGATCGTCGTTTTCTGTAAACTTCACATTAATCCCAAGCCGGGGAAGAGTAACCTTAAACTGGTTATACGTACCACCGTACAGGTTTTGAGTAGCTACAATATTATCACCGGCTTGTGCAAGATTTGTGATAGCCAGAAATTGAGCAGCCTGGCCGGATGCCGTTGCTACAGCAGCAGCGCCTCCTTCCAGAGCAGCAATACGTTTCTCAAAAACATCCGTGGTCGGATTCATGATCCGGGTGTAAATGTTACCGAACTCTTTCAGTGCAAAAAGATCGGCAGCATGATCGGCATTGTTGAATTGGTAAGACGTTGTTTGGTAGATCGGTACTGCACGTGATCCTGTTGTAGGATCCGGCTCCTGGCCTGCATGAAGCTGCAGCGTTTCGTATTTGTAGTGTTTTTCTTCTCCGTTGTTACTCATGTTGTTCCTGTTATTTAATGTTAGTTGAAGTTCTGGGTAATGCTAACTTTGTTGTAATGGTAATCTGGCATTAAAAAAATCATATCATGTTGTGATTTGAAATCCTCAGCAAATAAAAAAAGCCTCTTCCGAAATCCAGTTCCCGTGGGAAAGATTTTCAGAAGAGGCTTTTTGTTTGATCGTGCCTTATCGTCTTATCTTCCCCAGGTTATAACGAAAATGTTAAAACCGGGCAGGATTTAGCACCTGACTTCACGCAATTCCTGCCTGAACGGTTGCTAAGGTTTCTCAGGGCCTGTCCCTCCACCTTTCTGGATAAGATTTCAATTTGTTAAAGAACTCATCCGCGGCTTGCGGCTAACAAAAAAGCCCAGCTGGCAACCAGAGGGCTTTCAATTTCTTTCGAAAAAAAAGACGTTCCCTCTGCATTACGTGCTACAACAACACATACACATTATGCAGATACAATAATCAATATTATTCGTCAAATTTTTCATTACTCAATAATACGAGAGAAACGTCTATACTTGCAAGATTTTTTTAGAGATACATTTAAAATCTTTAAAAACGAATTTCGGTGATAATTTCCAGTCTTGAAATATTATCGGTTTCCCCATTTTCCTGATACCAATTTCGGCGCACATTGAAAATGATTTTCGAATGATTGGGAAAAATGTAAGCAACACCGCCAACCGCTTGTCTTTCAATCCAATTGTTAAGATCCCGGTTAATGATCTCATCAAACCGGTTGGTTAGTGCAATGGGCAGATTGTCGAATGGTTTTATTTCGAGAAACATACTCCATCCCTTTAAATCAATCGGTTGGAGAGACTGTGTCACAAATTCACCGGAGGCATCTCCTGTACTAATAAATCCCTGAATGACAGAAGCCCAATGCTTTGATTCATACGATAAAGCTGTGCCTCCAAGCCTGAAATCCGGGCTTTCCGGTATATTTCCTTCACCGACCGAACCGATCAGGCTGGTTTGAAAGCCAGGCAAATGATCGGGCAAAGGCCGGAGTGTAAAACGGCCTTCAAGCAGCTTATTATTGTTGCGTTCCAGGGCTGAATATCCGCCTCCGTTGTAGACTCCAAAACTCAGGCTTCCGTACCTGCCGGGGTAAGATGATTGAACTTCTTCCTGGTATTCCTCATCAAGTTCTCCTCCTAAAAGTGAGGAGAAAGTGACACCGTAATCGGCGGAACTTACAATTCCGTTTTGATCCAAAAACATTGATTCCTGCGAGCGGTAGTCGTTTATCTTTTGCTCAAAATCAATCCAGGGCCGATGAACAACACCGAGTTCCAGGTTCGGGCTAGTGAAAAACCCTTTGTCTTCGAAGTTGAGTTTCAGGAGAGCATATTTTAAACGGAGCTCAATATTTCCTTCGCCATCGCCTTCCTGGTCGATCGATACATCCTGAGTGAATCGAATTTCTGCCATTTCCGACAAATTCTTCCGAAAAGTTATGTATCCCCGCTGAATAGTGAACTCATTATTAACCGCTTCATCTTCAAAAATTCGCTCAAAAGAAAAAAAGAACTGGCCGCTGAAATCGACGGTTTTATCAAAATCTTGTGAATATAAAGCAGAGGGAAACAATAGCAATCCCAGTAAAACCCATCTCATGGCAGGAAATTTGGTAATCATATAACGGTTTAATTTTGATCAAAAAAATAGAAGTTTCAGAACTCTATTTGAAGTTTTTCTTTTTCTTGGCGCCGTCAACTCCAGAAGAATGTTGTTTTTAATAACCGAGATTTCTCACCCAATTTTCATTTTCACGCCATTTTTCTCGGACTTTCACGTGAAGGTCCAGGAATACCTGTTTTCCAATAAATTCTTCGATGGTTTCCCGGGCTTTTATCCCAAGTTCTTTGATGGCTTTTCCCCCTTTTCCGATTAACATTCCTTTTTGGGATTTTCGGTTTACGATGATATCTGCCGAAATATGGTCGATGTCGATATCCGCATCATAGGAGACAATATCAACCGTACAGGAATATGGGATTTCCTGTTGAAATTGAAGAAAGATTTGCTCCCGAATCAACTCAGAAACAAAGAATCGAATCGGATGTTCGCTCAAATCTTCTTTGGGGTAGAAGGGCGGACCGGGTTGCAAGTGAGACCGAATGTCTTCGATCAGTTCGGGAATCCCTTCGCCTGTCAATGCAGAAAGATAGTGGGAAGAGGAAATTCTTAGTTTCTCTTCAATTAAAGAAGCTTTTTGTTGGGCATTTTCCTCCTTCATGATATCCACTTTATTAACCACCAGGATGATTGGCTTATTGATTGATCGAAGCAATTCAATCACTTCATCGGTGGGATGCTTATCCGTTGGATCAAAAATAAAAAGAAGAACATCGGCGTCGGCCCGGGCCCGGTTTACGGTATTCATCATCGCCCGCTGCAGCTCGTATTTTGGGGTGATAACCCCGGGCGTATCCAGGAAAACAATTTGAGTATCGTCATCAGAATAGATGCCAACAACCTGGTGACGGGTGGTCTGCGCTTTATGCGTTGTGATGGAAATCTTGGTTCCCAGAATCTGGTTCATCAATGTAGATTTTCCGGCATTCGGTTTCCCGATAATGGCTGTATATCCGGATTTATGATGTTTTTCAGGCAAAATTATGAATGTTGATTTTGAGTATTGAATGTTGATTTATAATCGGCTCATTTATGATTCAACATTCATAATTTTTAAATACTCCTTCACCGTTCGTTCCAATCCCCAGAAAACAGCTTTTGATACAAGCGCATGGCCAATGCTGACATCCTCTAAATAGGGAACATTTTCAATCAGAATAGGAAGGTTTTTTAAGTTTAACCCATGACCAGCATTCACCGTCATTCCAAGACTATGGATCATCTCGGCTGCATCGGTCAGACGGTTTAACTCATTTTTTTGAGCATCACTATCAACGGCATTGGCAAATGTGCCGGTGTGAAGTTCGATGGCATCAGATCCCAGCTCGTGAGCCAGTTTTATGTCCTCCGGGTTAGGGTCGAGGAAGAGGCTGATTTTTATCCCGGTATCTTTGAATGCAGGGAAAACGCGGTCTTTAAAATCATCATAAACCAATTTCATATTGAGGCCGCCTTCCGTTGTAAGTTCTTCACGCCCTTCCGGAACCAGCGTACAGAGATGTGGTTTTACTTCTTTACAAATTTCAATCATTTCATCAGAAGCAGCCATTTCAAAATCAAGGGTGCCTTTAACGGATTTCTTTAATCGATAGACGTCTTCGTCCCGAATGTGGCGACGGTCTTTTCGAAGGTGAAAAACAATTCCAGTAGCACCGGATTCTTCACAAACGGAAGCGGCTTCAACCGGATCGGGATATCCTTCTCCACGAGCATTCCGCAATGTAGCAATATGGTCAACGTTTACAAGTAACTGCATCACTGTTTTTGATTAAATCTGTAAAAGTGAACATTCATATTTTCAGAAATCAAAATTATTCCAAATATTTATCAATAATATCATACAGAAGATACAATATCCCCAGCCAAATGTTTAGTCTGCTCTCAACTACAAAAACCGTTCAGTTTACACTTCTTGGAGTGTTGTTTTTTTATGTGACCGGATGTGGAATGGCCAACCGCGCAACCATCCCCGATGAACCGGTCCAAAACGAACCAAAAGAAGAAAGCCAGCCGTCTTCGCCATTAATTATGGATGTTTCCCCTTCGGTAGAAGATGTAACGGACGTCCGGCAACAGTTGCAAAATGCTCACCAGCAGTGGCAGGGAACTCCCTATAGATATGGTGGGGAAAACAGTAACGGAATAGATTGTTCTGCATTTACCCAGAGAGTTTTTCGGGATTTTTTTAATACCGATTTGCCAAGAAATACACGAAGTCAATTGACGGAAGGAGCAGGGGTTCGCAGGCGATCGATTCAAACAGGTGATTTGATCTTTTTTAAAACGGGCAGAAAATCGCTTCATGTCGGGATTTCGATGGGAAATGGAAATTTTCTCCATGCATCTCAATCCTCGGGCGTGATGGTTTCGAACCTGGGAGAACAATATTGGGCTGTTCGGTATCTCGGAGCCCGAAGAGTTTTATAGTCTTTTTTGTAAATGATAAAATGATACTGCATTTTCTAGGTAGGTGGTCTCAAGTCATCTGAAAGTAAGGTCATTATTATAGTCTATCATGAATGGGTAAAAAAGTTTTAATTGGATTTGACGTTGGGAGTTCGTTTGTCAAGGGATCAGTAATTGATGCGGACAACAGTAATTTGATTGCAACTGCCTCTGCACCAGACAGGGAAATGATGATGAAATCACCCGAGCCGGGAATGGCTGAGCAGGATCCCGGAATGTGGTGGGAGCAGATAAAGACGATCACCCACAAGTTATTGGCTGCAAAAAAGTTCACAAAAGACGATGTAGCCGGAATAGGAATATCTTATCAAATGCACGGATTGGTTGCGGTTGATAAGGATAAGAATGTATTGCGCCCTTCAATTATTTGGTGCGACAGCCGTGCAGCGTCCATCGGCCGAAAAGCATTTCAGGATTTGGGAGAGGATTTCTGCCTGAAGAATTACCTCAATTCGCCGGGAAATTTCACCGCTTCTAAACTAAAATGGGTGAAGCAGAATGAGCCTGATATTTATGAAAAGATCTGGAAAATCATGCTTCCGGGAGATTATATCGGGATGAAGCTCACCGGTGAAGTTTGTACGACAACATCCGGTTTGTCTGAAGGGATTTTTTGGGATTATGGCATTCATGATGTGGCCCATTCTCTATTCGAATATTATGAATTGTCTGAAGATCTTTTGCCCGAACACCTTCCCTCATTTGGCGATCATGGGACGCTAACGAAATCGGCTGCCCAAGAACTTGAACTAAAAGAAGGCACGCCGGTCACTTATCGTGCGGGAGATCAACCCAATAATGCGTTTTCACTGAATGTGATTGATCCCGGGGAACTGGCAGCAACTGCAGGTACATCCGGGGTGATTTATGGCGTGACAGACCGGCCGGTTACAGATTCAAAATCAAGGGTAAATACATTTGTCCACGTCAATCATGCACCCGGGAACGAGCGCTACGGAATGCTTCTTTGTGTGAATGGAACAGGCATCCTTAACAGCTGGATTAAAAAACAGATGGCTGACGACAGTTTTACCTATGAAGAAATGAACGAGCTGGCAGCAAATGTACCCATCGGTTCAGAAGGATTAAAAGTTTTGCCTTTTGGGAATGGAGCTGAGCGTGTTTTAGAAGATAAGAATGTTGGTGCCCAATTCAGCAATATTGATTTTCACAGGCATAGCAAAGCACATATGTTTCGTGCTGTGCAGGAAGGAATTGTTTTCTCTCTTAATTATGGTCTCCAAATCATGGAAAAAACCGGGATTGAGGTCAGAACTGTAAAAGCGGGTCATGCCAATATGTTTTTGAGTCCCGTGTTCAGGGAAGCTTTTGTGAATACGACAGGAGCTATTCTGGAATTGTACGATACCGATGGCGCTCAAGGTGCGGCACGTGGAGCAGGTGTAGGTGCAGGTGTATTTAGCAACATCGTTGATGCATTCCGTGGACTTGAGAAAATTGAGACCGTTTCACCTGAAAAAGAGAAACAGACAAAATATCGGGAGATGTACACCGAATGGATTCAGACATTACAATCAAAACTATAAATTCAAAAGAAAGAATGAGTAACGAATATTTTCCTGGAATCGATACGATTAAATACGAAGGGCCGGATACGGATAACCATCTGGCATTTTGCTATTATGATGAAAATAAAGAAGTAGCCGGCAAAACCATGAAAGATCATTTCCGGTTTGCCATTGCATATTGGCACTCTTTTTGTGGCGACGGCAGCGATCCTTTTGGCATTGGAACACACAATTTTCCGTGGGATAAAACCAGTGATCCGGTTGAAAATGCAAAGTACCGCCTGGATGCTGCCTTTGAATTTTTTACCAAACTTGGTACGCCTTACTACTGCTTTCATGATCGCGATCTTGCTCCGGAAGGAGATTCTATTGAAGAATCAGAAAAAATTCTTCAGAGCCTGGTTTCAAAAGCCAAAGAGTACCAGGAAGATACCGGTGTAAAACTTTTATGGGGAACGGCGAATTTGTTTACTCATCCCCGTTATATGAACGGTGCTGCGACCAATCCGGATTTTGAAGTGGTTTGTCACGCTGCGGCACAAGTAAAAGCCGCACTTGATGCCACGGTAGAACTGGGTGGCGAAAATTATGTGTTCTGGGGCGGACGCGAAGGTTATATGAAATTGTTAAACACCCTGATGAAAAAAGAACAGGATCATTTGGGTGAGTTCCTGCGCAAAGCCCGGGATTATGGACGAAGCATCGGTTTTGAAGGGAATTTTCTGATTGAGCCAAAACCCATGGAGCCGACCAAACATCAGTACGATTTTGATTCGGCTACTGTAATTGGTTTCCTCCAGGAACAGGATCTTATAGATGATTTCAAACTGAATATTGAAGCCAATCATGCTACGCTTGCCAGCCATAGTTTTGCTCATGATTTGACAGTGGCTGCTGAACGCGGATTGCTTGGAAGTATTGATGCAAACCGTGGCGACAATCAAAACGGCTGGGATACCGACTACTTTCCAACCAACCTATATGATGCTGTTGAAGCGATGATTGTACTTCTGGAAAACGGGGGAATTGAACCAGGCGGGTTTAATTTTGATGCAAAAATCCGAAGGAATTCAACCGATCCCGAAGATTTGTTTCACGCACACATTGGTGGGATGGACACATTTGCACGTGGATTGATTATCGCCGACAAGATTATGAACGATGCGGATTTCAAAAAAATCCGGTATGGCCGGTATGCATCTTTTGATGAAGGAAATGGTAAGAAGTTTGAGAATGGAGAGCTGTCTTTGGAAGAACTGCGCAATCTTGCAGCGAAATCAGGAGAGCCAAAAACGATCAGCGGCAAACAGGAACTTCTCGAAAATATCGTGAATCGGTATATCTAAGTTATTGAACCAGAAATAAAAAAGGAGGCGACCGATCAGGCCCCTCCTTTTTATTAGTAGTTGAAGAAATAGAGGATTACATTCCTTTTACAATCTCTTCTCCAAATTCAGAACACTTCAGTAGAGTTGCTCCTTCCATCAGGCGTTCGAAATCGTAGGTAACGCGTTTGTTGCTGATGGCTTCTTCAAGGCCTTTTTCGATCAGGTCGGCGGCTTCTTTCCAGCCGAGGTATCGAAGCATCATTACGGCTGAAAGAATCAGCGAACCCGGATTTACTTTATCCTGGCCGGTGTATTTTGGAGCCGTTCCGTGAGTTGCCTCAAAAACAGCAATTCCCGATTTGTAGTTGATGTTGGCACCCGGCGCAATCCCGATTCCGCCCACACATGCTGCAAGTGCATCAGAAACATAATCGCCGTTCAGATTCATGGTGGCAATCACATCGTATTCGTCAGGACGGGTGAGAATCTGCTGAAGGAATGCATCGGCAATCACATCTTTGATGACAATTCCATTCGGTAATTTACACCACGGACCTTCGCCAATTACTTCTGCATTGAATTCTTCTCTGGCAACTTCATATCCCCAGTTTTTGAAGCTACCTTCGGTAAACTTCATAATGTTACCTTTATGAACCAGGGTTACACTGTCTCGTCCTTCTTCAATGGCATAATTGATAGCTGCACGAACCAGCCGCTTGGTTCCTTCAATGGAAATGGGTTTGATTCCCAGAGAGGATGTTTCCGGGAAACGAATGCTTGTGGCTCCTAATTCATCAATCAGGAAGTCTTTCAGTTTGGTATTTTCGGGTGTTCCGGTTTGGTACTCAATTCCTGCGTAAATGTCTTCCGTATTTTCGCGGAAAATCACCATGTCAGTCAACTCAGGTTGTTTTACAGGGGAGGGCGTTCCCTTGTAGTACTTCACGGGACGAACACATGCATACAGGTCCAGTTTCTGGCGAATCGCCACATTCAAAGACCGGATACCACCGCCGACCGGAGTGGTCAGAGGACCTTTTATACCAACTAAATACTTCTCAAAAACTTCCAGTGTATCATCCGGAAGCCAGGTATTGTCTCCGTATTTTTCAACGGCTTTTTCACCGGCATACACTTCAAACCAGTTGATTTTCTTCTTGCCGTCGTAGGCTTTTTCAACAGCACTGTCTACAACGTTTTTCATGGCAGGCGTAATGTCAATTCCAATACCGTCGCCTTCAATAAATGGTATGATAGGATCATCTCCAACTGAAAGGGAACCATCCGCATTTTTCTTGATAATGGTTCCTTCAGAAGGTTCTTCTAATTTTTTAAAACTCATTCGTTAATGGTTGTTTCTTTTGGGTTAGCAATTTCAGTCATTTAAAATAATGAAATTAGATTGGATTTTATATTTAACTCTGGAAACATTGTATTTCTTTTTTCAAATTTTTGCTGAATAAAATTAAATCAACGTATCAGTAATCATGTTTTTGCTTTAAATAGAAATGGGATGTTGTGTCCTGAAGATTCTCTGAAAAAAACTGCAAATTCCGGTTCTCAAATTGTATCTTTAAAATAGTTTGTAAACCGAGTCGTTTAAAGAAAAAACGAAAAACGGAGAAGACATGCTAAAACCCATGTTCGGCTTCAATGCCAAGCCCAGAAAATTTGACATGCCCTTGCGGTATTACGATCCCGAGAAGGAAAAAAAACGCCGACAGCGAATGCGTTTTGAATCTAAACGAAAACGTCATCGGTCTCAAAATATCCGGGTTGTATTGTATGCACTGGGCTTGATCATGGTTATTTGGATCATCACAGTTCTGTAAGCTTCATCTTTAAAATTTGGAACGAGTTTTTTGAATCAACAAGGAGAAATCGGGCAATCGGTCATACGTACCATGCCCCCCGAACTTTCCAACAAAATTGCCGCCGGCGAAGTTATTCAACGCCCAGCCTCTGTGGCTAAAGAGCTTCTCGATAATGCGATCGATTCCGGCGCCGATCATATCAAACTGATTGTACAACAAGCCGGCCGTACGTTGATACAGGTTATTGATAACGGCTGTGGAATGTCTGAGACAGATGCCAAACTGTGCTTTGAGCGGCATGCCACATCCAAAATTGAATCGATTGATGATCTGTTCCGTGTACGAACGATGGGTTTTCGCGGGGAAGCGATGGCGTCTATTGCGTCTGTCTCACAAATTGAGATGAAAACCAAGCGGGTTGAAGACGATGCCGGAACCCTTCTTGAAATTTGGGGAGGAGAGGAAAAGCGATTTGAACCGGTGGGAGTGGACGATGGCACATCCGTAGCCGTTCGGAATTTATTCTATAATGTACCCGCACGCCGACAGTTTTTAAAAACGGATGCGACCGAACTGAAACATATCATCCAGGCATTCCAAAACAGTGCTCTTGCCAATGCCGGTATTGAATTTGAAATGCATGCCGACGGCGACCGAATGTATCACCTCCCAATACAGGGTTTGAAAGAGCGAATTCCGGCACTATTCGGCAAACAATACAGGGCGAGTTTAATTCCATTTGAAGAGGAAACCAGCTATGTGAAAATTCATGGTATACTGGCTGATCCTAAACTGGCGAAGAAAAGCCGTGGTGAACAATTCCTGTTTGTAAACGGGCGTCCATTTCAGCATCGATACCTGACGTATGTAGTTCTCAGCCTTTTTGATACATGGACACGCCAAAACGAATATCCTTTTTATACGATCTATTTTGAGATTGACCCGACCCAGGTAGATGTAAATGTTCATCCCGCAAAACTGGAAGTGAAATTTGATGACGAACGAAGCATTATTCAGCTTGCGAGATCCGTTATCAAAAAAGCCATTAATGAATATTTTGCCGTTCCCGATGTGGAAACGTCCAAACGGGTTGAAAATGATTTTGATCTCTCGCTGGATCAATTTACCGGTGGACCTAGCCGGTCTGATAGATCGTCGGCTAAACGAGATCCCATTCACCTGCCCTCGCGAATCAATTTCGGGAATGCAAAGATTGACGGAGATGAATCAGCGAAACGCCTCTATGGCGATACGGATACCGAACGGGAGGAAACCGCATCCGGTCAGCAGCAGTCATCCAAAAAACAGAATCAATCTACAGAAAAAGGTTTCTGGCAGTTGCACAACCGGTATATCCTTACGCAAACCCGAACCGGTTTGTGTGTGATTGATCAGCATGCGGCTCATAAACGTATCATTTTTGAGAAAGCGATGAGCGCCACGGAAGAATCACTTCCCGGAACTCAACAGCTTCTGTTTGCACAAACCGTTGAGCTTTCGGCGTCGGAGTTTTCTCTTCTGAAAGAATTGTTGCCAATCATCCAGCGAATGGGATTTAGTATCCAGCTTTTGAGTGGAAATACTGCAATCATAAACGGCGTTCCCGCTGACATCGAAATTGGTGATGAAAAAGCAGTGTTGCGCGAGATGTTGCAGCAATATCGTGAACTCAGCAAAAAGCCATCCCTCGATGCCCGCCGGAAAGTGGCCATTGCATTTGCTTCCAGAACAGCCATCCCAAAAGGGAAAAAACTTACAGGCCAGGAAATGGAGATGCTCATCGACCAGCTTTTTGCCTGTGATGAACCCTACATGGATCCGCTTGAAAAACCCACGCTCGTTACCATGTCGCTAGACGAAATGAAGCGGCGTTTCAGGTAGCAAATTCCAGGGACAGGTATTAGGAAACAAGCTTTTCGTCATTGCGAGCGAAGCGCGGCAATCTCCCATCATCATTTCATTAGAAGATTCCTTCATTTCATTCGCAATGAGTGATACATATTTGCATTATCTTAACAGAATATAGTTGCTTCTGAGTCTTCTACTCATTTATTTCGGGTAACTTTAAATCAACATCTATAGCTATCGGAGATTGTTCGTGAATATACTTGCAGTAGAACCTTTTTATAATGGATCTCACCGTGCCTTTCTGAAAGGTCTACAGGAACATTCACGGCATAATATTATCCCGATTAAGCTCGACTACCGGCGTTGGAAATGGCGAATGCATGGTGATTCGGTAAAACTCGCAGAGATGTCGGCCGAAGTGAATGAGGAAATTGACCTGCTTTTGGTGAGCAGTATGGCCAACCTTCCAGCCTTTTTGGCGCTGACCAATCCGCGATTTGCCCACACTCCAAAAATTATGATGATGCATGAAAATCAGCTCACCCAGCCCATGCCGGAAGGAGAGGAACGTGACATCACCTATTGCTATATCAACTATTTGAGCATGTTGTCGGCAGATAAGCTTTTATTTTCGACAAGGTTTCATCTGAACGATTTGCTTGAAGCTCTGCCTGCATTCCTGGAAAATTTTCCGGATGACAAGCACTATAAAACTGTGGATCAAATCAGGCAGAAGAGCCTGGTAATGTATCCCGGATTAGACCTGAAGGTTTTTGATGAACAACCGGATATCCGCCACAAAAATAAACGCCCGGTTATTGTTTGGAACCAGCGCTGGCAGTTCGACCGCAACCCGGCCATGTTTTTTAAAGTGCTGAACCGCCTGAATGATATTGACCTGGAGTTCGACCTGATTCTTGCAGGAGATACCAAACATCGCAAACCGGAAGAGTTTGAGCGTGCCTGGAAACGGTTTGGCGATCAGATTACGCATTTTGGTTACGTCGAAAATGTTGAAAATTACAGCAGGCTTCTTCATGCCGGCGATATTGTTGTATCCACAGCTACGTACGAATTTTTCTGTGTGGCCATTATGGAAGCTATTTATTGTGGGTGTCATCCCTTGGTACCCAACCGGTTGCATTATCCCGAACTGATTCCTGAGAGTTTGCACAACCCTTTGTTACATGCTCCTGTGTTGTATGATACGGAGGATGACCTCTTTCACAATCTTAAAAAACTGCTCACAGGAGAAACCAAACCTCTGCCCAAATCATCCCTTCAAAATGTGAATAAACACTTGGATTGGAGTCAGATGATTGATCGTTATGATTCTCTTTTTGATGAACTGAAGGAGACAAAGAGTGTGGCTTCTTTTTAACCTCTATTGAGCTGCTTCCCGAACGAAGTCTGGCGTTACAGGATCTCCCTTGAAAAAATCGCCCCGTTTTCCCTGGCTCAGTGCCCATCGGTCTATCCATGAAATTCCCCAATCTCCATAGACAGTTACAGGATGTTGATACGCTTCATCTTTCAAAACCTCACTCTGGGAGACAAATTCATACCCGTGTTTTTGGTACATCTCTGCGAGATCATCCATGTAGCGGGCATTCAGAAGGCTGGCATGCGTGAGGAGAGTTTGGGCAATCAAACGGTCGAAAAGTTCATGGGATAATCTCTCGTAGAAAAGCAGTTTTTGTTCCATGTAATCCACATAGGCAGAACCTATTTTTTCCATCGATTCGGAATCGCTGCGTTCATAAGCTCTGTGATAAGCCAAAGCAAAAACATAATCTTCATTGTCGATGGTAACAGGAGCTTCGGTATACCCGTTTTGATTCAGAAAATTTCTCAGAGAGTCTGCGTGAGATTGTCGAAGTCCCATTCTTAAATATGGATGTCTAAAAAATTGGTACTCGGAATTATATTTCTCTGCCAGTTTCCTGGTTACTTTTTCACCTTTCAAAATATTTTCAGTGAAATCCTCAAACGGCACCTGATGGAAATTTGGATGAGAGTAGGTGTGATTGCCAAGTTCGTATCCGTTTCTCAGCCACATTTCAAGAAGATGAACCTGGTTTGAATTGAGTTCTCCATCGTTATACAGCTTCACTTCATTCACATACCCGATAGCCGGAATTTCATATTCGTCAAACGTATTGATCAGGTTTTGGGTGAGATCTTTTGCAAATTCGGGATCGTCAATACCGTACGTTACGACGGGTAGGTCATCTACGGTGATGGCCATTTTTTTGGTTTGAGCTTGTGCAACTGAACAGATAAGAACAAGAAGAAAGGACAGGTAAATTTTCAAATCAGACTCAGTTTTTTAAAAGTACAGGTACCCAGACTTCTTCCTCAGCAAGAGGATCGTCTGGCCTGTAGTTTTCATTCATGATTTCGAAATGGGGGCGGTTGTCAAGTTCAAACCCGGAGTTCGGAAGCCATTCGCCAAAAATATATCGGGAGGTTTCCGGAAACTCGCTCGGCAAACCTCTATGGATGAAAATTGCATATTTGCCGGCAGGGATTGTATAAGTCTCTAATCCCTCAGGAATTTCATCATAGGATTCGACTTCTGCAGCCGCCCATTTTTCAAAGGCCGTTTGCGGGGTGAACCGGCTGAATTCCAAATCTTCATCAAACACCTGGATGGAATAGAGATCACTGTTCTTAAGATTTGAGATCTCTTTTAGCCTTAGATGAAATTTATTCCACAACTCGAAAGTTCTGTTCTCGGCAAGTGACGTTCGGATCTTCATGCCGACCAGCTTTCTTTCGCTGATGGTTAATATCGTTGGCTCATCCATAGATCAAAAAAGTATGGAGATTATTTAAAAAATCCGGACCCAGGGACGGGCATCAATGGGAGAAAACGGCCACGGGATAGACACAAGAATAATCAGCAAACCAATGGTAAACCAAATGGCGATGGTTTTGAATTTCTTCGTATCGTCTGCAAGCCGTTTGGCTTTTGCTGAACCGATGGTGATCAGAACAATGGCTATGATCATCAAAATGCTGTGTTCCATTCCGTAAAACCGTACGGCACTCTGCTTAACGGCATCACCAAAATTCTGGAAAAGGTTGTGAATGATGGGACTTAGAGCATATAAACCAATCCCTACAAGCAACTGTGTATGGGCGATGATTACCGTAATATTTCGAAGTTTGTCATCTCGGGTGGTAAACACGTCGCCGGAAAACCATCCTTTATACATTCGGTACATGGTATAAATCAGGCTGATGAGAACAAACCATCTGAGCAAAGAATGAAGAATCAAAAGAATCGTGTAGATCATAGCAGACAAATAGGGGTTTTACGGTTTTAACGTCCGTCACAAAACTATGAATAAATCATCTATTATGTACCTTAAAAATTGTAATTATTCGGAGCCAATGACGTCCAAAATCTCCTGCATAATGATGGTTGGTTCTATCAATTCTTACAAGTTTAGCGGAAGGAAAGAATCAACCTGTTAACAGACGTGTTTATTGACTTGTTTGTGCATGAGGTACCTGGGAATAAACAAGAATAGCTCCAAAAACAGCTAATATCGCTCCAACGGCAAAAGGTGTTAAAAATCCGAAGCGGATGGAATATCCGGAAAGAAATGCCCCTGATGAAACTCCGATACCGAACGATACAGTTAATATGGAAAGCTGGGTACTGACCTGTCCTTTTTTAGCGAGATCGCCTGCAAGTGCGAGCGCCGGTGCAAACACGGATGCTGCGCAAATTCCCTGAAGGGCGCGGGCAATAATCATCTGTAAGGGAGTGGTAACAAATCCTTCGGCAAGAGTTATGGGAGCGAGAAATATCAAGCCGGTGACAATAAATATTTTTCTCCCGTAAACGTCGCTCAACTTTCCGACAAGCGGTTGTACAATAGCCATCATTCCGATAAGTGCACTGAATTCCAGCGAAAACATAAAGGCGCCCTGCGAAAGGCGTTGATTGACCTGCGGTTCGATGGCGGCTAATAATGCAAATCCTGTACTCATAATAAATGTAGCCAGTCCGAGAGCGAATATGGGATCAAGTGTTTTTCCCGGCTCGTCACTTGTAAAGCGAATTTCTACTCCACCGCTGCTTGGGCGTGTCTCTTCAGGATCCTCTACGAGAAAAGCGACAAGTATTGCGCTGACGAGTGCGGCAAATCCGGCGATCATAAATGTGGCGACAAATCCGCTGATTTCCCCAATAAAAGGTAATGTGTAAGGACCGGTTTCCAGGATAATTCCGCTGGCCAGCGGACCTGCACCAAAACCAAGCAGACGAAATGAATTATAAACTCCCATATTGCTGCCCCGGCTTTCCCGGCGACTCACTTCACTGACCAGCGCCACACTTGCGGTAATTGTTAAAGCGGCTGCAATTCCCTGAAGAGTACGAATGGCAAGTAAGGCTGCATAACTGTGTGCCACGATATACAACAGGTTCGTAAACATAAAAGCGACCAACCCGAACAATACAAACGAACGGCGCTTGCCAATGCGGTCTGAAAACCGTCCGGTAAAAGGCTGGCAAAAACTACTTACCAGGCCGAATAATCCCAGTACAATTCCGGTTACAAGGGATTCTGAGAAACCGAGAAAATTTCCGGTTACATTCCCGCTTGCTATGTAAAGGGGCAGAACCACAATTAAAAATGAATTCCCCATGGCATCAGCCATGCGTGCAAACCCGAGTGCAATTACTCTGCGGTCGATTCCAAAAATGTCAGTACTTGTTGCGTCTATTACTTCTTTGCTCATCAGATATTTTTTACATCATTAACTAGATGCAAACGAGACCCTGTCTCCTTAAGTTCCCATATTAATTCTTTCGCTGGATTTATTTTTTAGCAAATATGAGAGAAGACGGTTCATCACTTCCCGGGTAATTTTATAACGATTGGCATTGGCTGAAAGAATCTCCTGCTCAGACTGCACAAATGTTGATGGAACTAACTCATCCCTGCAATTCGCAACGAGTGCCTGCACAACATCCGGTGTCATTTCCAGGTGAAACTGAAGCCCAATAACTGAAGGTCCAATTTGAAATGCCTGATTTTTACAGGCGTTGCTTCCGGCCAATAGCGTAGCTTCTTTTGGGAGATCAAAAGTTTCACCATGCCAGTGAAATACACTAAGAGAATAAGGAAATGTGAAACATGATGATGTTTCAGGCAATACACTGGTGACGGGAAACCAACCAATCTCTTTTTCAGAATTTGGATACACTTTCGATCCCAGGGCACTGGCAATAAGTTGTGCTCCGAGGCAGATCCCCAGAATGGGTTTTCCTGTATCAATCATTTCCCGAATAAATTTCTTCTCTTCAACAAGCCAGGGGTATTTTTCCTCTTCATTTACGCTCATTGGACCACCCATTATTATCAATACATCTATGTCATTTGGGTCAGGCAGAATAGTCGATTCAAAAAACCGTGTTCCGGTTATCTCAAAACCTTGATCCAGAAGCCAGGCTTCGATAGTGCCCAGCCCTTCAAACGAAACATGTTGCAGATAATGAGCGCGCATGGGGAGTTTATTCTAATAGGGGTAGTAAAGTAAGTCGGGGCCTTAAGATAGATGAATCGGAAATTAGTTTCTTTCGAAATATTCCTTTTTTGTGATTCGATACTGAATCAGGCTGAGATATTGATCGTCTTTTCGAATATGATCCACCAATTCCCCCTCTTTAACCATTCCGTTTTTGATCATGACTTTACCCGAAGCAGGATTTTCAATCAGGTGGGTGGCGTAAATTTTATGAAGACCGGCTTTTTCGAATCCAAATTTCAAAACCTCACCGGCCGCTTCGGTTACAAACCCCTGATTCCAGAACGGTTCGCCAATCCAAAAACCAAGCTCCGCATTATTAAAACGTTTGTTAACTCTGAGACCGATGCCTCCCATGAGTTCATTATCCGCCAACCGACAGATTGCAAACACAAAATGATTTTGATCTTCAAATCCTTCATTCGCCATATTTATCCAGAAAATGGCGTCTTTTTCGCTGTATGGATACGGCATGTTCAGTGTCATTCGCGACACCTTCGGGTTATGTGCGTACTTCACCATATTTGGGATATCCCTGGCTCCGGGTATTCTTAACCTGAGGCGGGTGGTTTCTATGACGGGAAGTGAATCCAATGTTGTACAGCGTGGATGTGGTGAATGGATTTTAAAGCAAGTTGTTCATCAAACCTTGGTTAAAAATAGATAGTAGCTGAAAAATTACAGCCAAGCAAGAAATGTAAAGTAAAAGTCGGGCGTGGAATGAATTTTACGGACCAGCCAAATTATCCAACTCTGAAAGCAACGTTTTTGTCGACTGATTTATCCTTGTAACCATTTCAGCAAAATAGGCCATGTCCACCTTGTAAACAGCCAGTAACACAAATATGGAATTCCCAGGATCAGGACAAGGGCAATGGCGCCTTTAAAAAACCACCCGGTTATTGTTACAAATAAAGGTGGATCAGGTATTTTTAAATCATTCGTGATATTCCCTAAGTCATCTTCAAACTTTGTGGTTTCATCAGAGAAATAGTTGGCATAGTTATTCTTTAAATGCGAATAGCTTGAACGCATGAGGTACAGCAAAACCCCGGCAAGTAAAATAAATGGCGCAATCATAATGAAAATGCCCTGAACCGGAAATTTGATAAAGGGTATATATTTTTCTGCCTGGTTATACCAATGCAACAGGCGTTCACCAAAAGATGGTTTGGCGGGTTTGGTTTCAAATGCAGACTTCGAAGTGAGGGATGAGTATGATCCAAGATCTGAAAATGACCCGTATTTTAGTGCGTTATTTTCCTGCATAAAAAGCTGGTAAATCGGTTCAAGAAATCCCTCATCGGATTGTTTATTCTTTGCTTCATCTTCAAAATATACATGGCCATCGGCACTTAAATAGACAAGTTTTCCTACATGGTTAAAACCCTGCCATGAGTAGGGGACTTTAGAAACCAAATCAAGTTTGTTTACCACACGCAGCGTAACCGAACCAAGTGTCTTTTTGGGATCGGACTTGAGTTGAAAATTCTCATATGAATCAGCAGTTGACAAAAAACTGGAACGCGGGGCGCCAAAGGTGACAACTTCGGTTATATCATACTCAGGAGCTAATTCCAGTGCGGCGACATGGGCAATTGCACCCCCGAGGGAATGTCCGAAAATAGCGATGCTGCTAAATTTATCCTTATTTTCATTGAGCCAGTTCTGTACCTCTTTACGTACACTCCGCCATGAATGCCCGAAGCCGAAATGTACGATAGGCCGATACCACGGGATAAAAAGCAAATCTACGGTGGCATCGCGTAAAATATCGGGCCATGAATCAGTTCCGCGAAATGCGATATACGCTTTTTGATCGCGCACGCAACACAAACCTTGTGTACCCACCCAACTGTTTAGTGGAAAAAAATCTGTAAAATTGTGATCAGCCAGGTATTTCTCGGCAACCTTGCTATGACTGTAAGCTATATAACTGAGCCGCAGTCCTTCCCTGATTTTCGAAATCTTTTCTTGATGGAGCTTTTTTTGCTGTTCTTCAAGCTCTTTCTGTTTCTCAGCAGCCTTCTTTTTTAGTTCTTCCTCTCGTTTTTTCTTCTGATCAAGCAGATATTTGGCGCTAATAATTTCCATAAATCCCCCGCGATTTTGGAATCAGGTTGTCGTTTAAAAGCTCGGTTTGTCAGGTTTTAAAGCGTCGGATGAAAACTTCTAAGGATAAGCCAAAATGAAACAACCTCTTGACGTGCCAACGCCTGATGTAATTATTATCAATTTCCTTCAAATATTCCAATTCTAAATGGAAGATTTCTGGCTGTTCATCCTAAACCAGAACTACGCTTTTGAAGGTGTATATTTGATCGCTTTGAAAATAACGATTAATAAGTAAACCAAATAAACACCAATATTAACGATTCCTATCCTGATGATTTGGGCCAGGTCTATCTCTCCTGAATATGGATCTAACTCAGTCATAACAAAATACGTCATGAGTAAACTGATTAAAGCAAAAACTCCCAACGTAAAACAAAGCCACATGTGTGTTCTTAAATTTTTCATACTAGTCTTGATGTAGAAGTTAGAAGCCCGAGTTTTGAAGCGTAGAGGGCCAACGGATCATATAAATGTGTGAAAAGAAGCAGTTGCAGGCAAGCCTGAATGATAGATGAATTCTTGCATATACATTAACCAAAGGAGTCAGTTTTTAGCCATCAGTGCTATTTTTTTAATTAAACGACTGACGGAAACCGGAAGGAGAGAGGTTGGTTTTGCTTTTGAATAATTTGCTGAAAGACTGCGAATGTTCAAATCCCAATTCGTAAGCAATTTCGGTAATCGACAAATCCGTCGTGGAGAGTTTTTCTTTGGCTTTTTCGATCAGCTTGTTGTGGATATGCTGCTGGGTGGTTTGACCGGTTAACACCTTGAGCAGCGAGCTCAGGTAATTTGGGGAAAGGTGCAGTTCATCCGCTATTTGTTGAACAGTTGGCAGGCCTTTGGTTATCAGGTCATCACTATCAAAATAATCCGCCAGTATCTGTTCTAATTGATCAAGCACCTGGTGATTACTTTTCTTCCTTGTGAGAAACTGTCGATGATAAAACCGTTGTCCATAATTGAGCAAAGTTTCCACCTGTGAGACAATAATTTGCTGGGAAAACGAATCAATATTGCCGTGATATTCCTGCCGGATGTTTTCAATAATACCCAGCATGGTGGCTTCTTCTTTTTTGGAGAGAAAAAGCGCCTCATTTACGGAATAATCAAAAAAATCATATTCTTTCATCTTTGCGGCCAGATGTGTATTCCACACAAAATCAGGATGAATAAGCAGCATCCACCCGGATCGTTCGGGCGAATCTTCAGGATTTCCGGCAATACTAAATACCTGTTGCGGAGCAATGAAAAACATCACTCCTTCATCAAAATCGTATTCCTGTTGACCATATTTGAAAATGCCGTTCACCTTCCGCTTCAGTGAAATGGAATAAAAATCGAACACCCATCCCACGCCCATCAAATCCGCATTATGTCGGATAGCGGCATAATCAACAACACTGATTAGAGGGTGTTCAGGTTCGGGCAATCCACGGGAGCGGTGAAATTCACTGATGGTTTTTATACGGTGAACACTAGCCATGTTTTTCGGTTTTATTCGGTCTGTTTACAAACATTTTATGGGTGATGGAACATTCCTACCATGCCACTTCGCCTTCATCTTTAAAAAATCCGCCGGTTTGGCCTTCTGCCGGAAGAGTGGCAAATTTGACGATCGGTCTCGCTCCTTCCTCTACTGTTTTTGATCCGTTATAGTTGTTGAAATCGGTCGCGGTGTGGCCGGGTGTTACGCTGTTGATTTTAAATGGTGTGCCCCTTAATTCATAGGCCAGTGCTACAGTATACGCGTTCAATGCAGATTTTGAAATATTGTAGACAGCAAATTGTTTCACTCTGTCATATTTCTCCCAGTAAGAATCACTTTGCAGAGTCAGTGATCCCAGTTCGCTGGACACATTCACAATTCGCGGTGCTTCCGACTTTTTCAGCAGAGGCAAAAAAGCCTGGGTCGTACGGATGACGCCATGCACATTCGTATCAAATACATGTTTAATATTTTCAATGGATACCTCAGAGGGGATTTGTGGTAAATCACCCAGGATTCCTGCGTTATTAATCAGCACATCCAGCGACTCGATTTTTGATGCTAAAACCTTTGCGGACTGCTGAACAGACTCCGGATCTGATACGTCTATCCCCAGGCTTTCGGTTTGTGTAAATCCTGCTTCATGCAGTTTTTTTACGGCGTCGTCTCCTTTGGATTTATTCCGGCTTCCCACATATACAAAATATCCGGCTTCAGCCATCTGTTTTGCGGTTTCGAAGCCAATGCTTCTGTTGGCACCTGTAATTAATACGGTTTTCATTTTCCTATTCTTAATTTTTTATGATTTGTGATAAACGGCGGCAAAATCTTTTGCGAAATCTGTAAGCTTCACATTACCCAATTCGGGTTTATTTTGATTGTAATCTGCATACAACTCATTTCGTCTGCCGGCATTCATTTCAGTGAGCCCTTTGGCTGCCTGGGGACTAAATCCAACATCGAGTAAACCATTTTCAAATTGCTCATCGGAAATAACGGTCCATGTCAGATCCGGTATACCAATCGCTTCACCCAGAGTTATTGCAACTTCATTGGGTGAGGCTTCATCACTGGCAATGTATCGGATAGTCCGGCCTTCAAAAGGTGTATCCATTTCTTCGGAAATGACAGCAGCAATATCCAACGGAGATACCCAGGGTTCTTTTTCAACTCCACCATAATTTTGGATGATGGTTCTCTGCGCTTTGATCGTTGGAATGAACGCATACATATTGTAGTAAAATCCCACCGGCCGCATGAATTTTATGGATACATTTTCCGGCAGATCCCGGAGAATGTTTTCAACATGATGATGAACATTCAGCATTCCGTTTCCTTCATCTGTATGAGCACCAATACTGCTGAGGTGAACCACTTTTTGCACACCGGATTTCTGAACGGCCTGCTTATAATTTTCAGCAATGTCAGTCCAGAACGTTTTCATATCCTGGTTTTCATCCCGGAAATTGACGGGTGGTTCCATAAGATAAACGACATCAGCACCAGTAAAAGTTTTTGTGAGAAAATCCCGATCTTCGATGTTCCCAATAGCCGGATTTGCACCCAGTTTTTCAATCTCATCTTTCCGTTCCGGACTGCTGCTGATTACGGTTACCGTATGATTTTTCTCAAGCAGTTTTTGTGTAAGCGGTTGACCAATCCGGCCCAACGAACCTGTTAAAACAATATTCATCGTCTTTTCCTTTTTGTCTGCGGTTAAAAATTATTTAAGCAAAAAGGTACCGGTTCAGAAAAAGAAGCTCGTAGCCTGATTCTTCTTTCTCGTAGCCGAAACAGAGATGGGATGCGGGAAGGGATAAACAGAACACTGGGATTCAGAAAAGAATACGTCAGCTTAGAGTTTTGCTTGAACGCCTTTAAATTTAATTCATATATCAACCACAAAATGAATCATTCGCAATTCTTTTGAAAAACAAAATTTACAAGTTAGCCTCCGATCAAATATATTCATTGCGGTAAAATATTGGATATCAAAAAATAAGATACTGAGTTCTTATGGAGTTTCTTCCTGCCATCATTGGGATTGTGGTTTTAGTACTATTGGTTACCTGGCTAAAATTGGATGCATTCATCTCATTTATGCTGGTTTGTCTGCTGGTTGGCGTGATGGGAGGATTGTCCATCGCAGATACTGTTGATGCTATTGAAAGAGGAATCGGTAATACGCTTGGCGGACTCGTGATTATCCTGGGGTTTGGCGCCATGCTTGGAAAACTGGTGGCCGAAAGTGGGGCGGCAAATAAAATCACAAATAGCCTGGTGAGCAAATTCGGGAGAGAACGGATTCAGATTGCCCTGATTATTACCGGTTTTATCGTGGGGATCCCGATGTTCTATACCGTCGGGTTTGTGATTCTGGTTCCGCTGGTCATTGCTATCGCTTATAATACCAAATTGCCGTTGTTGTATGTGGGTTTGCCCATGCTGGCTTCTCTTTCGGTAACTCATGGATTTCTTCCGCCGCATCCCGCTCCCACAGCTATTGCAGATGTCTATAGGGCAGATTTGGGACTCACGCTTATTTATGGAATACTTGCTGGTATACCGGCTATTCTAACGGCAAAGTTTGCGCTTAAAAAAACGATGATGCGGATACAACCGGAGTTAAATCGTGAATATATTGTGGAGGAAAATCATGATTACCCGGTTCCCTCTTTGGGAATTTGCCTGCTCATTGCCTTAATGCCGGTAGTATTTATAGGAGGAGCCTCTTTGCTACAGGCGTTAATCGGGGAAAGCAGAGTACTGACGGCTTTGGGAAATCCGTCCCTGGCAATGCTTTTATCGGTTCTTGCCGGGATCTATTTTCTTGGAATCCGCACCGGACGGAAAATGAAGGAAGTGATGAGCTATCTTTCCAGTGCAATCGCCAGCATAGCTGTTGTATTGTTGATTATTGCGGGGGCGGGGGCATTCAAAGAAGTGATGGTGAGTACCAATATTAGCGAGGCATTGGGCCAGGCTTTGGGGAATCTGGGGATGTCGCCGATTGTACTGGCGTGGCTTATTGCCGCGATTATCAGGGTAAGTGTGGGGTCGGCAACAGTGGCAGCCTTAACCGCAGCCAGTATTATGGCCCCGATGATTGGAAATACGACTGTAGCTCCTGAACTGCTGGTTTTGGCCACCGGTGCCGGAAGCATCTTTTTCTCGCATATTAATGATGGCGGTTTCTGGCTGTTTAAAGAATATTTTAATGTAAGTATCAAAGAAACCCTGCTTTCGTGGACTCTGATGGAAACAATCGTGTCTGTAGTGGGGCTGTTAGCAGTATTATTAATAAACTTTATAGTCTGATTATTTATGAACCTTGAAGAACGAATCAAAGAACTGAACCTGGAATTACCACCCGCTCCGCCTGCCGGAGGTGTTTATCATCCTGTTTTAATGATTGACAAAATGCTGTATGTATCGGGACAGGGACCGGCTCAAAAGGATGCCAGCCTGATTACCGGAAAGCTTGGCAAAGACCTGACTACCAACGAAGGATACGCAGCAGCGCGCCAGGTGGGATTAACCATGCTCTCTACCATGCAAGAACAAATCGGCGATTTGAGTAAAATTAAACGGATCGTAAAAACTCTTGGAATGGTGAACAGTACGCAGGATTTTCATGAACAGCCGCAGGTTATCAACGGTTTTAGTGAACTTTTTGCTGAACTGCTGGGTGATGAATACGGAAAAGGTGCACGAAGTGCCGTTGGAATGATTTTGCCCGGAAATATTGCCGTAGAAGTGGAAGCCATATTTGAACTTCATTGATGATGAACTATTGGTTTGAGATAAAAAATGAAAACCAGATTTTGAGTCCGGCCCTTCTTTTTTACCCGGACCGAATCCGGAAAAATATTCAAAAAATGATCGGGGTCGCCGGATCGCCCGACCGGCTGAGACCGCATATCAAAACCTACAAATGCCGTGAAATTGTGGAGATGCAGAGGGAAGTCGGTATCCACAAATTTAAATGCTCCACATTGGCAGAAGCCCAAATGATGGGAGAATGTGGTGCACCAGATGTATTACTGGCGTATCCGCTGATTGGGCCAAATCAGAAGAGATTCATCCAATTGACGGAGCAGTATCCGGAAACGACTTTTTCTACGCTGATCGATCATCCGGATCAGGTAAAACAATGGAAAACACACCTGAAACAGCCGCTGAATATTTTTATAGATCTGGATGTTGGAATGCATCGCACCGGCGTAAAAATCAGTAATTTGAAGAACTTACTTGAGTCGGTCAATAATGAGCGTTTCCATCTTCTTGGATTTCATGCGTATGATGGCCACATCCGCAGCAAAGATTTGAAGGAGAGGAAAGAGGATGTGAAAAAATCATTCCGCAAAGCAGAAGAGTTTTTGAATGGTTTCGATGGCCCCAAAACCTTTATCACCGGAGGCAGTATCACATTTCCGATTCATGCCGGTTATTCTGAGCGGCAGTTGTCACCGGGAACAACGCTGTTGTGGGACCGGGGCTATGGCGAAAGTTTTCCGGATCTGGATTTCGACATCGCGGCCGTTCTTTTCACCCGGATTGTAAGCAAGCCGGACGATAATTTGCTTTGCATCGATCTTGGATATAAAGCGGTGGCATCGGAGATGAAAAACCATCCACCGGTATTTTTTCCTCAGATTCCTGGTAGTAAAATTGCCGGTCACAGTGAAGAACATCTTACGCTGAAAACTGGTCAGACGGACCAATGGAATGTGGGAGACATTTTGTACGGATTTCCGTGGCATATTTGCCCCACGGTGGCTCTTCATGAAAAAGCGGGAATTGTACAGGATGGTTCTGTGACAGACTTTTGGGAGATTGAATCCCGAAACCGACTCTATTTTTCAGATTGAACGAGACAAAGGAAATGAAGAAACAACCATTGATTTTTGATGCTCATCTTGACCTTTCGATGAATGCCTTGGAATGGAATCGCGATTTACGGTTGCCCATTGATGAAATCCGCCGCTCGGAGAAAGGCATGACAGATAAACCCGATCGTGGCAGGGGAACGGTCTCTTTCGGTGAATTGCGAAAAGGAAATATCGGCATTGTTGTGGGCACACAAATCGCCCGGTTTACAAAAGAAGCGAATAAAATGCCTGGCGCCAGTTGGAATTCTCCCGAGCAGGCGTGGGCACAAACGCAGGGGCAACTGGCCTGGTATCAGGCAATGGAACTGGATGGAAGCATCACTTCCATCACCAATGCAGAAGAGCTGGACGCTCATTTAAAAAATTGGGAAAATGACCCCGAAAACACGCCAATTGGCCTGATCCGAAGTCTTGAAGGAGCCGATTCTATCATCAGTTTTGAACATCTTCAAAAAGCGTATGACGATGGATTGCGGGCCATTGGTCCGGCGCACTACGGACCCGGTGTGTATGCGCAGGGCACGGATGCTACCGGCGGAATTGGGAAGAAGGGAAAAGAGCTTTTGCGGGAGATGGAGCGCCTGAATATCATCCTGGATGCGACCCATCTTTGTGACGATAGTTTTTGGGAAGCTCTGGATCATTTTAACGGACCGGTCTGGGCCAGCCATAATAACTGCAGGGAGCTTGTTGATCATAACCGGCAGTTTTCGGATGAGCAGATTAAAACATTGATTGAACGCGGGGCCGTTATCGGTGCTGCTCTGGATGCATGGATGCTCACCGAAGGATGGGTGAGAGGAACGTCCACACCCGATGGTGAAAATGTCAGTTTGCAGAATGTGGTTGATCATATCGATCATATTTGTCAGTTGGCGGGAAATTCAAAACATGCTGCGATCGGGTCCGACCTGGATGGCGCTTTTGGGACCGAGCAAACGCCCAAAGACCTGAATACCATTGCCGATCTTCAGAAAATTCCACTCATCCTCGAAGAAAGAGGATATTCGGATGAGGATGTTGATAATATCTGCTCTCACAACTGGATTCATTTTTTACGAAGAGCGTGGTAGCAGGAAAATTATGTCTGAATAGTTTGTCGAAAGATTGTGAAGGATCAAACAGCCAGATTTAATGTACGGCTAATTTTTATTCTGCTCTCTTTTTTGTGAGATTTCATCCTTATTGTCATTGAAATGAGTTCGAAGGTTTTTCAAACCATCTAATGTTTCATTGTAAGCATCCATGTGTTCTTCAGTAGGTTGAAATTGATACTCAACATTTTCTCCCCAATCAATAACTGCATCTAAAATCAGGATGAGATTGTCGATATCTTCCGCCAGTTTATAATTGATTTTAGAACCAATTACGCTTTGTAGAGAGGCAAAAAGAGCCGGATCCTCACTGGGATCCAAATCAGGATTCACTTTTAAATAGTACCGGTATCGAAGCTGACCCAGGTAAAAAAGAAATCCGGCATCATTGAATTGTTCTTTTTCATAAAAATTGCCAACAGCCAGGTAAAAGCTACTTGCATAGATAATAGCTGAAACACTCGTTTATGGCAAACAGGTTCAATATTTTGTACGAATAAACCGCCGAATAAATTTTATTTTTCACGGATGAGATTTTCAGAATGTTGGCTCATACAAATAAAGAATGTGGCCGGAAGAGCAACTTGCTAACTCAGCTCAAAGAGAAAATAAAACGGGCGAATTACAGCTGTAAAATCGAAAAACCTTTTCTCTAATGGATTGCTCGTTTTATTAGATTTCATAACTGAAAACACCATTTATACAGATGATTTCAGATTGAAGGTCACCGATCTTAGATTTGCGATTTCAGAAAATCAGGGATCGAATATTGGGAATCAAAAATCTTCAATTGCAAACCATCAATCAAAAAGGAGCCTCTTCATCATCGCCGCCGGGATTATGGGTTGGAGGAGGAAGTGATGATCCGTTGTCGGGTTCTGAAAGATAGTCATCACCACCGGGCCCACGGTCAATTCGTGATAAACGTTCAAATCGAGCATACTCTTTCACGAAGAACATGCGTGTGGTTCCAACAGGTCCGTTACGTTGTTTCCCGATAATCAGTTCTGCCAAACCATTCGTGGATTCGCCTTCAGCCGTAGTGGTAATTCCATAATATTCAGGCCTGTAAAGGAAGCAAACCACGTCGGCATCCTGCTCGATGGAGCCGGACTCACGAAGGTCACTCAACTGCGGACGTTTATCACCGCCGCGCTGTTCTACCGCACGGCTGAGCTGTGCAAGAGCGATTACCGGCACATTGAGTTCTTTTGCCAACGATTTTAAACCCCGGGAAATGGTGGCAATTTCCTGCTCACGATTTCCGATATCGCGAGAATTCGCGGTCATAAGCTGAAGGTAATCCACCACAATCAGGCCGATGTCATGTTCACTTTTTAAGCGCCGACATTTTGTGCGAAGCTCCATCAGGCTCAGGCTGGGCGTATCATCAATAAAAATGCGAGCGGTAAAGAGGCGGCTCGCTGCATCAATCAATCGTTTAAAATCTTCGTCTTTCACGCGGCCGGTTCGGGCATCCTGCGCATTGATGCGGGCTTCCATAGTGAGGAATCTCTGAACCAGTTGCTGCGCCGACATCTCAAGACTGAAAATGGCCACATTCGACTGCATATCTTCATTGGGATGAAGCGCTGCATTCCGGGCGGCCGTCAGTACAAAAGCCGTTTTACCCATGGAGGGACGTGCGGCAATAATGATCAAATCCCCATTTTGCCAGCCAGAAGTGAACTTATCTACGTCCAGCCCGGAAGGAACTCCCGTAACGCCTTCCGGTTTTCCGCGCAAATCTTCCAGGTATCCCAGCGTATCTTTCAGAATATCGCCGATAATGGTAGCGTTGGCGCGGGTTTTATTATTGGACAGATCAAAGATTCTCTGCTCCGCTTCGTCCAATACATCGGAGGCATCGGAGGTGGTATCATAAGCGGCTTTTATAATGTCATTGCAATGCAAAATCAGGTTTCGCTTGATTGCCTTTTCAGCAATAATCTGCGAATGATAATCGATGTTTGCAGCCGAACTAACTGATCGTGTCAGATCTGCGAGATAACCGGTTCCGCCTACCGTATCCAAGAGATTTTTATCACGAAGCTCATTTTCTACGGTAAGCAGGTCAAGCGGGTTGTCCCGTTCGTAGAGTTCGAAAAGGGTTTCAAAAATGTGCTTGTTGGCCGGTTTGTAGAAATCTTCAGTCCGCAAAAGCTGAAGCGCAATGGTTGCCGCTTCCCGTTCGATGAGCATGGCCCCCAAAACAGCTTCTTCCACTTCCACAGCCTGGGGAGGAATCCGTCCTCCTTCATGTTGAAGAGACTGCGAACTGCCGGATGAATTAGACCCGTTTTGGTTGGGCATATACTGCTTAATTTAAAAAATGAGAATTGAATGGATTTGTCGGGACGTTTGAAATGAGCCTGCCGCTACTCAAAGAATAAAAAGTAAGAAATATGTGAGAAAATATTTTGACGACTTATTAACAAAGGTATCCACAACTATCGATTAGTTATTAACAATGATGTGGATAACTTTTACCAACAACAAGATCTTCTCTCCGTCACATAGAGCGCAATGGAGCAACAGCGGAATGAAGTCGAGAAGTAAACTATCAATAGTATGACGAGATCTCGACTTCCTTTTCGTTTACTTCGTTACACTCAAAGTGCGCTTGATCTGACGAGTCCTGAAACCCGAACCTTGACTCACCACCTTTGATGTACATGCGGTTTGATCATCTCTTCGTAGATATTATCTATTTCGGACATGATTTCATCTGCAATCGGAGGTGTTTCGGAAGCATCACAATTGGATTTTACATGTTTATCGGATGAAGCGCCGGGAATCCCCACGCTCACTTCGTCACGCATCAATGTCCAACGTAAAGCCAGCTGGACCAAATTTGTATTTGGACCGACAACCTCTTTCAATCGTTCCACAGCTTCCACTCCCGTTTCATAAGGAATGCCTGAAAAAGTCTCGCCCACATCAAAGAATTTTCCTTCCCGGTTGAAATTGCGATGGTCTTTTTCATCAAACGTAGTGTCTTTAGAAAATTTGCCCGTCAGAAGTCCGCTGGCTAAAGGTACTCGAACGATAATTCCAACATTATTCTTTTGAGCTTTTGGAAACAGTTCTTCATGTGGCCGCTGCCTGAACATATTATAGATCACCTGGATGGTCGTCACATTTTCATACTCAATGGCTTTCAATCCTTCTTCTATTTTTTCGATACTTACACCGAGATTCAGGATTTTTCCTTCTTCTTTTAGTTTCTCAAATTCTCCGAAAATTTCCGGCCGGTAATAAACCTCCGTCGGCGGGCAATGAAGCTGAACCAAATCAAGCACATCTACATCCAGACGTTTTAAAGAATCCTCGACATACCCGCGAAGAGCTTTTGGCGTGTAATTTTCGTTGATATGAGGATTGATTTGCCGCCCGCACTTGGTGGCTACATAAATTCGTTGGTCTGCTTTTTTGATCGCCTTTCCAACCTCAATCTCACTTTCAGTGTCTTTGTACACATCAGCCGTGTCAATAAAATTAACACCATTTGCGAAGGCTTCCTCTAACGTTTTTTGAGCAGTTTCGGCATCAAGACTCTGTCCCCATTTACCTCCAAGCTGCCACGTTCCAAGGGAGATTTCAGAAATTTCAAAGCCGGTTTTACCTAATGTTCTATATTTCATAAACCTGTGTGTTCAATTATACTTTCTCATTAAAAGTAAACATTGTAAAATCGGTTATCATTTTCTTACTTGTTAATTTTTCTTGCTTATTTTGTAAACAGAGAGATGATTTTTCAATCAATTTCATAGAAATTATTGAGCGCAAATTGTGTGATTACAATTAGATATTGATAAAGTGGAACAAATCGATTTTAAAATTGTTAGTTCTACTTCAGTATGGGTACGGGTATGAATTCGAAGATTTGACTTTAAAAAGTTAAGTTACTGGTTATGGGTAAACAAAAGATTGAGCATCTTGAGATTTTCCTGAAATGTAACTTGGGTCTCGATGGGGTATTGAAGAGGGTTCCAACTCAGTTTTGTACATTTCTGGAGTACACCGAACAAGAACTAAAAACAGAACCGTTTTCCAAATGGGTGCACCCGAAGGATCAGGAAATATGGTCTGAGTTTTTTGGTAAAATTATCAGCGAAAAATCCGGTGATTTTGAATCAGAAATTTCCCTTCTGACAAAATCAGGTGATTCTGTATCTGTTTTTATATCCGGAATACTTATCCGGGATGAGAAAGGAAATGCAGATTACATTGCCTGTCACATTCAAAATCTTTCAAAGCAACTGAAGATTTTTCAAAAGCTGGAAGAAAGAGAACAACAATTCAACTCGCTTTTCAGGAATAATCCCCACCCCGTTTACTATTTTGACGTTGAGGGCAATTTTGAAGGAGTAAATAATAAGCTGGTAGAATTTAGCGGGATTAGTGAGAAAGAATTACTCAGCAAAAGGTTTGAGGATTTTATTCACGAAGATGACCTTGAACGAACGAAAAGACATTTCCAGAAAACGCTAGATGGAAGTTCGGGCCAATACGAAATCAAAGTAAAGGTTAAGGATGGCGTAAAAAATATCCGGGTTACCAAGTTCCCCAAATATTCGGGAGATAACGTAGTGGGTGTTTTCGGTGTTTTCCAGGATATCACAAAAGAGAAGAAAACAATACAAAAGGTTAAGGAGAGTGAAGAGCGCTGGCAGCAATTATTGCGGCAAAATCCGCAGCCGGTTCAAATTGTACAGGATGGAAAAATCGTTTATATCAACCAGGCCGGAACAAGATATTACGGGGCCCGATCACTGAGTGAGCTTATCCGGAAGCCCATTATGGACTTTGTGCATAATGATGATGCAGAGAAAGTTTTAAAACGGAAAAAATTGCTTGAACAAAATCAGCATATAGCTCCGGCCGTGAATAAGATTGTGCTGCTCAATGGTGAACAAAGATATATTGAAGCGCACTCCATCCCGATTTCTTATAAAGGTAAACCTGCCATCCAAACCGTTGTTCACGACATTACGGATCTGAAGCAGAATCAGGAAATGATCGGGAAATCTCTAAAAGAAAAAGAGACTCTTCTGAAAGAGATTCATCACCGGGTAAAGAATAATCTGGCGATGATTTCATCCATGCTCGAGCTTCAGATCATGCAGTCCACGGATCAATCTGCAACAAATGCCCTTCGGGACAGCCAGCTTCGGATTCGTTCCATTGCCATGATACATGAGAAGCTCTATCAAAACGAATCACTTTACGGCATACGGTTCGATAATTATCTGAAAGAATTGGTTGATACCATCAAGCAAACCTACCTTACATCCGGGAGAGAGGTCGACGTATTTCTTGATCTTGATTCAATATCACTTGATATCAACCAGGTTATTCCATGTTCTTTGATTGTAAATGAGGTGGTGGTCAATTCTTTTAAACATGCTTTCAACGGTATGCAAAAAGGAGCTCTCCGGATTTTAATGAATTCTGAAGATTCCAACATTGATTTAGTTATTTCTGATGACGGCCTCGGTCTTCCCGAAAATTTTGATATGCATAAACAACAATCCCTGGGCATGACTCTGATTGACGCCCTATCCAATCAACTCGAGGGAAGGGTTAGTTTTCATGAAGGTGCTGACGGAACCGGAACTGTTTTTCGCCTGCGATTCAAGAAAAAGGCGGATTAGAACTCGAATCAAAAAACCTCCGTTTCACCATTTTTTTGGTCATCGGAAGATGTAAAATAGTCAAGTTACACAGGAGTTTGCTGACGAGGATTATATCAGAATATCTCTTTAAATGCTTTTAAAGGAATATTTTTTGATTGTATAAACGTACCCGCTCTTCTTATTTAGATTCATTTTAAATAAAGTTTGAACTGCTTTTCCGGGGAGGGTATATTTGGATCGATCTAAATGACGTACCATAAATCTCAAATCCGGAGAACACGAGTAGTGTCATACGCGGGAAATCCTGGTTGAGTGAATCAACCGGGGTTTTTCTTGTTAAGTGAATCAATCCAGAGGAAAGCAACAACAAATGGAAAATTCGAATATGAAGGTATTAGCAGAGTCTGAACCTGATGCTCTGCAAATTGTACAATTTAAAGCATGCGGACATATTGGCCTTCGATTTAATAACATGCTTTTGACCTTTTCTGTAAAATCATTCAAAGACTTTGTAAAGACATACGGAGCCATCAATTTTGACCGCTATTCCATTCTTTTTCCTGATGACAGAAACCGGTTGATTATGAATACCGTTGTGGAAGAGGTGCAATTCTGTTTTACATGTGAAGAGTTCGAAAGGCTGCAACAGGCATTAACCGAAGCTTCTCTGATTCTTGAAGCCAATACATTGATTCAAAATTAAATTCTCTTTCGATTTAATTGTCCTTTAAAATCTCGTATTTTAAAGAAGTGGGGTGCTTGGCGAACGTCGTCAGGCTGAGATCAAACCCAGTGAACCTGATCCGGATAATGCCGGCGTAGGAAACCATTCTGACTCATCAAGTTTGGATAGATAAGTCGTTCACTGTAAGTGATTATTTCCCCTCCTGAAGTTAAATATCCAATTGAGATTTATGAGTGACATTGAAAAGAAGCAGTTCGACCGCGTTACGAAGACCCTGGAACAGTGGCAGGATCGTGAGGAGTGGTTTTTTAATCGCGAGTACACAGATCGGTATGAAGATTATTACGAAACACGATACAAACGGGCCGAAATCTGGCAGAAAAAAACACTCGCAAAGCTGATCACAAAAGACGAGCGTGTAAACACTCTCCTGGAATTCGGCTGTGGAACCACACGATTTACGCGCTGGTGGAACGAGATCGGGATTGAAGCATCCGGCGCGGATATTTCACCATTTATGCTGGGTCAGGGAGCGCATCTTTTTGATGGTGATTTAGCGTTGGCCGATTCTCATCACATGCCGTTTAAGGATAACAGTTTTGATGCTCTCGCCTTTATTGCCACGTTCGCTTATTACAAAGATCCAATTAAGGTGATTCGCGAAGCCGTTCGTGTTGGGAAATATGGAATCATTTTTGGGATTATGAACCGGAACTCAACCAAAGTTGTGAGACGGCGAATTCAGGAAGTATTCAACAAAAATGAATACTACAAAACGGCCAATTTTTATACACCCGATTCACTGATCGAAAAAATTCATGAAGCACTGGAGGGCCGCTTATATGAAATTGAGTGGACGGCAACCGGACTGCCCAAATGGTTTCCCATGCAGCAGTGGGGATTTCCGATTGGTGATTTCTTTGCTCTTCACGTAAAACTAACCGATGTAGAATGAGTGCTTTTGAAGACAACTTCGGCAAGATTGGCAGTTCAAATCTGAGTGATATTCTTCTTCCCCGAACCGGGAAAAAGAGGAGGGAAGTCCGAACCGGTCCCGGTTTTGGAGTGGATACATCCGTCATAGATCTGGGAAATAACCTGGGCTTGGCTATCTCAAGTGATCCGTTATCGCTGATTCCATCATTGGGTTTGAAAGAATCGGCCTGGCTTTCGGTGCATCTTTTGGTGAATGACATGGCGACAACCGGATTTTCTCCGCAGTATGCTCAATTTGTTTTAAACCTGTCGCCGGAACTTTCAAAAGAGAAATTTGAGGAGTATTGGGAATACATCCATCAGTTTTGCAAGGAAGTTGGCGTTGCCATTACCGGCGGACATACGGGGCAGATCGTGGGACAGAATTCAACGATTCCGGGTGGAGGGACAATGTTTCTATCCGCTCCGCTGAACGAAATCATTACAAGCGATGGAGCCGAACCGGGAGATTTGATTGTCGTAACAAAAGAAACCGCGTTGAACTCAACAGCCATACTCGCCATGAGTTTCCCCGAAACGGTGAAAGAAAATTTGGGCGAGGAGATCTATCAAACCGCTTGTGATAATTTTTACCGGACATCGTCTCTTCCGGATGCTTTAGCGGCATCCGAAATTTTGGAAAATAAAACTGAATTAAAAGCGATGCATGATGTAACCGAAGGCGGCGTTCTCGGAGCGATCGCGGAGATGGCCGAAGCCTCTGATTGTGGATTTATCGTTGATGATGCCAAAATACCCGTTGGTGAAGCTCCGAAAAAGATTGCCGAACTGTTTGAGATTGACCATCGGTTTTGTGTAGGAGCCGGGTCGATGATTATGGCTGTGAAACCGGGATGCGATGAGAAACTGGTTGAATATTTGGAGAGCCAATCGATTCCGGCAACAATCGTTGGGAAAATGACAGACGTATCGGAAGGAAGAAAAATCATCGAACAAGAAGAAGTGAAAGAGTTTTCATTTGATGGAACAGATCCATATTGGGCAGCTTTTTTCAATGCAATAAAGGAAGGGAATAAATGATGAAGAAAGAGATTAAGGGTGGAATTTATCTGGTTTTAGATCCATCCATCAACCAAAAAGAATTATTGGAAAAGTTAAAACAGGCTTTGGACGGAGGAGTAGATATTATCCAAATATGGAATCATTGGCCGGAGTCGTTTTCACAATCAGATAAAATAGGAGTGATTGAAGAAATTGTGGAAATCACCCAAAAATATAGCATTCCTGTTTTGATCAATGATGATTGGGAGCTGCTTAAAGAAACAGATTTGGATGGCGTCCATTTCGATGAGATTCCCGAAAGTTTTGAAGAAATTCAGACTGAAATTTGGCGAGAATTCATTGCCGGGATTACTTGCAGTAATGATGTAGAAATTATTCAATGGGCGGATGATCACAACTTCGATTACATCTCTTTCTGCTCCATGTTTCCATCCAAATCGGTAGATACCTGTGAGATCGTTCGTCCCGAAACGGTTCAAAAGACGAGAGAAATAACAAATCTGCCTCTGTTTGTCTCCGGGGGCATTACAACAGAAAATCTCGGCGATTTGAATGAGTTGGACTTTCAGGGAGTTGCAGTGATTTCGGGGATTTTAAGCTCGGATTCGCCTGAAAAATCGGTAACGGAATACCAGGAAGTTCTTAACAATTTAAATTCAATATCATGACAGAATCATTTGCCAAAAAACTGTGTTGCCCGATCGATAAACACGATCTGAATATGCGCGTATTTGTAAAACATGAAAACGGGGAGATCATCGAAGCGTTGTTGAGCTGTCCCGAGTGTAGCCGTTACTACCCGGTGATTTATGGAATTCCAATTATGACGCCGGATGAATACAGAGACAAATCCATCGAAGCCCCGACTTTGAAGAAATGGGGATTGCAATTGAAGGATTCGAACTCTGAGAAATTGTTGCTAGAAGAGAATATTAGATAGGAAACAGGATTGTGATGTTTGTAATACTGTAATACAATGATTGCAATGTTTCGATAAGCGTGTGAATCAGAACCCCGGGTGGAGCGTTCCGAAGGAGTTACCTTCGGAACGAGTTGAAAAATGATTCAATGGATCTATTCAGTTCCGCTATTCCCGGGAATTTCAGCTCGACGCTGACCCAATTCTTGGTCCAGCATATAAAGACCGGGACCTTTTTCCCCAAGAATATTCAGTTTGTCTAAAATGGTGCGGAAAAGATCTTCTTCTTCCACTTGTTCGTCCACATACCACTGAAGGAACTGATCGGTGGCGTGGTCTTTCTCCTCTTTTGCAGCCTCAACAAGTACGTTGATTTTTCGGGTATTTTCTTGTTCCAGTTCCAATCCGCGTTCAAAAAGATGGCGAATTGAATCAAACTCGCTGTCCGGTTTGGCGATTGACGGAGCGATGGCATGGCCATCACGATCATTCACATAATGGAAGATTTTCATCGCATGAAAATGCTCTTCTTTCGACTGTTCCAGGAAAAAACTGGCGGTTCCGTGGAAACCATTTACTTCAGCCCAGGAAGACATCGATAAGTACCAATTTCCTGCTTCAAACTCGTGTTGAACCTGATCGTTCAGCAATGATTCAATTTTTTCAGAAAGCATATTTTAACTCTTAAATTTTAAGATCTTGTACGCCAGAAAGATACAATAGAATCCAGAGAACACCAGTATTCCAGAGCACTTTCAGCCGTGTATTCTATTCGTTGGACCCAGGAATTCGATCTGAATCCTGACGATCGACCATCCAGAAAGGATAGCGTTTGGTCGTTGAAGAAACTTTATTTAATTCACTCAACTCATCATCAGTTAAATCTACATTTGTTGAATTGATATTCGACTCAAGCTGAGTAATGTTTTTTGTCCCGATGATGGTACTGGTCACGCCCGATTGTAACCGAACCCAGGCAAGAGCCACTTCAGCTACAGAGCAATCCTGGTTCTCTGCAATTTCTTCCATCACATCTACAATATCGTAGGTTTGTTCTTTATTGATGGGAGGGAAGTCGAATTCATCGCGTCGGGAACCGCCGCCGGCTTTTTCATTATCCCGGGTGTATTTTCCGGAAAGAAATCCGCCAGCAAGTGGGCTCCACGGCATGAATCCAAGTTTTTCAGACTGACTCAATGGAATCAATGCGTCCTCTGCATCACGCCCTGATAGAGAATAGAAATATTGCATGGCTTTAAATTCATGCCATCCTTCCTGCCGAGCAATTCCGAGGGCTTTCATCACCATCCAAGCCGGCCAATTACAAACGCCTACATAACGGACTTTGCCGCTTTCCACAATATCATTCAATCCACGCATGATTTCTCTGATGGACGTAACGGAATCCACGCCATGTACATAGAGAAGATCGATATGGTCTAATTGTAATCTGTTTAAACTTTTTTCAACAGAATTGAAAATGTGATATCGGGAAAGTCCCTGGTTATTGGGTTGATCTCCCATTTTTCCACGGAGCTTGGTTGCAATGACCAGCTCATCGCGGTTTAAATCAAGATTTTTAATACTGTTTCCGAGAATCGTTTCCGATTGACCAAACGAATAGACATTGGCTGTATCGATAAAATTAATTCCGGAATCCACTGATTTCTTGATCAGTTCATCCGCTTCACCCTGTTGCTGTTTTCCAACATGTTCCCACATCCCTTCGCCTCCAAACGTCATGGTTCCAAAACAAAGTTCGGAGACAAGCAGGCCGGTATTACCTAATAAATTGTATTTCATCTGTACTTCTTTTTTGTTGAATGTTAGCTGATATCAAAACATATAAACAAGAGAAAGTGTTCATTTCCCTTTATCATAGTTCCTACTTAAAAGAGTCTTCAAAATTCAGAAAATGTTAAAATATTGATCAATAGCGGAAAGGGAAGACACTACGTTGTTATGTAGTTTTTAAATTCGGGATTTATTGTTTAATTGGAGGGAAGTACTATTTTTAATGAAGGATAACTATTAATTATCATGCCTAAAATGTTTGAAGAGAGTAGTAATAAAAAAGTAGGGAAAAGTAACGTTTTAATTATATCATTACATGCTGATCCGATAGAGCCTAGTGGTAGTGGAGAAGGAGGAGGAACCCATTCTTATATTCGCGAGCTTCTTCGGCGCTTAGCGTATGAATCTAGGTATGCAAGCGTTGTAACAAGACATATTGATATTAAGCTGCCTGTATTTCAACGACTTTCAGACTATACCTCCATATATCGAATAAAGTTGGGAAAAATTGAACCCATGGATAAGCGTTTTTTAAATAAATATCACGACCTTTCTGTACAATTGATTAAAGAAATCATTAAAGAACTTCATTGGAAAGTAAATATATTGCAAGGAGTATATTGGTATTCTGGATATACGGCCATGACACTCTCAAAAGAATTGTCTATCCCCTTTGTTCAAACTGTTATTTCAAATGGAAAAAGAAAGCGAAGTGAAGGCTGCCTAGATGATGATACTGAGCGAATTCTGGTAGAGAAAGAAATTTACGATAATGCTTCTGCAATTTTCTGCATTTCAGGAGAAGAAAAAAAGGATTTAAGAGAGCTATACAAAATCGATTCTAGCAAATTAGTTGTGGTAGGAAGGCCAGTACCTCTTCCTTTCCTCGAGTATATATATAATTCTGATAAAACACCTAGATATATAAATTTAATTAACCATATAAATTGAGTTCTCCAAAAATAGATCAGATTCTAAGATGGTACTCGAATCGAGCTTATATCTATTTTGGTCGTTTAGCACCATCAAAAGGACTAGATATTATCCTCAAATCTTGGATTAGACTTGCTAAGGATAATCCTAATTCCTGTCCGCCCATTTGGATAATTGGTGGAACACCAAAAGAGATCGTTAAGATTAAAAAATATTCTGGAATTAATAATGAGATAGATCTATATGAAAACCAAAAAAAAATCATATGGTGGGGATACATAGATCAAAAAGGAATAAGTACGATCTTATCAAAGGCATTAGTATTAGTCACCCATTCCCGTTATGAACCAGGAGGAAGGGTAATTTTAGAAGCGATGAGTAGAGGTGTACCAGTAATAGCAACCCCTCATGGGTTTGCTTGTGATTTAGTTGCTGATTGGATTTCGGGTTTTATAGTTAACTATGAAGATATACACATGCTTCAAAACCGTATGTCGCTATTCTTTAAGCAACCTTTTTTAACCCAGGCATTAGGAGAAAGAGCTAGATATATTGCTAAAGAAAAAATAAAAGAATGGGATTTTTATAATCGCCATTTTCAAACTTATGATGCTATAGTGACTGATAGGCCCCTTCAAATTAGTTCAAACTCAAATTTATTGCATGATTTTGAGCCTATATATAAACGTAGATTTGTGCGTTTATTCGGCGACAAAGGTGAGTTTGATAATTCTTCTGATCTAGTATTGAAATGGGCAGACTCAATTGTTGGTCCCATTAAGTCTTTAAACGCTCAAAAGGTAAACGGTAAGTCTCAGGCTTGGATTGCTAATGGTGAAAAGGACTCCATTTGGATTAAAAAAATCCATAATCATTTTTGTATGACCCCAATCTGGTTGCCAGAAGGTACTTCTCAGTACTGCCACTCAGCTCTACAGAAATTCAAGAGTGAGATATATAACAAAAATGAAAGCTTGATTAGGACCATCGCATCGAATAAGGATTATTTGTTAGTTGCATTTCCTATATATCGAGCACTTCCTATTGTTTATCAAACTCATAATATTATTGAAATTTATAAAAGACCTCTTAAAAATTTGGCTAATAATTCTAGGATTGAAAATGAGGTAGATTTAGAATCGATAGTTAAAAAGTGTATCTCTTCTTATGAAAATTTTGATATAAAAAAAACCAATAAATTACTTGGATCTACTTTACTCAATAAAATTTCACCTACTCCAATAGACTATCGATTTAGTATTAGAATTTATCTTATATATCTAATGAAAGCGGCAAGCAATGAATCTATATTGGTTCCTCAATCTATGAATGCAGAATTCATCAGACTATATTCCAAACTTAAAATCTTAGCGGAATGTGAAGAAAAAATGCCAATAGTACTAAACCATAATGCCGCTAAACCTCATCATTTTGTTCAATCTGATAGAAGGATTATACTAATAGATAAAGAACGCCTTTCCTTTGGTTTTATGGGAAAAGATGGCGGTCAACTAATAGCTAATTTAGCTCAAGAATATAGCTATGAACAACTCAAACGAACTCTGAATATATTCTCTGACTCAGACGAAGAAAAAATTATTATAGCTATTTGGATAGGAGTACATTTAATAGAAGAAGCGGGATTTTCCTTGGCGTGTGAACAAAACAACAAACTCAAGAAAATAATTTATGCTTGGAATCATTGGTATCGATATATATCAACTACCCTGTTACCATAATTTTATTTCCATGAACATGTGATGTTTCGGAAAGAAATTTTTTAGGCCATTTTTTATTTCGTAAGTATTGCAGATCTTTTCTGAGTTGAATTATTTGAGTTTTTGCTACTAGTTCATCAGCAAGTTCTCTTTCGTCTACTAGATCCAATGAGCATAATATTGAAAGCAGCCCTGCATACCATCTTTGACGATACAGCGATTCATTATCAAATCTATTCTTGCGCGGTTCAGTAATTAAATGATAAGCATCCAATGCATTTTGTATTGTGACATCTTTTTTGTTTAACTCTGCAAAAATTGCCGCTGCGTTTGTTTTCATTCTCCATAGGAATCGAAAATAAAAGCTCTTTTCCGCAGTGAAAGTGGCCAGCTCTATTTGGTTAGCTGCTGCAGAAATTTTTTTATCCACCCAATAACAGCAAGCTAAGATATTCCTAGCACGTGCCTCTTGGGTCTCAAATCCATTTGACAAAGAATTGGCTACGGCATTTTCGGCATGTACTGTAGCATCCGTATATTTTTTTATCAGAAAGTGTGCCATAGCTATATCTACTTTTACATGTAGCATAGTAAGTAATGATGCCTCAGCATCATTTTCTAACAAAATCCGAATCTTTTTATAAAAAGAAAGTGATCTTTCGGGATTACTACCGAGATAATTGGCAGCAAGATTTGAATATCTTTGTACTTTTAGCTCTAAATTTTCTGGAATTTTTTTTACTGCCTTATCATACACAGCTTGAGCATGTTCTTTCTTTCCTAATCCTTTTTTGGTAAGTGCTAAAGAAGACCAAATCGAAGCTTGTATTTTTTTATCAGTTTTTGTGATTAATCTTTCCAGTAATTCCGCAATGTCGTTAGCTTCTTGAAATTGCTCAAGTAGAAAATATCGTTTCCACTTTAGGAGTAAAAATTTTGCTTTCAAAGATTCATTTTCAATGAGTTCTGGTGTCAAAGTAATATGAGTCTCAAGGGCGGCTAGTTTTCCTTTATTCCGGTCAAGTTGTATTCTATTACGTAATTCTTCAACTTTAAGAAGTCCTAGTAATGAGTGGCAAATATGTTTTTCACGATCAACTATTTCATTTTGATATAGTTCAGCGGCATTATAAGCTACTTCCCACATTTCGCTCGCTAAACTCATTTGTCCTTCCTTAAGATATTCATCTGCGCAATGAGAGGCTTGGTCAAAAGCTTCCTCTAAATCTCCAGCAGTAAGGGACAGACTTGCAACAAGATTCTGTTTATGAAGATCTTCGTATGAAAAGTCTAAGACTAGTTTTTTCAATTTATTTGAAATTTCTGCGGTAAGAAAAGGATTGTCATCCGATACAGTTGAAATACATTCTTTTAATAAATCATGACGAATTCGTAAAGAAGGAAAAGTCGAGAAATTCTTTACAAACAAGCCTGTTTGTAGAAGCTTATCCGCCAAAATATTTCCGTTTTGAGTTGAAGTTATATGGCCTAAGAAGCCTAAGGGCAATTCACCTTTTAGAAGACCAGCCGCTAATATCACATATCTATATGCTGCGTTTTTGTGATGTACCCAAAAATCAATATGGCTTCTAACTACTGTTATAGCTTTTTCAGGAGTAATTCCTTCAAAAAAAACTTCGAGATTTGATATAGAAGTATATGTCCCAGATGAAAGGGTGACTATTTTGCGGTTTTTTAACCAATGGCAAGTAGTTTCAATAAGAAAAGGGTTCATTCCGATTCGCTTGAGGATGACTTTGGCTCTCTTGCTTCCCAAACCAGGTAGCCAATATTCTACAAATTCAATCCCGTCATTTTCATTTAATTCGGGTACTTTTAATTGTTGCAGTGTTGTTGACCTTTGTAAAATATTCTGAAAAGAAATCCAGTCTGAGGGAGAGGTTTTAACAGCAGAACCATCAGTTCTTAATTCGAGCAAACTTACACAATATGGTTCTATTTTATTTATAACAGCAACTAAAAAATCTAATACCTCAGAAGTAGATTTGTTCAAGTTTTCAAAAATTAAGAGAAAGCTTCGACGATATCGTATGATTGATGAGCTCCTATAGCCATTTCAAGTATTTTTATAATACTTTTTTTATTCTTGCTATAAGTAGAATTAATTAACCGCAAATCAATGCTTGTAATCTGTTCAAATACAGTAAAAAAAAGTTGATTTACTGTACTCATAAATGACATATCAATAGAAGCAATACGTTTACTATCAGTAAGTGAATTAATAGCATGACTTAACAAAAAACTTTTTCCTACGCCTGATCCTCCTTCTAATACAGCTATTCCAGCCTCTGAACTTATGCATTGAATCAAATCCTCTACAAAAAGCTGACGTTTTTGGCCTATAATGGGTTCTAAATCAACAGATTCTTCAGAGATTATAATTTCACATGGTAGCAAAGAACCATTTTTATTTGTACCTATTGAGAGTTCAGCCTTTATTCTTGAGTTAGTATTTGCATAAAGATCTAATTGAAAAGTTCTTTGTTTCTCTGATTTATTTTGACTTATAGTCACCCAATTCAAAAGCTCTTGTGAAAAACCCATTGACTCAAGTCGGTGATATTCATTTTTTACCCACGTCGCCATAGCAATGCCATCAATAAGTCTGACCTGCATGTGGGTGGCTTGGGCAAATCTTGCCACTTCTCGAAAAGCTTGAGGAGAAAAAAGTTGATTTGAAGTTATAATAAGAGCACCAGCTGCATTACTATGTGCTATCACAAGCGTTGCAGCAAATGTTCTTAAACCAATTTTTTTTTTCGTTGAACTTAGTTTTGCTTCTAATAAGACTTTAAATGTCAAGTCCAAACTATTTTCATTTCCTAATTGGAAATGAGCAGCTGCATCATATCCTCCATCACCCTTAGCAGGGGTAAGATGGAGAAGAGTGGGTTCCATCTTAAATTGTTCCTTGATTAACTCTACGCTAAGCTCTTCAAACTCTCTCCAATATTTCTCCGCCTTTGATTTTACTTTCTTAGGCATGATAATTAATAGTTATCCTTCACTCACCTAACTATTTATGCCAACCTCAACCGATTCCTCGGATGGTTTTTTGCCAAAATTTCTTTCTGTTTTTTGTTGCTGACGTGGGTATAAATTTGAGTCGTCATGATAGAACTGTGCCCCAGGATTTTTTGGATGTATTTGATATCGACTCCTTCTTCAAGAAGCATGGTGGCAAAGGTGTGGCGGAAGGAATGGGGCGTAACGGTTTTACGAATCGTTGTTTCGGCGACATACTTTTTGAGCATAAATCTGACGGATTGGGTGGAGAGAGGTTTTTGAAGCCGATTCAGAAAAAAATAGCCACATTTCTTAGATCGGAGAGGTAAGGAGATCTTGTGGTATTCTTCCAAGGCATTCAAAAGTTCTGGATTGCAGAGCTGGATGATTCGCTCTTTACTTCCTTTTCCATTCACCTTAATAAATCCCCGGCTTAAGTCAATATTGGAGCATTTTAAACTGCAAAGTTCTCCGACCCGAATGCCGGTGGCAAATAGAAGTTCAAGAATGGCTATGTCCCGTATGATAGTTTTGTAAAAATAGGACTCCTGATTCTTCGCTTTTTTTTTTCGTTTGTAAAGAACATTAAAAATTTTCTGTATCTCTTTGAGATCCAAAACAACAGGAAGATGAAAAGGTTCTTTCAAGTGTAGCCTTACCTTTCGGAATGGGTTTGAAAAAATGACATCATCGAATTCCAGATAGTTAAAAAAAGCTTTTACGGTAGCTACCTTTCTTTTGACCGATTTGATGGCATATTTTTTGGTCAGATGAGCTACATAGGACTTGATCTCTTGTTTGCCAATGTCCGTGATTTCCCATGATTTTACAGTTCTTTTTGTTAAGAATTTTTTGAACTGACGGAGGTCAATTTGATAGGCTTTGAGCGTTTTGGGGCTAAGGTTTTTTTCGTATTTGCAGTGTGAGAGAAATTCGGAGGTTCGTAAGTCTATGTCCTTCATGAGTTTATTTTGTGAGCATTAAAAAAGCCACAAATATGTAAACTCATGAAGGATTTTACCAGTGCTGAAAAGAATAACTAAGTTTTAATTTATCTTCTGGTAGGGAATGTGATAATGAGTCTCTCCTGGGACAACCAATCCTCAATGTGAATCTTTCGGAACGTAACTCCCGGAACCACCTCTGAGGAAATCTAAATCTGCTCCAAGGTGTGCTCCCTGAACATGTTTTTGATAGAGCTGTACATATCCTCTTGGCAATTCCTCATGGGTTGCTTCTCTGTTTTTCTTTCGCTCTTCGATCTCTTTGTCGGAGACATTCAACTGAAGCAGGCGTTTTTCCACATCAAGAATAATTTCATCTCCGTTCTGAACAATGCTGAGTGTTCCGCCTTCGGCTGATTCTGGTGAGACATGCAAAACAACAGTTCCAAACCCGGTTCCGCTCATTCGTCCGTCCGAAATCCGGACCATATCCTTAATTCCCTTTTCGAGAAGTTTTGGTGGCAGCCCCATGTTTCCAACTTCCGGCATCCCTGGATATCCTTTTGGCCCCACATTTTTCAAAACCATAATGCTGTTTTCGTCAATTTCCAGATCGGGATCATTGATTTTTGCTTTATAATCGTCAATATCTTCAAAAACTACAGCTTTGCCGGTATGTTTGAGAAGAGATTTTGTGGCTGCATTCGGCTTGAGAACCGCTCCATTTTCAGTAAGATTTCCTTTTAATACCACCACGCCCGACATCTCATTAAACGGTTTTTCCATGCCCGAGATAATATTTTCATCGTAGCATTCGGCCTCGTCAAAGTTCTCTTCAACGGTTTTCCCGTTTACAGTCATGCACTCCTTGTGAAGATGCGGAAGCAATTCTTTCATAATTGCGGGAAGCCCTCCAGCGTAGTAAAAATCCTCCATAAAATAATCACCGGAGGGCTGAAGATTGGCGAGAAGCGGGATGCCGTTAGACAGTTCATCAAAATCTTCGATGGCCAAATCAACACCAATTCGGCCGGCAATGGCCAGCAGGTGAATTACAAAATTGGTGGACCCTCCAATCGCCGCATTTACCATAATGGCATTTTCAAAAGCTTCCCGCGTGAGAATGTCGGAGAGTTTTCGGTCTTCCTGAACCATTTTCACGATTTCGGATCCTGAATGATGAGCCAACACTTTACGGGCAGCATCGGGAGCGGGAATAGCTGCGTTGCCGGGAAGTGAGAGTCCCAGCGATTCCACCATACAAGCCATGGTAGAGGCCGTTCCCATTACGGCACAGTGGCCATCGCTTCGGCAGATTCCGGCTTCGGCGATGCTCATTTCCTGATCGTCAATCTCGCCCGCACGATACGCATCACTAAACCGCCAAACGTCGGATGTACTAATACTTTTCCCCCTGTATTTACCAGTCAGCATCGGTCCGCCGGAAACCACAATCGTTGGCAGATCCACACTACATGCGCCCATTACGAGAGATGGAGTGGTCTTATCACAACCGCACAAAAGTACAACACCGTCCAGCGGATTTGCACGAATGCTCTCTTCCGTATCCATCGAAGCGAGATTGCGGTAGAGCATGGCGGTGGGTTTGAGGAGCGTTTCACCGAGTGACATCACAGGGAATTCTACAGGAAAACCACCTGCTTCGTAGACGCCTTTTTTTACATGTTCGGCAAGATCTCTGAAATGCGAATTGCACGGGGTTAATTCTGACCATGTATTGCAAATTCCGATCACCGGTCGGCCGTCAAATTCATGTGCGGGAATTCCGCTCTTTTTCATCCATGCGCGGTAAATAATTCCATCTTTTCCCTTTCGTCCGAACCATTCATGGCTTCTCAGTTTCTTATCATCCATAATAAATTTCTTCAATTATTTTTTGCTTCCGGCAGACATCCGTTCTTTTAAAGTATGTAATTGTATGTGGGAAAGAAATTGGCAATATGAAAAATCCGGAAACAAGAGCTGTTTTTTTATATGCCTACTCTCAACAAAAATGATTGTTCAATGGACTTTCTTCTTTCCGTATTCGAACAATTGAGCCGATCTTGCTGATTTCATCATAAAGCAGATCGATTCTGATCAATTTATTCACAAGAAGTCAGTTAACAGAGTTTAATCGTGCTTACAGTCTCTCAGAAATTGGACTTCATTCATAAATAACACATTCAAAAACAGTGGATAACAATGATAGAGAGCTGTTATTTATTTTCGCATAGTGCGCTTCGAAATAGGTCGCAGGACAAAACTGTAATTATACTGGCTATCTAATAGTCGATATTTATCGAGTGGCATGGCACCCCAGGTATTGTCCCCACCCAGTCCCCGTTGTTTGAGATCGATATGCAATTCAATCATGCTGCGGACCGGCACTTGGTAGTAGTAATTTGTTTGTGGAGCTGTAAGGTCATCCATACGATAGTGATGGGCGTTCACACTGAGAGGCATGTCGTAACTTTCTACCCGGAGTCCAATATCGTCTTGATCCTTCAGCTCCACCCAGCGGACGCCGGTCTTATTACCGTTCTCCTGCGGTTCGATATAGGGCACAAACTGATCGATCACCTTTCCGGAGTATTTTCCGATAAAAGCGCCACTATTGCGATCCTGGTAACTTTCATGGGGACCGCGTCCCAGCCAGGTCATGTTCTCATAATCACCGGCCAGCTCCATTTTCATACCCATACGCGGGAGCTCGGGGAGCGAATCGTGGGCAGCCGTAAATTTGACATCCACTTTAATGGACCCGTCTCCAAATACGGTATAATTCGCATCAAAGCTGGAACCGCTCTTTTCAAAATTCGATTTAGTGGAGAGATAAATTTCATTATCCGAACGCTGCTCTGCGTCAATTAACTCGATTTCGCGCTGACTCTGTACATCACGCCAGACGGATGCGCGCGAAGGCAGCCTGTTACCGTAATCAGCACTCGTTGGTGCTCGCCAAAATTCAGGTTTGAGACCATCTTCAAGAAGATGCCGACCTTTCCATACATACGTCTTTAGAAATCCGCCTTCTTTGTCAAAAATGATGCTAAAATCGGTTCCTTCAATGCGGATATCGCTTTCATCTTCATGCAGTGCTATCGGACCTCCACCGCCCAGTTCTGGCGTTTTATGCTCAAATGGTAGCTTAAACTGTTCTTTCGCCACGACATGTCCTTTCTCGATGAGATCCGTGGCATCGCGGGTTTGGGCATATATATTCAAAAAATACTCTTTCTGTGGATTCGGCTGAATATCCTGGATCGGTAGCTGAACATTTTCCTGCCCACCGGGAGCAATCGGCTCGTCAAATTGGATGGTCCCTTTCTTGATCACTTCACCATCTTCCTGCAGCTCCCACCGAAAATTGAAATCGTCAGAATGGGTAAAATGATAGTTATTCTGAATGGTAACGCGTCCTTGTTCAAGATCAGCAGGCTCAAATTTGAGGTACTGATACACTTTTTTGATTTCCCACAGAGCCGGGGTTGGTGAGCCATCTGAAAATACTAATCCATCCATACCCGTACCATCATTGGGCGTATCTTCGGGACCAAAATCGCCACCAAAGGCCCAGTAGGTGGATCCGTCGGCGAGCTCTTCTCGGATACCCTGGTCGCGCCAGTCCCACACAAAACCGCCCTGGAGTGAAGGCTCTTGCTCAATCAGGTTCCAGTAGTCCACCAGGTTGCCTGTGCTGTTGCCTCGCGAATGCGCATACTCACATAAAATCATTGGCCGATCAGGATTGGAGTTTGCATATTCTTCCATATCCCAGGGGCGATGATACATTGGCGCCACAATATCGGTATAATCATCTTTATAGGCCTGCTCGTACTGCACCGGACGAGTTGAATCGTTGGATTTAATCCAGTGATATGCCTTGCGGAAGTTTTCGCCGGCACCGGCTTCGTTCCCCATTGACCAGATAATTACGGATGCATGATTTCGATCACGTTCCACCATCTGTCTCATGCGCTGGAGATGAGCGTTGTACCAATCAGGACTATCTGCAAGCTCGTTGCTCATCCGATAGCCATATCCCGGAAAATCATAAACGCCCATACCGTGTGACTCGATATTAGCCTCGTCCACCACATACATTCCATACTTGTCAGCGAGTTTATACCAGTACGGATCGTGCGGATAGTGGGCCGTGCGCACCGCATTAAGATTGAATTTCTTCATTGTCTTGATTTCTGCAAGCATATCTTCACGACTGACAGTATGCCCTTTATCAGGATCATGCTCGTGGCGGTTTACGCCTTTCAACAATATATACTTGCCATTCACATGCAGCTGACCGTTTTTAATCTCAATCTCCCGGAATCCAACTTTATGGGATAACCGCTCATTTCCAAGGCTTACAACCAAAGTGTAGAGATGCGGTTTTTCGGCCGACCACTGCAGTACGTTATCGATCTGCTCCTCGAAACTGACCGTAGCGGTATCTTCGCTCGCTACATCAAAATTACGGCTGCCGCTTGCTACGGAACGGCCCGAGGGATCCAGCAGTTCATACTGAATTTGCTCGTCACGGTTTTGCCCGGCTTGGTTCGCAAGCATCAGATCGAGACTGAATTCGCCATCTTCATACTGATTATCAAGACCGGCTTTGATGTGATAATCTGCTATGTGCAGTTTTGGGACAGAATAGAGATAGACATCCCGCTGAATGCCGCTCATCCGCCACATGTCCTGCCCTTCGATATAAGTGCCATCGGACCAGCGATAGACCTCAACCGAGAGCGTATTATTGCCTTCCTTCAGGTATGATGTAATATCAAACTCGGCGGGCAGCTTGCTATCCTGAGAATATCCCACTCGTTCCCCATTCACCCAGACATACATGGCTGAAGAAACACCCCCAAAATGGAGTATTATTTGTCGACCCTTCCAGCTATCCGGTATTGTGAAATCTCTTTTATAGGAACCCACCGGATTGTGTTTGTGCGGAATGTAAGGTGGATTTTTTTCGAAGGGATAGAGCATGTTTGTATAAATTAACGTGCCGTAGCCTTGCATTTGCCAGCTTCCGGGTACGGTGATCTGCTCCCAGTCAGAGAGATCAAAATCATCCCGGTAAAAATCGATGGGGCGCTTGTCCGGGGTACGGCTCCATGCAAATCGCCAAGGCCCGTTTAGGGAATGGTAAAAAGCGGAAGTACGGATATCGCCATCCCGGGCTTTGGTGGCCGCCTCAAACGGCACGATAGTGGTGTGAGGTGCACGTTTATTGATACCTGTCACGAGGGGATTTTCCCAGTCAGATCCTGAATTTTGAGCTGACAGGGGAATTGTAAGAAATAGAATCAATAAAAGAGTCAGGCACCCTCGACTAAACATAAACAGTTACGTTTCTATAAAGATTTTCAGTAAGCTACAACCACAATCTCACTTCACCAAGAAATTTCCTTACAAGGGTTTGATCGAAATATCCTGACTATCTAGACTTTATTATAAAGTCACCCTTTTAGCGCAACATTCGTAACTTCTTTACAGATGTCAAAAAACTCTTCCTGCAATTCGGTATTATCAGCTATGGACTGATACATTGCTTCTTTTTTATGATAAAAATAGCGACCGCTGACCTTCGCTTTCTCATCGTCACTCGCTGCCAGCCATACCTGCGTTTCGTATCCTTTGTCGAGATTATCCGGAGCACCGGAACCACCCATTTTTGTGGGAACCCAGCCGGGGTCAACGGCATTGGCATATACCTCCGGCCATTTTCGGGCCACGGCTTTCGCTAATAAAACTACATGCAGTTTAGAATCGGAATAACTGATAGGACCACCTGATTTTATCTTGTCAAGGGAGGGATTTCCCTGCTTATGCATTCCGGAGCTAAGGTAGATCAGTCTTTGAGGCTTTTTCATCATACACGTGAGGATATAGGGAGACAATGTATTTACGGCCAATATCTCTTCCCCTGAAGCACGGTAAACTCCGGCATTATGGATAATGGCATCAAAGTATCCGAGAGCGTTAGCGGCTTCAGCCAGTTGTTTGGTCTCTTTGGTATTTGTCAGATCTGCAATTAATACACTACTGACTTTTGGTAACTTCTGTCGGACTTGTTCCGCCCGCGCTGAGTTTCGGGCATGTACAACAACTTCATGACCGGCTTTGATTAACTTTTGAGCAGCTAAGAGCCCTAATCCATCGGTAGAACCTGTGATAAATATTTTAGACAAAATTATTCTTTCCTTTTTTTTAAAACTGTACCAATCAATGGTTGGTTTAGGCCGGTCGATGGAACGGGAGTACCTTGACAGTGGCTGCTTTGGCTCGACTATTAATCATGGAATTGAGATATGGACTGCCACTATATTTCTCGCAATAAGCTTCATCAATTTTTTCATTGATCTCTCCAGCCACGGGTTCGAATCGTACTTTCTTTACCATACCGGCAGCTTCTATTTTTCCCGCTTTCTGCCGAATTGCGGATTGATACCATCTTGAGGCTGTCCCGTTATACGCTCTCACAAAAAGCTGACCATCTACAGCTACCACCCAAATCCAGGTTGGTGTGCCGTATGTTTCACCATCCTCGCGAAATGGAGCAATATGGAAGTCATCTTTTCGGGCGATTTTTTCGGTTTCTTCTCGTGTTAATACTTCTGATAATTCACTCATAGAAAATTCTGATTATACATTGTATCCCGGCTTTTTATAGAGAATATCTTTTCGGCCATCTATTTCTTGAGGATAAATATTGTTTTTCCACTCATCCCATGAGAAATCCTCAATGGTCACCGAGTACGATTCATCACCATACCCGATGACTTTCTGAGCGGCTTTGACGACTTCTTCAGCAAGTCTTTGCTTCTGCTCTTTCGACTTGCCTTCCAGGAGTTTGATTTGAAAATGTGGCATCTTATTTCGATGAATATTGTTCGTCGGATACTTTCTCCATCCACGTAACCACATCCCCATCCACTTCTTCCTGAATCGCAATATGGCTCATCGCTTTATCGGGAGAGGCTCCATGCCAATGCTTTTCATCGGGTTCAAACCAAACGATATCGCCCGGACGAACTTCTTCAATGGGTCCGCCTTCTTTTTGAACCCAACCAAACCCTGACTGAATAATCAGGGTTTGTCCGGCCGGATGCGTATGCCAGGCCGTTCGTGCGCCGGCCTCAAACGTGACCAACGCACCTGCCGCTTTTGTTACCTCTTTTTGTTGAAATAACGGATCTATTCGAACCGAACCCGTGAACCAATCTTCCGGCCCCTGTACGGATTTTAGTTCTTCATTTTTGATGATTTTCATAATGTTTTCCTTCTAATTTGATTGCTTTGACGTTTTTCAGTCCTGATATAATTGAGAGAATCAATTGGAATTAACCTTCAGCAAATACGGGAAATTTGCTGGCTTCACCGTAATCTTCGAGAGGCGCCCTGTTTTTCAGGGTATTCATATCTTCATCCGAAATTTCAAAATCCACACCGGCATTATCTTTCATATGCTCAGGATTGGCGGTCTTCGGTAATGGAAGAAGATCCAGCTGCAGGCAGTAACGAATGCATAACTGTGGCACTGAAACATCATACTTTTTCGCCATCTCTTCTAAATCATCCGCTTTTAACAATTCTCCGTGGCCGATGGGAGAGTACGCTTCAACCAGGATATCATTCTCTTCACAGAATTCAATCAAATCGAAAGGTGTATTGCTAATATGTGCCAACACCTGATTGACCATCGGTTTTACGGATCCATTTTCAAGAATATTCTGGACATCCTCTTTTTTGAAGTTTGAAAGACCAATCGCTTTAAGTTTTCCGGCCTCATAGGCTTCTTCAAGAGCTTTCCACGCTTCAAGATTTCCTTCTTCGTAGCGGTCTTCGCTCCCGAATTCTGCCCATGGCTGCGGACTGTGAATAATCATCAGATCAATATATTCAAGCCCCATTTTTTCCAGTGATTCATCAATGGAAGCAACAGCTTCATCATAGGATTTTACTTCAGCCGCAAGCTTGGTAGTTACAAAGATATCCTCTCGATCTAAACCAGACTCACGGACACCTTTCCCAACTCCTCGTTCATTTTGGTAGGCTTGAGCTGAATCAACATGACGATAACCGATTTTTACAGCATCTTTCACAGCTTGTGCCGCATCATCATCACTAATGAACCATGTTCCGAGCCCTAATTTTGGAATCTCAACTCCGTTATATAGAGTATATTTTTCTTGTAAAGACATACTTATTATCTCCTTTCTTTTTATTTATCTATTAAACTATTCTTGATTAAAATGTTGCTGCATCAATTACATACCGGTAACGTGCTTTTTTGTTAACAACATTTTCCCAGGCATCATTTATCTCTTCAGCGTTGATAACCTGGATTTCCGGATGAACACCATTGTCGGCACAGTAATGAACCACTTCCTGGGTTTCTGGTATTCCTCCAATCAAAGATGCATTAAAATTTACGCGGCTTGCTGCCAGAGCTATGTTGCTCAGATTAATTTGAAACCCTTCCGGCATTCCCACATATGTAAATGTTCCATAGGGTTTTAGCGTTGCGACATATGGTGCGGCGTTGAACTGGTAGGGAATGGTGCAGATCATATAATCCAGCATCTTACTGTAATTTCTGAGATTGCTCAAATCGTCATTTACAACGATCACTTCTTCGGCTCCCCAGGATTTGATGTCTTCAACCTTATCTGCTGAGGTTGTAAACGCATACACTTCGGCACCTTTGGACACCGCAAGCTTCACAGCCATGTGTCCTAAACCCCCAATTCCAGCCACACCCACTTTATCTCCAATTTTGAATTGAGCTTTCATCAATGGAGAATACGTGGTGATACCGGCACAGAGGAGGGGAGCTGCCTCCTGAAAACTAATATGTTCCGGAATATGAACCGCGAAGTGATCTCTTACCACAATTTTATTGGAATAACCGCCCTGGGTAATACCGGTTGGTGAATCTTCCGTTGGATAACCATAAGTAAACAATGTTTCTCCCCGTTCACAGTGTTGTTCCTCACCATGTGTACAGCTTTCACACTCCATACAGCTGTCAACCATACAACCAACACCGGCTCTGTCACCTACTTTAAATTTCGTTACATTTGTACCAACGGCGGCTACCACACCCACAATTTCATGACCCGGAACTTGTGGGTATTGTTGAGGGGCCCAGTGGCCTTTCATCTGATGAATATCCGAATGACAGATGCTGGCATATTTGATGTCGATCAAAATATCATCATCGCCAACGGGTCGGCGTTCAAACTCCCACGGACTCAATTTTCCGGATTCGTCCGTTGCTGCATAACCTCTTGTTTTTATATTTGTATTCATAAAATCATCTTCGCGTTGATGTGGTTTAGAAAAAAGTTGGATGGGACTGGTCAGCGTTAATCCTGCTCCTGCCAACGCTGTTCGCTGAATAAATTCTTTTCTTGTCTGAGTTTCTTTCCGGGTAATCTTTTTTTCTCCCATAGCACATTTAATTAATTAGTGGTTTCAGTTGAACTAAAACTGCCAAGGTCAGTACCAGAATAAATACTGCTCATTTCACCCTGCCCTCAGGCTTCATTTTCAATACATCAAGAAGATAGCAGTGTCTTTTCTTTCCTGGTTAAAGACTTTCAAACCATTAATTAAGATATTCAAACCTTTTACCGGTACGAGGTAGGATTGGTGCCGGTCTGCTTTTTAAAAAAATTGTTGAAGTAGGTAGGATATTCGAAACCAAGGGAATAGGCGATTTCCGAAATATTCCAGTCAGTATGTTGTATAAGAGCTTTTGCTTCGTTTACGATGCGCTCGCTGATATGATCGGTAGTTGGTTTCCCGGTAATTTTTTTAATGAACCGGTTTAAATAATTGACATGAATGTTCAGATCCTCTGCAAAATCCTTTGCTGTTCGTAAAGGCATAGGTTGATCTTTTGTCTCAATCGGAAACTGGCGCTCCAACAACTCAAGAAATACACGCGTGATACGTGAAGCTGCATTTTTCTCGGCATCATAATTTTCCGAAGGTTGCAGCTTCAGGGCTTCATGAAGAATCAAATTAATATAGGTTCGGATCAGGTCGTCTTTGTAATTATAATCCGATTCCTGCTCCTCCATCATCTTCTCGAAAATGGAGTTCAGGTATTCCCGCTGCTCTTGCGTTACATTCAAAATGGGTGTTCCTCCAATCTTGAATAATGGAGATTTCAACAAACTCTCGGAATGATCAGACAATTGAAGAAATTCTTCCGAAAACAAACAGGTATAACCAACATAACGGGTTGAAATCGTCTCCCATGAATAGGGGATATGGGGATTTCCGAAGAACAATACCGTTCCTTCAGCCTCAAAACTCCGGTCAGCGTAGTGGATTTTGCTTTTCCCGGTAGTCAGGCAAATTTTATAGAAATCTTTTCTGCTGTACGTTCGGGTCGCCTCACTATCGTCTTCAATTCTAAAGACATTAAACCCTTTAAGCTTTAGTTCTTGATTAAAATTGGAAACAATACGTTCTTTTGCAGTTTTCATAAACTGAAATTAAGGAATTCAAACTTAATTGTACACAAAAACTACAAATCCTGAAACTCTTATTGATCCACAAGAGCCGATTCAAAGGATCGGACTCCGGCCAGTTCAATGGCCTCGAAATCCTCGCGGAATTCTTTCATCTCTTCATCCGTGAATTCAACATCAAGTGATCCGAGATCTTCTTTCAGATGATGGAGTTTAGTCGTTCCCGGAATGGGCACGATAAACGGTTTTTGAGCCAGCAGCCATGCGAGTGAAACTTGCGCAGGTGTTGCATCCTTACGTACGCCCCAATCCCGAATCAGATTTAAAAGCGCCATATTTTGTTCCAAGTTTGCGGGAGAAAACGATTCAACAGAGCTGAGCCGGGCATTTTCAGAAAAGCGGCTGTATTCGTTAAACTTGTCTCCAAAAAAGCCACGTGCAACCGGTCCCCAGGGTACAAAACCGATTCCTAATTCTTCGCAAGTATCCAGAATCTGGTTTTCAGGAAATCGTTCTAAAAGTGAGTATTGAGTTTGAAGTGCCGCAACGGGCTGAACAGCATGTGCCCGGCGAATGGTATCCGGTGCCATTTCCGAAAGCCCAAAGTGAAGAGTTTTTCCTTCATCAATCAAGTCACGAACGGTTCCCGCAATATCTTCAATTGGCACATCAGGATCGAGTCGGTGGCAATAAAGCAGGTCAATTCGATCTGTTTGGAGCCGCTGAAGCATTCCCTCGACAGCCTGGCGAATGTGCTCCGGCCGGCTGTTTCGTCCACCTCTTCCCCCATTCCCCAAATCGAACCCAAACTTGGAGGCTATCACCACATCATCCCGAACGGGCGCTAATGCTTCCCCGACAAGTTCTTCATCTGTAAATGGTCCATAAACTTCTGCCGTATCAAAAAAAGTCACGCCGAGATCCACAGCCCCGCGAATCACGGGAATCATCTCTTCATTGGCGCGAGGCGGGTTGTAGGAACCCGACTTCATACTCATACATCCCAACCCAATGGGCGAAACTTCAAGATCACCAAGCATTCGGGTTTCCCCGGCAGATTGAATACGGCTCTTTTTAGAATCTATTTCAGACACCTCTGAAGAATTCGCTCTGGAAGATGTCCATGCTAATGAAGCCAGTGTTAAACCGGCTCCTGCACCCGCCGTTTTTCTCAGAAAATCCCTGCGGCTGGTTTTATTCATTTCCGTATTGGATGATTCTTTCTCTTTTTTCATGATTTTGGCTTTTGGTTGAGGGTTTTAAAAAGGGTTTATTCCCTGAAAAAGTCATCGCGAACGGAGTGAAGTCCCGAAAAGGGATGCCTTTGGTGCAATCTCCATATTTGATCGCTGCCAGGAGATTGCCGCGTCGTCGCTAAACTCCTCCTCGCAATGTCAAAAAATATTCAATGGGTTTACTGTCATCGCGAGTTCCGTGATTTTCGGAACGTGGCGATCTCCATGCATCAACAAAGTTTTTGGCATAATTACGTTCGGGGACTGCCGCGGCCGCAGGCTTTCTCGCAATGACTTTTGCATTCATTTTAATTACCCGTTATTTCTTCCAATTCCTTCGGATATCTCGCGCCCTGTACGTCTATTTTTGATAAAGCGTTTTCAATCTGATCACGATCATCAGATGTAAGCTCAATCTCAGCCGCTCCAATATTACTCTCCAAATGTTTCAGCTTTGCAGTTTAGATTTCAAACACTGCCTACTACATAATAATACTAAAAACGAAACGAGTAATTTAAACTGATATTCCAGAGCGGGTCCGTGTTGGTAATCTCCGTATCAATCACTTTGTTAATGGTTGATGAAACGGTAACCGGAATATTTTTCATACCCAGCGCAATGCTTGCAGCTACATAAAACCCGTCAATTTTATCGATTTTTAAATAATAGATCTGCGGTCTTAGATTCATGTACAGATCACTAAAAAGAGGAATATCAGGAATACTTGTAAAAAAACTCAGGTAATGGGTTTGATCGGGTACGGAGGACTCAAACCCGTGTCCAAGTAAATAATAAAATCCAATATCAACATTTTCAGCTACTGAATAACTTGTGTTGATATCACCTGCTAAAAATTGGCGTGCTTCCATAATTTCTTCTGATTCATCGGCTTCATCAATGAGTGCAGGAACGGTTCGAAAATTATACGCCGGATGAGCTCCTATCCGGAATGAAAATTTATTATTTCTAATAATATCATATCGAAACCAAAACAGAAACGACCACGGTTTGCCTTCTAGTGAAAACCGTAATTCCGGCTCAAACCGAAACCGTTTCCCTACGGACAAATTGTAGATCATGGCCGGTTCGCCAAGCGACAGTGAGGGAACTGTGGAAATCCCTTCGTTCATCACACTAATACTTCCTGATACATCCAGTTTTTCCGTTGAATTTTCTTGTGAGAACCCCACCGTTGCCAAGCTTACAATGATTATTATCAGAAGGGTGATTCTGAGTACAGTTTTGGTCATCGTTAAATTTTCTTTATTTAGAATTATGAAATAAATGTATACCGACAATCCTCCATCTAATTATTCTTATCAAACAAACCCTTACAAAATTCAAACAATCCATTCATTGTTTACTAAACCTGTTTTATCACAACTCTTTCATCACTTTTGCCGGTACACCCGCTACAACCGTATTCGCCGGTATGTCTTTAGTAACTACAGCGCCGGCCGCCACCACAGAATTTTCTCCGATCGTAATACCCGGTAATATCGTCGCAGCCGCACCAATCCATGCATTGCGTTTGATCAGCACCGAACCGGGAACCATTGTTTTTCGATTGGTTACTTCCACAGGATGATTCTCAGATGTAATATTTACTCTTGGACCAATCATTACATCGTCTTCAATAGTGATACCACCCAAATCCAAAAATGAACAGGCGTGGTTGATAAACACATTTTTACCCAATCGAATGGCCTTTCCAACATTGGTATAGAAAGGAGGAAAAACCGTGGTGCTTTCATCAACTTCTTCGCCGATTATTTCTCCCAAAAACTTTCGTACTTCATCTATATTCTTCGATGCATTCAGTTTGCCGGATAATTCTATCGTTCGGTTTACTTCTTCACGGATTTTAGTATAATCAGGATCATCCATTGAAATCATCTTTCCGGCTTTCAGCCTTTCAAAAATGTCTTTCCCGTTTTTTATTTCCTTTTCAGAAGGCATCATTAAAAAAATCGTTTTTCATTTCTAAGTATAGGAAGGGTAAGTAAGTTGTCATTGTGGATTTGTGTTTTGAGACATGGCAAACTCCCTGCTTAAGTGATTGCCACAATACGTTCAATCAACGACAAAAAATCCCATTCAACAGAAAGCTATGAAGAAAGGAGAAACCGAAAATATACGATTTACAGAAAGGTTTATAGATTTTACTTCTATTTGTTATTCTGGATATCATACTGGGAAATTTCGATTCCTGATTTTCTGAATTGAGATAAAGCAGGAGTCTTATTTGTAAACGGGAGAAGCTAAAATGAAAACGTTGCAATATTTAAAATGAATTTTTAATTATTGGAGATATCCAATGCAGATAAAAATCAAAACAATGATGAAAAAATACTTGATGACCGGTTTCATGTGCGTTATGTCTTATTGTGTGATGGCCCAGGAACCGGTGAAAGTGAAAGGGCCTGATGGCTTGTTAGAAGTTCAAATAGAGGAGAACAATGGATCGCCTGTTTATACAGTTTGGTACAACGGTAAGAACTTCCTCAATCCTTCACCTCTGGGCCTCAAAACATCCATTGGAAACTTTGCTGATTCTTTGTCTTTTACCTCTCATTCCGTCCGATTAGTGGAAGAAACCTATGAGATGGATAGAGGTAAGTTTAGCCGCATACACTACAAAGCCAATGAACTTACCTGTAAATTTGTGAATGCTGCCGGAGATACGTTGCATACCATATTTCGGGTAAGTGACCATGATGTGGCTTTTTCTTATCGGGTGACGGCTGCAGATGACAAAACCAAGCTTAAGGTTTTTAGTGAAGCTACCGGATTTGATCTGCCGGATCACAGTACGACATTTATTACCCCGCAGGCATTACCCATGACCGGCTGGCAAAATACGAAGCCAAGTTATGAGGAGGAATATACGTATGATGAACCCGTAGGCACGCCATCAAAAAATGGAGTGGGTTATACATTCCCGGCACTTTTTAAAGTTGGTGAAGAAGGCTGGGTGTTAATCTCTGAAACCGGTGTCGATAGCCGATATGTTGGAGCCAGGTTAGGTGAAGGCACAGAAGATGGTTTATACCCGCTAAAATTTCCCCAACCGGGCGAAAATAATGGCATCGGAGAAACCTATGCGGCGATGGGCTTACCGGCTCAAACGGCATGGCGTACGATAACGGTTGGTGAATCTCTGAAACCAATTGTAGAATCTACCGTGGCCTTTGATGTTGTGAAACCGCATTATCAACCCTCAATAGATTATGAGACGGGCCGCGCTACCTGGAGTTGGATTGTATGGCAGGACCTAAGTATCAATTACGAAGATCAGCTCAGGTTTATCGATTTGGCGGCGGAATTGGAGTTTGAGTTCGTGCTGATCGACAACTGGTGGGATCGTAATATTGGACGAGACCACATTGAAGAACTTGTGGACTATGCCGCATCAAAAGATGTAGGAGTAATCCTATGGTATAATTCCAATGGCTGGTGGAATAATGCCCCTCAGACTCCACAAGATCGCATGAATACCGCCCCAGCCAGAATGAAGGAAATGGCCTGGCTACAAAGTATTGGAGTCAAAGGCCTAAAAGTAGACTTCTTTGGCGGTGATAAGCAGCAAACCATCGAGCTCTATGAAGATATTTTGACGGATGCCAATAAGTACGGACTTACGATTAACTTTCATGGTTCTACCTTGCCCAGGGGATGGCAGCGAATGTATCCCAATTTTGTAACCTCCGAAGCCGTTTTGGCTTCTGAAAATCTTATTTTCAATCAAGAGCATGCAGATAAACATGCTTTTAATGCAACTATACTTCCGTTTACCAGAAATGCTGTAGGAGCGATGGATTTTGCTCCCGTCTTTTTTAATAAGAGACTTTCAAAAGACAATAGCTCTGGCAATATTCGTAAAACAACTGATGCTTTTGAAGTAGCTACTTCCGTTTTGTACTTCTCTCCAATACAGCATTTTGGGATGACACCCAATAATCTTGAAGAGCAACCGGAACACGTACTCAATTTTATTAAGGAAGTACCCACGACATGGGATGAAACAGCGTTTATCGATGGATACCCCGGAAAGCATGTCGTAATGGCCCGAAGAAAAAGCGAAAAATGGTTTGTTGTAGCAGTAAACGGCGAAAGAAAAGAAAAGGAGCTGACGGTGACACTGCCGATGTTGGCGAATCGTGAAGTGAATTACATTTTTGATAAAGAAGATCGATCGGCTGGCATTAGAAAAGTGAAATTGAATGATAATGGAGAGGTACGTTTGAAGCTTCAATCGGAAGGGGGCGCGGTCCTCTATTAATATTCTCTTGTATCCTTACAGTTAATGAGGTGCTTATAGACCGTAGAAATTGACCACTACAAGTGGATTTATTCGGACTCAATAACAAAGAATATCATGCGCCGGCGAGTTTGGATTTTTGTCTCTTCCTGAATTCAGAGGGAGTAAGATCCGTATGATTTTTGAAGAATTTGGAAAAATTGTTGGGATACTCAAAACCTAATTGATAAGCAATCTGAGACATGTTGGAATGGCCATCTCGAAGGAGTTTTTTCGCTTTTTGAAGAATAAACTCATGAATAGTTTCAATAGCCGTTTTTTCGGTGTGATGTTTTACAATATCCCCCAAATAATTCGGCGATAAATGGAGTTTATCCGCAAAATATTGAACGGTTGGTATCTGATTAACTTCTTTGTTATAGTAATCCCGCAGCAATTGCTGGAACTCTGTAACAATGGGGTTGTATTTTTTGATGTCTGTAGAAAATTGCCTGCGGTAAAAGGATTCAATCAGTGAAACCAACACATGTGTGTAAGAGATGAGAACGGAGATATTCTCCGGGTTTTCGTGATAGTGACGGTTCAATGCGCTAAAAATCTCTTTAATCTCCCTCTCTTCGCTTTCGTTTAAACCAAGCACCTCATGGCTGCCGTATTCCATATAATTCTGGAAAAGATATCGGTGTTTATTGATGATGTCTTTACTCAACTGCAAATAAAATCCTTTAATGGGTCCCTCAAGATCCCATTCAAGACGAGTGCTTGGGCTGTAAAAAAACAGGCCGGAAACAGGATCAGGATTTTTCGGGTCGTAATAAGGGGCCGCCCGGTTCACATAGTTTCTCTTGTAAGAAATGCGGTAATAATCAATTTTTACAGGTTCGGATATCAATCGGGGTGAATCAGAATCCTGGTATCGTCCCAAATCAATATGCTCATTCCGGGGCTCAGGCATCCCCACATATCGATTGTAATCTTTAAAATTGGTAAACGTCTTCATGAAATCCCGATGTTTATTCCTTTTCAGAGTTTGAATAAACGTCGATATTTTCGATTTCATTTCCAAAATGGAATGAAGAACATCGTGTGATACTTAATTCAAAAACTCCTCGTCTGTAACCGGATCACCCCAATTCACAATTCCTTTTTCTGTATTCGGAATCAGATAGATATGATTCATTCCACTGTCTTCTGAGGCCCCATGCCAGTGATTAACATTGGGTGGGCATTGTACAACATCCCCTTTTTTGATGATCTCTTTTTCCTCACCTTCAATCTGGTGATATCCTATTCCGGAGGTGACAATTAAGATTTGTCCGGCCGGATGCGAATGCCAATTGCTTCTTGCTCCCGCTTCAAATTCAACATTTCCGCCTAACATGTTATAGACGTCATCATTTTCAATCAAACCGGTTACCCACACATTACCCGTAAAAAACTGTTCCGACCCTAATTCACCTTTAGGAAAAATAGCTTCATTCTCTGCACTCGTGCCTGATTCTTGTCCATGTGCATAATCCACAGAGTGGAGTAAAATCATAAGAGTTCCAATAATTGTAGCTGATTTTCTTATGCGTTTTTTCATCATGAATAGTTTGAATTAAGATTGTAATTCTTTCCGGAAAGGAAAATCTCACACTAATCTAAAAAAATAGGAATAGCGAAAAATATCCAACCTACAGAAAGCCGTATATATTTTACGGCTTTGTAAACTTTCATGAGATTATTCTTGATTAGATAATCCGGCTTGATATTGCAACGCTTCCAAAGCAGCCGATAAATAAACCATTGGTGCATTCCAGTTAATAGCAATTTCGTTGGATGCATACGAGCAATAATCATCCAGATAGGAAAGAGCGGGAAGGTCAGACGGATACTCACAGCCATCCTGTTGCCCCGCATTAGGTCCGCCGGCCAACAAACCGGGCACCGGTTCAGAAATCAGATGGGCACCTGACGGACGATGATGAATGTTTATGGGAGTTTTATCGCCAAAGCCTGTTAGGAATGAATAGCCCGTTGCATTTCGCCCCAGAAGATAATCCAGGTTTGAAAGTGCATGATCGAGATAATCGCGGTGTTCTGTAATAAGATACGCCTGAATCAATACAATTCCCTGGTTAGCTGCAGTCGATGAGCTTCCCCAAATGTAATTCCCGGCGCTTCGATCCATGACAGTTTGATAGCCGGTTTCTGTCCCGCTGTTAATTAAACTATCTGCCAGCGAAACGATTATCTGGCTGGCTTTGGTGATATCATCCGGAGCAGTTTCAGAGAGATCATCAGACAGGCGAGCTATAGTATAGTAAGCGAGGGAACGTACATTTTGCCAGCTTGGAACCGTGGCCTGATCCGACGGGAAAAGATCGATTGCATTGTAGAAAAGAGAATTTTTTGTTGTAGCAAAAAGCTCCGTTGCCGCCCAAATAAATTCATCAGAAGCATCGCTGTCACCATATTCACCGGTAGTGATATCAGGGTCAAACTGATCGTTCAACTCATTTTGATTGTATAGTTGATCCTGGTTTTGACGAGCCCACAGCCATGCGTTGAGTGATGCGATGACGGCTGAATCCGCGAAGGCAGGTGCTTCACCCGGATACTCCCGAAACACCCGTGCGGCTTGTGCCATCACCGCGGCAAAGTTTAACGTTCCGGTGACGCTTTTTTGAATAACATACCTTGCATTGGTGTCCTCAACCGGCATTACTTGTCCGGAAAAGTTTGCGGACGTCAGTTTGTGATAGACTCCGCCATCGGCAGGATCCTGCATTTTCATATACCAGCGGAGATTCCAAAGCACTTCATCCAAAATATCGGGCAGCCGGTTCTCGCTTTCGGGAATATCCGTTTCAAACGTTTGCATGAACTCCGGAAAATCTTCGTACAAAGAGAGAAGTGTGGCCGTTGAAATTCCTGAGTTTACGGCGTATTTGTTGTAATCTCCGGCATCATACCAGCCTCCGGGAGCCGAAATTGTGGAATCAACCGGACGATTTGATGAGGCTGCCGAGGGATGAATCAGAACCACATCATCCGGGTGGCCGGCAGGTCGGGCCCACTTTCCACCGTATTCAAATGGAATGGCAGTTGATGCTCTTTGAAAATAGAATCCTTTCAATGCAGCTTTGGCGACGTCTTCATGAACATTTTCTGAAATTGAAAAGGAATAGGAGTAGCCTAATTCTGGAATCCAGACGATGTATTGTCCGGTTTGATTTAATTGAGAAAAATCAGCGATTCGAACTGTTTCACCGGAATTTGGAGATTCAAAACTGTCGCTGAGTTGACCGGTGTGAAGTGTGTCTGAAAAATCCGGTGAGACAATGTAGAAAATTCCCGAAGCGCTCTCCGGCACTACAGCCATTTTTTGCGCTTCCGGATAAAATCCGATTTGATTCAGTTTAATGTCATCAGTGAGCCGCTGTGCGGAAACTATTTGAGTAAGCAGAAATGAACAAATTAGAAATACAATTCTTTTCATGATAATGCATTTGGTAGACCGTCTGTTTGAATGAAATGTAATTCATTTAGATTGTAAATCAGACAAAATTAGTTGAAAAAATTAGCTAATTACTGTCTGCTTTGCTTCCAGAAAATTGGCAGTATATGAGGAGGGGAGAAATTTAGTCTCCATCATTATCACTAAAAACGGTCAAGATGCCAAGCTGGGAAATCATGTCAATGTCGGTATAAATATATAACTGGTTGATGCTGTCAATCAGCTCCTGTACCGTGGATTTTTGATTGAGGATGGCATCTTCCAGCGAGCCGTCTATTTCATCAAGAATAAGAAAAGCATTTTCGTATTCCCGGTTGACCGCTTCAGAGAGCAGTTCACCATTTTCATCTTCAATTCCGAGAGCGGCGATGTAGTCATCAAAACCACTTCCTTCGCCGCCATTGAATGTTTGTTGTGCGGAGATGAGATTTTCACGAATCAGTTCTTTGGTAAGATTAGCATGAACCGATTCCAGCATTTGAAGCCGTGGGGTGCCTTCCGTTTGTGATCCAAATGGTATTTCAATTTTTTCCATTCTCACTTTTTGAAGCATGTATCCCAGCTCATTTGCCAAAAGCGTAATTCCTGAATCTGCCTCATTCCCGGTTTTGCTGATAAATTCTTCGGCATATCCGGAATTCCACTCCTCAAGAATAGCAGAACTGTGCTGTGTGAGAGCTTCCGTCAACAAATTGAGATAAGTTTTTCGATCAGCATCCGAAAATTCTTCGAGGATAACCGGCCCTTCATCATGAAACAGCAGGTACTCAATAGCCGGCAGACCTTTTCGGTTGCTTCCGATTCTGATCAGGTAATCATCTGATCTGTCAAAATCTTCAATTGCCTGTTCAATTCCCCGTTCGCTTGTTGGCCAGCGGTCAATGGCGGTTACCAGAACCAGCGATTCAACCGGCCCAAAATTATACACTTCCGCTCGTTTCCAGGATTTTATGGATCGCTCCCATGCCGTTTTTAAATCCGCAAGAGTTTGGGGTGAGGGATTTTCCGTAAAAGTTAAAGAAGAAGAATGAAGGGCATCCGCCGTTTGATTGAAATCTTCGTATGCAGGAATAATCAGGTTATTGGTAACATTTTCGAGGATCAAAGAGCGATCGAAATTGTTGCCTGAGCAGCCGCTAATCAGGAAAATTATAAAAGCAGCAATTGTAAATTTTTTGATGAGGCTCATAACGAATTCAAAAATTTAATGAGATTATCGCGCTCTTCTTTACTGAGTTGTTTGAAATTTTGTTGGCTTTGTTCGGCTTCACCGCCGTGCCATAGAATGGCCTCTTCAAGATTTCGGGCACGTCCGTCATGAAGAAAATAGGTGTGGCCGCTTACGGTTTCCACCAGACCGATTCCCCACAGCGGCGGCGTTCTCCATTCGGTTCCGGTGGCTTCGGCATCCAGGGCGTTATCTGCCAGGCCTTCTCCCATATCGTGGAGAAGCAGATCCGTATAGGGATAGATAATTTGATTCGAAAATTCTGGGTGTTCAGGATGCTCGCCCGTTTGCAATTTCGGAACGTGGCAAGATGCACAACCAATCGTATGAAAAGCCCGTTTGCCTTTCAAAACATCTGGTTCATCCCAATTTCGCCGGGCAGGGACGGCAATCGTTTCCATGTAAAGGGCTACCCGGTCGAGGATATCTTCGGTGAGTTCAGGATCGCCGCCAGATCGCGCTTCTTTACATTCGGTTTGAAATTCAGCACAAAGTTCATCCGGGAAAAGTTCGGAAGTAATTCCAATATCTTCACGAAAAGCCACCGCTGTCTGTTGACGAACCGAGGGCTGATTCGCTTTCCAGCCAAATCGCCCAACCTTCAACTCTTCCGATGCATAATCATACACATAGTTGAGTTTGCCGGAAATACCGTCTCCGTCAGAATCATCAGGATCAGCCAGCGACTTTAAAGTCTCTTCATCTATCGCTTCGAGCAGGCCAAGCCCCACAAGGTGTTGGGCAATCCGTGGAGAAATCATGATATCATCCGGAAACGCGCCATACTTTAAATTCTTAAACTCATAGACAGGTTCGCGAAGAGTATAGGACATTCCATCGGGATACTCTCCGGAAATTTCATTGTAGGTGACCTGCACTTCGCCCTCAGGTTCAACTCCCAAAACAGACAGATGATTGAACTGGCGTCCATAGTTTTCATCCGGTATGGTGCGGATGCTGTCCGGCGCAGGCCGGCTCAAACGGAAGAGCAAATCAACGGGATGCTCATCCGGACTTTCAGGCGGCGCGCCTTTTCCATCAAGATTATGGCAGCTTGAACAAGAGCGAGCATTGAATAGGGGGCCAAGCCCGTCCAGGTCTTCTGTAGATGCGGGAGCCGTGACCCAATTTCGTTTGAAAAAAGCATTTCCCGTTACGAAGAAAAGATCCTTATTACCTGTAAGATTTGGTGCTGCCTCTCCAAACGCATTCACTGATGTATTAAAAACAGTTGTTTCACCACCGCTTAATTGTTCGCCTTCCTCACGCCATTCAGAGAGCGGATCGAAAAAACCGCGGCTGAATGCAAACGCAAAACCGACAAACAGAAGAACGACAAAAAGTGCCGTTCCTATTTTGGTGATCTTACCTTTTTTCAATGTGATTTGGATTTGGATTGCATGAGCAAAGTCTTGGGACCTATTCGTGGTTCCTTCTCATCGCGGTTTGGCTGACGTCGCATTGAGCACAACGAAACGCAGTCGAAATATCGCCAAATTTGTTTATTAAATGGCATCCGGATCAACAGTAAATCCGAATTCTGCAGCGGCTTCTGCAATCAGGTCACCTTGTCTTCTAAGAAGATTGATGGTTTCCATAATGCGCTGGCGGCCTTCCTGGTTCAGGATTTCCTGGTCGAAGGGAGCCTGGATCTGCATGCTCGAAGAGACACTTTCAGTAACTGTATCGCGTAACTCTGCAGCTAATTCAGGATCTTTGTTTTCGATCAATTGCAAAATACTGGGACCGCTTATTAAGGCGCCATTTGAGCGCGTGTACATTCCGGTCAGAACACTTTTGATTCCAATCGCATTTGCCACGATATCCCGGTGAGTATTATCGCTAAAGCAAGAGTGTTCATCTTCTTTACTTCGGAGATCAAGAGAAACAAACATTCGTTCACCGGCCAGTTCGCCTTTGCTCAGTTTTCCAATCCCATTCAAAATTCGTTCAACAGAATTCATTAATTGATCTTCGGAAGTGAAAAAAGCCCGGTAATTGTCGCTGTCTTCTTCCCATTCATTCACCAGCATTTGGAGATCATCCAGAATAAGTGCCGAGGTTTCAGTCAGGTATTCAGCCCGGCGTTCCTGGTTCTCGTTTGTTCCTTCACTGCCGGTTACATAATCCGTATACGGACGCTCACCACCACCGGGACCAGAGCTCAAATCCTGTCCCCACAGCAAAAATTCTACAGCGTGATAACCCGAGCTTACATTTGTCTCGCCGCCCCGTTCATTCAGAGACGCAATCAATTCCTTGTCAATCTCTGGAAACTCTTCCGGGCTGTTGATGATATTGGCTCCGTTGGATTCCAAATCCCCGTTGGCCGGTTCCACAACATAATCGATGTAGGATTCGTCAAGCGGCCATGCGTTGAGTTGTGCTTCGGGGCCTTCTTCATCATCAATAGGGCCGCCATAAAACCGGAATGCTTCGGTCTGTCCATAGGTTTCCCGCGCTGCAAGCCAGGCATCTTTTGCAGACTGTAAAGTGGATTTCGACGGATTTTCAACAAATTCGTTGATGGCCTGATCCATTGCTTCTGCATCTGCGAGTGCATCCTCATAGGAGGCCAGGGCTATATCAGCATAGTTTTCAATGACCGGCCTTACATCGGTGTCAGAACTGCAAGATGAAAAGAGAAATACTAAAACGATGAGGGAAAGTGTGGAAGGAAAAAAAATCTTATTCATGAAAGGTTGAGTGATTTTGGAATGGGAGCGACTGTCGCCAAGAGTATTATTTAGATTGATTACAGATAAGGTAAGGAATTCAAGAAGAGTTCTAAAGAAAATTGACCGATTTAGAATGGAATGCTGAAGCAAGAGAAAAAACCAAATATTATTTATATTAAGTCTAAATAAGTATTATATTTTCCCTCGCAAATTAACCTGCAATGTAAATGATTTTGAAGTTTTTGTAATGAAGTTTTCTACGGTTCTGTTTGCAGCAGTCATCGCGTGTTTTTTTTCTACCGAAATTCTTTTTGCTCAAACCGGCTCCATTTCAGGAATGATTACAGATGAGTCGGGAGAATCCCTGCCCGGGATAACTATTCAATTCAAAGATAGTCCGAAAGGTGTGGCGACGGATGCCACCGGTTTTTTCATTATCGAAAATATTCCTGCAGGTAGACATACATTTGTCGTATCTGGCGTTGGATTTAGCCGACAGGAATTCGAGGCTGAAATACGGGCCAATGAGAAAACGGACGTAGAAATTACTCTCAACCGAAGCACCACTGAGTTAGAAACGCTGACTGTTGAAGCGAAATCAGAAACTCAGGAGATTCGTGAACAGGCTTATTCTGTGACATCTATTGGTACCCGAAGCATCGAAAACCGGAGTACCAATATGAATCAGGTTTTAACCCGTGCCGCAGGTATTCGGGTACGTGAGCAGGGTGGGATGGGCTCGAACTTTAATGTTTCCATTAATGGCCTGTCTGGCCGTGCAGTTCGGTTTTTTGTAGATGGTAAACCCATTGATCGGTTTGGATCTGCATATGGTATCAACAATTTTCCAATTAATCTTGTAGACCGTATTGAAGTTTACAAAGGTGTTGTGCCGGCAGAATTTGGAAGTGATGCTCTTGGCGGGGTGGTCAATCTGGTCACCAAATCGGGCTACAATAATTTTGTCGATGTCTCTTATAGTATCGGTTCTTTTGGAACGCATCAAACCTCGTTTTTAAGCAATTGGCAACACCCCTCAAATGGCCTGTCTTTAAATTTGGAAGGGTTTTTCAACTATTCGGATAATAATTATGAAGTTTGGGGAGAAGGTGTAGAAGTGGGCGATCCGGAGACGGGAAGAGCTATTGGTATTCGCATCGAGCGTTTTCATGATGCGTATCGTTCGTGGTCTGGCAAAGCGGAAATTGGACTGAATGATAAAAAATGGGCGGATACATTTACGGCAAGTTTTATTTATGCGGATGATAAAAATGAAGTTCAACATGGCGCTACAATGGCCAGTGTTTATGGGGAAGCGGAACGCATGGAAGAAACCATTGGCCCCTCAGCATATTATCTGAAAGATGATCTGTTTGTTGATGGATTGGGCGTTGAGCTTTATTCATCATTCACATGGTTAGAAAGTACAACAGTTGATACAAGTTCACGGCGATACAACTGGGCGGGAGAAGTGATTGATGAACGTCCGACCAATAGTGAGATGGGAAGTGGCAGAAACGGAAAATCCCTGTTGACTCTCAGTAACGAAAATCAACTTTATCAGGGATCTGCCTGGTATGAAATGAATGATAATCATCAACTGAGGTTCAATGTCACGATCGATCATACAGAGCGGGATGGTAATGATCCTTACATATCAAACCGAACGGCTTCATTCAGAGAACCCCAGGAGATCAAAAAAAGAGTTGTATCTCTAAGCTATCAGGCCGATGCATTGGATGATAAACTGAATCAAACTGTATGGGCCAAAAATTACGATTTCAAAGCCTATTCAGTTGATGAAGAATATGTAACAGATTCTTTAGGTCACCGCCCCGTAGCATTTCCGGTTGAAGGGAGCACCAATGATTTTGGATATGGATACGCTGTTAAATACTCTTTTAGTGATGATCTGATCGCAAAATTTTCAGCAGAAAAAACGTACAGAATTCCCGATGCTGATGAAATTTTAGGGGACGGACTTTTTGTTGCCAACAGTCCGAACCTCGAACCTGAAAGCAGTTTAAACTTTAACCTTAGTTTTCTTGCGAACAGGCTGAAAATAGGGCAAAGCCGAATCTCATTTGAGCCCTCCTTTTTTTACAGGAATACAGAAAATTTAATTCTTTATATCGTTCAGGAGAACAGGAATTCCGGCAGCTACTCAAACATTGGGAAAGTGCGTGGAATGGGAGCCAGTCTGGATGCAACCTATGAATATCAACATTGGCTTAATCTGAATGCAAATATTACCTACCAGGATTTAAGGGATTGGAGAGAGACCATTGGGCCGAACCGAAATCAAACCTATAAAGATCGTCTGAGAAACACACCTTATTTGATGTCGAACGGAGAACTCAATCTTCGGAAAACAGAATTTTTCAGGGAGGATGATGAAGCGTCATTCTTCTGGTCTGTAAAATATGTTCATGAGTTCTTTTTAAACTGGCCGAGTCTTGGAAATCCAAATACAAAGTCTGCCATTCCTGCTCAACTGGTGAATGATATTGGCGTGAACTACTCCTTTTCTCACGGGACGTACAATGTATCGTTCGAGGTTCGAAATCTACTGAATGAACAAGTATACGATAACTACTTACTGCAAAAACCTGGACGAGGATTTTACCTCAAACTCAGAACTTTTTTTAATCAAAAGTAACATAATCTATAACGAATCAAATGAATCAAACGAATCATAATCTTTTAAGAAAATTATCAAGGCTGCTAAGCATTGCTCTTGTATTTACCGTTATATCCTGCTCAGATAATTCCACATCACCTGATCCTGAGCCAGAGCCCGAACCTGAAAACCAATATTTTACCATGGGGATTGGTGCCGGAGGTGGTAACTACCTTTTAACCTCCGATGAATTACTGACGGGCGAAATTTCCCCTGAAGGAAATGGCCTTGAAGTAGGTGCCGGGCGAGATCTGCTATCTGAAGGAAGGTATATTTATGATTTCGATCGAAACACCAAAAATTTTATTCAATATGAAATGATCGAAGATGGTACCATTCAGGAAGTAGCTACCATTCTCGGAACGGAGTACGTTGCCGATCGTGCAAACTCCAAAAACAAACTTGATGAAAACACACTCCTGTATTTAGATCCCGTTCAGTGGGGAGAGCCTGAAGTAAAATGGGTGAGAATCAGCATTCCGGAATTTACAGTTCATAGTTCCGGTAGCTTTAATTTGCCAACCATTGCTCAAACCGAGGATGTCAATTGGCAGGTAAATGTTGGGCGTGCAACTGTGCATGGAGACAAACTTGTCATGGGTACCGTTTATTACGATTTGGATGGCAATTATTTGGAAGATGCTCATGCAATTGTTCTGGATTATCCCGGTATGACAAACCCTGCACTTATTGAAACGGATAAGCTCAATGCAGAATTGGGAATTACCAGTGATGCAAATTATGTACACACAGATAATGGTGATCTGTATATTAAAGCCAGTGGCGGAAATTTTTGGGGGAAACCAGGTACCGAGGATCAGCCCGGTGGAGGCATTTTGAGGATTAAAGCAGGAGAAACCGACTTTGATGACAGCTATTTTCTGGATCTGACTGAAGTACTTGGGGAACCCACCAACATCATGCACCTGAACCATGTATCTGGTAACACAGCCATCGCTATGCTTTTTAATCCATCGGAAATGGATTGGAGCAACTACGAAGGAGATCACTACTATTATGCTAAAATAAATCTCGAAACACAGGAAGTAACTCCGTATGATGTCCCCACCTCAGGCTCCAGGCTTTCCCGATATCCATTAGTGCATGACGGAATGTTTTATACATTTCTGAAAAGCGCCGCCAACAGCACAACCCATGTTCTTCGAATTGACACAGAAGGAGGTCCTGATGCATACACCGTAGGAGCTCGGCTTGTTGGAGAGAATATTATTGGCTACTCCATTTTTGCCCATCCAACGGAGTAATCCAAGTATAAATGCAGAAATACTCCTTTAAAAAAATTGTTGGAAAAATACACCTCTGGCTCGGGCTTGCTTCCGGGCTGGTGGTGTTTATCGTTAGTCTTACAGGTTGTATTTACGTATTTCAAGAGGAGATTAGCAGAGCTTTAAACACCAATGTATGGGTAGAAGTAGAACCCCAAAATCAACCTTATGCCTCCGTTGAAACATACATCAACAAAGTAAAAGAACAGTATACAGGAGAATTAAACCGTATTACGTTTGATATATTTTATTCTCAAAATGATGCTGTAGTAAGCTGGGTTGAGGATCTGGATGATAACAACAAGGCTTTTATTTTGAATCCGTACACGGGAGAGGTGATCAAAAGCTTTGAGTATTCCGTTACATTTTGGGCATTTGTTCGTTCCATGCACGTTTCATTGTTAATTCCCGGAATTGGCGATGATATCGTAGCTGCATCAACACTTATTTTTTTGATATCTCTGATTTCCGGATTGGTACTTTGGTGGCCCCGAAATAAAAAAGTGGCTAAAAAACGAGTGTCTTTCAAATGGCAGAAGCGAACCGGAATGAAGAGAAAAAATTATGACCTGCATAATATTCTGGGATTTTACTCCATTTTTGCTCTGATTTTTATTACTGTTTCCGGCTTAACGATGGCATATGACTGGATGGACCAGGCCGTTATGTGGACGGTAAACGGCGGATCTGTTAACAATCAGGAAGAAATTACAGAACCTACTCTCTCTGAAAGCTTGCAAAACAAACAGCAAGAAGAGTATTCTCTTGGAGTTGATGAAACTCTGAAATCCATTCGGGAATCTTATAATGGATTTAAACACTTCTTTATAATTTTTCCCGAAAGCACTGATACAGTTTACGTTATGGCTGAACCCACAGAGGATTCGTTTTATAACAGAACTGATATTTATAAACTCGAAAGAAGTAGTGGCAGAATTGCCGGATATGAACTCTGGGAATCCAAAAATAACGGAGAGATCTATCAGGGAATGGAACTCGACATCCATGTGGGTTCTGTATTGGGGCTGCCGGGAAAAATTTTAGCCTTCGTAGTTAGCTTGATTGCTGCAACCTTACCCATTACCGGATTTTATATTTGGTGGGGCCGTCGGCCAAAGAAATCAAAAAGAAAACCTGTCAAAAAAAACCAGAGGTCGCGTAAGCCCAACAAAGTTGCTGCATCTGTTTCTTAATGATTTTTTAGCTCATCCAGGTTATCCGACATCTCATTGATATTCAGGTCTTTATCATAATCTACATCAAGAAAAAAGAATTCTTTGGCTAAAATCTTTTTGTAGATATAAAGATCCGTTTTAGGAATCGGGATTGATTCCAGCCGGTCTTTATGAATCCATTCCAGTTCACCTTCATCCGAAATTGGAGGTTCAACACGATCGATGTTGTACGAAAAAATCAGGCTGATCCAGTTGTACTTTACCGGGGAGGATTCAACCATCACTCCGCCTAAAACAGGGGGATCAATATCAAATCCGGTTTCCTCTTTTACTTCTCGTACAATAGCTGTTTTGGGAGATTCGTGAGGATCCACTTTTCCGCCAACCGGGCAATAAAGTCCCTGGTGCGGATCTTTTTTTCTTTTGATGAGGAGCAACTCATTTTCGCAAATCAGGATACATGAAACCGCGGTAACCTTAAATCCTGAATGAAGGAGCGCCGCTTCCAGTTTTTTGTCGGATGCTTTCATAGATCGGTTATCATTAGAGGCGTGAATATATCGATTTCAAGAGCAAAAAAATGATCTATTCGGGAGATACCGGAACGTGGTTTTACATCAGTATGTTTTTAAATGGAATAACAAATAAACCAAGTTGTTCAATGTCCTCAGAAAAGAAACTTTCACTCTTTGATGCCTGCGGAATGGCCATCGGGGGAATGATCGGGGGAGGAATTTTTGCAGTATTGGGAGAAGGTGTCATGACCGCTGGAAACGCTACCTTCATCAGTTTGGGAATCGGGGGGATTCTGGCATTAATTACCGGGGTTGTTTATGCGCGGCTTACCACAAAATTCGATGAATCTGGCGGAGAGTTTATTTTTATGGAACACATTGCGGGCGTTCGGTTTGCAGGCACGATCAGTTGGTTTTTGATTTTGGGATATGTATTCACAATCAGTCTTTATGCTTACACATTTGGTGCTTATTCCGGACGGCTTTTCGGGATGGAATCAGGCCCAAATTTTTGGCTGGGTGGGGGAATCATTCTGCTGTTAACCGGTCTGAATCTTTCGGGAGTCAAAGAATCCGGTATTTCTGAAGACATTCTGGTCTATACGAAAACGGCCATTCTGATCGGTTTAATTGCACTTGGTTTCTACACGGTTCAACCCGATAAAATCTACCCGATTGCGAATGAAGGTGTTGGTAATATGATTAAAGCCGGTGCCCTGGTGTTTGTAGCCTATGAAGGGTTTCAGCTCCTCACGTATGACTACAATACGATAGAAGATCACAAAAAGAATTTGCCCAGGGCCATTACCATATCCATCATAACTGTAACTCTCATTTATATGTTGATTGCATTTGTTCTGACCGGCTCGCTGGCACAAGATGTAATAGCCGAGCATAAAGAGACGGTTTTGGCAATGCTTGCACAACCGGTAATGGGGCAATTGGGAATTGTTATTGTACTGATAGCAGCTGTTTTTTCAACCTCATCGGCCATCCTGGCTACGGTCTTTGCAATCTCCCGGCTTGGTAAGCGAATCGCAAAAGACGGTCAGCTTCCACATCAGCTTACTGATCGCCAGAGTTCAGGGGTACCGGTTTACTTTTCACTGATGCTTGCAGCACTTGCCATACTTGTTCAGTTCTTCGGCAACCTGGAGCAGATCACCACGTTTTCCAGCATTACTTTTCTTTTCGTTTTTTCTATTGTCAACTATATGGGATACAAACACAGTGTTTTTAATGGTTGGAATAGAGCTGTGCCACTGTTGGGATCATTCGGTTGCGCTTCGGCAATGCTTGTTCTTTTCTATGAGATGTTCGTCTCAAACCGACAGACATTTTATCTCGTACTTGGAATAGCCGTTGTACTCTTGCTTTGCCGTGAAGCGTATATTTGGTTTCATTCAAAATATAAAGGGAAACGGGACTGATTCTTTCTTTAAAAATATCTGAATAAATAAAAAAGCCTGTCCGTAAAGACAGGCTTTTTTGTGAAACAGTTTGGAATTAACCCACTACAATTCTGTTATTCACACCGGTAACTCCCGGAGTGTAAAGCGCAGATTCAAAAGCAGCGTTTCTTGCACTAAACGTTTTTACAGATCCAGAAAGAGTTACACTGCCATTCATTACCGTTACTTCGATATCATCGGCAGTCACCTGAACATTCCGTTCAAGCGCATTTACAATCTCTTCCGCAATGATTTCGTCTTTAAAATCATCCGTGGGAACCACTGCAAGATTATTGCTGACACCCAATACGCCGTTAATATCAAGCACTTCTTTTTCGGCAGAGATTTTCTCCCAAAAAGCATCAACAGTGCCTTCGAGAGTTACCCAGCCATTATCGACTGTTACATCAATAGAATACGATTGCACATCACTATTAATACTTAGCGAATTGCGCACATGTTCTTGAAGTTGTACATCACCCGGAATGGTATGGGTTGATATCATTTGTACGTCCAGGTTGTTCGCTACGGAAACAACGCCATCAACCTGTTGAGCATCATCGTACGCTGCAGATTTGCCCGTCATTGTTGGGACTTTTCCTTCAAGGTCTACATTTCCGTTCATGACCTTGATACTAATTTCTTTCGATTCGATTCGGTCATCCCAGTCTAATTGATGGGCTACGTCTGCAAGTATTTTTTCATCATCTCTCATAATTATTACCTCTTTTGATTTATGATTCTTCCATTTATTTCTATGTCTTATAGCAAAGTGAACGGTTGAATCATTCCATTTTTCAATAGATTGGAAAACAAGCCGTTAGGAAGCTTTTTTAACCGGAATCCAGATTTCGCTGTATTGTTTATCTGAGGAATTTTCAATCTCTTTATTCAAGAGCATTTCAGGTCCTTCGGATAGTTCATACCGGGATTCGGGAAACCACTCCGAAAAAATTCGTCCCCATGTGTTTTGGATTTTTTCTGCTGAAGAATCCTCAATTTCGAAGACAGCCCACGAAGATGACGGAACCTGAAGAGTTGCAAAATCCTTAACAGCCGACTTGGTTGTAGCTACTCCGATGTAATGATCTAATTCCCCATTTTCCTCCATCCGGCCTTCGTCAAAATTCGTGGATGCATGAATCAATCCCCTGGGTTCAGTATTGCAAAGGGATGTGAGCTCCGCAATTGTATCAGTATCCAGGCTCTTTCGCAGATCGACAATTTCCTGGTTCACTCCCTCAAAAATGATTTGAATCCGTTTCATCACTCCGACGATGGTAAAAGCTTCTTTTTTGATAATTCGATGGTTCATTTCAGTACCTCCTTTTATGGACATGTGAAAACTCATTCGAGGATAGGCTTTGATCGATTGCCCGCCTTTTTGGACTTCTGATGGTGTGATGCCATGCCAGTTTTTAAACGCCCGGGTAAAAGAGTCTGGCGAGTCATAACCAACCTTTTGGGCGATAGTTGCAATAGACAGTTCCCTATCAGATAGTTCAGAAGCAGCAAGGGAAAGACGCCTGCGGCGAATGTATTCCGACAGAGAAATTCCTGTCATAAAGGGAAACATCCTTCGGAAATGATATTCTGAGCACCTGGCAACCCGGGCCACTTCAAAATAATCGACCTCATCCGTCAGATGATCTTCGATATAATTCATGGCACCGTTCATCTTATCAAGCCAATCCATATGAATGGTTGTTCGTTACTATTTCTTGTTCAGAGGTAAATTAAAAGCAGTAAACCGACAGTTCATGTACAAGTTTGCAGGGTGGCAGTGAAATTTATAGTAAGATGTTTCCTCAAAATCACTTCCTCTTTAATGTAGAAAGACTGATCTTTAAATAAGAGGATATAGTTTTTCTGGAAATAGGTGGTACTCCTCTGGTTAAGCATTGCTTTTTTTAAGAAGGTTAAACCAAGAGATCATGATCAAATATAACTTCTATAGAGCTGTAAAAAATATATTCAGGTTCAGGAGTCATTACATCATTGGAATTAGCGGCCTGGTTTTGGGAATGGCCAGCGCATTGGTCATTACGGCCTGGGTTATACAGGAAATGAGTTACGACAGATTTCATGATCGTAGTGAGTCCATTTATATGGTTACCACCGATATTAAAAATAATCAAGGAGATGATAACCGATTCCCGGAGACGCCACCGCCTCTGTCTGATGCTCTGGAAGAAGAAATACCATCTATTACCAACAGCACTCATTTCGTCTACTTATATGGAGGCCGGGAATTACAGTCAGGCGATGTACGATTCAACGAAACGGGCATTGCTGCAACTTCAAGTTTTTTTGATGTTTTTAATTTTGATTTAGAAACCGGGAACCCAAAATCTCTTGAAGAACCGAATAGTATTTTTCTTACCCGGAATTTGGCCACTAAAATTTTCTCTCATCAAAATCCCATTGGTGAAACAGTGGTATACAATGGGGATAAAAACCTGACGGTAAGAGGGATTCTGAGCAATATTCCAAAAACCTCAAGTCTGAGATTTGAATACCTTATATCCTATACGCTTGAAAATGAAAATCAGGAGGAGTGGTGGCAGTTATCCGATGCGACTTTTATCAAAACCAGGGAAAATGCGGATCAGAATGAAGTGAAAAATCTATCCCAGCAGGTGTTCAGGAAACATATTACGGATGAACAGTATAACTTGAACCTCATTCCAATAACAGATCTGCGATATAAAGCTGATTTTAGTTTTTTTAATGCCGAACACGGCAGTTACAAGAAGCTGTTAACATTGGCGTTTGTAGCTGTTTTGATCTTGGTTTTAGCATGTCTTAACTATACAAATCTTATCTCGGCGTATGCCTATAAAAGAAGAATGGAAGTAATGGTAAGAAAAGTGAATGGAGCCAGCTCAAAGCAACTATTCTACTTTTTTTTGATGGAATCTATCGTGGTTTCAGTTCTTGTGTGGGGATTGGCTGTTCTGGTCTCAGAGTTTTTCAGTTTTGGATTCCAGTCGATTTTGGATGTTGAACTTACACGCTTCTATTTCAACCGTAGTATTTTAATCACATTTCCAATTTCTGTTATACTGATTGGAATCATCTCCGGATTATTTCCTGCAATGCTCGCAAGTTCGATGGAGGCTATAACAAAAACCGGCAGGATGCACGTTAACTCTTTTTTTTCGGGGCGGGTTCGCAATGCATTTATTCTGAGTCAGTTTGTGGTTTCTATCGCGCTTACAATTTCCTGCCTTGTAATATGGCAACAGGTTCATTTCATGGAGAGTTATGATGTTGGATACAAAAAAGAGAACATCATTGAAGTTGTTCTGCCGGATAATCCACAGATAAATCTTGAAATTATCAGGAGTGAACTGCTTGCAGAACCAAACATTACCCAGGTAAGTTTGGCCGGGACTTCCCCGGTGAATCTGCCACCTATTTTTACCACGGAAGGCTGGCAATGGGAAGGCCTCGAAGAAGGCGCGCACACATCTGTATATCGAATTTATGCTGATGAAAATTATGCCGGTCTTTTCGAAATAAATTTGGTTGAAGGGCAATTTTATTCCCCCGAAAAAACAAATGAGAACAAAATTGTGATCAATGAAACGTTTGCCGGACTCATGGGATTTGCAGATCCGGTTGGACGAATAGTAGAACACAACGACAAAAAATATGAGATAGCCGGGGTGATGGAAGACTTTAATTATCAGCATTTGTCCAATTCCATTCAACCGATGGCTGTTCTGTACGACAAATCCAGGAATAAAATATTCATTAAAACGGAAAATATTTCTGAAGATGCGCTTGAAAACATTTCTGATATTCTTACTTCTTTTACCGGTACAACGATCTCCTATTCCCTCGTTTCTGACGAGTTCAGCAAACTCTATTATGGTGAAAACAAAATTATAGAAGCTCTTCTGGCTTTTACATTGTTAACAATTCTATTGTCCGGAATGGGTATGATCGGTATGATTACGTTTACCATTGAAAGAAGAACGAAAGAGATTGCAATTCGAAAAATCAGCGGAGCAAAAATCAGAGAAATCATGATGTTGTTGAATAAGGGAATTGTAAAATGGTTTTTGCTCGGTTTTATAATATGCATCCCATTTACTGTGGCTGGTTTAAACTACTGGCTTGATAATTTTGCCTTTAAAGTTTCCCTGAGTGCCTGGATATTTATTGAAGGAGCAGCCATCATTTTATTAATAAATCTATTGACAGTTAGCTGGCAAACGTGGCGTGCCGCTATTCAAAATCCTGCAAATTCATTAAGGCAGGAGTAGATGATTTTGTGGGTAACACCAGAGTTGAATTTTTGGTTTTTCGGATCCACCCTCCGGCTCCCTCCCTATGACGAAAAGCACGTCACAAGGAGGGAGGGACTTTCGTCAATGGTTGATTTTTTAAAAGCCACTTCTTGTCACGACTGTTTTTTGTCGGGATAGGGAGGGGTTTGGGGTGGGTTTATCCTACATATTCTCAAACTCGTACACATCATCTTTTGTCAGGCTCTTCAGATATTCAATGGTTTTTGGAACCTGGTAGAGAGGATCACTGCTTTCGTCTTCGATAAACATGTAATCAATGCCAATTTCATTCGCAGTGTTGATGATATTTGGGATATTAAGTTCGCCGGTTCCAAGAATTACATCGTTATCTGTGTCGGTGAGGCCGGTATGGTCTTTCAGCGTGCCTTTGCGAAGATCTTTCAGATGAAGGGAAACCCATCGGTCGGGATACTTTTTGAGAAGGTGTTCAGGATTCGCTCCGCCGAAATGAGCCCAGAGAATATCCATCTGGAATTTCACATTGTCGGGATCGGTGTTTTCTACCATATAATCAAACAGGGTTCCTTTGCCATGAGGCTGAAATTCATATCCGTGTGCATGATACATCAAGGTAAGACCGTTTTCTGCCATTACTTTACCAGCCTTGTTGAAAACTTCAACGGCTTCGCTTGCATTCAAAAAATTGAAATTTCCTACTTCATGATCGATCCATGCATTCATCACAAATTTTGCTCCAAGTTCTTTCGCACGGTCGGCTACCGCCTGGGGATTATCACGCAGCTCACCAAACCCTGATCCGGTTGAAATCAATTCCAATCCCCGTTCATCCAGCATTTGGAGATACTCTTCGGCAGTTTGCCCCTGGCCCGGTCCCCCTTCAATATATTTGATGCCCATATCGGCAACGATATCGAGTGTCTCTTCTAATCCCTTTTCAGGAATTACATTCCGGAACGTGTACATCTGAATGCCAAATTCATCGGTGTATATCGGTTCGCCAGAATTTTGGGCAACTGTAAACTGTGTTGTAAGTAGAGTTACAAAAAACGTTATGGTAAGAATTACATTTTTTTTCATAGTAATGATATGGTTGATAGTTTTTAAATATTTCCCTTCTTCAATTCCTCCACAGCATGATTTGCTGCACGAGCGGTCAGTGCCATAAATGTTAGTGTGGGATTTTGGCTGCCGGTCGATGTCATACAGGCACCGTCGGTCACAAAAACATTTTTGGCGTGATGAAGCTGATTCCACTCATTTGTAATCGATGTTTGAGGATCATGTCCCATTCGAACGCCGCCCATTTCGTGGATGTCTGATCCGGGAGGGGAGTTCGAATCTTCCACTTCCACATTAATAAAACCGGCTTTCTCGAACATGGCCGTTTGTTCCCGGATATAATCCTCGGTCATTTTATCATCGTTTTCATCCCACTCACAAGAGACAATCAACTGCGGAATTCCGTATTTATCCGTTTGATCTTCAGATAACCGAACATGATTTTTCTCCAGCGGTACGCATTCTCCCATCATCCAGCTGCTGATGTACCACGTGTCGTTCAGTTCCGGATGCAAGATATTTTCGCGGAGTTCATCGCCTATAGGATTTGTGTCTGTATTTGTACCCCGCCCGGCACTGATTCCAATGGCATATCCCCGAAGAAAATCTGTTTCCTGTTGAAAAACGTTTCGGAATCTCGGGACATATGCATAGGAGGGACGGCGTCCATCGGTTTTCTTATGGCTAAATCCGGGGACCACCGCACCGCCTTTCCCACGATAATTGTGCCAGGAGATATATTTTCCGAGCAGCCCGTTATCATTGCCAAGTCCGTTAGGGAATCGCTGTGATTTGGAATTCAGCAGAATCATATTACTGTTCAGGGCCGAGGCATTCACAAATATGATATCCGCATAAAATTCCACCATCTCTTTGGAATGGCGGTCAACAATTCGAACGCCGGTAACCTTCTCTTTCTCATCATCATAAATAACAGAGTGAACCACCGAATCGGGACGCATCGTCAGGTTTCCGGTTTTCATCGCCCACGGAAGGGTCGAAGCATTACTGCTAAAATATCCGCCCAGATTACAGCCCCGGTTACACATGGTTTGATGGAGACATTTCGCCCGTCCCTGCTCCAGATGAATTTGTTGCGGATCGGTCAGATGAGCACAACGCGCAGCAATCAGGTGGCGGTCATTTCCGTAGTGTTCTTTGATTTTTTCCTTGAAGTAATGCTCCACAACATTCAGCGGAACGGCAGGTTGCACCTCGCTGTCAGGAAGTTCCGGCAAGCCGTCTTTGTCTCCGGCAATTCCGGCAAATTTTTCAACATGATCGTACCATGGTTCAATATCCTTGTATCGGATCGGCCAGTCAATGGCAAAACCGTCACGTGCGGGACCTTCAAAATCGTAATCACTCCAGCGTTGGGTTTGGCGTGCCCAAAGCAATGATTTTCCACCCACGTGGTATCCCCGGAACCAGCGAAATGGTTTTTCGGCAATGTACGGCTGCTCATCATCTTTGAGTTGCCAGTGGAGTGTTTCCATTCGTAAGTATCGGCCGTTGCCGTATCCCGTTCGTTTATCCAGAGGCACAGAACCACGGAATTCAAATTCCCAGGGAGCTTTGGAAGCTGTCGGGTAATCTTCAATATGTTTTACATCCCGTCCCCGTTCCAGGACCAGTGTGTTCAATCCATTCTCGCACAGTTCTTTAGCCGCCCATCCACCCGATGCACCGGAACCGATGACAATCGCATCATACGTTCGTTTATTTTTCGAATCGATATTAAAATTTGCCATTATCCTACGCTTCTACATCCACATTTCCGTTATAAAAACCGGGCATCACACTGTACCCGTAAAAATCCTGCATCACCACTTGTGTGGTTTGAAATCCCCGTATGGTTTCTGCTTTCACCAGGTCGAAGAATTCTTTTTCAGGAGCATGTTCGGAGTTGTTAAAGGTTAGCAGAAATTCCTCCCGTTTTTCCTGCTCACAATCGGTAAAAGATTTTCCGGATGATTCTCCCGCTTTTTCATCCAATTTGGCCAATTGCGATTTGATGTTATCGCGAACCGGTTCTTCATAACATTCATCAAAAAGCCGAATCAAAAATTTATCTACTCCCTGAGGAATCGCACCTAACGAATCTTTTTCCGGCAGAATGGTATCGGCAACGGACGACAGCAATCGTTGTTCTTTGGCGCTAAAAGAAGTTGAACCCGGAACAATCTCCTGCGAGGTCCAGTCCCGTGCGCAGGAGGGGAGAGCTACTAATCCAAGAGTTGCAAAACCGAGCGTCTTCAGAGCTTCACGTCGTTTCATAAAGTTGAGGTTTTGATGAGCGGTTGAACATTGAGGAGAAAATTATTTAAAAGAATAACCCACATTTTTCTCCATCCCGAAACAGATTGAATCAATTAACACAATCACGGTTTAAAAATCCAGTAAACGGGTTTGATGTATCTTGATTTTAAAAGGGCACTAATCTTAAAAAAAGCTTGTTTATTATGAATCAAACAAGCACTTACAAGAAGTTTAAAAGTATAATTATGACGAAAATACCATACTCTGTGCTGGATTTGGCGATTGTGACAGAGGGAGATTCCCTGCGCGATGCCATCCAAAAAAGCAGGGAATTAGCAGTACATGTTGAGGAATGGGGATACACCCGTTTCTGGATGGCCGAACATCACAATATGGAAAATATTGCAAGTTCAGCCACGTCCATTTTATTAGGATATGTAGCGGAAGCAACAAAATCGTTGCGAATTGGATCCGGCGGTGTGATGCTGCCGAATCATTCGCCGCTAATTATAGCCGAACAGTTTGGAACCCTGGCAACCATTTACCCGGGGCGTATTGATTTGGGATTGGGCAGGGCACCCGGTACCGATCAAACCACAGCGAGCGCCATTCGCGAAAACCGGATTCAGGAAGTGCATAAATTTCCGCAGAATGTGAAGCTTCTTCAAACCTATCTGTCATCTGAAAATAAAAAAAGTAAAGTCCGTGCCATTCCCGGAGAAGGTACCGACATTCCACTTTGGATTTTAGGTTCCAGTACCGATAGTGCGTACCTGGCCGCTGAATTGGGACTCCCGTATGTGTTTGCGAGCCATTTTGCTCCGCAACAATTTGCCCCGGCAATCCGGATTTATCGTGAGCATTTTAAACCGTCGGACCAACTCGATAAACCATTTCTCATGCCTTGTGTAAACGTAATCCTGGCAGATACGGATGAGCAGGCTGAATATCTTTCCACATCCATGAAACAGATGATGATGGGAATTGTAACCGGCGAACGAAAACCGATGCCTCCTCCCGTAGATGATATAGAGAAGGTATGGAGTCCCCATCAGAAAATGGCCGTTCAACAGATGCTTACCTATTCGTTTATTGGAAGCCCTGAAACAGTGAAGAAACAGATCTCCCAATTCATAGAAAAAACAGGCTCTGATGAAGTGATGATTGCCTCTTATATCTATGATAAAGATGAGCGGTTGAAATCATATCGTTTGTTTTCCGACATGATGAATGAGTTATAAAAATCACTTAATAAATAGTGAAGGTGAAATAAAAAACCCCTCTCCCGGCCAGGAAGAGGGGTTTAACTTGATCTTAGATGGGAGTTATGTAAAGATCAAGAGTTGTGTTTGGTGAACTATTCACTAACCTTATTGAATTTCTGTTTGAACCATACTTTGGAGTTTACACCGATGTAGTACATGGACGGGACGAGGAACAGAGTCAGGAATGTGGCGAATCCGAGTCCGTAAATGATGGTCCATGCCAGTGGCCCCCAGAAGTCGGCGTTATCACCTCCGAAATAGATATTTGGCTCAAAGCTTGCAAACAGACCGTAGAAGTCAATGTTCAATCCGATGGCCAACGGAATCAAACCGAGAATGGTAGAAGCGGCTGTCAATAAAACAGGGTTTAAACGTGTGGCCCCGCCTTCAATCACAGCCGTTTTCAGGTCGGCTCCCTCATTTCGTACAATGTCGATATAATCAACGAGGATAATTCCGTTTTTCACCACAATTCCGGCAACGGCAATAATACCCATCCCGGTCAATACAACCGAAATATCCATACCGAATGTGGAAAAACCGATGAATACACCGATCAAACTAAATATCACCTGCGACATAATGATTAATGGTTTACCGATAGAGTTGAATTGAGCAACCAATACAAGGAAGATCAATCCGACAGCTGCCACCAGGGCAACCATCAAGAATTGTCCGGTTTCTGCCTGCTCTTCCTGTTCACCGGTCAGGGAAATTTCGTATCCCTGCGGTACTTCAAAATCTTCGAGAGCCTGGCGGATCTGGGTATTAATCTCATTGGCATTGTAGCCGGCCAGCACGTTGGATGATAACGTTGCCACGCGCTCCAAATCAATCCGGTTGATGGCACCGTAACTGGTTTCGAATCGTGGTGTAGCCACAGCTGAGATCGGTATGTAGCCGGTTGGTGTGGCCACAGTCATGTTCATAAGGTTGGTAATATTTGATCGATCTTCTTTCTGCAAGCGCAGTGTTACATCAAATTCATCCTCGTCTACCCGATAGGTGGATATTGGTGAACCCAACAGAGCCGTTCGAATGGCACTACCTACCTGAACATTGCTGATTCCATAACTATTTGCTTTCTCATTATCGATATCTACGATGATCTCAGGATTGGTTACCTGCAGGTCTGATCGCAACTCTTCAATTCCGGCAATATTCTGATCTTCGATATAACTTTTGAATTCATCCGTCAATTCAATCAGTTGAGAAAACTCTTCCCCGGAAATTTCAATATTAATCGGTTTACCAGTTGAAGGACCCGATTGCTCTTTATCAACCGTTATAATCGTGTTTGGAATATCCTGTACATTTTCGCGGATTTCATTCAGAAGATCCTGAGTGGATACGCCATCTCGATCCTGGTAATCCACAAACTCCACACTTACTTTACTTTTTGTGGGAGATGGGGTTGGATCGATACTGCTTGGCGGATTTGCCCCAATGGCTACGTTTGAAATCACCGATTTTACAATGGGATTGTCCTGGCCAACCACTTCATACACGCGCTCTTCAATGAGCCGGTTAACCCGGTTGGTTTCATCCAGGTCTGTACCGGCCGGCATTTCGTTGTACACGTACACAAAATTGGGATCACTTTCCGGGAAAAACACCACTTTTGGAGAAACAATCCCCAGCATGAAAATACTTACAAACAGAAACACAACCGTACTGCCTAAAATAATCCAGGGCCAGCGTCCATTGAGTATAAACTGGATACTGTCGTGATATCCTTTCTGAAGTCTGGGAAGAGCCGATTCATTGAATTTTCGGATCATTGGTTTCAGAACAAATCGTTCAAGCACCCATAATAAATAGATGAAAATAAGAAGGTTGGCGACAAACATTCCTCCTGTCAGGTACAGAAAAATGGCAATAACTCCAACAACTGCGGTTGCAATCCATACAAAACGATTATCATGATAATGCTTTTGTGTGATGTGATCTTCATCATCGTTCATAAATGACACCGCAAAAACCGGGTTCATTATAAGAGCTACCAGCAGCGAGGCTACCAGCGTAAGAATCAACGTAACGGGCAGATACATCATAAATTTACCGATAATACCTCCCCAGAACAGAAGCGGAACAAACGGAGCAATTGTGGTGAGAGTCCCGGTAATAACAGGAAGTGCAATTTCACCCGCAGCTTTTTTGGCGGCTTCGATCTTGCTGAGATCGCCTTTGGTCACATGCCTGTAAATATTTTCAACGATCACAATGGCGTTATCCACAACAATTCCCAATCCCAAGATCAATGCAAAAAGAACAACCATGTTGATGGAAAAATCGATGGGAGGCATCACTGCGAATGCAATCAATGAAGAGAGCGGAATGGCCAGCCCTACAAAGACCGCATTCTGAACGCCCATGATGAACATCAATACCAGCACCACAAAAAAGAAACCGAGAATAACGGTATTAAACAGGTTGGAAACCTGGTCTTTGGTATCCTGAGACCGATCTCCGGTGATGTTGATATGCAAATCTTCCGGGAATTGTGTTCGTTGAAGTTCTTCCACGATAGCTATACTCGCTTCGGAAGTTTCAATCAGGTTACCACCGCTTTTCTTCTTCACATTGATGGTAATTACCGGCTCGCCATTCAAACTGGCGTAACTTTCCCGGTCGGCAAAATCATCTTTAATCTCTGCGATGTCTTTCAGGTAAACTTCATTTCCCTGATTATTTTTGATGATAAGGTTTTCCAAATCACTGGCCTGTTCAATTTCGCCATCCACCCGAACAGATCGTTCCATGGCACCGATATCAAGCTGACCGGCAGAAATGGTCATATTCTTATTGATTACCGCTGTCTGTATATCATTAAATGTAATACCAACGGCCTGCATTTTGTGCAGATCTACATTAATCTGGATTTCCCGCTCTAATGCCCCTACAATTTCAGCTTCGTTTACATCGGTGAGGCTTTCGATCTGATCTTGAATTTCATCGGCAAATTCTTTCAATTCAACCAGGTCGAAATTTCCAAACAGGTTGATGTTAAGAATCGGTTGGTCATCAAGGTTAAAGTCATTGACTTGCGGCTCCTGGGTAAGCTGTGCCGGAAGTTCTACCCGTGCTTTTTCGACGGCATCATTTACCTCTTGCTGAGCAACCAGTTTGTCTTTGCTTGTCTGAAATTCAATCGTAATGATTGAGGTGGCCTGCTTCGACACACTGCTGATTTCATCAATCCCGTCAATGCTTTTTAACTCCTGTTCAATCGGACGGGTAATCACATTTTCGATATCCGCCGGAGAAGCCCCCGCATAAATGGTAACTACATTAAAAATAGGGATTTCCACTTCAGGAAACGACTCTTTCGGCAACGTAACATATGCAAAAACGCCGATGAGTGTTATCAAAACTGTCAGCAAATAAACCGTTGTACGGTTGTTGATTGCCAGACTGGAAAGTTTAAATTCTTTAAAATTCATGTCTTAAATGCTCTTGCAATTAATTTTCTTGAATCGAAATTGGACTGTCATCAGAAAGGTTTGCATACCCGGCTGTGATTAACATATCGCCCGGCTCCAATCCTTCTGTAATGACCTGGTCATTTTCGTAATTATAACCGGTGGTAACTTCTCTGTTTACAGCTACCCAACCGTTTTCGGTTTCTTCAGCAATGAATACAAAGCTTTTATCATTGGCCTGCTGAACAGCATTAATAGGAACCACAATCTGATCATTTTGCGTGATGTCATTAATGCTGACTTTAGCCATCATATTTGGCCGGATATTTTCGCTGTCGTTTGAGATATAAACCTCAATGCCAAATGTTCGGTTTGAAGGATTGATGGCCTTGCTAACCACATCCAGTTTTTTATGAATGGTTTCATCGAGGCTGGGAAAGCTGATTTTTACACTATCGGTTTGTTCAATCCGGGTGATATATGCTTCCGAAACCTGTGCGGTAACTTTCAGTGCGTCTGAATTTGCCAATTGAAAAACCGGAGCTGAAGGGCCAACAGTCTCCCCAACTTTCAGATCCACTCGGTCTACCGTTCCGGAGATGGTAGCGCGGATGGTGTAATTTTCATACTGCTCGGTTAACGTAGCCAATTGATTCTGGGCAGATTCATACTGAGTTTTTGCCTGCAGGAATTCCACTTCAGAGCCAATATTCTTTTCCCGAAGATTTTGCTGTCGTTCGTAGAGTGTTTCTGCCAAATCAAGTTGGGTTTCCACTTCCTGAATCTGGCTGCGGGTAATTTCACCGTCGAGGCGGGCCAGAACATCTCCTTTTTGAACCTGGTCGCCGGTACGAACCAGTATTTCCTCCACAGTTGCAGTGGTTTTTGGGGTAATCATAATTGTTTTATCCGATTCCACAGTCCCCTGGATATTTACATAGTGTTTGAAATCAGAAAGTTGTAGTTCCTGAACATAAACCGGAATTGTTCGGGTGGTTTCACTTTCGCTGTTCTCGGTTTGATCGCCATTACCACAGGCTGTAATCAATAAAAACAGCGACAAGATTGAGAGTTGGAATTTCATAGTTGTAAGGTTCATATTAGTTGAGTTCTATATTATTTTTAATTTCCTGTACATCTTTTCCTACAAAGGGCACCTGGCCAAGAGCCTGATCATATTGTGCTTTGGCATTCAGATAGTTGAAGACTGTTTGCGCGTAGCTATTTTCGGCCTGGCGAAGCTGTAGATCGGCATCGGTTACTTCTGCCTGGGAGCCAACCCCGTTTTGGTATCTTACCAATGCCCGCTCATAACCCTCACGGGCCTGTTCCAAAACGTTTTCTTGAGCTTCAATTGTCTCAAATGCTTGTTCAATCCCCTGCTGTGCCGAGAGAATTTCTTTGCGTGCAGTTTGTTTGGTTTGATTTTCCTGTATTTCCAGATCTTTCAATTGAATCTTTGTTCGCTCGATTGCAGCATCTCGGCTGAAGCCCTGGAATATAGGAACACTCAGGCTCAGCATTACAGTTTGCGAGCGTGCCCGTTGATCTTCCGTCCCAAAGAAATTTGGAGTTCCGGGTTGGGAAGCTGTCCACTGGAGATTGTAGTTCGCAGAAAGCGTTGGCAGATATTGGCTTCTCTGAGCTTTTAATTGCCGGTCTTGTAACTGCTGCTGAACACCAAGGATTCGGAGATCTCCGCGAAGATCAAATGCCTGCTGGGCGAGAAGTGAATCCCGTTCAAGCTGGATAGGTACGGATTTGTCCACTTTTTTGAGGGATTCATTCGCTTCCGATTCAACCGTGGCAGTAAAAATGTTATATGTATTCAACTCGCCTTTCAGGTCAATGGGCAGGTGGAGGGGTAGTCCAAGAATGTCAAGCAGTTCGCGTTTGGCGGTGTTTACTGAAAAACGCGCACCGGTTAATTGCGGTTGCAAATTACCGAGTTGAACTTCCAGTTGGGTGACGGCATAATCATCCACAAAACCCTCTTCATATCGTCCTTGAGTATCATTCAGATTATCTTCAATCCGGCTCATCTGTGCTTCAATCAGGCGAACCTGTTCTTTGGCAATTAATACCTGATGGTACGCCAACCGGGTTTGTGTTACCACTCCCTGTGAGGTCGCCCGCAGATTTTCCGACTGAGCCGCTTTATAAACTTCCGAACTGCTGATTCCCACAAAAGCCTGTCCGCTGAAAATAGTCTGGGAAACGGATAAACCTCCCTGCCAGTTATTGTCCGTACCAAAAGCAACGGGCATTAAATCATTTGGATCCGCTTCGGGATCAAAAATTACGGCCGGAATAAAATTCACCGGTACCTCAAGGTTCCGGGTGTAGTTAGCAGAGGCGGAAACGCTTGGCATCACCTCGCTCCATGCGGTTCGTACTTGTTGATCGGCATCCCGAACGGTAAGCAGTGCCCGTTTCATTTGCGTATTGTTTGCAAGTGCTATTTGAATGGCTTGGGTGAGGTCAATCACGGGGCCATTATTCAAGCTATCCGGCACAGCTGTCGTATTTTGTGCAACAGCTATTTGAGAAGCCATTGCCACAATTATAACCAAGGCAACCGATTTCAAATAAAGGGTGAAAGAGTTAAGATTTATTTTCAAGTGTTTGATATTCATTTCTGTTCAGTTTTTCGATCCGTATCAATTTGATTTAACAGTGCGTCTATAAAAAGTTTTAGCATGCTGTGAATGGTGAGATTGTGTTCATCCATTACTTTGTTTATATGGCTTTGAGTGTTACTGAGGTGAAACTGTAAAATGCCCCGCATAATGAAACCAATTTGGATAGCCAGGATTTTGGGTTCAATCGTAGAGGGTATACTTCCGTCCTGAATGCCGATCTGCAGGGCTCGTGTCAAAACTACGCGGAGTTCACTTTCAACCTCTTCAATGTCTTCAACATCAGTGGGTTCAACCTGACTTGAATGTTGGGCAAGAGCTTTGCTCAGAACCTTTTTTTCTTCCATAAATGCTAAGAAACTTTCCGCCATTTTCTTCACAAGTACAGCTCCCGGTTCATCCTGCTGAATGATTTTCATGAACTCTTCACTCAGAGTCCGGATGCTTTCTCTGCGAATAGCCCTGAAAAGTGCGGATTTATCTTTAAAGTAGAAGTAAAGAGTGCCTTTACTAAGCTCTGCCCGTTCCGCAATTTCGTCCATCGTGGTTTTTTCAAACCCATGCTCTTGAATTGATTCAATGGCGGCGAGCAATATTTGCTCCCTGCGGTTTTCCTGTTTTCTCGATGCCTTATTACTGGTTTTCATTTTTTTTGAATCTCGATTTTTCATTCATTCTTCTGGTGTAATTTTACTAACTGTACTGTCAGTCAATGAATGAGTCATGTCAAAGATATCATTATTTCAATTAGTTTACTAATTAGTAAACAAAGTAAACTTACGAATATTCTATGCTGATGTTGCAGAAAAGGTGATTTTTTTTCTGACAATCTAATAAAAAAGTGATGGTAGCGGTTTTTTAAAGACTTAAGGCAGATTGGCGGACAGGTATGTCTTTAAAAAAATTTTACAGTTTTTTAACTCTCAGTAGAAAAAGAAGAGGTGTATATCAGAAATTGTGTTCTTTTTTGAATTTTTCAATTAATACTGGGAATTCTCTTGAGAGGAATGTGTGAAATTTAAACATCCGATCAAGCCGGTACGGGTCCGTTCCTTTTTTTTCCTTTACAAGTTCCAAAGCCTTTCCGGAGATATCCTTCAGGTCGGTAACCAATTGCATCTGTCGTTCCATAAAATCGGTTACCGACCCTTCTCGAATGCGAAAATAGATTTGCCGTTCTCCTGTAATTCTCACTTTCTCAATCAGGCCCGCTTCAAGTAACATTCGGGTAATATTACTAACGGAAGCCTTACTGATTCCAAGGTTATCCATCAGGTCAGGAAACGACTGATGAGGAGGGTCGCAAATCAAGAGCCAGCCAAGTATTTGCCCATAAATTCGGGGATGCCCAATCTGCTCCATTTTAAGACTGAATTCATCCACAAAATCTATTTTGCTCGCATAACATTCTTCGCTCATAAATATTGATTCCTGATTGAGTATGAAAATTAATTGACGTTATTAAAATAGTGAACAAATTTAAATGTTTGAATTTTGGGAGGATCTTCGGGAAAGAATTTTCTGATCAAACATCAAAATAACTGTAAAGTCCTTCAGCCCGGTACTTGCGCCGTTGCATCATCTCCCGGTTATCAACCAGGTTGGGTGAAGATCCTACGGTTTTGTTGGCATCAAGCAGAATGGCTTCACCGTCAACCACAACATAATCGAATTTACCGTAATCAAAATGCAATTTTTTGCGCATCTCAATGATTTTCGGATGCGGTTCTATCGGGTGTTCCACAACTTCTGCCGTTCCACCGGTTACAATTTGAAATTTGCCCTTTAATCTTGAGCAAGTGATCCGGTCGCCAAGGAAACTCATATATCTCAGACAGTAATATTCGTTTTCACGTTCAGGAATGAATTTTTGAACGATTAAACCGGGATGATAAAAATAATGGCGCGGCACTTTGCTGATATGTTCGTAGATAGGGTAATCATACTGGGATTTTATTCGCGGAGAAAACAGGTGCAAATCGCTGTGGTCAATATCAAAAACGGAAAGAAGTTTATTTTGAATTTTTTTGAGGTAACCACCGCGCCATCTCTCCGGAACACCTGCTGCATTTCTATCCGTTTTTACGATGACCTGGCCATCCCAGGAATCATTGGGACGAAGAAGATTCTGGCTGAACGTAGATTTTTTTATGTTGCTGATTTTCCCGTTCACAGCCACAGGATATTGGCTGGCAAAGTCGAGATAAGACTCCGGAACTTCCGTCAAATCGATATGAACGATGATTAAATCGGCAGGCACAAACCGGTTTATTCCAAACAGGTAGAAAACATCGTGTCCGTCTTCCCTCCAGAGTTGTACGAACTGGTTGATAAGATAGCGCTGCACTGTATTTATATTATCAGTTTGATACATCAAGATTGCAATGTGCCGCTTTTTCATCCGATTACACTTTGCATGTGAGGGTAGGACAGCGTTCTCCCAATTCGTATGCTGGTTCTGTACAGCGTAGTATTTCAAAACCGCTTTCATCCAAAATGGCCAGAATTTCCTGCAGTGTTGGAAAACTGTAAATATCATTCTGTCCGCGATAGGCTTCAATCGTATTAATTTGCTCAACCGGCCATCCACATTTATCTGAAAGCGTTTTACTGCCGGGGCCATTGTGTTCCCATTCCTCCCAAACATCGCCTGTTCGAACACCTGCTCTAGAATCCGGTTGCATGGCCATAAGAAGCCGAAGTTTAAAAACATGAAAGTTGCCGATATTTCCGTTCAGGGCCGCCTCATAAATTTCAGAAGCTTTTTCCTCTTTTTCCGGCCGGGCAAATATTCGGAAAACAAAAATGCCGTCCGTCGTGAGGACTCTTTTTAGCTGTTTCAGTACATCATAATATTCATGAGGAAACCGCAACACGCCAAATGGACCATCACTCACAGCCAGATCGCGGGAGTGCTTTTCAAGGGGAAGATCCAGCCAGTTTCCACACAAAACACCTTCGCCGGGATTTGGATAACCCGGCCAAACGCTGTCAATCATGTGCTGTGATTTGTCCACGGCTAACAAATCGGTTTCATCAGGCCATTTCAGGCGGGCCATTTCTGGTGTAACACCCATCACAAGAGCCCTGAGTCTTTTCTTTTTTGAGGCCACTTCATGAATGCCCCGTTCCATTAATTGATGATCTTCCAGGCATGGCCGCAATGGCGGCCCAACCCGATCCCATTGGGATGATTGGTTGGTCCAAACACCGGTTGATGAATTCATACAAAATGTTTTGATATTAGGCTTAACAGAATGTATATGAAATGTTTTTTAAAGCAAATTTCTTAATATTTAAAATTTCTTAAAGTTTAACTTCCGGGATTTTTGAATCCTCTCCATTCTTGTTTTGTGGTTCAAAGAGCTCAATTTTGATTTCTGTACCATCGTCCTTTTTGTAAACAGGTACAATGGGTATGCCGCCGGTGATGCCGATGCCCAGTGTAGCGAGGGTAATCAGAAACACCAGCCGCAACACACGGAGTGTTTTACTGAATTTCTTCATATTTATACAGGAATTTTGTGAGATTGCCGAAAGGCAAAAATAGTTTTAGAAGGTCAGAGTCTGGGTTAGTGGAGTTGCGTGGCTAACCTATGTGGAAAGAAGAGGGATCTTCATCAGAATTCTGATGAAATATTTTTCTGAACCTTTGAAAAGAAGAGATATGGTGGGAGTAAAACTTTTCCGATAAATCATGAAAAGCTATGGTGAAATGTATTTTATGATGGAGAATGATATTCCCTTCATAATCTCTTGATCTTTTAACAGTTTTAAATGGATGTGAAACCGTAAGTGCCTTGTAGAAGGATACCGGCTGATCATCCTTTGAAGAAACAACCTCTTCAATTTGGCTTGGCAGCGTTTGTCGGGCATTGGCCGGAACAGGGCTTAAAGAAAAAGCAAAACAACTTACCGCTACGAAAAGAGGCATCATCCATTTCAGAGAATTTCTTTCCGGATATATGAATTGCATTATCATAATGCAAGATAATCGAATCTTTGAATTCCTCCTAAAAAGCAGATCCACGACGCCGCAACAATTCCGTGGATCTTTTTTACGATCAGGATTCTTTTTCGAACTCATCAATCTCGTTTAAGAACTCAAGTGCATCATTCACCTGGCTGCCGCTTCCCTGAATCAGCCAGTTCAACCAATCTTTGTCAGCGGTTTTTGGGTTCAATTTCATATGGATCCATCCGGCAACAAAGATCAAACCAATACTGAGTATGCCATTCCAGAGCAGGAATTCCGGTTCAGCTTCTGTCAGTAAATCGATTCCCCAAAAAACCTGAAATCCTACGATAATGAATGCCATATTAAACGGGAGTAACCATCCGGCCATTCGCAGGTTTTTAATGATTGAAATTTTGATATTCATTAAGCTCTTTTGAAGCTGGAGAACCGGCATGGAATAATCCACGCTAAGAATAAGCTGAAGTTTATGAACAGCCCTGGCGCTGGCGATAAATGACCACAATGCCAAAATTGCCCCGGAAACTACGTAATGCCATTTATCCCAATGCGTTGCAGAAAAGTACATAAACCATGATCCTGCCAGGGTGTAGAAAAAGATGGCAATTGATTCCTGCCAAATTAATCCGCTCATTTTTGATTTGGCCTTGTCGAGGCTCACTTTTCTTAACAGTTGGAGATTCAACCGCCGGTTTTGATCCAGTTTCTGTTCAAACCGGTGCCACGTTTGCTGTAAATTTGTAAGTTCCATTGCTATATAGTTTTAAAGTGTTCTTTTAATCTATGTTTAATCCGGTGGATTTTTGTTCCCACGTTGCTCACCGAAATATCGAGTACCTCGGCAATATCTTCGTGGCTGTTTCCATCCAGGTACAAAATCATGATCGCCCGGTTCAGTTCATCCAGGTTTTGAATGAACTGACGAAATTGGAGCACTTCTTTGTCCATCGGCTCATTTTCTTCTTCTTTGATTTCCATGATCTTTTCCGGCATCTGCCCGATGTATTTCTTTCGGGTTTTAGATTTCCTGAAAAAAGAGATGGATACGTTCAATGCCACACGATACATCCAGGTTGTTATTTTTGAATGATGATTAAACCGGTCGTATCCATCCAACAGGTGGTAGATAATTTCCTGGACCAGATCTTCCTGTTCATTCGGATCATCGCAGTAACTGTTAACCACCTTGTAGATAATTCCTTTGTTTTGCTTTCCGTCATCAGTTCAGATTATTTGATTCGGTCCACTTTTTGATTTCGCTCATCGCTTCTTCACTATGCCGTATTCCGTTATGTGAGGCGCCTTCAACAATCAAAAGTTGCCCGTTGGAATACTCGTCAATGGCAGGTTCAAATTTTGATGCGTCCATCACTTCATCCTCCGTGCCTACGATTATCAGAAGAGGTTTGTTTATCGCCTGCAGGCCATCCTTGTAATCGGCCGGCGCATTGCTCACATTGCTCCTGTGGCTGTAACGAGTAACCGGGCTGTTTTCAGGAAGGTTGAAAAAGAGAACATCCAGAGAATCATACTCATGAATTCCCAGGGAATTAAGCATCGTCAAACCTATCATTCGTTGAATATGAAGCATCATAAACGGTTCTTCAGAGTCAACAGGTTCCGTTCGCATCGTCGGATTGATGTGCCCCAAAGTAGGAGCCGTTAAGAGATATCCATCCACTTCCGGGAAATCATCTCTCATGGCGTATCGAAGAGAAATTCCACCGCCCATGGAATGTCCGGCAATGATGATTTTATGATCCGGTTTTCCCTGTTTAATCTGAGCAACGATATCTGCAAGATCATCTTCATACTGACCGATGTAATCCACATCGCCGGGACGTCCGCCCGATTGTCCGTGACCGCGGATATCCAGCGCATAGACTTCTGCTCCAGTGGCATCCCTCAAAAGGCCGGACATTTTGTTAAACAGAAAACTATTTCCCAAAACACCGTGAGACAAAAGTATGGTTGTATTCGATTCGGCAGGGAAATGCCGCGCAAATAATTTCTGGCCATCCCGCGCTTCAAAAAATGTTTCGCTGAATGAATAGGGCTGCTCAAATCCCAAATCGGCAAAAGCTTTGGGATCCATGGTAGCCGGAGGCGGATTCTGAAATTCAGGTTCTGGTGAATGGATCAATGCCAGGGCTTCCTGCACGATAGACACACTATCCTTTGGAGCCTCGGATTGAGCAAAGGCATGTTGTGATACGGAAAGAAAAACTACCAATACAAACAGGTTCCAGAAGAAGGTTTTTTTGATTGATATTCTCATAATCTATGATTTTTAAAGGTTCATTTACTCTATGAGTCGCACGACCTTCAAAAAATCACAGAATTATTTTCAAGGGATAGTGAATGGCATTTTGATGCTAAACCAGTTGGAGTGGATGTGGAGTTTAATTGCTGGAAATATTCTTTCGGTCGCATTCCTCCATTATTGACCGCAGGAATTGTTTATCCGCTTTGGAAAAGGCTGTATCGCATGCAACCTGGTAGTATGATTTTGCCTTTTCGTACATCCCGAGTTCTGCATGCATCTCCGCTTTGGCTGCGTAAAGCATAAATTCTTTACCCATTATAGAATACAAGTCAATCATTTCGAGAGCTTTTAACCCGGCTTCAGGTCCAGCAACTTTGCTACGTGCTATGGCATAATTCAGCCGGATGATTCCCGATTTTTCCATTCGCAGTAATTTTTTATAGAGTGATACAATTGTTTTCCAATCGGTTTGGAAATAATCGGGTGCCGAACAGTGGATGGATGCAATGGTACTCTCAAGATGATACTTGCTGAGAGATTCGCTTTTCCTGGATAATCGTAAATGGTGAGTAGCTGCATTCAGGAAATCTTTATTCCATAACGAGCGATCCTGAATTTTGAAATCGACAATCTCTCCTTCATTTCCGGTTCTCGCCGGGAACCGAGCCATAGAAAAATACATGAGTGAAAGAAGTGCGTGTGTTTTTCCGTGATTTACATCTGGAATTTCCAACAGCAATGTCGCAAGTCGTGCCGCTTCAAAACAGAGATCTTCACTGATTACATTTTCTTCATAGCTCCGCTTATATCCTTCCGAAAACATCAGGTAAACAACCGCGTAAACCGTATCCATCTTCTTTTCAGAGCTGCGGATGTTAGCCGTTGAAATGGTGTCGTACTTCGCCTGAATCTCTTTTTTGGCCCGGTAGACAGCTTTCTTTACAGCATCGGGAGTCATTAAAAGAGCACTGCCGATTTCTGCATTACTGAAACCACAAAGCGTTTTCAGTATGAACAAAATTTGTGTCTTTTCAGGGAGTTCAGGATAGCAACATGCAAACAACATTCGTAACTGGCTGTCTCTAATCTCATGTTCGAGAAAAAACGGATCAATTTGATGTGATTGCTCTAAACCATCGCCATCAAATTCAGTCAACCTGTTTGATCTTTTGATGGTATTGAGAGCTTTATTTTTTGCGACTTGCATCAGCCACGCTGAGGGATTCTCAGGCTGACCCTTAAGCGGCCATGTTTTTAATGCAGTGAGAAAGGTTTCCTGGACAATATCTTCGATGAGATTTGAATTCCGGAATCCAAAAATTCGGGTTAAAATGGCCGTCATCTTTCCCGATTCCGTTCGGAAAAGATGATCAACCAGCGAGTTTGTCATATGTGGTTTGGACGAGTTCAATAATCACATATCCGTTTCCATAATCTCGCGAACTTCAATACTGCCTCCGAGTTGAAGAACGGGGCATCCTTTGGCAAGTTCTGTTGCTTCTTCCAGACTACTTGCTTTGATGAGATAGTAGCCTGTCACCAATTCTTTCGATTCAATATAAGGGCCATCCGTAACCACAGCGTCTTTGCCTTTTACAGTTTTTGCGGGTTGTTCCAGCGGTTCGCCGGAATCATAATGTTCACCAAGTTCCTCAATCCACTTCATGTGAACATCAAATTCCTTTTGCATGTCCTCGGGAGAAAAATCAGTGTAAGTATTTTCATTTTCGAAAAGAATAAACATAAATCGTTTCATAGCAATCCAGTGTTTTTGAGTTAGAGTTCACAGGTATGACAATTCAGAAATTAAAAAGGGGACAGATTATTTTTCTTTTTCCAATCACGCCAATTCAACCAGCAGGATAGAAGTAGAGCAGCAATTCCACAACAAGCGGTTATGATGTCGATTGTATACGGATCCCAATCCATACCTGTCAGGTAATCCGCATAATATTTGATGTATGAAGCGGGCAGGTTCTGTTCACCGAGTTGGCGTTTTACATCCCAGTGCCAATCCGTACAAGGGCAGTATCCCAGACCATAGAAAAGACCAAGGCCAATCCACGAAAGAATCGTTAGGCTGATTGTATAAAGATGCAGCCGGCGTGTTCTCTTCCATGCCCAACCGGTTAGGTTGAAAAGCGTCAAACCACCATGAAAAATCACAAAGAAATAATTCAGAAATACGTACATCTCAAATTTTTAAACTGTTATTGTTTGAAGGATTATAATGCATGATGATGCGGTTTTTCTAATGAAGAAATTGATCTGTAAATCTTACACAAAACTATGGCATATATGGTAAAGTGATAAAATCAAACTGAAAATTAAAGCATAGGTTCTATTTGGTTTGGGAATATCAAAAGAGGGAAGAAACGCATTTTCTATTGGCGCACATATAGTTACTGAAGTCGGGATAAATTCGGGTTTTTTCTGATTTTAGAATGCTGTTCAAAGAGTTTCTATAAATCAAAAAAATTTCTTAGAGTTGGGGAATTCCAGCTACAAATATGTTTCCGCGGTAATTTTAAAAAGAGATCCATCAAAGAAGGTTTGGCAAACTTTTGGGTATGAAGAATTTTGAAAATTACAGGCTTATAATTTCGGTGGGTATCGGGTTGTTTTTAAGCATCCTTGCGATGGTTATTTGGCGTGTAAATCAAACAAAACTTGAATCCTCTCTGGCCGGCAAAGTAACGGATACCGGAAGGCTTATATCGCAGCAATTCGATGTTACTTTAAAAGAAAATGTTAGCCGGTTGGAAAATCTAAAAAGGCGTCTTGAAATGACCGACGGTGCCTATTTTGAATATTGGAACCGCGATGCCGCACAAATTGTGGAAACGGAAGAGACGTTCAAATTTGTGGAGTGGATTGACAGTACGATGACCATACAGAGAGTGGAGCCGTACGAGGGAAATGAAGAAGCGGTAGGGCTGGATATCTCCCGGCTGGATTACAGGAGGTCAGACTGGTTACAGGCACGAAACGATTCCATATTTAATATGACGCACTGGCTTGAATTGGTTCAGGGCGATAAGGCTTTTCTTGTGGATGAGCCGGTATACATTAATGGCACTTTCTATGGTACCATTACAGCCGGGATGGACTTTACCAAGCGGTTTAATGATATCATGCGGGGACTGGATGAATACCATGTCAGGATAACCGATGAAAGGGAAGTTATTTTTTATACGTTTGGGAGTTCGAAGGGAACCGATGTGTTCACTGAAATGGCCGTAAATAGTACAATTGAAGTTGGCGATGCAAATAACGGTGTTTGGTCGGTTACAATGATTCCGAACCACCTTTTTGCCGATATAAATTCTATCTCGGACAATACGCTTGTATTGGCTCTTGTGGTCATCCTCAGTGTATTGGTAGCTATTAGTTTCTTTTTAACTCAGAAATCTTCTTCGGCTCAGCGGACTTCAAAAATAGCAAATGATCAGTTCAGAGCTTTTATAAATGCAGCGCCGATAGGCATTTATGTAATCGATTCAGAAGGTATTGTTCTGGATTTTTGGAATTCGGCTGCTGAGAAAATGCTGGGATGGAAACAGGAGGAGGTTCAGGGAAAATTACTGCCGCACATTACCCATGAATATAAAGAGGACTTCAAGAGAATTATGCGTGACGTCAGGAAAAATGACGGGGTTCTTAACTACGAGGTAAGAAGAAGGAGAAAAGATGGTATTGAGAGAGTGTTTCGTATGCATGTGAGCAATGTAATTGGAGAAGAAGAGCGTATGATGATACTCCTTGAGGATATTACAAAGGAAAAAGAATATGAACAGCAATTGGAAAATTCTCTTGAAGAGAAAAATATTCTTCTCTCAGAAGTCCACCACCGGGTAAAAAACAACCTGGCAATTATTGTTGGGCTGATTGAGTTGCAAAATTCCGAAGTCGTCAGTGAAGAAACGAAATTGAACCTTTATGAGACAAAAAACCGAATCTACTCAATTTCGGCTGTTCATGAGTTACTCTATCAAACCGATAATTTCTCTGAAATAAGTTTTGTTGAATATATAAATGAATTGGTAAGTCGTCTAAAGCGAACCTACGACGATGGCAAAAATCCCGTAACCATTAAAATGAATATTACCGGATTAAGTGTAAATATTAACCAGGCCATTCCTCTTGGTTTGCTTCTTAATGAATTGATCACCAACTCTTACAAGCATGCATTTAGCGGCGTTAGTAACCCTGAAATTTCACTTGATTTGAAAGAGCAGGAAGGCTTTATAGAAATTCAATACGTGGATAACGGAAAAGGTTTTAAAGTAGATTTTTTTGAAAAAGCCTCCTCACTTGGGGTCACGATTGTTAAAACGTCGTTAGGCCAACTCGGAGCCGAATACGAAATTTTCAGCAATCCGGGATTTGGAATTCGATTTCGTTTTCCTGTTAAATCAAAAGGGGCACACTCCAATCTATAGCATCGACGTTTTTATAACTGTCTTTTCATAACCAGAACTTTTTTTCCATTGTACTTCGCGCTGTTAACCGGTGTCCAGCCGAGGCGTTTATACAGCCCCCCGTCAAGTTTTTCGGTTTGTAAATAAAGTGTTTCGACCATGTAATATTTTGCTACTTCAACAGCTTTCTTCACAAGCTTTTCGGCTATCTTTTTCTTTCGATGTTTGTCCGATACATAAACCCCGCCAAGCCAATGTTCTTTTTCGGGGTAAAGATTCATCTCATAGAATTTTAGCTGAACAGCACCCACAATTTCATCATTTTCAACAGCAAGGAGGATGAGTGGAATTTTGTCCCGGTTTAAATATTGATGCAAGAGTTGAATGGTTTTCTCTATGGAACTTACATCCTGAAGATATCCCCACTGGTTAAAATACCATTCGGCAATCGTGGGAATGGCATCAGGGCGATCCGCTAAATAAACGAAATTCATGATTGATTCTAATCTGTTTTAACGGCACCGAAAGCCGCGAAACAAGAGTTCTTGTGCAAAATATCTACATGGCTAAATCCGGATTTTCTCAGCAGATCAAGCTGCCAGGTGACTGGGCGGGGGGTATCCTCTTTTTCGATATAGGAAAAAACTTTGTTCCTGTAATCATCTCCGCCAATCGATTCGAGGTAGTTGCCATATCTTTCCCACATCATTTCGTGGACAATCTCATGCTCATGACTGATCAGATCAGTAATCCAGATGCTTCCACCGGGGGCAGTCAGGTCATAGATTTTCTGGAAGGCTGTTTCCCAGTCGTTGTCGGATCGGAGATGATGAAGTACCGCCGCCGCAATAATAATATCGTATTGTTCTGAAGGAAGGTCTGCTTCTCTGAAATCTGACTGGAAGGTCCGGATTTTACCTTTGCAAATTTCGGAGATTCGTAACTCAGCACGTTCCAGCATGGGTTTGCTGAGATCTACCAAATCACAATTCACATGAGGAAGCAGTTCAAGCAGTTTGAGTGTATTATTGCCGGCTCCGCAACCGATATCTAAAATATTTTTTGCATCAGGATTGGTACTGGCGGCCGCACGGGTGATGAGTTCCATGGCCAGCGGCGCATCAATCGTTGCCTGCTGGCCCGTTTCAAGGTTTGAGAATCGTTCAACATCATGATCAAAACGCTGACGAATATCCTCAATAGTAGATTTGTTTTCAAAAGAAGTCTTCATAAGTAGCAAGTTTGTTTATTACAAAGAATACAAATCCTTCGTTTTACCTGCTATATAGAATTCAAATTACTTCTGCCGGACAACCACTCCATTAATTAACAATGTAGATCCTTTTTCTGCTTCAATACTATAAACCGGCTGAACACCGTCTGTCAGTTCACGGGTATTAAATACAGTGTAGGATTCATAAGATTTATTTTTTGGATTCCAGGTCAAAACTTCTTCGCCCTCCCGGATTTTTCCAATCTCTTTTTTGCCTTCATTTGTCATCATTGGATGATTGGGTGTTGCCTTGAGCGTTTTAAAACTCAGGTTAATGAACAGGCCTTTTTCCGTTTGATTTTTTTCATCCTGAAGAAGTGTAAGTTCAGAAATGGCATAATTTTCAGGAGTATGTGAAACAAGCTTACTGACTTCAATCATTGAGCTGTTTCCTGAAGCCGGATCAAAAGCTATAATTTTGTCGCCTTTTTTAATTTGGTGTAAAGGCAAAGATTCGCCTGAATCAAGTGTTACAAGCTGATCGCCGGGAAAGCAGATGTCTGAGCCGTACGTAGCATGTTCCGTATCGGTCAATTGGCCGTTATTCATGCCTTTGTACATCTGGAAAGCCAGCTCTCTGGAGATCACGTAAGAGAGTTTCAGAACAAAATTTTCTTCCGTGTTGTTGATACTATGAATGTCTTCAAAGTAACGTTCCCAAACGTCTCCGCTTGCCGTATAGTTGGGAACCAATGCTTTGAAAAGCTCATCTTTTTCATTCGTATAAAAAATCATAGTACCAAGTTCCTGAAGGCCGTCCCGGACAATAAATTTATAGATATCCACCCGTTTTCGGAGGCCGTCGTCACCGGTAATATAAATCGGCTTTCGCATTTCGTAACGATCAAAAATGTACTGGCCATCATCAAATTTGACATACGTTACATTGTCCAGATCTTCGATGGTTTGAGTATGAGCCAATTCATATTCTTCCAAGGTAATCGGCCTTGGATTGACATCAGAACCGGCTTGGGCTAAAACCCCGAGAGGCAATAAAACAGATATGAGAGATATGAAGAGAGATTTTTTTGGGTAAAACATAGTTTAATTATGAGATTTGTGTAAAAGCGTCAGCGAAAAATGCCATTTCTTCCATCTTGCCAATACTGACCCGGCACCAGGTTTTTCCTTCAAAAGCCCATGAACGGATTCCAACTCCGCGCTTTCTCATCTCCATGATAAACCGTTCTCCATCCATATGGATTGGAAACAAGACAAAATTTGTATCTGAAGGAATCGGTGAATATCCTTCCTGCTTAAGCGTTTGGAGTAAAAAATCCTTGCTTGCGGCCGATTTGGCTTTGGCATCCGACATATACTCTTCATCCATATAGGTAGCTGCAGCGGCGGCCAAAGATGTAGCCGAAATTGAAAATGGGCCGGGTGTGTAAGGTGCCAAAGTCTCAATCATTTCTTCGCTTGCAACGAGATAACCGACGCGAAGACCGGCAAACCCATATAGTTTCGAAAATGTTCGGGCAATCATCACATTGTAGCCTTCTTTTACCAGGTGTATCATACTGTTTTTATCCGGTTCATCCAGGTAGTCGATGTATGCTTCATCAATAAAGACGGGAGTTTTTTCTGAAACACGTTTGCAGAAAGATTCAAGCTCTCCGGCTTCCAAACTTGTACCGGTGGGGTTGTTTGGGTTACAGATGTAAATGAGGCTTGTGTTTTCGTCAACAGCTGCTTCCATTGCTTGCAGATCCAGTTTGTATTCATCATTCACCGGAATCCATCGAACTTCAGCCCCAAATGATTCCGCCGATTCAGGAAGATCTGCATAGCTGGGTTCACCTGTAACAATATTCCCCAATTGACTGAAATGCAGAGAAGCAGCTAACAAGAGTGGGGATGATCCGGCGGCGAACATGAGATTTTCCGAAGGAAGTTGTTCATATTCAGCGATCTTCCCTGAGAGCATGCCAATTTCGCGCATCGCATAGCGATAACTTCCATCAATGGAATCTCTGATAGCTTGCTTGGCTTTTTCGGATGGCCCGAAAGGGTTTTCATTTGCAAAGAGCCGCGCTTTGATTTCGGGTGGCATCATCTGTCTGCCAAATTCCTCATCAGAGATAAACCTGCGGGGAGAAGTTATCGGTCGCAAGGGTTTGTTCATTTTTGATCTGCCATTTAAGAGACCAATCGGGAGCGCTGCAAATCCAAGTCCGCCGGCCATGACGGTTCCTGCAGATTTCAGCCATTCTTTTCTGTTCATTTTATGAGCCATGATGTGTTCCTGTTTAATGGATTAACCACTGGTTTTGGGATATTCAAAATGTTGTTCGTTAACGCGGCTGTGAATTTTACCTACAACACTGCGGGCCGATTCAAATGCGCCTGCCATCCAGGCGTTAAGGTATGTCATATGTTCTCCCGCAAAATAGACGTTCCGTTCCGGTTCTTGCAGAACCTTGTAGATGGTTTCGCGGGTCTGGGAATTGTATTCTGCCCAACCGCCCAGGTTGAATTTTGTTTTGTGCCAGCTTACCGAAAAAGAGCTTTCAAATTCATCGCTGTATTGGGGATGAATCATACGGCCTTTTTCAAGTGCAAATTGTTCGCGTTCGGGGTACGAGAGGCGTCCGATACGATCGGCGCTGTCACCAAAATGATAGCTGCCAATCAGAATTCCTTTTTTTGATTGATAATCATTTGAGGGATAAAAAATTTGGGTCAGATCGTTATTGGTTCGGGTGATTCCGCCATAAATTCCTTCATCTTCTTCCCAAAAGCGCCGTTTGAATTGAAGGCCTATTTTACCTGTAGTGTTGTAGGAAGAATAATCGATGGCCCGCGTCACATTCCCGGAAAAATTATGATCCAGGTACGTCAGGACTGATAAGGGAATTGTGCAGATACAGAAATCTGCTTCGATCTGAGATTCGCCTTCAGGTTTGGAATACGTTACCGTAACTCCATCCTCACTATTCTTGATAGATGAAACTTCTGCCCCAAGATGAATATCAGCATGAACCTGTTCACCCAGTGCCTGAGCAATCCGATCCATACCGCCAACCGCCTGGAACATTGTCATTTGGAGCTCCAATGTATATTCGGCAACATTGTAAAAATCGGGCTCCATCAACCCGGAAGAAAGATATTCGCTCAATCTATAAGCTTCAGAAACTTCACCGGGCTCTGTTCCGGGCGATGTTTTATATCCCCGGCGGGCAGATGCTTTGTACAGTTTGTCAACGTCCAATCCTCCCTCAGCCCGCAGGTATTGAATGAATTTTTCCACGTCTTGGGGTGACATACTTAAATTCAGCGCTTGCTGATCCACAGCTTTGGCAAGGAGTTCTGCCATATGTCCGCGTACATCATTATGGATTTCGCGGGCACGAATTTTTTGGTTGGAAAGCGGGCCTTCTCCTTCACTGAAAAAGTATGCCGCTTCGTTGATGTTATTATAGATTTCCAGCGGAACATTCAGTGTTTTGCAATAATGGAGCGTCAAATCATGGTGATGCGGAATACGGCTTGGGCCGGCATTGAAATAGAGGCCGTCATCAAAAGAAGCTGTGTGCGAACCCAAATCCGTTTCTTCATTGGAACTTCCATTTCGAACGCTCCAACATCTTCCGCCGATTCGGTTACGCGCTTCCAGGATTGTGCAATGATATCCCAGCTTTTGAAGTTCGTAAGCGGCTGTTAATCCCGTTAGTCCCGCGCCAAGAATGAGAACATGTTTGGCATCATGGGTTTCGGATAAATCAAACCTGTGGACGGGCGCTGCTTTTAAAAGATCTAAAGCCAGAAGTGAAGTATAGGCACCGCCAAGAAGGGTACCGCTTTTGATAATAAACTCTTTTCGGGAAAGACTGCGCAAGAGGTATTAAAATTTGATTAATAATAATTAAGCAATTATGGTATTGCATATAATTATTTAATGCAATTTTATTATTGATCAAAATAAAATTAAATACAAAAAGAAGGGCGTTATCTTATTTGAAAAATCGAATCAATTTTCACGAAATTTTTTTCAATAAAATCTGATCGATTTTAAAACAATTTGCTGAATCAATCAGGTTGCCGCAGACATCACAATTGGCGTTTTTTTGTTCTTCCCAACCGGGGAAATCCAGAACGGTGATGTGATAATGTTTTCCGCAATTAGTGCATTCCCTTTCGTATTCATCTTCAGAGGCGGGTATGTCGTTATATTCGCGTACAATTTCAATCAACTCTTCATTGGGTTGAATGGAGGCATAGTCGAGCGTAACAAGGTTGCAGCCATCAGAAAAGATGGACACCGGTCCGTCCATGGAAACTGTTACAATGATGGCTTGTGGATAGTCGTAGCTGAAACGCCGTGCAGATGTATGGCGGGTTCCGGCGTACGCTTCAATCATTTTTTTGCTGGCCTCGCTGTATGACAGATGGGTTTGGCCGCCTAAAATTCTGTTTTCATGGTTGATAATGACGGCACCGTCGTTATATGTAATGTACTGTTTCAGCATCTGTTGGTGACTCGGGGTATTAAAGTCGAGGTTAAAGGTATCTTTAATGGGAGACGCTGTCTGTTGATATTTTGAATCCAGCCAATACACAATCGTTGCCCCAATTCCCCGAAGTGAAAGTTCGTAATAGGCAAACCTCAGTATTTTTGAGAAATTTTCGGTATCGAGATCCGGGAAATGCATCTCGATTTTTTTGAGCGCAGTATTCAGTTCGCCAAGAGTGCGCCATAAACGGTGTTCACAAATATGAATCTTTCCCTGATGGTAAATGGACAGGCGTTTATCGGACCGAATCAGAACCGCCTCGTGGTCGGATTTACAAAAGCTTAAAATTTCAGAATCGAGAAGAGCGTGATCAAACGCAGCCGTATAGATGGTATCTCTGCCCTGGATACTGAGTCCAAAAGTTACTTCTCCGTCGCAAAAGGTAGGTGTATATTCATCAATAATTTCTGTGGTTTCTTCGGGGAATTCATCCATAAAGAACATTCCCCATTTTGGCATTTGCTCTTCATGTGGTTTGGCAAACATGGCAGAAGCAAGATAGTTTTTGAATTCAGGAAATTTTTCAAGGATTTCACCGATATAGATTCGGTTTATCTCCAATTCCTTATCCAAAAGTTCAATCTCCTTCGAATATGCCTTCTTAAACATCATAGTTGAGGAGTCTAATTACCTTGATTTTTTACCCCGAAAAGCGCTGTTGAAACTCATTTAAAGCCAGTTAAAATTTTAGCGAAAAAACTATTTGCAAGCAACTTTCAATCATATGTGCACTTTTTTGGCTTTAATGAGCTCATAAAGGCCGAAACAAAAAAAGTGGGAACATATCCACATTCACCGTGCTTTAAGTAGTGTGAAGTTGAAATAATCAAGAAAACAGAAATATCATGAAGAAATCATTATTACTTCTGACGTTTTTAATGGGAGCACTTACAGTAGCAGCAAGTGCTCAGAGCGCATCAGATCGCGCAGCAATTAAGGATGCATTTGGTATAGGTCCTCGCTTAGGATACTATAAAGCAACAGATGCTGACGAAGGTAATTTTTATGGAGGATTGCAGGCACGGCTCAGATTGGGCGCAGTGGTGGGTCTTGAAGGAGCTGTGGATTATCGTGCAGGGCAGGAATATGGTTTTGGTGACTATACCGTAAAAACCAGTTCTATTCCTGTAACGGCATCACTGATGCTTTTTGCACCAATCAGCAACAGTTTTTCACCTTATGGATTAGCCGGTATTGGCGCGTATTACACCAAATACGACTATGAAGGGGCCTTAGCAGAATTTGCAGAGGATGATGACAGCAGTTTTAATATGGGTTATCATCTTGGGTTTGGAGCTGAATTTCCATTCAACGAAAAAGTTGCCCTGAATGTGGACTACAGGTACATCTTTTTAAACCCTGATGATAATGAGGAATCATTCGAAGACGCAGATCTGAATTCAAATGCATTTACTGCCGGACTGATGTTTTATTTCTAACGAGAGAATATCAGAAGTGAGCAAAAGAGCCTGTTGCTTCTTAATGGAGTAGCAGGCTTTTTTTATGGAAAAAATAAAATGTGGTCTTTTTATAGAGGTTGCCCACGCCGCTTACGTGGAATGGCCTGATGGCTTGCTTTCAATTTTTTTAAACTGAAAACGGGCAGCGGTTCCTCTATCATTCTTAATTTCGAATGTACCTTCCACCTGTCTGATAAGGGTTCGTACAATGGTGAGGCCAAGCGATGTCCCATCTTCTCTTAGAAAAACGTCGGGAATTCCTATTCCGTTATCACGCACGGCAAACTCTATATCTCCATTTTTTTGATGGACAGAAATATCAATCAAACCGGTTTCCTGATTTTTAAAAGCGTGTTTGTAAGAGTTGGAAATCAACTCATTCAGAATCAAGGCACAGGGAACGGCCTGGGTCACGTTAATTGCAAAAGAATCAGAAGAAATTGTCACGTCTATGTTTTTCTCAGGGTCCAGGCTATTTTGGATTAAATTTACAAGGTTTCCGATGTATTCATCCATAGGGATGGAAGACAAATCAGATGAACTATAGAGCAATTCGTGAATCAGAGTCATTGTCTTAATCCGCCGTTCACTTTCCCCTAACAGGTTTTCAATTTCGGGATTATCGGTGGAGACTCTTTGCATGTAAAGAAGTCCTGATGTTACTGCCAGGTTATTTTTCACACGGTGATGAACTTCCTGAAGCAGGATGGTTTTTTCTTCGATGGATTTCTCCAGTTCATTTTCATACTTGATATAATCCGTGATATCTAATCCTACTGTTTGAGATGCTTCACGCCCAAAATACCGGATGGGGACAGATTCTATCTGTACAAAGCGTTCAATTTTATCGAGGCCATATACTTTGCGAATTGCCGGTGTGTTAATTCCGTTTCTTTTATTGGGTTTATCTGTTTTTCTTTTTATCTGAGATTCACTTTGAAGGAAAAAATCATAGGCAGATTTTCCGATGAGTTCTTCGGGTGTGGAGGCTCCCATCATTTGAGCACCCGCAGGATTAATAAACTGAATTTCACCGTCTATGTGAATCATAACCAAATTCGGATCCTGTTCAACAAGCCCTTCCCATCGTTTTTGATTTTCCTCAGCTTTTTCGCGTGCCTCCCGTTCTTTATTAATTTGCTCCTGGAGGCGCTGGGTCATCAGGTTAAAATTCTCCGCCAACCGTTTGTGTTCGTCATTGCCTTGTAGTTCAACCCGTAAGTCAAGATTACCTTTGGCAATTTGTTGAGTTCCTTCCAGAAGTTCTTTCAGAGAATTTTTGATACGGGTTCTTAGCTGGTACAAAAGATATCCGAGAAGCGTCACCACCGGAATCATAATCATCAGGAAGTTGATTTGCTGGCTGACCTGTATTTCCCGTATCGTTTCTCTGCGGTTCGATGCAATATTATGGGAGATAGTCAGCAGCATTTGTATATCGGATCGTATTCGCGACTCTGCCCGCTCAAGGAGCCGGTACCGGTCAATGATATCCGGATAGGCCTCGGGATTTTGCCTGATTTTTTCAATCAGCTGAAATGCACTTTGGATTGAAGACAAAGAATTGGAAATAACATTGGTTTCGGAGAGATCTTCAATGTTTTTTTCGTAATAGGTCAACCGGTTAAAAAGAATATTCCAACTGTCCAGATGGCGTTGTTCCCTGTACTCAAGGTAGTTATCAATAACCAGGTTTAGTTCTGATACCGTTTTTGTAAAATCGCTGATCTGGTCAATTTGCTCAAAATGCTGGTCGACCTGGAATGTGGAATACCACAAGTAAAGATAAAGGCCAATAACGGAACCTACCGATAGAATTGTTACGATATTCAGGCGTGATTTAATCGTCATCTTACCACTGTGATTCCGCGAGGGTGAACGTCCTGCATGGGTCTGAAATTCACAAATTGTTGCATGTCTTCGATGGTTCTATCAGCATAATTATTACGAATCATCCATCGGCCCTGGTCTTCAAGTAAAGTGAGCATTCGTTCACTGAGTGATAGTTCAAAATCAATTTCACTCCAAAGAGATTTGACTACTTCTACAGGAGTTCCGGTCCGTTGTGCCAAAAGTTCCTGCGTATAGTCGGGATTCCTTTTGATATAATCCTGCGCTGCCTTAATGGATCGCAGATATGAGCGTAATACTTCGGGGTGAGATTCGGCATACGAAGCGTGTGTTGTTGAAAGCCATAAAGTGGAATACGTCAGATCTGTTTTAAGATATGTTGCATTTTCCCCCAGCTCATTTTGAGCAAATGAAGCATAAGGTTCCCAAAGTACGGCCACATCAATTTCTCCATTTTTAATGGCTTCCACCTGCTCTTTCGGATCCATGTTAATCGTCTCAAATTCATCATTAGAGATCTGGTGTTCCAGCAGGAAAGAGTCAAGGAAGTAATCGAGTTGTGTGCCTTCAAGCAAGGCTACCTTTTTGCCGACCATATCAACAGGTTCGGAGATTCCATGGTCTTTTCTTGCAATGATTTTCTGAATCTTATTGGAGTAGACCATATCAGCAAAAATTTGAAAAGAAGGGGCAGATTCTCCCGAATAATAACTTGTGTCTAAAAGCGAATAGAGAACTTCTGTTTCTGCTACATGAGCTATTTGAACAGTACCATCAAAAAGATCTTTCAGCGAAACTTTTCCCGAGGGATTGGATTTTAAAGTAACGTCTAATCCATTTTTTTGGAAAAAACCTCTATCCAAAGCAACATACGTAGCGGCCTCCCCCTGATAGGTAGAAGTGATGCCAATCTGAAGCGGTGTTAATTCCTGTGTATTGTCAACATTTGGTTGAGCACATCCAGTAAGTATCAACCAAAAGAAGACGGAAAGGAGCCCTCCCCAAAACTGGCAATGATATTTGCTTCGTACGTCTTTCATTAAAGGGGAGAGAATAATTTTCAAAGTACCCTCAGCGATAATTCAATGCCAATACAATCAATTCTAAAGAATTATTATAATAATTTAATACTGTATGACTTGCAAATAGCTGAAATATTTGATTTTCAAAGAGTTAAGAGACTTTTCTAAAAAGAAATTTTGCCGTCTGTGTCGGCAAAATAGATGGCTGGTGATCCAAAAAAGAAATTACATCATTTACTAAGAAATGACTGAATTGAGCTTCACTGAAAAATAGGAGTACCTGAAACTAATTGCCAGTTATCGCGACTCTTTCAATAAATTCTGAAATATTTTTCAATTTGTAATTGACTGTACGTATAGATTGGTCTGGCGACGCGATTCAAATTTTTACCTTTACTCCGAAAAGGGGACGAAGAATGGCAGATCTTCGGATCAAAAATTCGTAAATAAGCCAACTGATACCAAAGGTTCCGATCACCATTAACGCGAATTTTGGAGCCAATCCCCAATTAAGATCCATCAGGTAAAAACCAATAATAACCGTTATGGTTTGATGCAGAATATAAAAAGGATAAACGGCCTGGTTGCAGTATTGAACCGCATAACTTTTACGATTTAAATAAACCGCAGCATATCCAAAAAGAGTAAGAATCCACGACCAGAGATTGACCACTTTAAAAGCTGCCTCTGTAAAGTGAACAGGTGTGGAATCTTCGAATATCATCCGAATTCCAATCATACAGCCAAATGAAATGATGCCAATCCAAAGCGTTTTGTATTTGATCTGATCAACCGCGATCCAGAATTCCTGCTTCACACTGATCAACAGAAAACCATAGAGGAAAAGTGTAAGGCTGCTTATGAAATTAAACCAATCCCATACCAGGTTATGAGTAATCGGGAAGAACGGTTCCATAAGAGATTCAAAGAGATAAAGAGGAATTATAAAAAGGTAAAGGCTGAAAGGATTTTTAAGCAGCAACTTTCTCAATCCATTTAAAAAAATGTTTTCGGGATGATTACGAAAGTAAAGAAAAACCGGCGCAAGAATTATTGAGTATACCAGCAGATAAGGCAGAAACCACAAATGATGCCAGCTAAAATTTCCTTCAGGATAAATTCCTGTATAAGCCGGACCCATTAAATAATCAAAAAAGGAAGCTGTAAATGAACCGTAAGCAAGGCGTTCTACATAAACCTGGGGCGGTACAATAACCAGCATGCCAAAGAGCAGTGGAATAAGCAGACGAATATGGCGCTCTTTTATAAATTGCCAGCCGGATCGGTAGGAGAGGGCAAAGGCTGTTCCCATCCCGGAGATGACGAAAAGTATTGGCAGTCTCCACTGGTTGACAAAGAGCATCGGCCAGCGAAGCCACTCGTAAATTTCGTTGTTTTTGATATGCCATCCCCAGGGCACAAAAAACATTCCGACGTGGTACAAGATTAAAAGTGCAAAGACAATGACGCGAAGCCAGTCAAGATCGTATCGGCGGATTTTTTTAGGTTGATTAGAGGTTTCCATGAATCATTTCAGATTTATTATTTCTGTTTGATTCGAATCTACGTTGCCGAAATGGACAGGTTTAGGCGTTGTGATGAATGGCAAGCTTTTGTTACGAATAACAAAGACTACCCAAAAACCCGGTCAAATAATTCAATTCGGCTGCGGGAAACCGGTACCTGGAAATCCAGGTTTTTGATGGAAAGTTGATACCCCTGGGCATTGCCGGACACTTTTTCTACCTGTTGAATATTGACCAAATATGCCCGGTGTGTCTTGATGATAAAAGCATAGGAAGACAATTGATCTTCAGCACTTTTTAGCGTCATCCTTTTAACTTTCTTTTGAGATTTCTCTCCGTTTTTAAGAAAAAACTCAAGATAGTTTCCGTCTGATTTGATACAAAGCAAATCGGCCGGCGGCAAGTCAAAGTGATCTGAAGTGAGTTGTGCCTCGATTTTAATTGTATCAGGATCGGATTCAATTTCCATTTTAGGGACAGAGATCTGATTTGCTCTTTGCTGATTTCTCTTCGTAAGAAACTTCAGGTTGATTACCGAAATAATAAAAAGAATGATCGTCCCAACGAGATATGTGTTTTTAATCTCTTCAATAAAATACCGTAGCGATACATTAAACGGATTATCATAAATCATTTCTCGTATGAAAAATTGCCCGCTTCCGATCAGCAAAAAAAGAATCATAAAAAAGGAGATCTCTTTATAGATTTTCCAGTCCTCTTCATTGATGAATTGAGAGGCAGCGAAAGAGAAAAGGATGTAAATGGTGGCAGCATTTGCTGAGTGAAGAAGGCTTATAATCCAGTAGCTGAAATAGTGTTCACTTCGAGCAACATTAAATGGTTCCAGCAAAAACTCGAAAAGAAATGCAAAAATAAGGATCAGGGCAGCGATGGTCAGCAGTTTTTTGCCCTGATGAAAAAATGGATATGGTTGTTTTAGAAAGAGCATGAGAATTTTGTATCGGGACCCTCAAAAAAGGTTGGTACGTAAACAAATGTTAGAAAAGAGTGCCGTTAACCGCAAGATTCTGAAACGTACATTTACGGACAGGATCAAGTTGTAATCTCTACTCGATTTCCATCTGGATCGGAAACCACACTTTCATAATATCCATCACCGGTTCTTCGGGGGCCATCCAGGATAGGAAAGCCGTCATTTCTCAGGATTTCTGTCAGTTCATTTACTTTTTCTTCTGAATCCACTGAGATCGCCAGGTGAGCATATCCAAAGTATTCTTTTTCGGGGGATTTTGATGCGGATTCGATATCAGGTCGCTGCATGATTTCCAGCCGGGCTCCGGAGTCAAATGTTAAAAAATAGGATTGAAAGTTCTTCTTTTGATTGGTGTAAAGCTCATTTGAAGTTGCATCAAAATAGTTCTCGTAAAATTCTTTTAACTGTTCCAGGTTTTTGGTCCAGATAGCGATGTGTTCAATTTTCATGGAAAGTAATCTGTTTCGAATTATGAAAGCCGGGTGCAGATGACAACACCGGTAGCCCATTCAAGCTGACAAACGGAAAAGTTTTCTTTTTGATGCAAAATTTCCAAAAGCTGGGCGGCCTTTTGGTCATGACCTTCCGGCCAGTTGGATTGAGGCAGCATATCATCAATTACATAAAATCCGCCAGGCTTTAAAAGCTCAAGAGTTTCATCCAGTAAGAAATATTTTCCCGGCCAGGCATCCGCGAAAATCAAATCAAAGGATGCTGCTTTTTGATGTTGTATAACTTTAAATCCATCTTCACAAAGAAATGTTACACGGGGATCGGAGTCCAGATATCGGACAGCAATTTTTTGAGGAGCTTCATCATTATCAACAGAAAGCAGGGAAGAATTTGCACACATTCCAGAAAGAAGCCAGGCCGTGGAAAGTCCGGTTCCTGTACCAAGTTCCAGAAATTTTCCGCCCGGTTTTGAAGAAGCCAGTGTCTTCAGAAGTGAGCCGGTTTTTCTTTCAGACGGCATGGAGAAGCCGCTTTCATTTGTAGCAATTTCAATCTCCCCAAGTTGTTCAGGAAGCTTGTGAAATATGAAATCATTCATTTTAAAAAATTCATTTATTAACGCAGATTGATTTCCATACGAGTCATATCCGTCTTCGTGTACAGAACTATTTGATCCTGTACGTAATCCCAAAACGGAAAAACCGTGAGTACCGCTCTCTGTTACCTCCGATTAAATCTGCCGAATAGTTGTGTAATCCATAGGAATATCCTGCCGAAATTCCCCAGCTATTATAGTATACCGTCAGGGATGGCGTAATTCTGATATCGGTTCCGGGACTATTTCTTTCTGTATCGGTTTCAACTGTAGTGTTATTTCCGAGATTTGCTTCGCCTTTCTCCCGGGTAACGGTGTTGAATCCAAATTCCGGGCCAATTACCAGATCGGCTTCAACTTTAGTAAAGGTGAACCTTTTTCCCAGATGAGGATAAAGGGTCATAAATCCATGAGAGAGTACTGTGTGGCCATCCAGAACTTCAGGTGTTACTGAATATTCACCGGACACACCATTGATATGGACTTTGCTTTTTAACATTTCATACCCGGCTTGAAGTCCTGCAAGCAATCTGCGATCGGTTACACGCCTGATTTGTGCTGCCATGCCATACGAAAAGGCACTTTCCGTTCCATATGGATTATTCGTGTAGTTATCGATCGAGCCGATATCACTGACAATAATGATTGAACTCTTCGTTGCAGATTCGCCTCCAAAAGAGAACAGTCCTGAATTCAGGTGAACAGAATACTCTGTGTTTTGAGCAGTGACGCACTGGATGATGAACAGCGATAGTAAAATCAAAAAACCAAACTTCTTCATGGTCCAATTAATTTCCTAATTATCGGACCATACTGCAAGTTCATTTCCACTTGGCTCGGTAAAATGAAACCGGCGGCCACCCGGAAATGAGAAAATTGGTTTGACTATTTGTCCGCCTGCACTCTGAATTTTTTCCTGAGTGGCTTCCAGATCGTTACTGTAAAAAACAATCAGAGTTGCACCATTTTCTGTTAAGGATTTTTTATCTGATTTGTAGAATCCGCCATCCAGATGGTCTTCCTTAAAAGCGGTGTATTCATGTCCGTAATCCTGGAAGGACCAGTTGAAAACCGTTTCAAAAAATTTCTTTGTTGCCATTATATCGCTTGCGGGAAGCTCCAGATAATTGATAGTGTCAGGTCTATTCATAGAGCAAAGATTTTTTAATATTTAAAGATGAACATCCTCTTTAAACAATTGTCGTTTAGAATCTTGTGAAAGTCAATAGGATTACATCAAAACAAGATGCAGGAACAGCGAAGAAAGGGAAATGTTTTCGAAAGTCTGTACAATTCCTGCAATTTGGCTTTTTGCAGGTTTCGTTTTTTAAATAACCTCAAGGACAAATTTTCCAACATAATGATCGTTCATCTGCCGATGCGCCTCTGCCGCGGCTTCAAGGGGAAAGCTTCGCGCGATATGAACATGGAATGTGTCTTTTTCAATTAGGTTATTCAGTTTTTTGTAAACCTCAGGCGATGAGTTCATACTATAAGCCTGAAGATTTATTCCTTTAATAGCTTTCGGTTCAGGATCAATTCCGTTCGGATAAGCTGCACGCCCGCAATCTTTAATCATTTTCATGGTTTCATTTGCCGCTTTTCCACCGGTTGTAAACAATGCAGCATCAAAACCATCCGGGGAAAAATCTTTGACAGTTTTTATAAAATGTTTGTCATGCCCGTTCACAACACCATCTGCGCCCAGTTTTTGGACAATATCTACACCATCTTTTCCCGAGGCGACCCCGAAAACTCGTGCTCCCATTGTTTTTGCAAGCTGTACGGCAAGGTGACCAAGTCCTCCGCTTGCTCCAAAAATGATGATTGTTTCATGCGGCTGGAGTTTTAAAATGTCGTCTAATCCGGTCAAAGCCGTGATAGCGGCAATCGGAAGGGCACCGGCTTCGAGCATACTGAGGTTTTCGGGAATCGGCATGACATGCTTTGCTTTTGCCGTTGCATATTCAGCATACAAATTTGCCGTGGGACTCGGCGAGCCATTTATGTAAACTTTATCGCCTTCATGAAAATGCATTACATCATTCCCGATTTTTAGAATCGTTCCTGAAGCTTCCCGCCCCAGCGTTTTGGGGAAATCGGGATTTTTACCACCATTCGCCTTCGCAAATAAACCTTCCCGTTCTTTGGCGTCCCAGATACCTACACCGGCGGTATGCACACGAATTAACACTTCGTCCGGTGCTATTTCAGGAATTGGGAATTCCTGTATCTGTATCTCATCAGCGCCACCAAATTGATGAATGGCTACAGCTTTCATTTTATCGCCTTTTTGGGGTTTTGAAATCTCAGTCATCACTCTTCTTTGTTATCAAAAAAATCGTTTATTGATTCAATTGTTTAAACCTGATAGCGGTTGGAGACATTCCAAAAGTTAAACGGAGATATAAAAAAACCTGATTTAAATAATCATGGTTTAAAAAAGCAAATAATCATTCCGTAGGGAGTTGCCAAATATCTACCCGGTTAAGGGCAATATAAGGTACAGCCACTTGCATTCTTTGCGTATCCAGACCAATATCTGCCGGTCGTCCCGGAGTATGGATTGTTATATAATTTTCTCCTTCATAAAACACATGCAGGCTTGAATCTGCCTGGCTTGCTGCAATCATACGTCCGTTTACGAATTCAATTCCGTCAAAATTACCGCCGCTTTGGGCATTGGTGTATTCTGCATATCCTTGGTCGCCCACAACAAGAGTGGGGAACATAGTTGCTCCTTCCCAGGGGGCGAGAATCAGGTTGTTATCGGCATCAATCGTTATTCCATTGGGAGGAGCGGGGAGATCTTCAACCAGAACAGTGGGAGTTCCGTCTTCTACTCTATAAACAGCAGATTTCCCAGTATCGGTGATATAGAGATAACCGTCAGCCCCCAAAACCACATCATTTAGAAAGCCGGGTTCGAGATTTGTGAAATCTATAAATTCCAATAACTCTCCGGATTCTGTATCAAACCCGTGAACGCCATGCGCATCAGCTGCCCAAAGTGTATCCCCGGAAATGTACATACCACGAGGACCATGCAGGGGGTGCATTTCGGATCCGGTCATGAATCGCAGTGAATCGATGGTTCCGTCTGGAGTAACCCTGGATATAAATCCGTTGGCATCGCCGGCAGCATCTCCATTAAAATTGGAAACAAAATAGACATCATTGTCCGGATCGTATCGAACGGCTTCCGGCCCGGAAAATCCAGTAATACTCACCAAAACATCGGTTGTATCCTGCACCGAATCCCATGTTAAACGATTTGATTCCATTTCATCTGGTTGTTCTTGCTGTTGCGTGCATGAAAGTGCTGCAAAACCTATCAAAAGCGCGGCCGGTAGAATTTCTGTGAGTATTCGTTTCATAATTTGAAGTCCTGTTTATGGATTAAGGAGTTTTTTGATTCATCTACTGGATCATGAGAATCAAATACACCTGCAAGGCAAAAGCTATTTTACCCTAAGGCTAATCTACTGATATAATTGGGCTTACTTTAAGAGCTGATAGATAATAGTTAAAGACCTGAAAAACAAAAAGAAGCTAAGGCAGGTAATTTCTCGGATGCAAGTTTTCCTTTCTTTCAAGCGACTCAGCATAAAGTTATATTTCACTTAAAATTCCAATAGAATTAAAAACTTTTTGAAATGAATATTGTATTTCTTGATACCAAAACCGTGGGCGATGTCCCAAATCTTGAAGATCTGAAGAAGCTGGGGGATACTACGTTTTACCAGACAACATCTCCGGATCAGACCGGGGAGCGAATCAAAGAGGCGAATATTGTTATTACGAATAAGGTAGTTCTGGACAGAGATTTGATAGTAGGAGCCGAAAATCTCAAGTTAATCTGCGTGGCTGCAACCGGCATGAACAACATTGACCGGGATGCCGCAAAGAAGGCAGAAATTCCGGTTAAAAATGTAAGCGGATATTCCTCCAACAGCGTGGCCCAAACTACATTTGCCATGATTCTTCATCTGGTTCAGAAAGTTGCCCGGTTCGATGAATTCGTGAAAAGCGGTAACTACGCCAAACACGATATTTTCACCAACCAGGAAATTACCTACTCCGAGCTTAACGGAAAGCGGTTTGGGATTATCGGGCTTGGAAATATCGGGAGTAAAGTTGCATCCATAGCAGAGGCGTTTGGGGCAGAAGTCGTCTATCATTCAACATCGGGAAGAAACTTGGATCAGCCCTATCATCACAAAGAGTTGAATGATCTGTTGAAAACCTCTGATTTTGTTTCCATTCATGCACCACTAAATGAAGATACAGAAGGGTTGATAAGTTATCCTCAGTTGGAAACGATGAAAAGTTCTGCTTACCTCATCAATACAGGGCGGGGTGGAATTGTGAATGAAGCCGATCTGGCAAAAGCTCTGGATGAAGATCTAATTACCGGCGCAGCACTGGATGTTTTTGAGCAGGAACCCATGAATGCCGAAAACCCGCTGTTAACGGTAAAGAATAAGCATAAGTTGGTGATGACACCCCACATTGCGTGGTCGAGTATTGAGGCGCGAACTGAATTGATTGCTGGAGTGATGGAAAATATTAAGAAGTTTTTGGGTGAATAGATTTTCTGTGGAGAGGGGCTAAATCCATCTGCGAACGGATTTCTTGTACTCTACGAATTCAGTACCGAAATTTTTGATCATCGCTGTTTCTTCCGGAATAATCTGAAACCGGTTCATGTAGATGATGAAACCAATCAGACAGAAAATATTCAGGAGATTGCCGAGATAAATACACCAGCCAACCAGACCCAAAAGCAATCCGAGATACATTGGATTGCGGCTGATTTGATATACTCCTGATGTTACAATTTTAGAGGCGTTTCCAGGTTTTTGGGGATGAACAGTGGTTTTGGCTTTCCGGAATTGTGCCAGGCTGATCAAGCCAATAATCACAGCGATGGTAAAGACCCCAAATCCCAACCATTTCTGTCCCGGAAAATCGTAGTTAAAATCCGGAATATAATTTGATATGATCCAGATGAAGCCAGCAAAAGATAAAAACACGAGTACGGGTGGAACCTTTAGTTCAAGGAATTTCATAGGGTAAAGACTATGAAATTTCTGTTTGAGTTAAAAGGACACCTCGACTCCGTCGCTTCACTTTTTCGATGCGCCCGATCACGGGTATTGCCAAAGTAAATAGAATAGAAGCCGTCCGTTCGGGTACAGTGAAGCGGAGTCGAAAACTCAATCCATCGAACTTACTTCTTCAGGCCAGTCGAAATCGCTCTTCTCCATTCTGAAAAATCGAGCTGCATTATTAAACATGATATCCCTTTTTTGTTCTTCCGAGAGATACTGGGCGTTTTCAATCAAACCCATAGAAGTCTCAAAAAGCCTCGGCCACATCATAAAATCCGTTCCATAAATAATTCTTTTACCAAATCCGGCCTGAACCAGTCGCTGAACATAGTGATGAATTTCGGCTTTCGGATAACTCCAGATCATGCCGGCAATGTCTACATATACATAAGCGTTGGCTCCCATCAGGGCAATCATTTCGTCAAGCATTGGGTAACCGGCGTGCATCACCCAGATTTTAAGTTTGGAGTGACGAGCAAGCAGATCCTCAAGCAAAAATGGATTTCCAAGTGAAGCCCGGTATTTTGGTTGCGTAATATTAGCCATGCCGTTGCCCCCGGTTCCCATATGGATTCCAACCGGTATATTCAGTTCCTCGGCTACTGCCAGGTAGGGAGCATAAACAGGATCGCTGGGGGACATCCCCTGGTACTGCGGGGCAAATTCAGCCACAACTTTATAAAAACCACTTTCGAGGGCTTCACGGAAATCCTGTACACTTTGTGTGGTATCAATCCCGATAGCGGGGATCACACGGCCGGGAGGAGCGGCTTCATGCCAATTCCGTAAAACTTCATCATCTCCATAAGCCACAATGGTCATGTTCCAATCGTTAATTCGTTTGATAACTTCGGCCTGCATTTCTTCATCGCTTTTTGCGGGTTGAAGCGGATCAAGACATTCCAGATTCATAAAACCTGGCGGTTGTTGTGTCGGGTCGGCACCGGGCATATCAGACAAAAACCAGGGACACATAGGGGAAGCCCAGTTTGGATTTACTTTCATGGTATGAACATGAATATCAATAATAGGTGGACGTTGGGTTTGTGCGATGAGAACTTGCGAAAAGCAACTTACCAACGTGAATAGGAAAAGAGTTCGTTTCATGTTATGAGTATTTAGATCTGCGGTTTATACCTTCATATTATACAATTTTTCTTATTGTCACACAGTGAAACTTTAAAGCCCGTCTTGTTCCACATTTTCAGATAAATCATTTCTGAGAACTGAAGTTGAAGTAAAGCAAACTAAATATTTAGTAAACTAAGCTTTACATTATACTTGGGTTATTCTACTTTAAGTAAAGTTTACTTAACATAAAGACAAATAGTATAGACTTATGGAAAAGCGAAATGTAAATTCAGGTGAATGGGCAAGACAAACCAAAAAGTCTACAGCCCGTCTTGCAATCTGGACGATTTTATGGGTTTTGACAGTTGCCATACCTGCTTTTGGTCCGGTACTTTTTTGGGGAGAAAATAATCTGATCAATCTTTCGGTAATATTGCTGAACATAGGTGTAGGCATTGGGATGATCAATGCAAATATCAAACACCTGAATACGCTCGATGAGATGATGAAGAAGGTTCAGCTCGAAGCAATGGGAATTTCTTTGGGAGTGGCCGTTGTAGGTGGAATTGCATACTCCATGCTGGATGCCACAAATGTAATTCCCTTTGATGCAGAGATCGGTTTCCTGGTGATGTTAATCGGTATCTCTTATATGATTTCATTAGCCATCAATTTGAGGAGGTATAAATGAAAAATCGGCTGAAAGTACTACGAGCAGAAAGAGACTGGACACAGGCCGACCTGGCCCATGCACTTGATGTATCACGGCAGACAGTAAACGCGATAGAAACAGGGAAATACGATCCCAGCTTGCCTCTGGCTTTTAAAATATCGCGGCTTTTTGAGAAGCCAATTGAAGAGATTTTTGAGGATGAGGAATAACCGTCTCACCATTTCGCAATAAATATGAATAAAGCATCAATTTTGGTGTAGGATAGAAAGTTAAATCAATCAAAAAAATTAGTGATGGTAAAGAAAATAATAACATTTATTGTGGGCCTGGTATGTCTTTTGATATCAAGCCTGGAAGCCCAGGATATTACGGGCGGCTGGAACGGGGTTCTTGAAGTTATGGGAACTCAGGTAACGTTGGTCTTTCACATCCAGGAAACGGACAGTGGATATACGGCAACATTCGACAGCCCGGATCAGGGGGCAATGGGTATTCCATTTAATGCCGTGGAATATAATGACGACAAACTCATCCTCAGGGCTGCAAATATCGGAGCTTTTTATGAGGGAGTGCCTGCAGCCGATTCCATTTCAGGAATTTGGAACCAGGGAGGCCAGTCATTTGAACTCAATATGTATCGGGAAAAGGTGGAGAAGAAAGCCTATCATCGTCCACAGGAACCGGAAAAACCGTATCCCTATGTTGAAGAAGAAGTTACTTTTGAGAACAAAAGAGACTCATTGACGTTGGCAGGTACGCTCACACTTCCCCAAACAACCGGTTTATTTCCGGCGGTTATTTTGATTTCAGGCAGCGGACCACAGAACCGAAATGAAGAAGTATTTGGCCATAAACCTTTTCTTGTTTTAGCAGATTATTTGACCAGACAGGGAATCGCCGTGTTGAGATATGATGATCGTGGAACGGCGGAGTCGACTGGGAATCACGCAACCGCCACATCACAAGATTTTGCCAGTGATGTGATGAGTGCCATTAATTACCTGAAAAAAAGAGAAGACATTAATCATCACGAAATTGGATTGATCGGCCATAGCGAAGGTGGTTTAATTGCACCGATAGTAGTAAATCGAACGGATGATGTGGCATTTATGATTTTGCTTGCGGGAACCGGTGTGCTGGGAAAGGAAATTTCACGGATGCAAGGACGCACGCTTCTGGATGTTAAGGTCTCAGACCGGGATGCTTACAATCGGTTTATTGATAAAACCATAGAGATTGCATCATCCGATAAATCTACGGATGCAAAAAAAGTAGAGCTGACTCAGCTCTACCACAATTCAAAAGAGGTGCTGAACGAACTGCTTCCGGACGGCATAGATTTTGATACTTTTGTCGGGCAACAGGTTGAAGGGGCTTTAAGGCCATGGAGCCAGTTTTTCTACAATCATGATCCGGTTGATGAACTCAGTAAAATAACTATCCCCGTTCTTTCTTTGATTGGTTCGAATGATGTACAGGTTCCACCGGATATGAATCATCCGCCAATCCAAAAAGCGCTAGAGAAAGCCGGCAATAAGGATGTTACAATCAAAGAATTGCCGGGACTCAACCATATGTTCCAGGAAAGTGAAACGGGTTCGATATTGGAATACGACGAAATTGAGCAGACATTTTCCCCGGTTGCTATTCAAGAAATTTCTTCCTGGATAAAGGCCCGCGTTCAGAAGTAGGACGGCTTTCTTTTACCTGTTTTCGGAAAAAGTGCAGATTCATGAAGAATGATTGATTTGAAAGATTTTCTGAGATTTTATCTCCTCAAAGCCCTGTTCTTTATAAAATTGATGAGCTTCTTTACGAACGGCATTTGCCCGAATTCTGATTTTCTCGCAACCAGATTGCTGTATCCACAGCTTTGCGTTGTTGAGTAATCTGGTTCCAATTCCCTTACCACGAAACTCTTTTTTAACAACCAAACTGACAATTTCTCCGATCTCACCTTCAGCTAATCTCAAATCGACAAAGGCATGTACACACCCTGTTACTTCGCCGCTTTCATCAACAGCCACAATTACCCGGCCGTTACGTTGTTTGATGTTATCCAATCGGTTTTTTATAGATTCAGTATCAGTCGGATAGCCTAATTCCTTCATCAGTTCAGCGATATCGGGCACATCTTTTTTTGAGGCAAATCTTAGTTCCATAGAATGATGAGTTTATTGTAAGATCATGTAAGAATTCTGGTACGGGAGATTGTTATATAGATTTAAAAATCAGAGAAAATAAATTCATCTTAAAGCTGAGAATCTCAAACCATCACTCATTTATTGAAATACAGTTTCAATTCCTTTTTGGATGGATATTCCTACTACCGACTCGTGCGTTTCATCTTCGAAAATTTCAAACCCTACATTCAGATCCGAGTAATTCCTGCTTTTCAGCTTCTCAAACATTTTGTTGGTATTGTTAATCATTCCCTGGGGGCCGTCTGCAAATTCCCTGGAACCCACGGAAAGAAATACTTTCTTTGCCAGATTTGAATTCATGTTAAAATAGTTTTCTTCAGACTCAAAAATAACGGCATCGTCCCACCAGATGGATGGACTGGCAATGACATACCTGTTGAAAGAATCACTATGATTGAACAAAACGTACAAACCGAAAAGGCCGCCGAAAGAGTGTCCCACCAACGTCTGATTGTATTTATTCACGTTGTAGGTTTCATTGATGAATGGTTTCACTTTATTGTCGATAAAATAAAGAAAATCTTCGGCATGGCCACCAGACCCCTGCGGCCAATCATCATCCTGGGTCGGAGTAAGGTCACGGGTATAAGCTGCAAATGAATCAGTCGGATTTCCGTCTTTATCAGCAAAATCAATCCCGATGATGATTTCTCTCGACATTTCAGAAACATGCCGTAACATCGCAGCCATCACTGCATTCGGCCGGCTATTCAGAACATAGATCACCGGATATTTTGGAAACTGAAACTCACTTACTTTGGGTTGATATCCATTAGGTAAGAAAACATCAATCAAATAATACTGCTGGAGTTTTTCAGAATACAACAAATGAGTTTCAGTGTCTTGCAATGTGACCGGTGCCTGCCCCTTTACTTCGGCAAAGCTGCACCAAAACATGATTGCGAGCAAACCCGGTAAGATCTTTTGAAGCTTTTTGATTTTCAAAATAAACCCGTCTCCCAAATGTTACTGGTCAATCTGGCTTTGAATTTCTGCCGGCAGTTCAAATGCGTTATCCGGAAGGGCGTCATAAGAGATAGAATCTGTTTCTATAATTGTTTCGACGCCACCTTGTGAACTAATAATTTTCCGTGCTGTTTTTACACCTTCGAATTCAACATAGTTACTGAGGCGAACTTGTGTAGGAACCTTACCCGTCATACCGAATTGCATTTTGTCTATACCACTCAGTAAACCTGTGTCTTTGGAAAAATAGATGAAGCTCTCCTCTCCGTTGGTATTTACCATCAGAACTTTAAAATGCTCGCCATCTTCAAATGTCACCGTTTCGATTGTTCTCTGTTGAATGGCATCTCTTCCTAAATGTAAATTATCAGCGTAATAATCGGCGGTTTCGATCATTCCCTGTAAAGCTTCTCCTTCAAGGATTCTATTGCCGGACATCGGATCCATACTCCAGGCTATTGTACCGTTGTAACCCGAACGGCTGGTCCCGAATTGTCCTAATCCAATCGTGGTCGAAACTTTATCCGGCGCCTCGGCAACGATGTGTAAATCTCCATCTATATTATAGGCGCTGATCGTCAATTTTCCATCGATAGTCCGTTCGGTATGAGCGCGGAGAGCTTCTTCGCCGCCCATTGCCTCAATGTGTTTCGCAATCAAAGTGCTCGGGAGCGGCAAGTTATCGGCTGCCGATTCTTCCACAGATTGGCTATACGCATTAACTACAGATCCAAATGTTGCAGCTAAAAATAAAATTACGGCGAGGTATTTATTTATTGTTTTCATGATATGGTATCTCCTTATTTAAGTGATTAAAAAATGGATTGTAGGTTAAGAATTCGTTGAGGAGTGTTTCCCTTCTAGGGAGCATTTATAGCATTCTCCTTATCCTGAACTCCCGTTAAATAAAATCTTTCTTGCGAAATTGAATCATGACTGTCAGTACAGGAATGATGATGGCGATGAGCACCTGCGCAATCATGATGCTGTAAACAGTAATATTCCAAACAGCTTGGTTTCCCCAAACGTAGGTACCGACAGAATCCCAATAAACAACCGCCCAAAGATAAGCCGGCGTTGCAAAGCTTGACGTTACGGCTGTAACTACGGTATAACCGATCGACTGGGTGATAATGCATACTGAAAGTATCAATGAATAGAGGGGTAAAACAGAGAGTAAAACCATACACATCATGGGTAAACTGCCCATGGGAAGTATGCCTTGCGAAAATGTTACATAGATACAAACCGCCGAAAGCAAAGCCCACATCACGTAAAATACTCCAATGTTTACCAGGAGTTTGGAGAGAGTATACTGCTTAAAGGTTACGGGCAAACTCATAATAAATATGTGCGTGCCTTTTAGATGATCAAACAATACCGTGTGAGTGACCATATGAATGCCCGCCCCAATGATTGCGCTGGCTAACAGGCAGAAGCCGATGTTCGCCGCTACCAGGCCGGGAATCAAATTGGCTGTCAAAATGCCGGCAACGGCAGGGAGTGACCATAACAGTATTGGTGTCTGATTAATTTTTAAATCTTTTTGAATGAGCTTGTATATCATTGAGTCCGTCATACCGGCACCCCCTTTGCATATTTTACGTTGTTGAGAAAAATCTCTTCCAGTGTCAAACGCTCAATCGTCTCTACGGACATCCCCGTGTTCCTGAATTCTTCCGGAATTTGGTCGTTGTAATTATTTACGGTTACCGTGCACAGTTTGCCACTCTGTTGAATATCTCTGATGTTCGGTAAATCGGGTAATTGATTGCGATTCATATTTATCAGGCGCAATCTTCGCCAGCTGTCCAGAAAATCTTCCTTATTCCGCGAGTCAATAATCTGGCCGTTGTATATAAAGGTGATATAATCTGAGATTTGTTCTACATCTAAAGTATTATGAGATGAAAACAGAATAGACCGGGTTTCATCTTCGAGGGCTTTCATCATTTCGTCGAGAACTTCCTTTCTTGCTGCCGGGTCTAATCCCGTTGTGGGTTCATCGAAAACCAGTAATTTCGGGCGACGAGCCAAGGCCAACAGCAAAGTGGCTTTCACCCGCTGACCATGGGATAATCCCTTAACTTTCTGCTTTTTTTTAAGATCAAAGCGGGGCAGCAATGTTTTGGCATATTCATCATCCCATGAGTTGAAAATAGATTTCATGAAATCCATGTGGAAAGCAATCGTTTCGCTGTCGTATAGACGCATATCTTCAGACACAAAACCGATATTTCGTTTCGCAGCAATTTGTTCATCAGGTATGGAATACCCCAGTACATTGATCGTCCCGCTATCCGGGGTCACCAGTCCCATAATCATTCGTAATATTGTTGATTTCCCTGCACCATTGGGCCCCACCAATCCCATAACAGTGCCTTGTTCGAAAGACAGGTCTACATTTTGCAGTTGAAAATGCGGATACTGTTTTGCGATGCCTTTACAGTTTACCGCCAAAGGTATGTTCATGATTTTTATATATACTTTTTAATCATTTTCAATAATTCATCCTCAGGTATATCCAGGGATTTCGCCAATTTTCCAGCTTGTTCCAGATGCTGGTTTAACTTTTCGCGCTGAAGCTCCTTCAAATTTTGGGAATCATTTACCCAACTTCCTTTTCCTTGTTGGGTTGAAATAACCCCTTCGCGCTCCAATTCCATATAGGCACGTTTTACGGTAATGATGCTGACCTTGACCTCCGTTGCCAGCTCCCGAATGGAAGGCAAAGGGGTTCTCGGCGACCAATCTCCTACAGCAATGCGTTGCTTTATTTGCTCCATGATCTGTTGATACATGGGGCGTTTATCGGTTTGAGAGAGTATAAAATTGTAATTCATAATTAAGTATACACAGTATACACAGTTGAAATAAATAAAACAATACCCAAACTTCCAGACCAAACGAACAAAGCCGTTTATTGAGAAAGGGATTAAAGCTGATTCAGCTTATGGAATAAAAAAAGGATTGATATTACACTCTTTTAAATCACAATTTATCCGTGTCAATATCCACTGTGACCAGGAAATGATCGGATGCATACCGGTGTTTTCTCCAAACCATTTGACCGTCGGGCAATTCTTCATGAACCCGAGCATTGCTTATCCAGGATTTCGGGCGGTTTCGGGAATAAAGAATATGGTCGATCCACACATCGCGGTAGTTATCAAAAATGGGATCTTTAAAGCTCGTTGTGTGAATGGGAGAGAGGTTGATTTTCCATTGGTCATCATCATCAAGCGCATCAAAAAGAGCGTTGCCAAGGCACAGACCGGGTTTCCAGACGGTTCCCATCAGCCGCTCAATTCCGCTTACGTTCAGTTTCTTTTCGCTGGCATCCTGGCCCGGCCCGTCGTTGATATCCCCACAAATAATGAGTGGAATATCGCGTGTTGAATTTTCAGTGAGGTAGTAGTCCAGAAACTCAAGCCGAAGCTGAGTGCATTGTGCTACAATTTTCTTTCGGTTTGCATCTGCCTGCGACCACCATTTCGACCATTCATATGCCTGGAAAATTCCTTTGCTTTTCAGGTGAAGTCCAACCACCCGGAATTTTTTTCCGTCAATCAGGTTGATTTCTGCATACAGCGGCAGGCGTTCAAACCGGTGAAGTTCCCGGATGTCGTCATCGTCCGTATCAATGGCAAAATCTGTGGTTGCATTGCTGAGACGTTCACTCTCGCCGCCCTGTCCCTCGCCGATATGAAACCGATCAAAAGAATTACCGGAAAAATGTCCCTTATCCGTTCGCACGGCAATACCTACAATCTGCGATCCCCCTTTCGTAGGTTGAACATCGCAGGCCCAGGTTCCGTTAATATCCGTATCAAAAAATAACTGGAGTTCATTGGCTTTATTTGGCCCCTCAACAACAACCAAAACATCCACATCCACTTCATTCAGAACACCCGCCAGTGATTCCCGCCGGTCTTTTACCGTAGGTTTATCGCGCTCATTCCTGGGATTGGGCCCGCGCACTTTCTTGTCATCATCCTTAAAAGCCGGTCCGTCCGTAAATAGGTCGTTCATCCATTCCATATTCCACACACCAAACCGAAGATTCGCCATAATTTTCCCATTTTGATTTAGATTTACAGCAACGGAAGCGAAATACAGGTAACCGTTCTCTCCATCGCTTGTATGGATGATGATATAAAAAGCTGTTGGTTACAAAAAAATTTGGCCAAGAAGATAGAGAGTACAGAAAAAAGATAGCTTTAATCAGTAATCAGTAATCAGTAATCAGTAATCAGTAATCAGTAATCAGTAATCAGCAATCAGCAATCAGCAATCAGCAATCATTCAACTCTGGCACCGGGTTTGAATTTCCCGGATATCGTCATCCGTGAGTTTCAGGGATTCATCATTTTGCAATTGCATTCGCTCATGCATAATTGCCGCCGGGTTATCCACATGGCTGAAGCCTAAAGCGTGGCCCACTTCATGTGCTAAAACAAGCCCCAGCTTATTGAGGTTATCAAACTGGTAGATATTGATCTTTTTTTGATCAGCAACGTTAATATAAATAGCTTGGTGAAATGTCTTCCATAAACTAAATTGGTTTTTGTACTGGTAGATCACCTCGTTGATTTCATCCGCATAAGCATTCAGCTCTTCAGAGATTTGAGTCATCTTTTCGTCTTCCGTATTTACTTCCACTTCCAGCGGATCCAGTTTTCTCTCCAGGAATTCCATCTCTTTTTTGAGTTCTTTGAGCTGTTCATCTTCATTTCGGGAGATAACACCGGTACTTGTCATGCGTGACAAAAGGGTGTTGTATAAATTCACTTTTTGAGCATATTCAGAAAACAGGTTGTTGTAATTCGTCAGCTTCATCTGAAATTTGCGGGATTCTTGCTGGTAACTCATCCGCATTGCCACGTATTTCTTTCTCATTTCGTTGATGCGATCAGACATCTGCTGCTCATCTTCGGTATACTGTTGATTATCGCTGTAGATGAGATTGAGCGCAACTTCGCCACTGTCGCTGTAAGCAATCAATTCCGTTCCGGCAGCATCCGACCAAAGTTTGCTCACATCTTTCATGATGCGTTTGAGCGTCTCCTCACTAACACTAAACCGGGAATCAATTCTCCCGATTCTCCAGGTAATTGGTTCGGAACAACTGTTGGTAATCGTTTCGTTTTTTGAAGGATGATTTTCACCGGAGACAGACAGTCTGATTCCATCCAAAAAAAAGAAAGCAAAACAGAAAATAATGACCAGGTTATATTTCATCCTCAAGTCTCCTTGAATAATATCTGAGGGTTCTTTCAGTAAATATAACGAATTGTTGAGGATCGGATTATTTTAAGTTGAGAGTTGCCTTGTTAAAAAACCTTTGATTCGTTTAGCCATTCCCGAACACGTATTTTTTCTGTTGATCAAAGCAAGAAAAGGGCGATATCATTCAAGAGAGATATGTAAATTCAAAAGTACGATTAAAGTGACTAACACTTCGGCTGCATGGGTACTATTTTTACCATCGGAATTTTCTTGTGCTTTTTCCTTCAGTTTCTGCTGTTGAGCAAGAAGAACAAATCCATTCCCGATAAAATCCTTGCCGTGTGGATGTTTATCTTCGGATTTCATCTGTTCAGTTATTATCTCTACTACATGGGTTACTGGGATCGCTACCCGCACCTGGTGGGCATTCATCTCCCGGTTCCATTGTTACACGGCCCGATGTTGTACCTCTACGTTTTGTTTTCTCTGCGATCCGATCAACGGTTTACGTGGGAAAATTTCCTCCATTTTTTACCTGCTGTGGGTTGCTATCTTTATATGATGCCGTACTTTTTTTCGTATTCGGCCGAGCGAAAAGCGCTGCTAAACGCCGGATTAATTGATGATTATTCCACGTTCATAATTGTAGCACTCTTTTCATTTTTCATTTCGGGAATTGGTTATTCTGTTGCATCCTATCGTCTTTTAAATCGCTATCGTGACCTGACCGACCAAAATTTTGCCTACCGAGAATCCATTGATCTAAACTGGTTGAAATTTTTTATTTGGGGAATCGGGTTGATTTTCGTGCTTGCGGCTATCGTTTCAATTCCAACGGAAGCAATGGGCATCGACTTCGGATTCAACGCCGATCCCATTTTCTATTCAGCAATCATTCTCTTCATATTTTTTCTCGGTTATTCAGGAATCCGCCATCAGTCTATTTTTTCTGCAGACGTTTCTGAAAACAGCCAAATTGTGGAACCGAAAACCACGGGAGAATATAAACGATCGGGCCTGAAGGAAGAGGATGCACTGGTTTATCATCAAAGACTGTCGAAGATGATGAAAACTCAAAAACCTTACCTGGAACCAAAACTGACACTCGGAACGCTTGCCGAGGAACTTGATATTTCAGCGAATCATCTATCGCAAATCATTAATCAATACGAAGAAAAAAATTTCTACGATTATGTGAATGGTTATCGCGTGGACGAGTTTAAAGAGAGAGTTTTAAAACCGGAGAATCGTAACTACAATATCTTGTCAGTAGCTTATGATTCCGGGTTTAATTCCAAGTCGTCTTTTAACCAGGTTTTTAAAAAGATCACCGGCCAAACTCCTTCACAATACCTGGCAAAAGCCAAAGACTGATTTTCGGCATTTCTTTTTGAGCGGCCAAAAAAAGACTTCATTTTTAAAAAGTTATATAGTTAGAAAATTCAGTCACTTAAAGTCCTTCTGAAAGTTCATTCCTACCCGTTTGGACCAGTTCATTGTTCACACTTACAGGTTCGGACGATTGATAAACAGCCCCTCCGCATCTTTCTGGAAATCAATCATCCAGATATGAAAAGATTCAAAAAAGTTACTGGTAAGATTTTTCAAAACGTGGGTTTTGGAATCCTGATCATAATCAGCATTGCAATTATGGTTCTGGTACTCTGGATCAATTTTAAACGGTGGTTGGGATAAATGGAAACCCCATAGAATTTTTAAACAACATTATCATGAAACGAGCAATATTTTTAATCCTTACAATATTCATACAGCTGTTTATCTACATACAACCAGAAGCATTATCACAACCTATTACACAAACCATTAAGGGAACGGTTTTTGATGTAAAGACAAATGATCCGCTTCCGGGTGCCTCTGTAATGATTCTTGAATCGATTCCGCTGCTTGGCACAATTGCCGATACTGATGGAAATTTTTCCATCCAAAATGCAAGATTGGGAAGACAGTCGATTCAGTTTAGTTATATCGGGTACGAGCCCGTGATTATCCCGGAAGTGCTTGTGACTTCAGGCAAAGAAGTCGTTTTAAATATCGGGCTGGAACCCTCGCTCACAGAACTGGAAGGAATTGTGGTGACGCCTAAAGTCCGAAAAGATCAACCCTTAAATTCTCATGCAAGTGTTAGCGCGCGGTCATTTTCTGTGGAGGAAACGCGGCGGTATGCAGGTGGTATTGATGATCCTGCACGGCTGGTATCCGCTTTTGCCGGTGTAAGTGTGGGGAATGTTCAGGAAAATGCAATTATCGTTCGGGGAAATTCGCCCAAAGGTGTATCGTGGCGGTTAGAAGGTGTTGAAATCCCGGCTCCTCATCATTTTGTAAGTGGAAACGTCGCAGGAGGGGGAATGGTAACCTTGTTCAGCAGCCAAATGCTGGCGAACTCTGATTTTCATACAAGTGCGTTCCCGGCTGAATATGGAAATGCTTTGGCCGGTGTTTTCGATATGAATCTTCGAAACGGCAATTTTGATAAACGGGAATACACCATCCAGGCAGGAACGATGGGATTGGACTTTTCATCTGAAGGTCCGCTTTCTGCAGGTTCGAATGCATCTTATGTGTTTAACTATCGTTATTCGACGCTCGGGCTGCTTGCAGATCTTAAAGCAATCCCGGATGAACAGGTGATCAAATACCAGGATCTTTCCTATAAATTTAATATGCCAACCAAACGGGCCGGTACTTTTTCTTTATGGGGGATTGGCGGACTGGACCTGAGTACGCAGGAGTTTGAAACGGATTCAACTCAATGGGAAATTGACTGGGACAGAGTGGGGTATGACTGGAATATTGCGATGGGTGCCGCCGGATTGAGCCACAGGATTTATACCGGCGACCGTGCGTTTGTTCACACCACATTTGCCGTTACCGGATTGAAAAACAAGATGGAAGCGGATCGCCAGGACAATCAACTGGTTCTGCGCCCGTATCTTATGGCTTACGATTATTCCGGAAAAATAAGCCTGGGGACAGCTTTCAATTATACGTTTGGTTCCCGGCATTCAAATCAGACCGGGGTCACCTACAAACGACTTATTTACGATCTGGATATCAACAGTACTACGATTGAAAACAGGCCGGAAACGTACCAGAATATTTCGAATCAACAGGGAGCAAGCGATGTATTGGAAGTCTATACTCAATCAACTGTGGATCTTTCCCAAACCGTAACGCTTAATGCAGGCGTCAATACCGGCTATTTTGGATTGAACGAGAAATATTCAGTAGATCCGAGAGTTGGATTGAAATGGGACTTCAGCGAAAATCAGGCACTGAGCCTGGGGTATGGAAAGCATAGTCAGATGGAAGATCTCAAGATCTATTTCGTCACAAAGCAGATCGATGGAAAAACAGAACATCCCAATAAAGACCTGGAATTATCAAAGGCACATCACTTTGTACTGGCGTACGACTGGCAGGTCAATCAAAACCTCCGTCTCAAGATTGAACCTTACATTCAACTGCTGTACGATATCCCCGGCATTGCCGACAGTTCTTTCTCGATGATTAATTATAAGCAGGATTGGGCGTTTGACGATGCTCTTGAGAACAATTCCATCGGAAGAAATATTGGGATTGATGTGACCTTTGAACGCTTTCTGAACAACAATTACTATTTCCTGGTGACCGGTTCATTGATAAGCTCCCGATATAAAGCAGATGATGGAATCTGGCGGGATACACGTTACAACAAAACGTTTGTAGGAAATGTATTGGCCGGTAAAGAGTTCTTCTTTGGAGAAAATGGCAGGGTTCTCGGTATCAACGGGAGAGTAAATTTTGTAGGCGGAGAACGGGTCAGCCCGATTATGGAAGCAGAATCAAGGGAGGAGGAACGCGTGATTTTTGATGAAGACCGGGCATTCAGGAATCAGTTGTCATCCATGCTTTATGCAGATCTGTCCGTAACCTATCGTATCAACAGGGCTGGACATTCAAGTGTGTGGGCGCTGCAGGTAAAAAATATTCTTGGCCGGGAAATGCCCGAAGGATATAACTACAACTATAAAACAGAAAAAGTGCAACTGGATAAAAGTGTGATCGTTATACCAAGTTTGAGTTATAAGATTGAATTTTAGAAATGACGTACACCATGGAAAATGAATCGACTTTTACAAATATCAGGGTACTTTTTCGAAATCTGGATTTCGCTATCGAGCAGTATGTAAGTTATTTAATTGAGGAGTTGGATAAAGGACAAGCCTGACGGGTCTGAATGACGATTGGAATTCCATAATCGTCATTCACCTTGCCCCTATCCTGATGTATAAATCAGGCTAAGGCTTCGGGTATCTATTCCCGGAAAAACTACCTGATTTTCAACCTGCTGACGAGAATAAATCCCACGCCGGATAGAATCGAAGCGATATCATACGTCAGCACTCTGGAATCGTCGATGATATTTCCGATGCCGTTGATCAACAAAAGAATGCCAATAACAAGCAGTGATATTTTGATTGATTTGCTCATCATTCATTTCTGTTAGTAATCGGTTTTCTCTTTTCATTTTAAAACTGAATTATGAAAAAATGAGGTATTTAAAGTGTGGGTATGAAAACAAATTCAACATCACGAACCCCGCTCATTTTTTGAATGCGAAATCTAAGACCAAAGAATAATTGTACAGTAATTGATTTTCTAATGAGATAAATCAAAATGGTCACTATAAAATTGTAACCTTTCCCTGATCATCCCTTCTGATAAACCAAAATCTTCCGCTGAATATGTATGTTTTCCATGCTTTTCCTTTGCATTATTTTGGACATACTCATTCACTTTTGCCTCAATACATTGATCCCATGCCAAGCCAAAGTGTCTGTAAATATCCCGGGTAGTTTTGACCGGTTCTTTCACAAATGATTTGAAAAATACATCATATACCCGTCTGGGATTTTTCTCCCGAAAAGCGATGTTTCCTTTGAGCATCACTTCGTACAGATCGAGGATGGAATGGGCCATTCGTTTGATATCTACCTGTTTTGATACGGCCAGGTGATACGTATACAAAAGACTGCAAACACTGCTGACGCATGTTACAGGATCACGGTGAGTCTGAACAATCATAGCATCCGGCAGCGTCTGAACAATCGAATGCAGATGGCCGGTATGAACCGGTGCCTTCAGTGTAAACCGTTTTGCCGGATCTTTTGATTGAAAAACCTGGAGCAGCCAACTGTATTCCGTATATTTTTGGAGCGTATTTTCCTGGCGGGTGTACCAGTCGATGTAGCTGTACACCGGCAGAAGCGTTCTGAAAATCAGGCTGTTGAATGTCAGGCCGAACGCAAACATGCACTCCTCGGGCGTCTCGGGACGCGAATAGTGAATGGCATCAATTCCCGGTACCATCGGCAGGATAAAACGGTTCGATCGTTTCATCTTTTCTAACCGCGGATCAGGTCGATCTCTTTCTTCGTTGGGTTCCGGAAAAGGACGCATCAGCAGCCACTGGGGCAATGCACGATGGTTGGGATCCACAGAAAGTAAACGGTGAAGAAAGGTTGTACCGGACCGTGCCATTCCGACGATAATGATCGGTGGCCGCAGCGGTTGCTCAAAAATTTCGGGGGATGTTTTTCGCGTTTCTGTCAGATACAAACGCTGAACGAGATAATTGGTCACAATCTCATCCGTCATATACCGGCCGAGCGGGTGCAAATTGGCATCGTTTTCGGCTGATTCCAAAAGCTTCAGCAATCCTTCTCTGTAATACGGATCGCCAAAATCTGAAAGCCCGGTTCGCTTTTTGGCCATTTCGGCCAGGGTTTCCTCATCAAGCCGCAGGGAAGAAATTCCGGCCGCTTGCAATAGTTTTCCAACGCTATTTGCCGCCCGATAGGAAAAAGGCAATTGTATATTTCTCTTCTTCATTTTCCTGGTTCACTCTTGAATTAATAAACCAACATCGTTTATTACAGAATAAACTTTTTAAACTAAAATAGGTATCAGTGATTTTGAAAAATCAGCAAACGCCGGATAAAAAGAAGAGCCTCAGAACTTAGAGAAGTGTATTTACTTTGGCTTTATCAGGGTTGAGAAACAACACAGGTTCCGTTTTCCATACTTTCCTGTAGCGGGTTCTCAACTTCTTTGCCATTGATTGTATACGTGGTGGTCTGCTCTCCGCTTTCGTCCAAAGATTGCGAGGTTTGGGTTCCAAATGAGTCCGCTCCGGACAGATCCCGATAATAGCTTGCAACAGATTTTCTGGCTGCTTCGGAGAAAGTACACGTCATTAAAAACCCGTTCGGCATACTCTCCGTAAGTGTACACTCCGCATCACTGGTTTTTGTGATGTTCCTTTCGAGAGTATCTCCGGTAAAAGGATGCTCAAATTCCTGGGTAAAGGCGGAACACGTTTCAAGATTATCCGCAAGCTCTATGAGCTTTTCCTGTTGATTTTGTGCGAACAAGGTGGCGGGTAGAAATAGTAGGAAAAGGAAGGTTATTTTCATTTTAGATTTTTCTTATGGGGTTTTATCACAAATAATGGCTTGGTGTATAATGAGCGCAAGTATTGGCATTTCTCAGAAGTAATAAAATTAATTTCTTATAAATGAATTTTGATCATACCCTGTCTGTGGCCGATGTAAAACACCTCATTATTTTTACGTTATTTTCTTGCTTCCCAATAGCCCGGTTTTCGTTTTATATGCTTGACAGCAGTAATCGTGATTATATTTTCAGAAATGTCATAAATAATTTCATAGGGAAATCAATCAAGTAAAATTCTTCGATCTTGTTCAGTTAATAAAGATCCAGATTGAGGATGCGCCAATGCCTGAGCGATAGCTTCTTCTATTTCATCAAGAAATTCAGCACCAAGACCGATAGATTTTTCTTCGTAATATTGAATGGAACTCGTTAACTCTTTTGCTGCTTCAGGATGATATTGAAACTTCATTTTTTAAGAAGTTCTCGAGCAGCTTTATGTACCTCTTGTCCAGAAATTGGAGTTACTTTACCCGATTTGATTTCAGCTTTTCTCAGTTTGATTTCATCAAGCCAGGCTTCCTCAACATCTTCATCAATTTGTTGATCAAGGCTGTTAATAAGCTTTTTTGCTAATTCAGCGCGATGTTTTTCGTCTAATTCGAGAGCTGAATGCTGGATTTTTTTATAATCTGTAATCATAGCTTTGGGGTTATTTCTTTCTCCAATCTATCGAAAAACGGACAATTCTGACAATTATTTATTCAGTGGAAGAGTGGTAATAACATATGATTAATCTCCTGAATATGGTTGTATAATATTTTAAACCTCTCATCAGAGCAAAAATTCCACGTCTTTATTAATTTCGGCCGGGAAACCGGTTGAGTGCCTGAAGGGGAGAGGAGATTTGTAAACCGCTGAGTTCCTGGCTGCCGGCAGAATGTACAAACCAGCTTATGATACTTGCGGCAATGAGCTCACCTCCGTCTTCAAGTATACCCAATGGCATGTTTGTCCAGGGAAAATGGCCGGCTAATAGGTTATGTAATATGTCAACTCCAACTCCAAATGCAGCGAGTAAAATCACTCCCAAAAGGATATAAAAACCGATGGTTTGTGCAAGCAAATCACTATGGCGGTAGGCCAGCCATCCGGAAACCAGGAAAAAAGTGCCGACAGTTACAGAAACGATTAATTCTCCGAAGTCCTGTCCGCGAAGGTCGAATGCCTGCTGCAAGTTGAAAAACTCAGAAATAGAATGTCCAACCGACTCGTGTAGTGTGAGGGAGTCATCAAGCAGAAAATAAAAGAAAAGTAATGAACCGACAAAATAAAGTACTTTCCGTTTCTCAAATCCGAACCAGCTTAACATGATTGCGATCCACAGAAACTTGGCATATTGGTATAATTCGGCGTATCCCCGTTCGGCAGCAAGTGCAAATCTGGGGTCACCCGCAAATCCCATAGAAATCCGGATTCCAAAGCCAATCAGGATGAGATCAATTGCAATGAGAAGTATCAAAAGCAAAAGTGACCAGGAACGTGAAGGAGAGCTGTACATAAATTGAAACCTCTAAACGAAGATTTTTTTTGTACCTGTTCCAAATAGCATCAATATCCCCCGGTCCAATAACTTGTGATTAACCTTACGTAGTAAAAATTTACAGGCGTGTATGATACTCAAATAGCCGGATTTGCGACGGTTTTTTTGGCTTAATTCGTAATAATTAGAAAAGAATAATATATCGGCGAAGCTTTGCGATAAATGATCGAAAACTCACCTACAATTTTCCTACAAATTTATATGGTATGTTGTCGCAGAAAAACTGGTATAGAAACGAACGGAGAGGATGTATGAAAACAGTAAATTTTTTCACTCTGACAGGTTTAATGATTGTGCTGGCACTCAGTCTGATCGGCAATTCCCTTTCGGCACAAGAACTAAACAGCAATCCTGAACTGGACGAACAGGTCCGGAATTTCCTGGATGAGAATAAGCGTTCATGGCATGATCTGAATATTCCTTATGTAGACGGACAGATTCTTCATGATATCATCGTGGAAAACGGCTACACGAATGCACTTGAAATCGGCACTTCCACCGGGCATTCGGCAATCTGGATTGCCTGGGCACTCAGCAAAACCGGCGGCAAGCTGATCACCATAGAAATTGACGAAGACCGCTACAACGAAGCACTGCAAAACTTTGAGGAGGCAGGACTTTCCGAATATATTGATGCACGGCTGGCCAATGCCCACGAGCTGGTCCCGGAACTGGAAGGTCCGTTCGATTTTGTCTTCTCGGATGCCGACAAAGAGTGGTACACCAATTATTTCAAAGCGGTGGATCCCAAACTGGTGGTGGGCGGCTGTTTTACGGCTCACAATATCGGCAGAAGTCGCGGCGGAACCGCTGAATTTTACGACCACATTTCAAGCCTGTCAAATTATGAAACCACGCTAAACAGTTCCGGAAATGGAGTTTCGATTAGTTATAAGAGGGAAGAGTAATCTTTTTGATTGAGTGATTTTCGATCTGCATGACCAAAATCGCTAAATCGAATATGAGAAATCTTCTGAATCGTTAAATCAAAGATGAATTAAAAAACGTTGTTTGAAGGCATTGACCTCCCAATCTACTCCTCCTATGCACGATTCGGCTTTACCTTCGAAAAGGCAATCACAGATCCGCAAATCATGGCTGCTACACCAGCCGCCCCGATTCCGGGAATGATGATAAAAGCCAATTCGGGAACGGATACAATCAGGTGGGCAGGAGAGACATTCTTTGCAAAAAGTGCATCCAGCGAATGATAGAGGCTTTGTAGATTCCAGCCATTTGTAGTCATAAAACATACAATAGCCAGTACAAACGTGGCTACACAAAATGCCATATAGCTCATTCCAATTGTATTTATAACTTTTTTCCTGTCAGAAAATCCGCCATAAAACAGTTTTGCAGCCACCGGTATCAAAAGTATGATGACGGCCGTAGTAATTCCGATTAAGGTTGTAACTCCGGTACTCATTTTCTCTTTTATTTTAGTTCGTTTTCGGTTTTACCGGTGTTTTGTGATTCCCGTTTTTTTGGTTTTGAGGGCATTTTCCAGCATCTCCTGAATCTCTTTATGTTTAAATTTTTTGGCATCATCCAGCGGAGTATTTCCCCAGCGGTCTTTGGGTGAGAGAAATACATTCTGGTCAATCAAATGCCGGACAACCTCTGTTTGTCCTTCACAAGCGGCCAAATGAAGAGGCGTTCGTCCGTCATAATCCGCCGTATTTGGGCTGACACCTTCTGCCTCTAACCGAAAGATTTCATCCAAATCACCATGGCTTGCGGCACGAATCAATTCCATCACTTTGGATGCCATGATTTCACTCTGCTTTCTCCGGGGATTGATTTTTGATGAATGTCCGACGAGCGAGTCGTATTGATGAAAACTGAATCGCTCCACAAGCCGCTCGCAAAATTCTACACCACGAACCGTATTGCCAAGATGATCCAGCCTTGGCGACCAAATGCTGATGCCCATCAGGTTTGGAATCACCAGCATTAATGCGCCAGAAACGCCACTTTTTGCCGGCAGACCAATCTTGAAGGCAAACTCCCCTGAAAAATCGTACATCCCACAACTCAGCATCAGCGAAAGACAATTTTGTACGGTGGACGGTTTGAAGATCACATTGCCCGTAAGTGGATTGGTACCTGCATTGGCCAAAGTTGCAGCTGCAACGGCAAGATCATACGTACAGGATTCTATCGAGCAGCACTGGAAATAGAATTCCAGGGTTTCGGTCAGGTTGGTGTGCTCAGGAAATGCGTGTTTCTCTCTCATGAAATAAGCCAGTGCAAAATTCCGGTCAGCGGTCTGGCGCTCAGACAGATAAACAGCATTGTTAAAACTCACAGCTTTATCCCCGCAAAGTGCTTCCCATGTTTTATGAACCTTATCAAATCGATCCGCGATGTTGTTTTGGCGATCAATCAGAGAGCAGCTCATCATGGCTCCGGCGTTAATCATGGGATTATGAGGAAGCCCTTTGCCGTTTAGAGTGAGTTCGTTAAATGAATGTCCGCTGGGTTCCCGCCCCACATGGCTGTGCACTTTCTTTTCCCCAAGTTCTTCCAGTGCAAGACAATAGTTGATCGGCTTGCAGGATGATTGCAGGCAAAAGTTGGTTCTGGAATCTCCCATCGAGAAGCGTTGTCCGTCCACCGTACAAATGGAAAGGGCAAAGTGATCCGGGTTTACACGGGCAAGCTGTGGAATATAATCAGCCACATTTCCTCTGTGGTTTTTCTTTGTATCCTGAAATATTTCCTCAACCTGTTTACAGAATGCTTCAAAATCCGGGATAACCAGGTTTTCTGTGAGTGACTTCTTAATCAATGCATTCTGTTTCAGAATTTCATTGAATTCGGCTTGGGTAATGGTCGGACTTTTTCTCTCTTTCAGTTCTTCAATCCGGAAATTTCGAAGCAATTCCTGGATACGGGGATCATCAGGCAGAATTCCGGTACGCGCCAGTCTATTCAAGAATTTATCCTGATCAACCGATTTTTTCTTTCCTGATTCGAGGATTCTGAACAGAGAATCTGCAGTATTATTATCGATTTGTGAGGTGGTAATCATGGAATGGTAGGTTTGTTAACGTCGAACGTTATCTGTGGTTTTTGATAGCAGGTTGATTCGGCGAATAAAATTCTTTCCGAGAATACCTTTTGGCCCGGCATATTGACCGGCGGTAACCGTATTTGAAGAATCAACTTCTGCCCGGCGCAGGAAATGTTTGCCAAGCGGTCCTTTTGTATGCGAAAGCTGATCGGCTGATCTTGTGGTTGTTTCAGGCTGAAGATCAACCCGTTGAATGAAATTCTTGCCGAGTGGCCCTTTAGGCCGTGTAGTTTGATCGACTGTTACTAATGATTCAGAGTAAGCATCAATCCAGCGAAGAGTATTTTTGCCGAGAGGTCCCCGGTGATGTTGCTGGGCGATACTCATACTTGTGAGAGTTACTAAAAGTGTAACGGTTATACATACATGTTTCATAATGATCTATTTTTGCTTTACAGAAATGATATTCTCTTTTGATATCACTCCTTGATTTTTTTGACGATGTAAAAATAGACAGGAGAAGTGTGGAAGCGTTATCAAAAAAGCGGAAAATGCATGTACATTTCCGCCAAACTCACGTTACAAATCCGACAGACTATAACAAATCCGACAAAAAACTTATGCCTGAGTTTGCAGGAGGGCAGAAGGGCTTAAGCCAAACTCTTTTTTAAAACATTTGGAAAAGTAAGAAGGACTGGAGAAACCGGTTTGGTACGCAATTTCAGCAATGTTCTGGTCGCTCCCCAATAACAGTTCTTTAGCGCGATGCAGGCGAACGGAAGAGATCAGTTGAATTGGTGATTTGTTCGTTACGGCTTTTAGCTTCCGTTGCAGCTGGCGTTCACTGATGCCGATCTCTTTGCAAAGTGTTTCCACTCCGAAAGATTCATCATCTAAATGAGAATCGATGCTTTGAAGTACATTTTCGAGCAGCGAACCATTTTGTGGGAATTGTTTTGGATAAGGACTGGCCTGATGATTGCCGCCATCCATTTGGTCGATAACACTGAACAGCGAGAATGTTTCACCCGATTGTGTGTCGAAAAAAGTTTTGAACGGGTTGAATGATAGTCCGGCGCCCGACAGAAGATTTTTGACCGTTTGGGTCAGTAATATTTGGTTTCGCTGAGCTTGCTGAAGAATTGAATCAAAAAACTTTTTGGTTTCGTCGCGGATAAAGTGAGCTTCATCCACAGCGGCTTCTTTAATATGAATGGCTGTAGAAAGCCCCGCATTTTTGTCTCGAAAAGCGTCCATCAAATCTATACTGCAATGAACGGCTTTGCTGGGGCCTTCAAAAGTGGCAATAAAGGTATGGTTATTCCACTGGACAATATTTCCGCGGTATTGTTCAACGTATTGTTGAATCAGTGCCTGATAATCAACACTCTTGTTTTCGGGAGAGGTGATTCGGGTTGCAACAATAGTGAAAAGTTGTTCCTGGTAACTTCGTGGCGGCTTAATATTCAGGATGAACGATTTCATCTCTTCCAGGATCTCATTTGTATTTCCCGCCCAAAACAAGTGATCCTTGCCGGGAAATTCTACAAATTTCGCTCCCTTGATACGCTCCGCAATAAACCGTCCCTCCTCAATTTTAACATCGATATCATTGGTGCGCTGCATGATTAACGTGGGTACTTTTATGGAGCCCAAAATATCAATGATATCAATCTGAGTATTCATTTTCGTGAGCACCATTGCCGCACTGGGACTGGCTCCGGATCGGAAATAATTCGCCAGCCAATCCATGAAAGTCTTGTCATGTGCTTTGGACGGTGCCAGGGTTTCCAGATTCATTTCACCGCTTCCCCAGCTGTTTTCAATCATATCGTACACAACCTGGCGCTCTTTATCAGTTGGCGCCCAGGGATATTCCGCGGCATATCGCCGTTTGGCAAATATCCCAAAAGTGATCAATGAAATAACACGGTTTGGGTAAGTGGCAGCGAAAAGGGCAGAAACTGAACCTCCTTCCGAATGGCCAAACAAAACGGCTTTTTCAGATCCGACGGCATCCATCACAGCGCGGATGTCATCCATTCTCTCTTCCAGTGTGGAAAGCTCTACAACCCGGTCCGAAAGTCCGGTTCCGCGTTTATCAAACAGAATCACACGGGCTATCTTGCCCAGTTCCTCCAAAAAATGTACAAGTTCGGGGCACGTCCACATCCAGTCGATATTGGAAACCCAACCCGGAATATAAACCAGGTCAATGGAACCTGAGCCAAAAACCTGGTAGGCAATATTAATACGTCCGCTTTTTGTGTATTGAGTAGTGGGTTTCATAAATCTCTTATGATTGGCACGTCCTTCAACATGCTTGAAAAACCGTCATATCAGAAGCTTTATTGATGTTACCTGAGACAGTAATAGGGTTTTGGGATTGGATCAAACTCCCTTGTGTAAACTCTTTAAAAATTTCGGGAAACATACTCCATTTCGAAAACATCTGCAATCTATCTCATCCACATGAGGGCCGATTTCTTTGAAGAAAGACTAAATCTAAGTTTTCAAACGCTTTTCAGATCAAGACGTCTAATCATCAAGAGCATAAACTCAGAAAACCAAAACAAGAGAAAAATGACTAATAAAAATACGAATGGGAAAAAGAAAAGCATCAACTATTATATGCGGGTCCTTCACCGGGATATTGGCTTTTTCATCGTCGGACTGATTGTTATCTACTCCATCAGCGGAATTGTGCTTACCTACCGCGATACGGACTTCCTGAAATCAGAAAGGCAGGTTGAACGGCAACTGGAACCAAACATGGAAGCCGACCAATTGGGACAAGTGTTGAGAATGCGGGGATTTCGTGTTGAAAGTGAGAATCTGGAGATTATTAACTTCGAAAGCGGAACTTATAACAAGGAGACCGGCCTTGCCACTTATACAGTGAATGAACTTCCAGCCATCCTGGAACGTTTTGACCGGCTTCACAAAACAGCAAGCAGCAGTGCCGCCAGTCCGTTTACAGCGATATTGGGATTCCTTCTGCTTTTTATGGCCGTTTCTTCTTTGTGGATGTTCAAAACCACGTCTCCACATTTTAAACGTGGAATAGTTTTGACGGTGGCAGGCGTTCTGGCTTCGATTGCTTTACTGGTATTTTGACTTTTTTTAAAGAAAAATCCGGCTATAAAAAAGCGTACATCAGGAAGGCACCAAAAGCAATGGCGAGCAGTCCGCCAATATAACGGTACGGTTTCAGGAAGTTTACAGCCCATTCGACCAAATGCTGAAAATTATTATGCCCGATAAGTATCAGAGCCACGGCGGCGATGATAGCAAACCATCCAATGGCTTCCATAATGAGTGGATAATCAGAAATCTCAGCAAAATAGATCAGAAGAATTCCGATAATCATCCGAATTGCGATTGCAAAATAATGGAGTTGAACATTGTTTGATTCGCTCTTCAGAAAATCAAAAATGAAATCGGGTTTGATGAGCAATGCGATTCCGGCTGCAATAACCAGTCCACCAAAAAAGACAATGATTAGCTCCATAAGTATAGCTTTTAGATTTGAAAAACTACTACTCTGTTTTGGAATCTACTGATGTTCAGAGTTATGTCAAAGTGTTGCTAAATTGTAGTGGAACTTCGGGATGGCGTTCACCAAGCAGAGTTTAGGAACAAGCTTCTCATCTGCAAAAGTATGAACATCTGAATGCAGATTTCAGAAGAGCTCTACTTCTGCCTTCGGATATTCGCTAATCTTCATTCCTTACTATGTTTTACTCACCCAAGAGCGCCTTGTACGGATCTTCCAACGCATTGCAAACATATCTCAGGAAACGCGCGCCCTCGGCACCGTCTATTAGCCTGTGATCGTAGGAAAGGCTAAGCGGGAGTGTCAGTACAGGTTCAAATGATCCATCTTTGTAAACCGGTTTTGCGGTCATTTCCGAAACGCCTAAAATGGCTACCTGCGGATGATAAATCACAGGTGTGAATTGTGTTCCGCCAATACCGCCAAGATTGGAAATGATAAAATTTCCACCTTCCATCTCTTCACCTGAAAGTTTGCCTTCACGGGCTTTTTCGGCCAGTTCTGAGATTTCAACAGAGATATCAATGATCGATTTTCGATCCACATCTTTCACAATCGGAACCAGTAATCCTTTTTCCGTATCCACGGCAATACCGATGTGCGTGTATTTTTTGAGGATGACTTCCTCACTTTCCATATCGATGCTGGCGTTGAACTTCGGAAACTGGTGCAGAGCAGTCGCAATCATTTTGGTGAGGACAGCTGTGATTGTCAGCTTGCCGCCCTTTCCCTCGGCTTCTTCCTGGTGCTCTTCCACATATTTTTGAATATTGGAGACATCAGCTTCATCAAACTGTGTGACATGTGGAATAGCTTGCCATGATTTTTGGGTCTGTTTAGCCGTGGCTTTACGGATGGCGGACAAGGGTTTTCGCTCCACTTGTCCCCACTGACTAAAATCGGGCAACTCACGATCTGACTTTTTCTTTTCGCTGCTTCCTCCGCCGGATCGCTTCACATCTTCTGTTGTGATGAGGCCGTTTGGTCCGGTTCCCTTTACATTTTTCAGGTCAATTCCCTGTTCACGGGCAAACCGTTTTGCGCCCGGAGCGGCCAGAATTTCATCACTATCAGAATCTTTTTTGGCTGATTTTTCACCTGATTTTTCTGATTCCTCAGGCTCTTCATCATCATCTTCTTCTTTACTCTCTTTTTTATCCTCTGATTCGTCTTCACCCTCATCCTCAGAAGATTCTTTCTCCTCGGATTCTTCTGGTTCTCCCTCTGCTTCATCAGACGATGCTTTTTTCTCTTTATTCTCATCATCTTCCGAATCGTCTTCGTCTACATCTTCATCCTTTTCATCTTCGTCCTGATCTGCTTTGTCTTCATCTGTCTCATTTTCTTTAGATTCGTTCTCTTCTTCGTCACCGGATTCATCCTCCTCTTCATCACTTTCATCGTCTTCAAGAAGTAAAATTACATCCCCGGTTTTGATGGAATCTCCCTCGCTGACTTTTACCTCTTTCACGGTTCCGGCTTCAGGTGAGGGAACTTCCACCGTTGCTTTATCACTTTCTACGGCAATGATGGAATCGTCCTTTTCGATGGTATCGCCTTCTTTTACAAGTACTTCGGCCACAGAGCCTTCGTCGGCATCTTCGGAGAGTTTTGGTAGTGTAATTTCTTTCGCCATCTTGATAAAAAGTTAGGATGTTCGGGGATTCATTTTATCGGGATCGATATGTAGATTTGTAGCAGCTTCATCCAATAATTGTTTCTCAAATTCACCTCGTTCGGTCATTTCGAAGAGCGTCGCAAATACGATGTGTTTGGCATCCACTTCAAAGAAATCGCGGAGAGCGGCAACGGAATCACTTCGACCAAATCCGTCCGTTCCAAGTACAGTGACCGGCTCCGGAAACCATTTGGAAATGCTTAACGGCAAAGCTTTCACATAATCGGTAGCGATCACAAAAACACCTTCGGTATTATCTAATGCAATCTCAATATTTGAACGCTGTCGATTCAGGTTTCGATTGATCCTGTTTTTGCGGTCCGTATCTATTGCATTGTCATACAATGCTTTATAACTGGTAACGCTCCAGATATCCGTGGAAACGTCGTAGTCATTTTCTAAAATTTCAGCCGCTTCAAGGACTTCTTTCATGATCGCGCCGCTTCCAAAAAGATGAGCTTTTTTACCACTCTCTTCCATCTCCGATTCCTTAAACCGATACATCCCGTTGATGATATACTCATCGATATTTTCAGGCTCATCCGGTTTGGGAGGCATTGGATAAGTTTGATTGGTCACGGTGATGTAGTAGGACAAATCTTTCTTATTTACATACATCTCTTCAATTCCATTCCGAACAATCACTGCGAGTTCATATGCAAAGGCCGGATCGTAGGCTCGTATTTTCGGGAAAGCCAAGGCGTACAGATGACTTTGTCCGTCCTGGTGCTGCAAACCTTCGCCCGACAGAGATGTTCGTCCTGCAATTCCGCCGATGTAAAATCCCTTCGCTCCGGCATCACTGGCGGCCCAGACAAAATCGCCGATGCGCTGGAAGCCAAACATCGAGTAGAAAAAGAAGAACGGAATCATATCGATTCCCAGATGGCTGTACGCCGTTCCGGCCGCAATAAACGACCCCATACAACCGGCTTCGGTGATTCCCTCTTCCAGAATGGCGCCCTGTTTATCCTCGTGGTAATACATTAGGCTGTCTTTATCAACGGGATCGTATTTCTGACCATCAGCCGCATAAATTCCAACCTGTCTGAATAAAGATTCCATCCCAAACGTTCGTGATTCATCCGGAATGATCGGGACGATATGATCACCTATATTTTTGTCTTTCAATAACTTGGACAGAATTTGAATCATCACGGTAGTCGTGCCGGCTTCGTCATCACCGGAACCTTCGAAGTAGCTTTCAAAAATTTTCGAATCCGGTTCGAAGAGCGGCTGCGTTCTGTCTTTTCGTTGAGGTAAAAATCCTCCCAGCTTTTCCCGTTGATTCAACAAATACTGAATTTCATCACTATCTTCGGCGGGTTTTAAAAAAGGCACTTTCTCAATCTGGGCATCGGTAACAGGCACATCAAAAAAATCGCGGAAATGTTTCAGTGCATCGCTGTTTAATTTTTTGGTTTTGTGAGCCACGTTGCTGGCTTCTCCTGCGGCGCCCTGTCCATATCCCTTTACAGTTTGGGCGAGAATTACGGTTGGACCTTCCTCAAATTCAAGAGCCTGTTTATAGGCATTGAAAATTTTAATGGGATCATGACCACCCCGACGCATCAGTTTCAGTTCTTCGTCAGAGTAGGACTCAACCAGTTTTTTCAATTCTTCGTCCTGACCGAAAAGATTTTCGCGGATAAATTCGCCATCTGAAAACGCATATTTTTGGAGCTGACCATCGGGGAGATCGGTGAGAATTTTGGTCAGTTTTCCTTCTTGATCCTCTTCAAAAATCGGATCCCAATCACTACCCCAAATCACTTTGATGACATTCCATCCGGCGCCTTTAAATTTTCCTTCCAGTTCCTGGATCACTTTATGATTTCCACGAACCGGGCCGTCCAACCGCTGGAGGTTGCAATCAATGACAAAAGTAAGATTATCCAGGTTTTCATTGGCGGCCACGGCTAAATTTCCGGTGGCTTCGGGTTCATCCATCTCACCATCGCCAAAAAATCCCCACACATGCGGAAGTTCTTTTTTTGCTAATCCACGGTTTTCGAGATACTTATTAAACCGGGCCTGGTAGACCGCCATCAACGGACCGAGGCCCATCGACACGGTTGGATTATTCCAGAAATGTCTCATTAAATGAGGATGCGGATAGGAAGTAAGACCACCTTCTTCATCAAGTTCACGGCGAAAATTATCCAGTTGTTTTTCGGTGAGACGGCCTTCAAGAAAGGCTCTTGAGTAAATGCCCGGAGAAGCATGTCCCTGGAAATAAACGATATCGGGAAGTCCTTTATCGGAAACTTTAAAAAAGTGATTAAACCCAACTTCAAACAGATCGGCAATGGAGCCATATGTGGAAATGTGGCCGCCGATGCCTTTCAGTTTTGTATTGGTCCGGACCACCATCGCCATCGCATTCCAGCGGATGAGGGCCATGAGCTTTTTCTCCATTTCAAGATCGCCGGGATAGCCACTTTCGAAATCCGGAGAAATGGTATTTACATAGGGTGTTTTTAGAGACTTGGAAAGGTCAATTCCATACTGCTGAGCCTCTCTCTGCATCAGCGAAAAAAGCTCTTGGGCACGTTTTTCCGATCGGTTATTGAGAATCCACCGTAAAGAATTGAGCCACTCCTGATTCTCAATTTGTGGGTCGTCAGCATCATCCTTACTCATAAATCTTCACTTCGTTTGGTAATCAATCAACCATTCATCAAGTGAAACAGAGATTGGGAAAGATAGTTCCCTTATGGGGGAAGAGCGAATAGAAGATTTCAGAGTGCAGATTTCAGAAGTAGTTTTTTACTACAATCTGCACCCTGATTGGATGTGTTTTATGATTTAGCTACAGATTTTGCTGCGATACGTTTACATTTATTTTCTAGTGCACGTGGCAATCTGGGAACCGTAATGACGATATAAAGCTTGCTGTATTGTAACCGTTTTTAATAAACCCAGTATGTATTAAGAATCTGGATAATCGTTTGCTATGGTGTGTTTTAAAGTTCTATAGCTTTTATTATGAGTCGTATTTTTTTTCTTCTATTGCTCGTCTTATCCAATCTTCGAGTTCCTTTTTACCTCGAAACTCAAAGCGATATTCATCTTTTCTTATCCATTTAATTGCGTCTCTGGTCAATCGGTTGGTGGTCACTATAACTGCTTTGGACGCCTTACTTTCCTCCCGAGCAGCGTACAACTCACGAACTTCGTTAAGTCTGACTAAATTTTTGGGCCCATATTTTTTTGCTTGCCAAATGGATTTAATCAACCCTATATTTCGATCTTCTTTAATTCCTATTACGTCAATTCCGCCATCCTTTGTAGCTTGAGTAACATTTACTTTCCACCCATCATTTTCTAGGAGATATCCAATCAAATTTTCAAAATCTCTCCAAGTTAATTCAGATAGATGTTTACCTTTTTCAATAAGATCTTTTGCAATAAGAAAATATGAAGGTGAAAGATCAACCCATGAGGGCGTTATCAGTTCATTTGAGGGAGCCCAAAGTTCAGAGCTATCAGGTGAACCATAAATGATTTGAACCCAAATTGGCTCGTCTCCCCCAAGCCATGAGTTATTGTTAGCCCAATCTTCAGTCATTTCTCTGAACGCAGAAATCCATTCGTCTGTAGCTTCTCCAAATTTTGAATGGAATCCCAATAATCCTGGATTTGATAATTGTTCGACTAATTCTTGATCATAAAGCTGATTAGAAAGAACAAAATCAGTTACTTCTTCTTCGGAGGGAGGTTCGTTTATATCATTCATATCTGGAGGCAGAAACTTTTCATCTATAGAAGACCTTCTAAGACTGATTGAAGGAGCAATCAGTTCTTCAATAATTTCTCTGAGATATGATGCACTAATTTTCATTTCTTATAATAAATAACATTGGTATAAGACCAACTGTATTTATGTTACGACTCAAATATTGAGAGTAATATGAATAAAGAAGAATTAATTTAAAAATAGGAGTATTAGCTTATACTCAGAGAAGTGGAAGGGAAGCAGAGCTTCGGAACAAGTGAAATTACTCCTGCATTAAAACTGATACCCGATGAAAAACCAGAGGTTATTTGTTATTAAATGTCGATTGACTATTGAGTCTCCAAGTTCAGTTTCTTCCAGAGGAGAAAAATAATATCTAAACGGAATAGCCAAATTGAAATAAAGACCATTTACCTTAAAAAGATTCGTTTCTCTATAACTGGGAGCTAACCCGATAGTCCAGGTAGTATTTTTAACAGACTCATCTGATGTTGTATGTTCATAATAATCATCTGCATAACCCGTGGATAATCCAAGATAAAATTTACTGGTTGATTTTATCCCAAATACGTTAAAATCATAGAACACTTCGTAGCTTTTCATCAGGCCACGAATATTTTCACCCGTTACTGATTTAGCAAAATTACTGGAAAGATGTTTTTCTGAGAGCTTTACATTCTGATACACAAATCGTATTAGATTGTCGTTTTGAAAAAGTACTCCCGCTTCGCCACTAAAATTCCGGAAATTATTGAATGCCATTTCACCTAATTCGTAGGCTAAAAAAACTTTAATTGGTTGACGATCATTTGTGCTTATTCTTTTAGAGTCTTGTTCCTGTGAAAAAGCATTGCCAACAGGAAATAAGACGATTAGGCATAAAACTATTATTGCTTTCATAGTAGAATTTTTAAAGGTCGTTTTTCAATGACCGCTAACATTGGCATGACATCAATGCCATTCATGCTTCGTACGCAAGGTTTGTTCATGTTATGATTCAAATGGTGAGAGTAAGTTGAATAAAGCCGGTTTAATATCAAAGGACGAACCTCACTTACGTTTATATAAATAGAGAAGCGGAAGGGATGGAAGCAGGAGCTTCAGGTGGGTGTTCCCAGGCAGAGCATGGGAACAAGTACTTGTAAAAGTATGAACAACTGAAGACAGAATTCAGAGATCAGAAGTACACTTCTTCATTCAGATGCTCGAAAATCTGCATTTTGACTTCCTACGGCTTCCCGCCTAATGCGTCATATTTTTCCCGAACTTTCTGAACATCTTCCCATGTCGGCCGTTTCCATTGTGGATTTCGGAGAAGAGCGGCAGGGTGATACGTAACGGTCAACTCAGCACCATGAAACGGGTAAAATTGTCCGCGCAGATTTCGCAGCGATTCTTCTTTTTTGAGAAGCGTCGTTCCAGAAACTCTGCCGACACAAAGAATCACTTTGGGCTGAATGAGTTCAATCTGACGAAGCAGATAGGGGAGACTCCGAAGCCGCTCATCGGGATTGGGATTTCGGTTTCCCGGCGGACGATGTTTGAGAATATTGGCGATATATACATCTTTCCGTTCAAAGTTGATGGCTTTCAAAATCTTATTCAAAAGCTGACCGGCAGCACCAACAAACGGTTCTCTCTGGCGATCTTCTTCCTGTCCCGGTGCTTCGCCAATAATCATCAAATCCGCATTGGGATTTCCCACACCAAAAACGAGGTTGGTATTTTCAAGATCGGTTTTGAGTTCCTCGGCATCTTCGCACAATTCTCTTAATTCCTCAAGGGTAGAACAGGCTTCCAGCTTTTCTTCAAGGCTCATCGGTTGACTCTCTTTTTCTGCATGATACACTTCGGTTTCTTCCTGAACAGCAGGTTCAGGCAATTCCTGTTCTTTTAGTTCATCGTGAATATCAGGTTCCGATTCTGATAATGTAAACGGTCCATACACCTCTTCCTCATATTCCAGAAAATGGAGGATATCTTCGTAAAGTTCTTGTTCTTTATCGCTCATGTTGATTGGTTTTAGAAGAAGGTAATTGGTGGGGGAGATGGAATCAAGTTTTGCCCACTCCCTTTTGCCCCATCCCTATTCCGTAAAAGAACGGAACAAGGAAGGGGAGAAAAGAAGTTTCATTTCTGAAGATAGCGCGAGCGTCTCGCTCGTGCCTGGAAAAAGGGCACAAATAAGGATGTTTGCGCCATCAGGTTACTTCAAAGTCCCTCCTTGTCCGTCAGCCGACGGATAGGAAGGGGTTGGGGTGGGTTGCTTAAGGCAACGATTCTTGTTCTAATCTTCTCAATCGTTCAAAATACTGTTCTATCAGCCTCTGATATTTTTCAGAAAAACGTGTAAAATTCGGATCCTGCATTCGGGCACGAATTTCCTGCTGAAGCTCTTCCAGGGTTATATCAGGCGGAAGAATCCGGTCAAATTCGGATCGGGTGGTTCCTTCGCGTTCATCTTCCTCACCACGTTGCTGCATCGACTCTTCCGCACTAAGCATTCGGGATAAAATGTTTTGCTGTCGTTCAATCATGAGCGGATCGGTTACGCCACCACGCATGTCATTAATGGAATCCTCCATATCTTCCATCATGCGCTGCAACTCACTCAGCATGCGATCGCCTTGTTGTAAGGCTCCATTTCGTTGCAACTCTTCAAGCTGCTTGCGAATTTCGTTTTGCTGTCTGGCCATCTGGTTCAGGCGTTCCGACTGTTCCCGGGACAAGCGATCTCCCTGCGCGTCATTGATCATCTGTTGGAGCTGCTGATTTAGCTGCTGCTGATTACCGGACATATTTTGCAACTGCTGAATCATTTGCTGCATGGTCATCCCTTTGCCCATTCCGCCACCACCTTGCTGATTCATTAGTTGATCGAGCAACGAGGCAACCATTGAGGTCAGGTCATTAATCCCCCCCAAAGCTTCTCGTGATGCAACGGTAGATCCACGCTGACTTCTATCCACCATTTGATCCATGGTTTGATTGAGCCTTCGTTCCACATCCTCTTTCTTTCGGTTGATTTGATTGGGAATCCCGGGCAATTCCGCCGAAACTTCAAAAAGGGTATCGGCAACGGCAGAAAACTGATCATTTACATTCTGTTGAACTCTTGCCAAATCCACATAACCCTGACTACGGCTTCGGGTGTCTGCCACACTTTGAGCCAGATATTCTTCCATTTCTGAAAGTTCAAGTAATGTGTAAAGCGAGCGTTGTAAGGCCAAGATGTTTACCTGGATTTGCTGCCCGCTCATTTGTTGCATGGCTGAGCGGAATTTTTCAGCCTCTTTCTTCAGATTTTCGCTGATTTGCTGCTGCTGTTGCTGCATCTGTTCGCTTGGAGAGTTTTCTCCCTGCTCGCTTTCACTTTCTCCCTGTTCCTGAAGCTGGTTCATCTCCTGGCGTGTGGAGTCAAGTTGTTGTTGAGAACTCTCCTTAAGCTCCCTGAGTCGCTCTTCTGAATTTTTTGGAGGATTGGTATCGAGTTGTTCCAGTTGTTCCTCAATAGATTGCAGGTCTTCCCGTACAGTTTCCATTTCATTGGAGAGTTGTTCCAGAGAACTTCCCTCTTCCGGCTTCATCCGTTCAGCCATATCCTCATACTGTTGCGCCAGCTTGTCCAGATCGCTATTCATCTTTAGCCGCTTGAACAACTCAACGGTTCGTTGAAGCCGTTCACGATATAGATTTTCGTTGAATGATACATTCTCCATTGCCTGTTCAACTTCCTGTGGAGAAAGGTTTTCGAGTGCTCTTTGGAGTTCTTCCATAGCTTCGCGGAGAGAGGGATCGTCCAGCTCTTCCATCAATTGCTGGAGTTCGCGGTATGACTGTTGCGTCTCTTCAGAAACGCGATTGCTCTGTTCCATTTCATTTCGCAACTGCTGGAATTTCTCATTCAGGTTTTGCACTGTTTCATCAATCTGCTGCTGGCGTTCCTGAACTTCCTCAAGCATCTGTTGTTCTTCAAACCCGCCCTCAGGATTTTGCCGGAGTTTATCCAAAAATTCCTGGTACTCTCTTTCGATAGTTTCGAACTGATCCGATACTTCCTCAAGCTCACTTTGCACATCCTGTTCGCGGTCATCCAGTTCATCGAAATATTCGGTGAGTGATGGAATCTGTAACACTACTTTTTCAGACTCGCTCATTTTTGAACCGGCAATTTGATCATTATCCCAAACGCGAATGCTGAATGTGAGTTCATCACGAGGCCGCAAATCGAAATTCTCCAAATTCCATTGATACCGCGTTACTTTTCCATTGCCGGGACGAGATAGCCGAATGGACCCGGTTTCCGGTTCTTCCGTGAAAGCACGCGTATGGCTCCAGGTTAAATCGGCCCGTGACAAGCCAAAATCGTCAGTTGCCTGGTAAATAAGCTGCAATTCCGAAGGCTCGGTTTGCATCACGGTTCCGGTTGGTTCCTGAATCACAATGACCGGGTACTGGTCTTCCCTGATATTTAATATGGTTCGAAACGGATTTCTGTTTTTCAGGCCTTCCTGGTCAGTCATCGCGAAGGTAAGTGTGTCTGTCTTTTCCGGGTTGATGGAAATCTCGAATTGATTATCAACGGTATCGGATCGTTGTAAATCCAAAGTTTCTTCGGCCTGATTCAACCGTACAAATTGAACAGGTTTATTGGTAATTCCCCGGAAGATGAGTTCCGATCCGGGATACATCGGAATTTCTGAAAACGGATATTCGTATTCGCTGACCGGTAGTCCGGTGTAGGAGGGAGGTGTAACCGTTGCGGTTAACTGATCAAAACGCGGCTGTAGCTGAACATCAATCGTAAACTCCTCGCTTTGAAATCCATCCATGGTTACCCGATAGGTAATATCGTTGGTCAGTTCAATTTCGGATGACCGGAAAGTTCCCTCTTCTGCCGCCTGCATTTGTCTCTGGCGATAGTTTTCCTCAACATTGGTTTTAAATTCCAGGACAGATTCACTCGGATAGCTTCCATTTTGATATTGAATCCCAACGGTTATTGCCGATCCATGTTCGATGGTTGTATCGGCCGGATGGACGGTAAACGTAAACGGATTGGGCTGATCATAACCATTCCAAAAGTGAAGAGCCCGAACACTTTCGTTCGGGAGAGAAAGAGCCACAATTACGGCTAAGATCAACGACAGACCGCAGGCAATGGAACTGAATGTTGCTCCTTTTGAAATTTTGGATTGATCAATATAATCTTGAAGATCAGAAGAGAGTTTTTGAGTTTTTACATCTTTCAGATTTGCATGAATGGCCGCCGTATAAAACCTGGATTTTTTTTGATTGTCATCCAGATAAAGGTCAATCGCACTTAAAACTTCTTCCTGTCCGCGTTTGGTAAAGAAATCTTCATAAAAAGAACGGAAAGAATCAGTCTTGTATGAATTGGAAAGCTTTATAACGGCACCAACCGCTCCAATCAAAAACAAAAGAAGTACACCGGATTTGACCCATGCCGGGAAATAGAAACTGCCTTCAAAAAGAATCAGAATAGAAACTGAAGCCACCAGAACGGCGATAAATACTGCAATTTTTGCAATACTTTTTTTGCCGTCCAGATGTTGATGGTACTTCTTAAGGAGAGAGACCACCTCACGGGCTTTCGATTCTGATGGATCGTTTTTTTGCATTATAGATTTAAATCTGAATGAACCTGCTAAGGATCGGCAGTGTTAATTGGCACTGGTTAAAGATAGAATCAGCCGGAAATTCCATACATGTGGCTAACGGACAAAATGTAATTTTATGAGATTTCAGCAAGTGAAAGTGTATTTTTTAACATAAATTTTCCATTCTCCTTTTGCACGGTAACCACTTCGTGATCAGCATCGTGTTCCAAAAAGAGATGCCAATTTTCGTCCGCTGCCTGGTTTAAGAACGCCTCTTTTTCCTCTAACGTTTGAATCGGTTTCATATCATACCCCATAACCCATGGAAGCGGAATGTGGGTGAATGTGGGAATCAGATCGGCGGCATACACAAGGATTGTCTCGCCATTCCTTAGAACAGGAAGTTGTTGTCCGGTGGTATGGCCATTCATGATTAGAGTGTCAAGATTGGTTTCAAACTCATGATAATCATCAACCAAATTCAGGCGGCCGCTGTTTTTAATCGGATCGAGATTTTCGGGAAAAAAGCTTGCTTTTTCACGGGCGTTGGGATGGTTTGCCGTTTCCCAATGCCGTTTGTTTACATGATAGGTGGCCTTCGGGAAAACTTCAGAAATTTTTCCCTGTTCATTATACGTTGTTGTGCCACCGCAATGATCAAAATGGAGATGTGTGAAAATGATATCGGTAATATCAGCAGGTTCAAATCCACAATTTTTGAGGGATGAAATCAAGTCACTGTGGTCGTAATCAAGATCGTAAATGGAAGCCATTTTATCGTTGAATTTATCACCGCTTCCATTATCAACAAGATAGGCTTTATCTGTTTTTTTTGATTTGATCAGGAGACATCGCATTCCCATTAAGATACGGTTTTTATCATCCGCGGGGATCTGCTTGCTCCAGAGCGTTTTTGGAACCACTCCAAACATGGCTCCGCCGTCTAATCTAAATCGTCCTGCTTCGATGGGGTAAAGCTCAAAGTTTCCAAACTCAACCGGTTTTACATCAGCCATAATTCTTTATCACGTACTTGTTGATGGTTAACTCCTTAACGCAACAAAATACAAAATAATAAATTGGAGACGAGCCACGAACTCTTAATTATGTGGTTTGAATATTGGCAATGATTTGGCAAAAAAAGAATTAGAATTGATGATCACATCGCGGAAACAAAAAAAGCCGGCTTCATTGAAGCCGGCTTTTGAAATTCTGTGAAATACGTTTCTTAAAAAGCTGGAATAGGGTCTGTTCTGAAAAGTGTATCTAACAAGGTTAGCCCAATCAGAAGCCCGAAAAAGATAAGGGATGTGATGAGCAGCATGCCGTTGAACTTTGAATCCCAATAAAGGTTCATGAAAAATGCGGCTACCAGAGTAGCTTTTACAACTGCAATACTAATTGCCACTACAATATTCCAAGGGGCGGGAAAGTGAATATAGGTTACTGCAACGGTAATCACTGTAAGTATGAAAAGAGCAATCCCAATACCCCATAAGAATTTTGCTGATGAAATGTGATGATCGTGTCCGGACATAGTCAGTAAAGTTTATCGGTTAGTCAATTAAGTATAAAAGTGGGAAGAGGAAAATCCAGATGATATCCACAAGGTGCCAGTATAGGCCGGTGATTTCAACCGGAGTGTAATATCCACTGTGCAAGGCTCCCCGTTTTGCTTTCACAACAAGCCATATCATCAGGCCGATTCCAATGGTAACGTGAAGGCCGTGAACACCTGTCATCATGTAGTAAATACTGAAAAAGATATTCGCTTTTTCGTGTGCAATCCCTTCGTAGGTGTAGTATGAACCGGGATAGATTCCAAGGTGGAATTTATGGCTGTATTCAAAAAACTTAATCACCATAAACACGCAAGCCAAACCGATCGTGATATAAAGGTTGTAAATCAATCCTTTAATCTGATTTAACTGGGCAGAACGGATTGCCATAGCCACTGTCAGCGAACTACCGATGAGTACAACCGTGTTTACACCACCCCAAAGGGTATTTAATTCTTCTGAAGCCATGGTATAGAGTTCGGGATACCAGGATCGGTAAACGATATATGCGGCAAAAAGCCCGCCGAAGAAAAGTATTTCCGTTACAAGAAAGATCCACATTCCCAGTTTTGCCGATTCAAATTGTTGATCGGAATCTATAAAATGGTGTTGCAGATGTTCCGTTCTATGCTCACCTGTTGCAGTAGTTACAGCCATAGTCGTGCGATCTAATATTTATGCTTTTTCTTGTTCAGGTTTGATAACGTCCACCGGCTCGTCTGCATGGTGACCGTTGTGGTGGGGTGTTGCAATCCCAAGTTGAAATTCAGACATGGGTTTGTGGTAATCATAAGGCCCGTTGATAATAACCGGCGTATAATCAAAATTGTGAAGTGGTGCCGGTGATGGTGTTTGCCATTCAAGTGAGCGGCTTCCCCACGGGTTTGCCGGAGCTCTTTCACCTTTTTTGAGTGAGTAAAAGAGATAACCTGCCATCAATAAAAATCCAACGCCCATTGTATAAGCTCCCAAAGTAGAGAACTGGTGGAACGGCTGGAATTGATCGATATAGTTGAAATATCGTCTTGGCATTCCCTGAGCTCCCATCACAAACTGAGGCAGGAATGTCATGTTAAATCCTGCAAACACAATTCCACAGGCAATTTTTGCGAGTCGTTCGTTGTACATTTTACCGAACATTTTTGGCCACCAGTAGTGCAGTCCGGCAAGAAATGCCATTACCATTCCACCCATCATCACATAGTGAAAGTGGGCAACTACGTAGTAGGTATCGTGGAGGTGAACGTCTACGGCAAGGGCTCCCAACATAATGCCGGTAAATCCGCCAATGGTAAACAGGAACAAAAACGACATGACATAAAGCATGGGCGTTTTTAGTTCGATTGAACCTTTGTACATCGTTGCCAGCCAGTTAAAGATTTTAATACCTGTGGGAATTCCTACAAGGAAAGTGAGGAATGAGAATACCATACTGGCAAGGGTTGACTGACCAGAGGTAAACATGTGGTGTCCCCAAACCAGGAATCCGATAAAAGCAATGGCGAGAGATGACAATGCAATGGCCCAGTATCCAAAAATCACTTTCTTTGAAAAGGTGGAGATAACTTCCGACACAATACCAAAGCCGGGAACAATCATAATGTATACAGCCGGGTGAGAGTAGAACCAGAAAAAGTGCTGATACAGAACCGGATCGCCGCCAAGAGCGGGATCAAAAATACCGATTCCCAAAGCCCGTTCCATCGTAAGAAGAAGAAGCGTAATAGCCAGAACAGGAGTAGCAAGAATCTGGATCAAACTGGTAGCGTAGAGTCCCCAAAGATTCAGGGGAAGTTTATCCCACGTAATACCGGGTGAGCGGAGTTTGTGAATGGTTACAATAAAGTTCAATCCTGTCAGGATCGATGAAAATCCAAGAATAAATACCCCGAGTGTCATCATCATAACACTTCCTCCCGTGGTGGTACTGTAGGGAGTGTAGAAGGTCCATCCGGTATCAATTCCGCCGGTGAAAATAGCTGTCAATGTAAACAGAGCACCAATTACATAAATGTAGAAACTGGCGAGGTTTAATCGGGGGAAAGCCACATCCTTTGCTCCCAACTGTAGCGGCAAAATAAAGTTACCTAAAGCAGCGGGTACAGACGGAATCAAAAAGAAGAAAATCATAATGGCGCCGTGCAGTGTAAACACCTGGTTGTACACATCGGCGGTCATGAAATTACGGGCAGGTGTAAGCAGCTCGGTACGAAGAAGGAGAGCTAAAACGCCGCCAACAAAGAAAAACAAGGCAACTGACATGAGGTACATCAGGCCGATCTTCTTGTGATCAACCGTTGTGAGCCATGCCCATAGACCTGTTTCCTGGTTTAAATAATGTTTTTCAGGATATTCTTCCGGCTTGAACCGTTTTACCTGAATCTTTCGGGTGCTAATTGCTTCGTTCGTAGCCATGTACTTATTCTAAGGTTTTAATGTACTCGATAATTGCATTGATCTGATCGTCGTCCAGTGTGCCGGCAAAAGCAGGCATTACCGGTTGAAAGCCTTCATGAATTTTTGCCTGTGGATTGAGAATACTTTCGCGAATGTAGTTTTCGTCAGCAACAACGGTTTCTCCACTTTCAAGTGGCCTTTCAGAGCCAAATAAGCCCTGGAAAGAGGGGGCCTGTAAAATACTTCCGTCGGTTGAATGACATGTTGTACATGCATTTCTTTGCGTAAGTACTTCTCCAAGTTCAACAGGTGGTAAATCGTCATCAGCAGAACCTGCATTTGCAAGCCAGGTTTCGAAATCCTGTTGGGTGTGAACGAAAGCGGTAGCCATCATATTCGAGTGGGCATTTCCACAATATTCTGTACAGAACACAACAGATTCCCCGGTTTCGGTAGCTTCAAACCATAAAGATGTGTACCGGTTTGGAAGAACATCCTGCTTTACGCGGAAATCGGGAATGTAAAGCGAATGAATAACATCCACAGAACTCATAACCAGTTTTACAGGCCGATCTACGGGGACGTGTAATTCACCAACACTTACATGGCCGGTTGGGTAATGAAATTCCCAGAGCCATTTTTTTCCAACAGCACGAATCTCGTAGGAATCATCCGGTGGAGTGGCTTTGTTCATATAGCCTGTATATCCCCAGCCAAATACAATAATTACCAAAATCAGCGGAATAACCGACCAGGTAATTTCAAGCCTGTTATTATGGGTAATAACAGGAGTTACATCGTCTTCTGATTTGCGTCTGTATTTCCATGCAAAAAAGATAATTGCAATGGTGATACCAATCAGGAAAACCAGACTGGTAACATTAATGAAATTGAATAATGCATCCGTTTGTCCTGCCACAGTACTTTTGGCAGGTGGGAGCATAAAATCACTAAGATTATTCATCGATTAATTTCAATTTTTGGTGGTTTGGAAGAGTTCCGCTCGCGCTTCCAGAAAACGCCAAGAAATATACCCAGAATAATTACGGTAGCCAAGCCACCGAGCTTCATTATATTGAGCGCAACGGGTACATAACTTTTGGAATCCGGATCGTAAGTAAAACAGTATAAAACGACTTGATCGACGGTTGAGCCAATGGTTCCGTCGGCAGCTTCGTAGAGTGCATTCCGTAAATCAAATTCACTGAATGTTGCTCCGTAAAGATACCGCACGATTTCGCCCTCCGGGCTGAGCAGCATAATGCTTGCCATGTGAATATATTGGTCTTTGTCTTCGTCGTATTTATAACGAAAACCGATGGCTTCCGTCAATTTATCAATGGATTCTTGAGAACCGGTTAAAAAATGCCAGCCTTGTTCGGCACCGGGCCTGTTTAAATCCGATAAATATTGTTGTTTGCTTTCAGCAGCAATCGCCGGTGTTTCACCGGGATCTATGCTGAAGGATATAATGGTATAATCTGTACCGGGTGTCCATTTCAATTCGTCAGCTACTTCAAAAACTCCATCAAGAACAACACTGCAAAGTACAGGGCATTCATAATACAATGGATTCAGAAGTACAGGTTTTCCTTTTTCAATCAGATCGCCAATGCGAACAGAGTCGCCCTGAGAGTTAACAAAACGGAGATCCAGGGGAATGGTATCTCCAAGATTCTCATCAACGCCAATCTCATCGAGAATGGCAGGCTTACCCTGGTTTAACTGTGCATGTGAACTATCAAAAAGAAAAAACACTGAAAGGTACGCCAGTATGCTCAGTGTCAGTTTTCTCATATTTGATAAAAAACGCTATTCATTTGCAATCTGTGTGATTGCACTATCTATTGGGATTCTGTAAATACCCGCTTCGGCATCTACAACACCAAAGGAATTGAGCGTTTCCTGTTCATTAAGCTTCATTTCGTCAATTTCGTAGAATTGGCTTTGCTCAGATCGAAGAATGGTGGCCGAGGATTCGGTATAATTATGTATAAACATAATAGACTGGATAATGACCAACATCATAACAATTCCAAAAACGGACCAGAACATTAATCGTTTATAGTTGAGCCGGTCAAAATTGGCTCCATAATTTACAGACTCTATAAACTCCTCTGTAGCTTCCAGGGAAACGTCTTCTTCCTTGGTAACAGTTGCAACGTCGCTGACGTCGGTTTCGCGTATCCAATTTCTAATTTCTTCTTCAGAAACACCATGTTTTTCAGAAAGCTTTGTGATGGCATCTTCGCCACCGGAGGCTGCCTCTAAAGCAATCTGCTTTTTTTCTTCATCAGTAAATGTTTTTTGCTGCTTACTCATACTGGTAAAATTTACAAATGATTATTGATGATACGTTTTGTGAAGTGAATCCGAAAGTTTGGGATCGTTCACCGGAACCATGTTGTGTTTCTTGAACCGTTGGAAAAAGAGTCCCATAAAAATGCCGCCGAGACCGATCAATGTGGCAAAATCAAGCCAGCTAAAAGAAATTCCGTGTTGGTGCAGTGTTGGCATCGCAATCCAGTACAATTCGAGGAAATGCATGACAATTACAAGTACGGATATACCGATTAATATTTTGTGATTGTGTTTGGTATCGCGGTTTAACAGAACAATAAACGGAATGGCAAACCGGCAGATAATCAAAGCATAGCTGATGTAAGCCCAGCTTCCTTCAAGCCTGTGATAAAACCAAAGAGTTTCTTCCGGAATGTTTGCGTAATAAATCAAAAGTAACTGGCTGAATGCGATATATGCGTAGAAAACAGTGAATCCAAAGAACCAGGCTCCAAGATCGTAAATGTGGGATTTTTGGATGGTATTTTCGAGAATACCTTTTCTGTGCATCCAGAAAATAAAAAGAATTAAAATAGGGAAGAGTGCCTGGAAGCTCATCGCAAAAAAGTAAACGCCGAACATCGTTGAAAACCAATGTGGATCGAGCGACATCAACCAGTCAAAACTTGCAAATGCAACGGTTAAGGCAAAGGCCAGAATACCGGGTGCACTCAGTTTTTTGAGCAGCTCCGTAAGGCCCCAGTCATTCGTTCTGTCCATCTTCACAGATACCTGATGCAGTTTATAACCCAGGAATCCCCAAACAGCGAAGTAGATAAACTGTCGAATAACAAAAAACGAGGTGTTTAAATACGCTGTTTTTTGGGATAAAATAGGATCATGTGCAACGGCATCAACATGTGTCCAGTGGTAGAGGCTATGCATTCCCAAAAGTACAGGGATAACAAAGATGGACCAAATCCAGAGGTTTGAAGCAAAGGATTCAGGAATTCTGCGGATCACCGTTCCCCAGGATGATCGGGTAATATGATGAATCATCGTAAGAATGAGGGAAGCAAGTGCAATACTTGTATAGAAGGCAAAACTCGTCAGGTACGAAAAGAAGAACTGCTCTGAGTTCAGAAAATAACCTACGCCACTGGCAATTAAACCAACAATGCCAAACCCATAGAATGTTTTGGAAACGTCCAGGTTTTCCGGGAATTGGATTGAATCAGTAATTTTTGGACTTGTTGAAGCCATTTATTCTAAAATTTTTGATCGAAATTATTCTTCAGATTCAGACTGGTCAGATAATGATTTAATGAATTCGATAAGCGATTCAATTTCGCTGTCGCTCAGATAATCGAACGGCACCATAGAAGGTGCAAACCCTTGAACAATCTGGGAGTTAGGTTCCCGGATAGATTGCCTGATGTAATCCTCGTCTGCAACTACGGTGGAACCATCTTCTAATGGTACATCATGACCAAAAAGATTCTGGAAAGTAGGGCCAACCAATCGTGTTCCGTCGGTTGAGTGACAGGTCTGGCAGGCATTTTGTGTATAAAGTTGTTCTCCTCTTTCAGCAGAAACTTCATCGCTTGCACCGGCGCTTCTTGCTTCTTCAAGGGCTGCCAGCTCTTCTTGTTCGGCCTGGTATTCCTGCTGAAGTTCGGCAAGGTCTACATCAAAACGACCCATTTCAGATTCAGGAACATTCTGACTTCGCTGCAATGCCCGGATATACGCAACAATAGCCCAGCGGTCTTGAACCTTAATCTGGGTAGCGTATGAAGGCATGGTTCGAATTCCGTTTGTAATAGCTGAGAAAAAGTGTCCATCCGGCATTTGGCGAATCAGATCGGTATGGAATGATGGTGCGGGTACATATCCGTATTGACCTGTCATAATAATTCCGCGACCGTTACCTACACCTCCGTGGCAAACGCTGCAATAAATGTCATATCGTTCTTTTCCGCGGTAGATCAGCTCTTTGGTTACTTCAACCGGAATTTCTGCGACCAGATCGCCACTTTCATTTAAACCCCGGTAATAGGCATCGTCTTGTTTAAGCATGCCGCGTGCAATGGTTCCTTCAACCTGGCGTCTCATCGCCATACTGTCTTCAAAAAAGGTATTCACTTCCTGCGCATTATACCGTTCCTGGAAATCCATATTAGGATTTGGGTGAATCGGTGGCTTTTCAGAGATGTGCCCCCGGCAGGAGAGCATAAACAAACCCGATAAAAGAAGGATGCTGATATTTTTCTTCGATAATCTCATAGTTAAGAAACTATTCATCATAAATGGTTTCGATGTTTGTAGCTCCGGCATCTTTGAGGAACTTTGTCACTTTTTCTTCTTCGAACTGTGGATCTTCTGATTCTATGCAAACAAAAAATCCATCATCAGTTGCTCGTTGAAAATTTTCTGAATTAAAAAGAGGATGATTGAATTTTGGCAAGCCATTCAGGAAAAACATTCCGAAAACAGCTCCAAAAGCCGAAAGTAATACGGTGAGCTCAAATGTGACTGGAATCCACGCCGGCACATTCGCCAAAGCCTTACCACTGATATTCATCGGATAGTCGAAAACCATAGTAAAGCTGATTAATGACAGAGCGCCAAGAAAACCGAGCATACCATGACCGAGAACAATCCATCCCAGTTTCGACTTTTTCAGGTTCATTGCCTTGTCGATACCGTGAATGGGAAAGGGGCTGAATGTATCAAAATGCTGATAGCCGCTTTCAACAATAGATTTTGACGCGTCTGTCAATTCCTTTGGATTCCTGAACTCAGCAAGAATACCATAGATCGTCTTTTCTGAATTGTCTTTATTCATGACGTTATCAATTAGTCTGATTTTTGTATGGTTCAGGGACTTCTACCTTCGGTGGTACATATTCACCGTTCTTATCATAATTATGAGGATCTGCCTGTGGCATGACTCCTTTTATTTCAGCAACCGCTACCATCGGCAAGAACCGAAGGAAGAGCAGGAAGAAGGTGAAGAACAAACCGAAGGTTCCAATATATGTTGCCATATCCCAAATAGTGGGAGAGTAGTATCCCCAGGATGAAGGCAGGAAGTCGGTTGAGAGGGATGTAACGGTAATTACAAATCGCTCAAACCACATTCCAATATTCACAATGATTGAGATGACAAACGTAAATGCTACGTTTCGTCGTAATTTCTTAGACCAGAAAAACTGGGGTGAGAATACGTTACAGGCAAACATAATCCAATAAGCCCAGGCATAAGGTCCGGCGGCACGAAGCATAAAAATTGCTTTCTCATATTCTACACCGCTATACCAGGCAATGAATTGCTCCATAATGTAAGCGAAACCGACCATGGTACCGGTAACCAGTATAATCATATTCATCTTTTCCATATGATCGATGGTCATAATATCCTCAAGACCATAGATTTTTCGGCAGATGATCATCAGGGTTAATACCATGGCAAAACCTGAAAAAACAGCTCCGGCAACGAAGTAAGGAGGGAAAATTGTAGTGTGCCAACCAGGAATGATGGACACGGCAAAGTCGAACGATACAATGGTGTGTACCGAAAGTACAAGTGGAGTCGCAAGACCCGCAAGAATCATATAAGCTTTTTCATAATTCCACCAGTGTCGGTTACTTCCTCTCCAGCCGAGGGCAAAGGTTCCATAAGCCATTTTTCCGATTTTGCTTTTGATACGATCTCTGATCGTGGCAAAATCCGGAACAAGGCCTACGTACCAGAATAAAAGCGATACTGTAAAATAGGTTGATACGGCAAACACGTCCCAAAGCAGCGGACTGTTAAAATTAGGCCACATCGACATTTGGTTTGGAATCGGGAATACCCAGTAAATAACCCAGATACGACCTACGTGAATGCCCGGAAATATACCGGCACACATTACGGCAAAAATGGTCATAGCTTCAGCAAAACGGTTAATAGCCGTTCTCCAGCCCTGACGAAACAGGAATAAAATCGCTGAAATCAGTGTTCCGGCGTGACCAATACCCACCCACCATACAAAGTTGATAATTGCCCAACCCCAGCCAACAGGAGCATTAAGTCCCCAAATTCCGGTTCCTTGCCAAATGAGGTAGGCTATTGAAACAAGCAGAAGTAAGAGAAGCATGTTGGCAATGCCGAATGCAATGTACCACCCTTTCGGGGTAGGCCGGACATTAATGTCCGTAATCATTGCAGTTATGTCTTTAAAATCATGATTCCCCTTTATAAGAGCGGGCTCTGGAACGTATTTGTACGTTTTACTCATGTTTACTAATGTTGCGAGTGAGTATCGTTGGTGGTTGTTTCTAATTCGGAATTCGGATTGCTCAGCTTGGCCAGGTAAGAAGTTCTTGGCCGAACATTCATTTCCTCGAGCATTACATAATTTCTGCTATTCATCTTTTGCTGAGAAACTACGCTGTCAGGATCTGTCAAATCGCCAAACGTAATGGCATTAGACGGGCAAGCCTGCTGGCAAGCGGTCTGAAAAGCTCCGTCTTGCGGCCTTGGTGTACCACGTTCAATCTTGGATTTGATTTTAGCCCTGTTAACGCGCTGAACGCAATAGGTACATTTTTCCATCACACCACGGAAACGAACCGTTACATCCGGATTCATTGCCATCTGTATAATTTCAGGATCATCTCCGGTGGTTAAATATTCTTTCGAGTAATTAAAGAAATTGAACCGGCGGACTTTAAATGGGCAGTTATTTGCACAATATCGGGTACCAATACACCGGTTGTATGTCATTTGGTTCATGCCATCTTCACTATGTGTAGTGGCTGCAACCGGACAAACCTGCTCGCAAGGAGCCATTTCGCAGTGCATACATGGTACCGGCTGGTGGTATGCTTCGGGATTTTCCATGTCACCCGCATAATATCGGTCATTTCGAATCCAGTGCATGATTCTTCGCCGGGCTACTTCCCGCTTACCTACAACAGGAATATTGTTCTCAGCCTGGCAGGCAATGGTACAAACTCCGCATCCAAAGCATGAGTTCAGGTCAATAGCCATTCCCCATTGCGGTTCGTGGTTAGGGCCATATTGTTCATTAAAAAGCGAAATTGGCCCTTTTGAATCTCCTTCGTGAGCTGCTTCTTCCAAACCGGGAACTTCATAACCGTGTTGACTTTCATAAGAAGCAAAGTCCGGGTTTTCTCTGTACTGTTCGATAGACGCTTTTCGGATCATGTCCCGCCCTTCGAGGCTTTGATGATCCTGTGTACACGCAATGGTGTATGTAGAACCTGTTGCTTCCACTTCAGCAGCCTGGAAAAACAGATTTGAAGAGGTTCTTAATGGGAAGGTATTAACACCCACTCCATCGGCTACGCGCCCAATATTCTCGCGTCCATATCCTGTTGTAAGTGTAATAGAATCATCGGCATGGCCAGGTTGAACCCACGCTGCAATTTCAATCGCAGTATCTTCATTAACCGAAATTCGAACCATCGGAACTTCGTCACTGCTAAAGCTTCTTTCAGGATCAATTCCTAAACTTTCAGCGGTAGCCGGGCTCATTAGTGCCACATTATCCCACGTTACTTTTGTCATGGAATCTGGTAATTCCTGAAGCCAGCTAATATTGGCAAATCGTCCGTCGAAAAGTTTGCTATCTGGTTTGATAACTATTTCGATACCATCGACCATTTTGCTGCCCTGATCTTCCTGTATGGCCTGTGCAAAATTACCCGTTAATGAAACAGCAACATTGTTGAACCCGCTGTCTGCATCAATACCGTCATGCAGGATCTGTTCCCATTGATCTTCAAAATTTCCGGGAAGCGAGCCTTGCCAGGTTTCTCTGACGAGATCGTAACCAGAGGGTTCTTCTCCGCTGAGAATGGCATCTAATAATTCAATTTCACTGATTCCGCCGAACAAAGGCTGAATTTGAGGTTGAATAATAGAGCGTTGGCCGGAATAAGAGAGGCCGTCACCCCAGGATTCAAGAAAGTGTGCACGATTCACATGCCATGTACACAGGCGTGAAGTTTCGGTCACATAATCAGACAGATGGATCGTGGTATCTGTATTTTCAAGTGCTTCCACGATACCCAAATCAGAAGGAGCTGTATAGGCTACATCGGTTCCAATAAGAACTGCAGTAGAATAAGTTCCTGATTTTAGATCACTAATAGCTGTTGAAAATGCCTCATTTTCATTTCGGTCATTCTGGAATGGCAATTCGTGATACGTTACAGTAGTATCTACATTGCCAAGAGCCGCATTCATAGCTGCAACAGCTGCATGAACGGCCGGTGAATACTGAGAACCAACGGTAAGAACCGAGCTTCCCTGATTATTCAGTAAATCATCAACAAGAGCATTCATCCAATCGCTCTGGCTATAGTCGTTGGAAATACCTCTGAATGCATCCAATCCGCTTACTTGTTGAGACAATCGTCCCGCAAGCGCATAAATAAAAGAAGGGATGTGAGAGGTTTTAACCCGTAACCTGTGATCAGCAAAAGAACCGGTACTTGTGAAACTGTTTTCTACACAGTAAATCCGTGAAATTTCGTCTTCAGGAGAGGTAACCTTACGGGTTTCATTTACATTGTAGACATTCTCAACGCTATTCTTATTGGCATGCGGACTCATGAAGTCATCATCGAGCGAGACAATAATATTTGCGCTTTCAAAATGATTAACTGTTCGCAGCCGCTGTCCAAAAGCGATTTGAGTACCTTCAATCGCATTGTTATCGTTGAATGGTTCAAATGTTACCCATTCGGCATTTGGAAATTGTTCTAAAATCTGTTCCTTCAGCCTTTGATAGGTAGGCGAGGAGTTTGCTTCATCAATAAAAAGAATGGGTTGTTCGCGATCTTCAAAATGTTCTGCCGCAAAAAGTACAAAATCTGCAGTGGTTGAATTTTCTCCATTTAAAATAGGAGAGCGTGAACGATCGGGATCGTATAAACTGAGAATGGCGGCCTGGTGATAAATATTTGTACCGCCGTGGCTGCTGGGATGCTCCTCATTCCCTTCAATTTTTCTGGGACGCCCTTCAATGGTTTCAACTAATAGTCCTGTAACAGCATCCTGAAAAGGCATGGCTGTTGCGTAAAAAAGAGGTTCTCCCAACACAACATCTTCCGGCATTTTCGAAAATGGAAGAATTTTTTGAACCGGTTTACGGCAAGAAGCGAAACCCGCGAGAGCAATAGAAGCGCCCATAACCCGAAGGAAACTTCTTCGGGATACCTGGTCAGTCATTTCTGTGGCATTCTCGGGAAATTCTCGTTCTACATATTTTTGATACTCTTTATTTTGAGCAAGCTCGTTTAAGCTTTTCCAGTATGTAGTTTGATTTGACTGATCACTCATTCTTTACAGAATATTTTGTTTAAAACTCATAATTAATAAGGGAGCGAAACAACGGTTAGTAATGACATCCCTGGCAATACGTAGGAGCACTGATGTTGTGTTTAGCAACCAGCTCAAGTCCAAGTTCAATTTGATTTTCAACACTGTAACCCATCGTGGTTACTTCAGATACGGGACGCAGATGTTGTTCCGGCGCCCGGTGGCAATCGAGGCACCAACCCATACTAAGCGGTTTGGCCTGGAAAACCTGTTCCATTCTGTCGATTCTTCCGTGGCATGATTCACAACCAACTCCAACGTTTACGTGCGCTGCATGATTGAAATAAGCATAATCGGGAAGCATGTGTACCCGTGTCCATTGCATGGGCTCTCCGGTCTCCCAGCTTTCCCGAATGGGCGCAAGATTTTCACTGTCCGTTAAAATCTGGCTGTGACAGTTCATACAAGTTTGTGTTGCAGGGATATTTGCATATCGTGACTCTTCAACCTGAGTGTGGCAGTATTTACAATCCATTCCCAACTGGCCGGCATGAATTTTATGGCTGAACGGAACCGGTTGTTCTGGAGAATAGCCAACGTCTATAAATTCAGGAGAGAAGAAGTACCAAATACAAAAAACGATAGCATTTAAAAATATAATAGAGCCTAAAAGAATTCGTCGGGGTGCTTCGTTTGTCCACTTAGGAAAAATCTGAGCCATAAATGAATTTGGATATAACCTGTTTCAAAAAAATGCTTTGGTATTTAGCGTCAAAAGGTACCGAATATATTCAAATCTGCATACCTGATTTGCACTCAAAATTAATATTTAAAATGAATCTAAATAACCAAAGGTGTTATTGATTAAAACCTCATTGAAAATGCGGCAGTAAGATAGGACACAGAGCAAATAATTGCTCATAAAACAGCAATTTTTTTTGAGTTTTGGTTTGAAAGCGAATGAGGTTTGAATTCGAACATGACTATCACTTTAAAAAATCTTGAATGATAGGTATTTAGCAATTGTAACAAACCGAATGAAATGGAGATAAACAAATGTTTATTTCGGGAATTTTTGATGAACCGATGGAATTATACTCATCAAAAAAGTAATAAAACCGTATTTTTGTGCGTGGAAAATTTTTTAAAATTCTAAAGAAGTTTGAATGAAATCGACATTAGATAAAGAACTAACGGTACAATTTTTAAAAGAAATTAGTGTCAAGAAAGCAATTGCTACCATTTTAGTAGTGAGCCTTGCTGCGTTCCTGTTTTTAATTTACCTGCTTTACTTCAGTGATTCTGCCGGCGCTTCGGAAAGCTGGGTTCGGCAATTGCCGGCTCTTAATGCTTTTTTAAACAGCGTAAGCACTGTTCTGATTCTCTCAGGATACGTGGCTATTCGAAAGAGGAAATACAAGGTTCATATGCGGTTTATGCTTACTGCCTTTATTACATCGAGTTTATTTCTGATTAGTTACCTGGTTTATCATCATTATGCCGGTGATACACCCTTTCCCGGTCAGGGATGGATTCGGCCGGTCTACTTCACCATTCTGATTTCGCACATTATACTCTCAGCATTTGTAGTGCCATTGGTTTTAACGAGTTATTATTTTGCATTCTCAGGCAAGTTTAAGACACATCGAAAAGTTTCGAAGTGGACATTCCCAATCTGGCTCTATGTTTCTATAACAGGAGTTGTGATTTTCTTTTTGTTGAATGCTTATGTATGAAAATAAAAATGGCGCAAGCGAAACGCTTGCGCCATCAAAACAGGTTCGCTGACCTGCAAAAATGATTGGTGTACTCTAATCACCTAAAAATTGTTCACCTGCTTTTGGAATCAGAACTTTTGTATCCGAGTATTCTTTGGTGAACTTTTTGAATTCCTTTGGATCCCCAGTTAAAACCGGAAAGGTTCCATAGTGGATGGGTACGGCAATTTTGGGATTCAGCATCTCGATGCACATCGCCGCTTCCTGAGGCCCCATTGTATAGTAGTCTCCTATGGGGGCAGCTACAACATGTGGTTCATACATTCCCCTGTAAAAATCGAGGTCGGCAAAAATGTTTGTATCTCCCATGTGGTAGAAGCAAATATCATCTTCAAAGGAGATGACAAGTCCGCCAGCTTCACCGGCATATTCGCCCTGATAAGAAGAGCTGTGATTTGCATTGACCAGAGTTACAGAGAAATCATCATAATGAATCGATCCGCCTTTATTAAATTCTACAGCCTGATCTTCAAGCAGCCCATGTTTTTTCAGCAATCCGGACAGTTCCACTTGTGAAACTACTTTACACCCGGTTTTTTTGGCGAGATCAACCGTATCGCCCACATGATCTCCATGCCCGTGTGTTAGAAGTATAAAATCAATATCGTTCGGGTTTTTATGCTCATCTGGCGTAGATGGATTATCCGATAAAAAAGGATCGATATAAATGACCAGTCCTGACGGCGATTCAAGTCGAAAAGCCGAGTGTCCCAGCCACCACGCTTTTATGTTTGTCTTCATCCTGTTCCTCGTATTTATTATTGTTTATTCTCAAAATATGTAACACAAAAATTCTTTGAATCGTTGGAATCGGTTTTTCCATTTTCTTCCAAAAAATGATGCAACTTTTTTCCATTAAAAAGATTTAATTGTAGTAGACGATCATATCCAACAATCATAAATCATGTAATATTTTATGGCAAAACGAATTAAGATTCATCCGGATACCCCTCATCGTGACAAAATTTATGAAATCAGTGATGATTTAAGGAAGGAGGCGGTAGCACTATTACCAACCGACAGCCAATATGCTTTGATTTGTGATTATCAGAATAAAAAGGGGATGGACCGAATCCGTAAGATCCGCCAGATGGGGAAGAAGGATCATCTGACTGTAATGTGCCATTCTCTTGAGCATGTTTCTACTTTTGCCCATTTGAGTGATGACAATTTTAAATTGATAAAGCGCCTTATTCCCGGGCCTTATACGTTTATTCTGCCCGCTACACGCGAAGTGCCGCGGTTATTAACGCATCCCAAGAAACGAACGGTGGGCATACGTGTACCGGAGTATCCAATCTGTCTGGAGTTGATCAAAGAGCTTGGCCGGCCGGTTTTGGCAATCACTGCAAAACTGAAAGGAGTTGAGCATGGACACCCGGAAGATGGAGATCGTGAGCTCTTTTTGAGTCGGTTTGATAAAATTGTGGACGTAATCATTGACAACCAAGAGCCCCTTGTTGCAGACGAAACAACCATTCTGGATCTTACCAATCAGCCATCACAGCTTTTACGTGAAGGCTTGGGGATGGATCGCCTGAATGAAGCTTTGGCCTTGGAAACCCGTGAACTCGAAGGATTTGAAGCCGTTTAATTAGCTCAACAGGCCTTCAAAATTCTTTTTAAAGTCCGGTTTTATCAACCCTTTTTCTGTGATAAAACCTGTTATCAGTTTATTGGGGGTGATGTCAAAGGCGGGATTGTATACATCAATTTTGTCAGGGGCGGTTTGTTTATTGCCGAAATGAGTTACCTCGTCCGGTTCACGCTCTTCAAGTTCAAATTCATCGCCTTTTTCAAGGTTCATATCAACGGTTGAGAGCGGGGCCGCGATATAAAAAGGGATATGATGGGCATTTGCCAAAACGGCCAGGTTGTATGTACCAATTCGGTTGACAGTATCGCCATTTTTCGAAATCCGGTCAGCTCCGGTAATCACCAAATCAATCTTGCCTTCTTTCATAAGGATTGCTGCGGCTGCGTCGACATTCAGGGTGTGCGGAATTTCTGATTTTTTAAGCTCCCATGTTGTCAGCCGGGCACCCTGTAAAAGCGGACGGGTTTCATTTACCCAAACCATTTTCAGTTTCCCGGCATTGTGAGCATGTGAAATTACCGACAATGCCGTTCCGTATTCTCCGGTGGCAAGTCCGCCGGTGTTGTCATGAGTTAGAATACCGGCATTTTTTGGAACTATATCCAGGCCATTCTTCCCAATGGTTTTGCACATCCGGCGATCTTCCTGGTGAATGGTTATAGCTGTATCAAGTACTTTCTCTTTTATAAGATTAATATCTTCTTCTTTGTGTGCAAAAATGGTTTTCAGCACTCTTTGTAATGACCAGGAGAGATTCATTGCGGCAGGCTGGGCCGATTTGATGTAATCTGCAATCCGCTGGCACTCGCTGTGAAAGGTTTGGAATGCTGAATCGGGCAGGTTCAGAACTCCGAAATAAAGCCCATAAGCTCCTGCAATTCCTATTGCCGGGCCTCCGCGGAGTTTTTGTTTCTTGATGGCATCCCATATTTGTCCAACTGAATTCAGATCAATATAAACCTCGCGGTCGGGCAGAAATGTTTGATCGAGTATGGTTAAATGGTCGTCTTCCCATCGAAGAGATTGAAATGATGAATCATCCTGAGACATAGAGCAAATTACTTCCGTTTAAATTGGCGTCCCCTAAACATAAGTAATTCAAAAGAGAGTATAGGAAAAATCCTTACATCAAATTAAGGAGGCACCTTAGAGTACGATCAGGTTTGGTCTCTTCACTCTTCAGCAGAGAAATTTTTACTATTTAAATAGCATTGAGAGAGAAACTTATTGAGAGATTTTAGCGGTACCATAACTTGAGTATTAAAAAAAAGACTTGAGGTGATCGCCATGATTATGAAGAAAAATGTAGGATACTGGGATTCAATAATCAGAACAATAGCAGGTGGGATAATTGTCAGTTTAGGTTTGTTTTATGAGAATTATTGGGGATTGGCAGGCCTGATTTTGATCTTTTCCGGAGTAGTGGAGTTTTGCCCGATTTATCGGCTGCTTCATTTTACTACCATGGATCCCAATCTGGAGAGAGAAAATTAACGAATGTTACTCTCTGGTTTCTTGATACCATTCATATCATAACCTGAGTTCAATCATGGAATAGAAGGGGAGCCGGATTATGTTCGGCTCCCTTTTTAATTTGAACCACTTATTTTGATAAAGTCGTTGCTACCGATATTTGTCGTTCAGCCCAATTCCTTGTCGAATCAAATCAAGCGATTTTTCCAGACGACGTTGCTTGGTGGTATCCCGTTTGGCTGTTTCAATGTGTTCGATGAATTCTTTCTTTTTGTAATCGGGAAACTTATCAAATTCAGTTTTTGCTTTCGGGTCAAGCGAAAGTGCATTTTGAAGCAAATCTGATGAATATTCTTTCTTTTCCGACTTGTCTGGTACCGTTAATTCTCCATTTTCTTCCTGAAACTTCACCGCTTCACGGATCAAATCACTGAGGGCATCTACATTCAAATCTTTGATACTGTGAAGAATATATTTTCTCATGTATTTGGTATCGTCAGAACTTGCTTCCAGCAGATTTTCGGGATCATCAAAGAAAGCGCCTTTATGGAACCATACCGCTGCAAATTTTTTGAATTTTACCGTGGTCATCATAATCCCGTTATACTCGTAGGAAGGAGAACCCCACTTGATGGCTTCTTCTACCTCAGGAACTATTTCAAGAATCATCTCATGGATTTTGGAGAGTATCGGATGAGCAAAAGTACCTTCGGTTGCCGAAATATATTCATCAATAGTTTTTGGTTTCGCCATAGTGTTCTGCCTTGTTAAGATTCGCTGCCGAATCATTCATGCCGATGGTTTATACGGTTTTGAACAGGTAAATAAACATAATTATATGAATGATAGAAATATGAATCCTTACCTATCAAATCTTAGTTCTCATCGGGTTCACGTGTTCTAACCTCAGCATTTTCTACACCTGGTTGATTTTCGAGATATCTCAAATATTTAGGAGGCAGTTCAAAGGGCCGTTCTTCTGGGATGGGAGGGAGGCGTGGTGTTTGAACGTCGGGTCTCTCAGGTCTCAGATCCGGGTTCCATTGAAAATTATCGAGTCTTCGCTGAACATTTGTTGAGTCTTCAGGAAGATAGGAACCATCAATGTTTTGTTGAGCTTTAAAGAAATCAAATTCTCCATTTTCGAAATACATGATGGAAGGACCGGCAGAGATAAGCTCTATCAAACCGTCAGGCTGATCATTTTCGTCCCGTTGGTGGAAAATAATTTCTGTATTGTTAAAGACCCGGATTCGCTCCAACTCGCCCTCTTCAAAATAGGCATTCAGCGTATCGCCGGTCATTTGATGCAACCGGCCGGTCAGAGAGTCCTCCTGAACAACAATTGGCCGTGGAAAGGATGTCAGAAATCGAATATTGTCATCCTCCATGTACGCTTCTGTATAGGGACCGCTAAGCTGGATATTTTCGTGCCAAAGTTTGGGTGACGAACGCAAAATAAACTGGTCTAAATCATCTCTGTAATTTGCTGTATCAGCAATGGCCGAAAATTCAAGCGACCACATTCTCACGTTACCAAAAGCATCCATGTAAGATACCGTATCCACTTCCGTCAATTCAATGGTTTCTGCGAAAAGGTGGGTGGTATCTTCTTTTGATTCACTTACTTCCATCAGCCAGGCATCGTCCTTCAGCAACCGGTAATCGGTTGAATCTGCATACAGATATTGACCAGAGAACCGGACGTCATCCTCATAATCGTGAGCAAAAACATTTCCAAACATCTCGTACAAATCACTCGTTCGATTCATGAATAACGAATCTGCTTCGATGTATTGAGTGGTATCGGATAACTGAACGTTTCCCCTGAAAACGGCGCTATCAACTTCCTGGTAATAGAGTCCGCTCTGTGCGATCAGTGTTCCGTCCTGGTCCTCAAACCTAACGGGTACTTCAAATGTGGCAATATCGGTTTCCATATCAACATCAATGGAATCGCTGAACATAATGTTTTGGTCGGACTGGACAATAACACGGCCACGCAGCCGGCTGAATTCTGCTTCCGTATCGTGGTACAGAGTATCAGCCCAGATCATTTCGTTATCGGTTTCAATCTGGATGTTGAATGCCATCAATAAATTTCGGTCGATATATTGGTAGACGCTGTCCGTTTCGAGAACCATTTCGTCCGTAGTAAGAATGACATTTCCAAGGATTTTCCGAACACTTTCGCCATCAATAGTCACCCCCTCAGCCTGGTCGGCCTGGTTGATGATCACCCGGTTCTGAGCATTGACAGATTGAGTGAACGCCAAACAAATCAGCGATAAGGAAATAGAAAGAAAACAATATGTGGCAAATGTTCTCATTAATCGACGATTAACCGGCCTCGGGGTTCGATAATTGTGTATGATGTAAGATCAGTCTGTCCATCAAAACCGCGGCCCGAAATACTGTCTGTGGGGGTTATGATTGTAACAAATTGCGGAGATGAAATGCGATCAGAATCCTGAATGTATTTTAAATATTCGGTATATAATTGCCGGTCATCCACAGTTTGAACCCGCACAGAATCAATCAGCTCAAACTCTCTCACATCTTCCAAATAGACAGCTTCTTTGCTCCATGCCTCTGTTTCAAGGGCTCCAGTAGTATCATATAGTTGGACATAGACCGGACCATCTATCGTAGTTCTTTTATTCTCTTCACTTTGATATTGAACAGCATGAGAGCCTTCAATAATCATACGGGTTCGACCTTCACGCAACAATGAAATTTCTACATCCCAGCTTTCTGAAGTGGTAATGAGAGAGTCGTTGAGAGCGGCCTGAACCTGCTGGTTATCGTATTCGGAAAGTTCGGTACAGGAAAACGTGAGAAATACAGCCGGTAAAATCAGTCCGTATTTAAGATTCCGTCCCGAAGTAACGGTCTCCGGCGTCACCCAATCCCGGAACGATGTAAGCATTGCTGTTAAGTTTTTCATCCACGGCTGCTGTAATAATCTGTACATCGGGAAAATTCTTTGAAATTCGTTCCAATCCTTCCGGGGCTGAAATCAGGGAGATAAAGCGAATATTTTTTGCTCCTTTTTTCTGAAGGAATTCAATAGCGTCCTTTGCACTTCCGCCGGTTGCCAGCATCGGATCCACCAAAAGAACCATCGCTTCATCCAGCCCATGAGGAAGGTTTGAATAATAGTCAACGGGCTCGTGGGTGGTTTCGTCTCTATACATGCCCAGATGCCCAACTTTTGCATCGGGTACAAAATCAATAATAGCATCTACCAGGCTCAAACCCGCTCTTAAAATAGGAACAACGATAATTCTTTTGTCGATCTCATATCCCTTGGCGGTTGTAATGGGAGTCTGGATTTCTTTTTCCGACAAGGGAAGGTCTTTGAGAGCAAAATAGGCTAAAATCCTTGCAATTCTCGCCATCGCCATCCGAAAATCTGCCGTTTTAGTACCAGAATCCCTGAGGATTGTGAGATCCCTGGCTACAACCGGATGTTGAATGACGGTTGGCTCATTCGAATTATTCATTGTCTTCAGAATCCTTCAGCCGTTGGAAATAATCTTTTGTTGTGGCATAGACGACTCCGGAGAGAGCGAATAATGCAATCAGGTTTGGAAATGTCATCAACCCAAGGGCAATGTCACCAATTGCCCAGATGGTTCCAAGTGCTGTAATTGCACCAATAAAGTGCAGAATAACATATACACCTTTATAGTAGATAATGGATTTATCACCAAATAAATATTGAATGGAACGGTCTCCATAGTAACTCCAGGATATGGAAGTTGATATCGCAAAAAGTAACACAGAAATGGTTACAATATATTTGCCTCCCGGGAAAAGAGGTGCAAGGCCCCGTTCAAATCCTTCGGAAGTGAGTGTCGCGCCATTATAAATTTCATTCCCATACACAATTCCACTTTGTTCACCACTTGCATCGCTTCTGGCAGTTAAGTTTTGTGTGTTGATGGTTCCAGTGAAGTATTCTGTTTGCTCTAAGTTGGCAAAAACCGTGTCAATCGGGAAAGCACTTCTAAGCATCGTTCCATTTTGAATGATTCCTTCTTTTACAACGAGAGTGGTTTCATCATCGAGAGTTTCTGTGATCTGGAATTCGAGATCCGGTGAATTCAAGTTTACTTCCGTGGCATGTTTCATATCCCATACTCCGGTTGAAATAATTACAAGTCCGGTCATGGTACAGATCAAAATGGTGTCAATAAACGGTTCAAGAAGGGCCACTACACCTTCGCGGACAGGTTCTTCCGTTTTGGCGGCGCCGTGGGCAATAGGCGCGGACCCCTGGCCGGCTTCATTCGAAAAGAGCCCCCGTTTTACGCCCCAGACCATCGTGGTGATAAACAATCCTGAACCAACGCCCCAAGTTCCGGCTTGAGGATTAAATGCGTTGGAAAAGATGGTCCCGAAAGAGGGAATGATTTGATCATAATTTAAAAGCAGAATAAAAAGTGCTCCCAAAACATAAACAAGAGCCATAAATGGTGTGAGGCGTGCCGTCACATAACCGATACGTTTTATTCCGCCGATGATAACAATTCCTACAATTGTAGCGGTAATGAGGCCGGTTACATAGGTGGGTACAATGATGAAGAATGAATTTTCCATCACATCGGCCACAGTGTTGGCCTGAATTGCATTACCCGTAAAAAATGAGCAGATAACGGCAAGGCTGGCAAAAATTACAGAGAGCCATTTCCAATTGGGGCCAAGTCCTTTTTCTATGTAGTACATCGGGCCGCCGGAAACAGATCCGTCAGCATTTTGTATTCGATATTTTACGGATAGTGTACATTCAGAAAACTTAACGGCCATGCCGAAGAAAGCGGTCACCCACATCCAGAAGAGTGCCCCGGGTCCTCCAAAGTGAATGGCGATAGCTACTCCCGCAATATTACCAATTCCAACAGTTGCAGAAAGTGCGGTAGAAAGTGCCTGAAAGTGATTTACATCTCCTGTGTCATCCGGGTTATCATAAAAACCACTTACAACTTTAACACCATGGGTAAATCTGCGTATTTGAATGAAACCCATTCTGAGCGTTATAAATATACCATAGCCGAGCAGCAGAATAACCATGGCGGGTAAAACTTCAGGTGTATTCCAAACAAGATTATTTAAAAACCCAACGATTCTTTCTAATACTTCCATCTGTTCCTTTTAAATTCCGAGTTGAATTCAAAACGAAGGTATAAAAGATTTGACAAAACTTTTTATAAAATTTCGCATTAATAATGAACGATTAGGGGTAAGTTTGACATTAACTGTATTACATTATTAAGAGCTATATCGTTATCAGCACTACTTAGTTAAGAATAACAGATCAAAAGAAAAACTATGACAAAAGCCGACATTGTAGATGTAATCGCATCGTCCACGGGGTTAACAAAAGTAGAAACCGAAGCCGTCGTTAACGGGTTTATGGATACGGTTATTGATGCCATGAAACGAGGTGAAACCATTGAGCTCAGAGGATTTGGAAGCTTTAAGGTGGTGAAACGTGCACAACGGGTTGCAAGAAATCCTAAAACCAACGAAGAAGTAATTGTACCGGAGCAATATGTGCCCATGCTGAAAGTCTCGAAAGATTTTAAGCAGGCAGTTAACGAAGCCAATAGCTAAGGCATTTTTTTAAGGGTACAAAGCGTGAGGGTTTTTCGAGTCCCAAATTACAATTGGGGACAGACTGTTCTTATTATTTTTGATAAACCCTTACATAATCCACGATAAATGCTTGAGGGAATTCTGTGGATTCATCCGGATTTGGAAGGAAATCTCCGCCAACGGCTAGATTCAGAATGATATAAAACGGCCCGGAGAAGGGATCGAACTCAGCTTCAATTTCTTCGAAAGGAATGCGTTGATACTCTTGGTCATCCAAATACCAAATGAGTGCATCATTTGTCCATTCAAGGGAATAGGTATGGAATGTGTCGTTTAACTTATTTTCTTGCGTAAACTCTTCAACAAAGAATTTCCGGCATTCAACGGGATTCCCTTCGCATTCTTTTTTCCAGAAGTGGATGGCCCCGCTGGTGGTGTATGGTTCATTGCCGCGGTATTCCATGATATCGATTTCACCACTTCTGGGCCAGCCCAGATCTTTGATGGGCATCAGCCAAAATGCAGGCCAGAATCCTTTTCCCTCGGGCATTTTTAATCGGGCTTCAAACCGGCCCTGCTCCCATCCAATACTTGTGCTATCCGTAGATATTCTCGCAGATGTAAATCCTCTGCCCATATAATTCTCTCTATGTGCTTCAAGATAGAGTTTTCCATCTTTGATATAGGCGTTTTTACTTCTGGGAGTATAGTACTGAAGTTCGTTATTGTACGCCGTTCCCTCCCAGAATTTCCACGTTTCTGTATTAATGGCGTCTCCGTTGAATTCGTCTGACCAAACCAGTTTGTATTCTTGTGGGAAAGCCGGCTTGGTTGCCACCAACATGAAGGCAAGGCAGAATAAAAAAATGCCGGAAAAAGATGGTTTATTCATCACCAATTTTTCCCGGCAAGTTATAAATCTTATCAGTTTGTGCCAACAAGTTCAGTTGGTTATCTGACACCTGAAATATATAAGTTCAAATTGCTTAGAAGTCTATTCCGATAGTAAAATAGTGGATAGGTTTGCCCTGGAATCCACCCCGGCCGTAAGGCCAGCCGATATCATATCGGAAAGGAAGCCCCAGAAGAATGGTTCGAAGGCCAAATCCGGCACCGATCAGGATATCACCATCAACAAATGTTGTTTGAATATCACCCTCTACAGGTTCTCCATCACGAAGCTGACCAGTATTTGGGTTGATATATTCCGTTCTTTTTGTTCCAACGCGCCAGTCGAGTTGGGAGGGGTTTTCATAATAAACAATCGGATTTCCATTTTGGTCGGCAAATCTTGAATATGGTATATCAAAACCCCAGGCAGCCCCTGCATCCACAAAAGCCACTCCTGTCAAATTATAAAGCGGTAACAGCGGAACCGGACCAGGCAGAATAGCTGCAAAAAGCGGGAACCGGAACTCTGCATTTACCATGCTAAACTTGTTACCAAAGGTAGTATTAAATTCGTGTCCGCGAAGGGGTGTGGCCGGCAGTGTAAAGAACGTATCGGCAAGCCGGTCGAATGGAATTTCGGCATCAGACCATTTCTGATTTATCCATCCGAGCATCCCGCCCATAAAGAATGTCTGCGAATCCCGGCCAAAAGATGCAGAACCGGTTCCGCGAACGGCGACTGAATATCTGCTTCCAAGATTAAAATATTTGCGGAAATCACCGAGAACAGTTGCAAATTGTGGAATGTCTCCACCTAATGGCGGGCTGCCAGAAAACCCAATGGCATACCTGGTTCCGCCGGAGGGTGTAATAAAACCGGGGATTGTATAATCACCCGTAAACGTTACCTGCGGGTAGATAAACCATGTATTTGCGTTGCTAGGCCTGTTCAAACCTCCACCAGGATTAAAAAAGGTGCTGACTGTACTGAAATCTCTTGCAATTCCAATGGCAGATACCCCGTAATCAATACGCTGGTAACGATTCAGCGGATATTGGAAATCGATAGATCCACCAAAAGTTCTGAACCTCAAGAGCTCACCGTAATAGGTTTGGTAATTCCTGGATTGGTGAAAGAATGATGCAAAGAAGTTGGTTCGGCCCCCGAGGTAACCATACTGAAATGTGTAATCGCTATTTCGGAGGTCAAATACGAGATTGGAACCAAACGAGATCTGGTGGTCGCCAAAGAGATCCGTCAGGGATACAAAAGCGTATGCCGAGGTTCCATAATAAGTACTCAATTGCCCCGCAGAATAACTGAAATTAGGCGAAAATCTTAGTTTGTATTCTTTCGGCTGAAAGAGCCCTTCTGCAGTTACATTGCCTTCGGGTTCAAAATTGCTGGGGTCGTCCCGAAGTTCTAGCGTTGAATCCCGCACAACAGCTTCTCCAAATTGATAATTTCTAAAATCAATTCGGTCGGATTCGGATACCTCCGTTGTATCTTGTCTCTCCGGTGCGATATATCTGTTGAAACCGGATAACGACGGATCCGTAATCATTCGCGATGAAATAGCGTTGCCCTGAGTTCTGGCATTAATCATTTCCTGAACATATTGTACTGCCGGAACTCTGTCACCGGGATTTTCCTGTTGCCTTTCCTGTGCCCATGTGTTTGGCGTCAATGTGTCTCTCCGTTGGGTGAGCGGGGATCTCATCATAAAAATATCAGGGTAGCCTTCATTCAGCGAGTTGAATACCAAACGGGTGCCATCCGCAGAAACTGACATTTGCATAATTCCCGATTGTAAATCCGTAAGTGGATACACGGACCGGCTGGATAAATCATACTCATAAATATTAGGAATACCATTTTGATCGGAAACAAAAAGAAGTTCTCCGTTTCTGGTCAGTCTTGGATTTGTTTCAGACCAGCTTGGTGTATTGGTAAGCCGATCTATCCTGCGTGTATTCGTGTCAATTGAATACATATCACTCTGGAAAAATGAATTCTCTTTCATTCCGGAATAACCGGCAAGAAAAGTGTTCGGTTGTGTGTGCTCTCCCCGGTTTGATATAAAATAGATAGTTTCGGAATCCGGTCCCCAGGCTGCTTCAACATCCGTAAACACATCATTTGTGAGATTTACAAAATCACTCGTTTCAAGATTGTAAACAAAGATATCCTGGTAAGGCCCGATATTGCCGTCAAAGGCAATTTTGGTACCGTCCGGAGACCACGCCACAGAATTGATGGCATCCAATTTGGGAAAGCGAATTGTGCGCGTATTCTGGGTTTCATAGTCTACAATTGCAAGGTTATAAGATCCCTGGGATTTACTTGAAAGCGCAATTTGAGAACCATCGGGAGACCATGAAAGGTTTGGGTTCAAAATATTAAGTTCTTCAAACATGGGATTGTCGGCCCCGTTTACAATGGTTTTCAGCCTTTCACCAGTATTTGCATCAACAATTACTACATCGAATACCCCTCTTCGGTTGGTAATCATAGCGATACGGTCGCCTCTTGGAGAAATGGAGGGACTGGTGTTGTATGATCCGGAACGGGCTCTGTTTGTGATTTGTGTAGCCACACTACTCAAAGATTGCCGATTGGCAACTTCGGGAAAATATCGTTGCCTGTAATATTCGTGCCAGCGGTCGGAGAGCTCTTCAAGATCTAATCCCAACGACTGAACCAGCGATTGCGGAATATTTCGCGTGGTTTTTATTCTCTGCAGAATTTCTGTGATTTTAGGCCGGCCGTATTGATCTGCAATGAAATACCAGAAAGACTGGCCTCCACGATATGCCATAAACCCGCTCAGTTGATTCAATGGAGGAAGGTAATCATTTAGTGTGGCATCACGGATGTACATATCGGTTTGGGTATCCCATTCAAGGGCTAGAAATTCTGCAAGCCCCTCTTCGAACCATGTAGGAAAAACAAGCTGAATATTATTCGACATGATCGATTGTACAGAACCGCCATAATAAACGTCATTAATATAAGCGTGGGTCAGCTCGTGATGAATGGTTCGGCGGAAGTCGGCGTAATCAGCCATGAAAGGTTGGGTCATGCGGTTTTTATACTTATCCGTTACACCGCCAATTCCCTGGGCATCTACCGGAAGGCGAACCACATTGGTTTGGGAAAAATCGCTGTGAGAATCATAAATAATAACCGGTATCCGCTGGGTGAGCTGATCTCCAAAATCTTCATTCAACTGTTTGAGGCCGGATTCAACAGATTCTGCTGTAAATTGAGCGAGGTGATAATTTTTGGAGTCGTAGTAATAAACGTCGAAATGATCGGTTTCAATAAACCGCCATTCGAACTCTTCGTATTGAACCCGGTTCTTTCCGAAATTAAAAAATTGGGCCGACGCCTCTTGTATCGCTGATGCTGTAAATAGAAAAGCCATCAGCGAGATGAGTAATGATTTGGATAGTGTACTCATATAAAAACGTAATTATGATTAGAAATCAGATAATGCCAGATCAATTTGCCTTTTTTCAAGGTCTGTTCGTGTCACTTTTGCTTTGATGGTATCGCCAAGCCGGAATTTCTTACCCTTCGATCTTCCCACCAAGCAGTGCATGTTCGGATTATAAATGTAATAATCATCAACTAAATCACTAACGCGAATCATGCCTTCACAGTATATATCGTCAAGCAGAACATACAGACCGTTTTCGGTAACTCCGCTGATGGTACCCTGATAGGTTTCACCCAGCCGTTCGGAGAGGTATTCTACCTGTTTCAACTTCACCGAATCGCGTTCTGCTTCAACAGCATAACGTTCGCGCTCGCTACAATGTTCGCCAATCTGCTCAAGTTGTGTATATGTATACTCTGTTGAACCTGAATTGTAGCGTTTTAAAAGCCGATGCACAACTACATCCGGATAACGGCGAATGGGACTTGTAAAGTGTGCGTAATTTGCGAAACCCAGCCCAAAATGCCCGATGTTTTTGGGAGAATATTCTGCCTTGGACATCGCGCGAAGCATCAGGTCGTTAATGATTTTTTCGATAGATGTTCCTCCCACCTCTTTCAATAATGCATTGATTTTACTTGAGCTTATAGAACCGTCTACATCAAAATGAATACCTAATGGTTTGGCAGTTTCCCGGATGTTATGAAGTTTTTCCAAATCGGGTTTGTCATGGACCCGGTAAAGATACGGATGGTCATTTTTCACGCTTTTGCCACCTTTCTTTCGTAATGTATTTACATGATAGGCTACTGTTTTATTTGCCATGAGCATGCATTCCTCAATCAGTTTGTGCGCGAACAGTCTTTCCTTTACGATCACGTCAACGGGTTTGCCGTTATCATCCAGGATGAATTTGGGTTCAGGTGTTTCAAAAGCGATCGAACCTTTTTTGAACCGCTGATCCATCAATGTATTTGCAAGTTTTTGGAGAATTTTGAGCTGAGGTTTCAGCGAATGATCATTCTTTCCGTCAAGAATATCCTGAACTTCATCATACACAAATCGCTCATTGGAATGGATTACGGTTTCTTCGATCGAATAATCCACAAGTTTTCCATTCGGAGCAATTTCCATAAAACAACTATAGGCCAGCTTGTCCTCACGCGGTCGCAAACTACACATGTTATTACTTAATCTTTCCGGCAGCATCGGGATGACACGATCGACCAAATAGACGCTTGTTCCACGATCAAAGGCTTCATCATCCAGTGTAGAGCCGCGGGGCATGTAATGAGTTACATCGGCAATGTGGACGCCGAGATAGTAATTGCCATTATCCAGGATTTCTATACTCAGTCCGTCGTCAAAGTCTTTGGCATCGGCCGGATCGATGGTGAGAACTACTTCATCACGCATATCCCGCCGGCGCTGGATTTCCTGCTCCGGGATTTGATCGGGAATATTGGCCGCAAACTGTTCAACTTCCGGAGGAAATTCTGCATGAAACTGTTTTTCGGCAAGAATGGACAAAACATTGGCTTCGTTTGATCCGGATTTTCCGAGAACCTGTACCACTTTGGCTTGAGGATATCCGCGAACATCATCCCATTGTATCATCCGGCAGGATACTTTCTCTCCGGGTTTTGCACCATTCAAATCGTTCAGTTCCACAAAGAAATCCACCCGGGAAGAATGGGAATCCGTTTTTATGATGTACGTGTTTTTTGCTACCTCATCGAGGGTTCCTACAAAAAGGGTACTCGCTCTCTTAATCACTTCTTCGATCCGGCCGAGAGGCTTATTGCTTTTTTTGTGATACCCCATGAGTTTTACTTTCACGATGTCGCCATCGAGAGCGGTGCTCATATATTTTCGGGAGATTTTTATATCCTGATCCCGGCCTTCAACAATGACGTATCCATCGCCGTGGCTGGTTACATCAAGTTTGCCTTGTACAATATTTTTGTCGCCCGATGCCGTTTCATTCAGCCGAACCAGGTTTCCTTTCGATACCATCACATGCTCGAGCTGTTTCAGCCGATTGATAGCGTTCTTTAACTTTCTTTCCCCTTTCTTTTTAGACAGGCCAAGTGCTTCTACCAAAAGGGGTATAGGAATGGAAGCATCAGGATAGGATTGAAGGATTTCAATGATTTTCTTTTCTAGTGAACTAAGGTTGTTTTGAGACATTAAGTTATTTATAAATTTCTTCAGTTAATTTTCTACTATTGATTGGTCGTCCTCTTCATCCTTCGTTTCTATGCCAAACAACGACCGAAATGCGTTTGAGATTCTGGCTCTCAATTTTTGCCATGTGTTAAATTGAACCTGCGCTTCAACTCCAATTCCATTCATTTCCTGGGCTTGCTGGGTTTCAAAGTCGCTGGTGTTCGTTATCGTCGGATCCTGCCGGTGAAAGGCCGTCAGTGAAAATGTTTGATTGATACGATAGGTGGCACCGATATCACCAATTTCACTTTGTTCACCGGTGATCTGACCTTCACGCCGGAGAACAATCCGGTCATCAAAAAGCCGTAAGGCTACACCCAGATCTACTTCGTTTAAGGTGTTAAGATTTACATCAATATCAAATGTTACATCACTTCTAAGGAGTGAACTGATTTGATTTGAAAGAAGAGGGTTGATTAATTGGCTGGTAATGAGTGGATTTACAACAACCGCCGTACCCGAAAAACTTTCAGTGAGCCCGAGGCCCTGCGTTTGAGATGGAGGCAGGAAGTTTCCGCTCAACAAAATGCTGGTTGCCTGGATCAGTTTCTCATCTTCATTTTGGTTCAAGTTGCTGATCTGAGTAGCAATCGTGGGATCTGCATTGCTTTCGATTCCGGTAGGCATGCGAAAAAAGAAATCGTTCTCTACCGATGTCATCGTACCGGTTATTTCAAGGACTAACTCAACAGGCACGCGTTGAGCCGGTCCCTGGCTTGCCGCATCTACACCGGTTACCTGTAACGTATTGATATTTGGCCTGGCCCTGTAAACAGCAGTCACATCTAAATCTGCATCGGCTAAATCCCCCGACCAGCTGATGGAACCGCCTTCTTCAAGTGAAAATCGCCGGGTAAAAATGTCACCACTTACAAACTGGTAGGTTCCGCTTTCGATATTGAACCGGCCAAACATGCTTACATTCTGATCATCGAGGATTAACCGCATTTGTCCCGTTCCATTTGCGTCGATCATATCATTGGTAACGCGATCAAAAATCACATCCACATTAATGGGATTATTTGCCTGGAACTGGAGATCCATCGTAAACCTCTCCATGAACGAGAGTTCTTCGGTTAATTCTTCCTGTCCATTTTCGCCATTTATCGGCGAAAGGCTGCTTTCCCAATAGGGAATGTCGAAGGATTCAACAAACCGGATAAAGCGATGATCTTGTTCGTATTCGGTTGTTGGCTCAAGCGGAATGGAAATACTGGAATTTGACGAAATGGCTAACGGACGAATTGTACGCAACAAGGGTTGAAAATTGGTGCCTGTGATTTCCGCCCGGCCGGTACCAAAAATACTTCCGTAGAAAGGAATGTCGGGATCGTATGGATTATTCATGAACTGAAGGTCATCCAGATCAAGAATAAGATCGATGTCTGTTACCGGCGCGAAATTATTCAGATCCACCTGCCCATTCAGTGTGCCGGTTCCTCCGTGTTGGTCGGCAAGTTGCACATCCTGGAATATAAGTCCATCGGTTTTGTTGAACCGGATATCACCATTCAAGGTATACTCAACATTGGTAAAAGCCGGAACTCCATACACATCATTTGTATTGAAGGTGGCATCAAAGTCGAAATCAGTTGCATTTCCCCGGATGTATCCGTTGCCGGTAGCACTTCCCTCCATATCTATGATAATATTGGGGACAATTACGGAAACAATCCACATATCGATTTGCCTGAAATCAGCATCGAAATTGAAAAGTTCTTCATCCGGAGGAGTGTTTTCGTTCGGCAGTTTAAAATAGCCGTCAAGTCTAAGATCCTGCCCAATTCCGTCATTTCTATTGTAATATCGCTGATATTTTTGAGGATCGGTATAAATGTGGACGTTGGTATCAAACCGTTCAAGCTCACTGTTAAATGTACTATTGAGGGTTACATCTCCAACAACCCGTCCCAGCATTCTTCCCTCTTCAATCGCCAGGTTACCGGTAATAGACGGTATTTGTGAAAGAGTACGGGTTTCAAAATCGCCATTCAGCATTCCTGAAAACGTAACCCGACCGTCAATAAGACCGGATATTCGGCTTAAATCCAGGTTTTCGATTTGGTAGTTTACCGAATCTTCAAAGTTGTCACTGTAGGTTCCGTTGATTTCTATGTAATCGGTATCGCTGACCAATACAAAATTGTCTACTACAAGGCTGTGTTGATTTGTGTAGGCAAGTTTGGGAATATTTTGAGTTGTCCATTTATAAACCGATGTACCCATTGCAAAATTTTCAAGTGTCACTTCAACTGTATCCGCCCGAAGATGACCGTTGAAAACCGACTCAAGGACAAGATCATCTTCCAATCGTTCAAAATTTTGATGAACACGGAACGAATCATCCCGCATCGTAAAATTGATGGAACTTTCTTTGAGGTTGAGATTTTTGAATCCGGCCTGCGAACTGTTAATCTGGAGATCGACGGTGCTTGAAGATTTTAAATCTGCATCGTGCCGGAGACTTGCGGTAAAAGTGGTATTAAAATTTTCCGCATGAATTTGTTCAGTTCGGAAAGACTGATCGGAAATATCCCCGGTTATTAGCAGCCGTTCTGGCGAGGCATTCACGGATGCAGTTAACCGCGCTTCACTTTCAATTTCCGGAAAATCAGGATAATATTTTCGGAAGAGAGAAAGGTCTTTCACATTCATGTCAACGGATATATCAACGGCAGAATCTTCACCATCACTGAAAACCGGGGTTTCTAATTCACCAAAATAATCGGGGTTAAAAAGAAACTCCTGCTCAATTCTTTCCCGGAGATAGGCATTCCAATATTGAAACTGTTTGCGGATGAGGCCGAAGGTGAGCGTGCCCTGCATTTCGCCATCAAAGAAAGACGAAGTAAAACGAAACGTTCGGGTATTGTCTGGATTTTGATTGATGTCCGCATAAAACTGGTGTGGACGCAAAGTGTCCGCATCAATGGTGGATTGCTCCATTTCAAAGCTCACCCTTCCCACTAAATCATCGATGGATGAAGCTTCAACATCAGCGGAAAACGTACTATTAAAACTGGTCGAGTTGGCGTGAAATTCCGGGTAAAACTTGTTGATGTCCATATTTTGAACATCTCCGTCTGACGTGAAAACATGCTGGTTCCCTTCTTTGCGATAGTTGCCGTCAGCAGAGACAAAAAATTCACCGTCGCTTGCATCAATATCATACTCCAGTTCGCCGGTATCAAAATCGAAATCAGCGATAAATGATTCCAGATCTACAGCCAGCAACGTGCTCTCACTCAAATCAACAGAACTTGTAAAACGGGCATTACTTCCCGTTCCTGTTCCCTCCAGGGTCACATCTCCCTGGATAACCGAAGCTCTTGTGGTATCACTCAAAAAGGGCGTGATATCCAGCGAATCTACTTCAAACAGTAAATTGTAATTAAGCGGCCGATTAAGTGAAAGAGAACCATCCAGATGAAAGGCACCGGCCTGTGTTTCTGCCTGGAAATTGGCGGCCAGTTGTTCGGTGTCGCCATCCAACTCGCCGCGAATAGTACTCAATTGGTAACGCTGAAGATTGTATTCGTGATCAAAATAGTTTTCGGAAACCCAATCGAGCATGTTCGGCTGAATGACCACATTGTCCAGTTGAGCGTGATACGAAAAATTATCGGCAAACAGGTTTTCTGCCCGGGCCGTAATTAAAAATGATGACTCGCCGATATTTGCCTGTAAACGATCCAGGAAATATTCATCGAGTGTTCCTTCTGATTGCAACACGATTTGAAGATCGTCCTCAAACGGCGGATATTTGTCGGCAAAAAGGTTTACAAATGATGTGGCAAATGAACTGTTGCTTATTTGAAAACGATAGGTAGCATCTTTAAACTGCTGGGCCAGACTGTCGTTATAGAGCGATACGGGAGATGCTTCAAAACTGAAATCGGTTTCGCTGATGGCCGTACTCAATCTGAACCTGTTGAGTTCGAAAAATTCATCATCATTGTAAAACTGACCGCTCATCTGGAAAAACCGGTAAGATGTGCCGGGGATATCTGCGTAAAAGTTGGGCAGATCAAAAAAGATTTGTGATTCAGTGACTTCGAGGAAGACTTCCAAATCCACATTTTCAACATTAAATGGAGGATTAAGATGAAGTTGTTCCGGCAGGCGAACGGATCGGTCAACCACAATTCTTCCATCCAACACCTTTATTTCCGGCGCATAAATATGGATTCTTTCCAGGATTCGTATTTCTCCTTCAAGAATATCGGGTTGTTGCTGTTCAGGCAACTCTCTTTGTTTCAGGGCATTGAAGAAAGTAATCTCACCGTTCTCATTCTCTTTCAAGTGAAAAGTGGGTTCAGAAACTTCAAATGAAGAGATAGATAGATTTTGCTGAAGTAATTCCCACATGTTTACACGGACCTCAGCTTTGTCAAATGAAAAAACGGCCAGCGTTGAATCGGATGGAGAATATATTTTCCCATTTTCCACACTGGCAGAAAAAGGCAGAAATCCTCCTACATCTTCCACTTCCAGGCTGCCCTCAAATTGGTTGTTGAAGGCAGTAATAACCTCATTTTTCATGTAATTCTTGCTGACGGGAAGTTGAAGAGCTCCAATAGCCAGAGGAATGGTAATCGCAACAAGTGCGAGCAGAACGAATACCATTCGCCAAAAGAAAATCCAGATTTTATGTAGGTATCTTAGAAACAATCGCGATCAGAAAGATTTACACTGTTATAATTCATCAAATACAACATCCCAGGCCTGATTGATGAATGCTTCATTTTCAACTGTTTTTACCTGTGGATGTTGCCAGGATTTAAGTAGAACAAATTTTATATGCTGATCGGTTCTTTTTTTATCCGATTTCATATACTCGTTTAACCGTTCGTAAGACAATTCATCTTTCGAAATCCTGTATGCATAAAGAGAACGGTACAAATCGAGTTTCGTTGTTTCGAGACGGCCTCCCGTTAAAGTTGACAGTTTTTGAGCCGCCAGCATTCCCAGGAAAACGGCTTCGCCGTGGCTAATCGTATCAAAATCACAAGCCTTTTCCAGCGCATGTGCAAAAGTGTGGCCATAGTTCAGAAAAGCCCTGACTCCGCTTTCAAACTCATCTTCTTCAACCACATCGGCTTTTATCTGAATACATTTGGCAATCAATTGAATCAGTTTTTCCGGATTGATGGATGATAAATCTGGTTCCAGAAATATTTCCGCCTCTTTGAATATTTTATCGTCACGGATTGCTCCATACTTCAAAATTTCGCTCAGCCCGTTAATCCACTCTTTTTTGGGAAGTGAACTCAGAAAATGAATATCTGCAATCACCATATCGGGTTGGTAAAACGATCCAATCAGATTCTTTCCGGTGGTGTGATTCACTCCGGTTTTCCCGCCAATTGAACTATCTACCATCGCGAGAACGGTTGTTGGAATGTGAATAAGCGGTACACCACGGAGGGCCGTTGCAGCTGTAAAACCACCGAGATCTCCGGTTACGCCGCCGCCAATAACTACAATCGGGATGTTTCTGCGAATCCCTTCGTTGAGCAAAAAGTCGAGGGTTTTTTGCCACATTTTTATTGATTTACTGCTTTCTCCCTGCGGCACTTCCAGGTAATGAACCTGTTTCACAAGTCCGGACAATACGGGTTCAATGAAGCCCCAGTGTTGCTTAAAAACATTTTCATCGATCAGTACAAACAACTTATCTGCGTTTTTGTCATCGAGATATTCTGCTAAACTTTCTTCCAGAATATTTTTTCCAACAAGAGCTTTGTAGCTGCTTGAAGTTGCATTAATGGTAATCTCGGCCTTCATAAATCTTCAGCTTTTTTACTATTTCGGTGGTTACCTGTTCTACGGATTTTTTTTCGGTTTGGATGGAGAAATGAGCCTGCTCATAAAATTGCATTCGCTGATCAAACAATGTTGAAATGCGTTGTTCGAGTTCAACAGAATTTTCGAGCATGGGGCGGCCGGTTGTATCACTCAGTCGGTTCAGTATCTCAACTTGAGAAGCATCGATATACACCAGCCATCCATACAACTTCAGGTGATCTACAATCTGTTGGTTTTGAAGCGATCCGCCGCCTAAAGCTACGACACCCTCCACAGAACCGGCAATTTTCACAATTTGTTGCTTTTCAATTTCCCTGAACCTTTTTTCTCCCTTTCGATTGAAAATTTCGGGGATAGTCATCTTTTCAGATTCTTCAATCAGTTCGTCAAGATCGGTAAACGGTACTTCCAGGTCTTCTGCAAGTTGTTTCCCAATGGTGGACTTTCCGGAGCCCATCATGCCGCAAAGAAAAACAGGATGAGAAATAGTTTTTCGGTTCATGAGGACATTTTTTGCGGTTTCACTATTTCTACTTCTTCCCGGTTCACGCGTACAGATCCTGCAGGTGCGCCTTTCGGTTTTACAACATATTTTCGTTTTGTGATAATAACCGGCGCCAGACCCGAACCCCTTGCTTTAGAATTCCAGGCAGCAACGGAAGCTGCTTTTAATAACGTACTTTTCGGCGGCATCTCTTTGTGATTATCCATTCGTATAACCAAATGAGATCCGCTTACACCTCGGGCATGCATCCATACATCTTCTTTGTGAGCATCGGTCGTCAGCTGATCATTACTTTTGGCATTTTTACCCACCCAGATTTCATAACCATCAATTTCAAGCACGCGATAGGGCGGGGCTTTTTTGGCAGCTTCGGCTTTCAGAACACCAGCATCTAACAATTCCTGCTCATGGTTTTTGTACCAATCCTGGAACTCGTAAAGTTTATCAACCTCATTGAGAGAGGTTTGCAGTTCCTTCAAATGGTCCAATTTCTTTTCAATTTCTCCAAGACGTCGCCTAGACTCTTTTACATTTCGTTTCGATTTCGCCGATTTTTCGTAATAATATTGCGCATTTTCAGCCAGTGAAAGTTCAGGTTTTACAGGTATTTCAACTTCATCTTCAGGACTATAAAGATCGGGAAATGTAACCGAATCATTAAACGCTTTTTTTTCGTGAGCGTGCGCCATTAAAATATGTCCGTATTTTTCGTATTTGTCAGCCCGTTTCAATCCTTTATCAGCTTTTTGGAGTTCCTGAAGGGTTGATTCGTACTTGTTGATCATCTTCTCCATTCTCGGGCGAATGGATTGCCGTTGACTTTCCAAACGTCTTTGGTAAGATGATTTGTAATAAGCAAAGCGAATAGCATCATTCACATCATCAAAAACCTTGAGATTGCCATAGGGGAGGAGGTCTTCCGGAATCAAACAGAGGTTTCCATTTTCGAGCACACGAAACTCCGGCCGATTCAGCATGGCGTGGATGAGCGAATCAACAACTTCTTTAATTTCTGAAATGGATTTCTCTTTAAGTCCAAACTCATAAATAATCAGGGGAATCAGGTGCCGCGGGAATTTTGGATCGAGTTTGGTAATAACTCTTTTTACCGAATCATCAGAATTTGGTGATTTTGCCACCGAAGCCTGGCGGGGTTTTGGCGCAGGTTTTCCTTCAAATTCATCGGGTGACTTGAAAGATTCAATAATTTCATCATTTTTTAATAGAAAGATATTCGGAGTATTTCCAAAAATTTGGAACATTAAGGAAAACTCCTGATCAAAGATGAAAGTGATGTAGCGATCATTATCTGCCATGATAACGTCGCGTATTGTTTTTCCCGAAAGGGAATCAAAAAAGCTTGTGATATTGGCCTTCTTGGGAGGTCTGTCGGAATCGATGAAGAGAGCTGTCTCAGCTGGATCGGACGAAAATTTTATTCGAAATCGATTTTCTTCGAGCGATATATATGCATCCCAGACATTTTTATGCGGCGAGATACTAAATTGAAAGGATCGGCCTTTGCATTTGTTTTTTAGTACCTTCGTTAGATATATTAGTGCATAGAAATTATTCATTGGGATGAGAACTGATAAAAAAAGTTTTCAAATAAAAAGTAAGCATGCAGTATCCTATTTTTCAGTCCGTTGTTAACAAAATTAACGGCTCATTAAACAAGAGGAATATAAATGTTGTTAAGTTTAAAACGTGGGAAGAATCAAAGATAAATGCTGCAGGACTTGAAATTCTGATTGATCTGAAAGATTCCACGAATCACTTAACACATCTTTCTATTAATTTCGACTGGGACAGTTTTCGGGAAGCCGCCATGGCTAATAAGTTAGACGGTACCGGCGATCATCCCATGTTGAAGTCGAAGCGTTTAATGGAAGCCAATGTGGTGCCTTCTATCGACATCGAGCTTGTCTGGCATTTTGATGTTCAGCGCTGTCAGCCGGAAACGGGTACAGATGATGATAATTACAGAATTCAGATGGCAAGCGAGTGGATGGACCGAGCCAGCAAGAAAGTGAATGAGCTGCTGATTTCAGATGATATCATCACCCGATGGCATATTGAAATTGACGGTGATGAATATGGGAAATATCTCACTGCCATCAACCTGCTTTCCTATTTTCAATTCTCCATCGGCAATCTGGATAGCCTGAATGAGGTTCACAATTACATTGGTAGAAAACTCACACATTTGTTGTATAAGGCTAATAAAATCATCAAAATTGCCGACAGCAGTGTTGTTGTAAATGCCGCCTGAGTTGAGTATGGCCATAAAAAAAGGGCACAAAAAATTGTGCCCTTGAAATGGTTCTGACCTAAAAATTACTTTTTCTTTTTATGCCTGTTTTTTCTCAGACGTTTTTTGCGTTTGTGTTTCGCAATTTTTGCTCGTTTTCTTTTTTTTCCGCTTGGCATAAAATCACCCGGGTTATTTTGTTAAGCTTCCAATTTCTTCTGTTACAGGGAACAGTCGTGTATTGACACAGACAAACAAAATAAGAAATGTTTTCCAGAAATCTATACAGGTTTCATTATTTGAAAAGGGATGGTTCCTGAAACCCATCAAAAATTACACCGGTTACAAACATTTTAGAAATTTCCTTCAAAACAATTCTGCCAAAGGGCTTGAAATTCATTATTTTGGATGCTTGAATATATTTTAAAATCAACATGCCAGATTTAATTAAAGTAGCAAAGTTCGGAGGCACCAGCATGGCAGATCTTACCGCCATGAAACGATGTGCCTCCATTGTTTCATCTGATCCCGATAAAAAAGTAATTGTAGTTAGTGCCACCTCCGGTACAACAAATTTGCTTACAGAATTATGTACCGAAGAATCGGTTGAAACCAGGGTTGAAATTGTATCACAAATCAAGGAGAAGCATCTTGCTATTTGTAAGCAATTTGGAAATCCAAAGACACTCCTGGATGAAGTAACGGCCTTATTAAGTGAGCTTGAGGCCATTGCTTCGAGAAAACAGATTATGACGAAAATGCTTCGTGATGAGATCCTGTCGTTCGGTGAACGGCTCTCGTCCAGAATATTTTCCGAAGTTTTAAAGGTGGATTCCGGTGACGATATTCAATGGCTCGACGCCAGAACCGTCATAAAAACGGATAACCATTATGGGAGTGCAGAACCGGATATTGATGAAATCGGAAAAGCTTCATCAGAGATATTACAGCCGTTGCTAAAAGATGCGAGAGTGGTAACACAGGGGTTCATCGGATCCGATTCTAAAGGAACCACCACCACACTGGGACGCGGCGGAAGTGATTACTCAGCAGCACTTTTTGCTGAAGCTGTGGATGCTGATGTGCTTGAAATCTGGACTGATGTCACTGCAATCTATACAACCGATCCGCGAATTGCGCCGGATGCTCGTCCCATTACAGAGATCAGCTTCGATGAAGCCGCGGAGCTATCCGTTTTTGGAGCGAAAGTTTTGCATCCGGCAACAGTTGTGCCTGCTATTCGGAAAAATATCCGGGTGTATGTAGGATCCAGTATTCATCCCGAAAAACCGGGAACCTGGATTGTCCGGGATACAAAAGAAAAGCCGGTCATTCGGGCCATTAGCCTGCGCCGAAGACAAACACTGGTAAAAGTTCATAGCCTTGATATGCTTCATCGGTATGGCTTTCTTGCAAAGCTCTTCCAGGTTTTGGGCGATCATAAAATTAGTGTGGATCTCGTAACAACGAGTGAGGTTAGCGTGGCTTTGACACTCGACTCGGACATTAATAACCCCGGTCAGCCGATGCTCGGTGAAGAAGTTTTAGAGGAACTACAAAAGTTCAGTGAAGTAGAAATTATTAAAGACTTGTCGCTCGTGGCGCTTGTTGGAAATAATTTGAATCAAACGGCTGGTTTAAGCGGCCCGATTTTTGGATCTCTTCTGGATGTTAATATTCATCTGATCTGCCACGGCGCCAGTTCATACAATTTGTGTTTTCTTGTTGCTGAAGAGGATGCCGAAAACGTTGTACAAGTATTGCATAAACAGTTTATTAAGTAATGAAGGAATCTACCAAAAATAGAAAATATGCCGTTATAGGAACGGGAAAAACGGGTGGAACAATAGCGGATCAACTTGAAGATGCGGCCATCCCGTTTGATGAGAACAATAAACCAACACCGGAAAAACTTTCAGAAGCCGATGTTGCGATTGTTTTCGTGCCCGGAGAAGCAGCCGAAGAAGTAATTGAAATTTTAATGGAAACCAAAATTCCCGCAGTGTTTGGAACTACCGGTTACCAATGGCCACAGGAGTTACCGGATCGGGTAAAGTTAAAAGGCAATCGCTGGGTGATTGGATCGAACTTTAGCCTTGGTATGAATCTTGTCAGGAAGGCCATCAATATTTTGGGCAAAGGATCGGAATTTCTGGATAATCCACAGTTTCATATTCATGAAATCCACCATGTTCATAAAAAAGATGCCCCGAGCGGTACGGCGCTTTCCTGGAGAGAATGGCTCGGGAAGGATGCGACTATTTCGTCTGATCGTCAGGGCGATGTAAAAGGAATTCACAATTTACATGTAAAGACATCCGGCGAATCCATCTACCTGAAGCATGAAGCACACAGCCGTTCCATTTTTGCCGAAGGCGCAATTTGGACCGCAAATTATATTCTCGATCACCCGGAAATTGAACCGGGAGTTTATCCTTTTTCTGAATTGTTTGATCGTGCATTTAAAGAACTGTTATGACTGATATTCAACTTTGGACAGCGCTTATTACTCCCATGTATGAGGACGGGAGTATTCACTTTGAAGATCTCGAACGGCTCTTAAACCGCCAGGAAGATGCGGGAAACGGTATTCTTATTCTTGGAAGTACGGGAGAAGGTCTGGCTCTTTCTGATGATGAGAAAAAACAGGTTGTAGATTTTGTTTCGGAACGCGAAAATTTGTCTCCAATTATGGTTGGTGTTGGTGGATTTAACCTTCAGCATCAGACCGAATGGATCCAATACTGCAACCAGAAAAATATTGATTGTTTTTTGTTGGTGAACCCGTTGTATTCAAAACCGGGTTTAAAAGGGCAAATTGAATGGTTCCGGTCATTATTGGATGCATCTGAAAAACCATCCATGATTTATAACATCCCGTCACGAACGGGAGTGAAGTTATTTCCACAGGTTTTGAAGGAGCTTGAACATCACAAAAATTTATGGGCTGTAAAAGAGGCGAGCGGAAGTATTGAAGAGTTCCAGCAGTTCAGGAAAACAGTGCCTTCGATTCCATTGTTTAGCGGCGATGATGGATTAATGCCGTTCTTTTCAACGGCTGGTGGCAGCGGATTGGTATCTGTGGCTTCCAACGTTTGGCCGAAAGAAACAAGGCTCTATGTTGAAAAATGTCTGAAAGGAGATGTAGTTTCGCTGTTTCCAATTTGGACGGATGCCGTTAAAGCACTCTTCTCTGCTTCAAACCCGATTCCCTTAAAGGTTTTAATGAAAGAAAAAGGATTGATAGATACATCCGTTCTTCGATTGCCTTTGACGGATAAAGAACTTTCGGATACGGAACATTTACACGCTTCTGATGGAGCGATTGCAAATTGGTATGAATTGAATACATAGAATCAATTCATAAAGCCTTGTGCGATTCCAATAATCCGCCATATTGAATGAAAATTCGAGTGTGCGTTTCCTGAGTTTTTTGACTTCCTTACGATTTGGGACAGACTTTTTTACAAAAGTGATCGAAACCGCGCTTAATCTGATGTTTACAAATACAATTAATCGAATAAATTTTATAAAAAATACAAATGGACTGGGAAAAAATTTTAGATCAACTTGAAGAAGGAACTGTTCGTGCAGCCACACCCGAAGGCGACGGGTGGAAAGCAAATGTTGAAGTAAAAGAAGCCATTTTGGCTGCGTTCAAAGCCGGCAAAAACGTGAATTACGGGGGTATCTATGAAGGGTTTGTTGATAAAGGCAATCTCCCGCCCCGGATGTTCGATTCAAGTGATGGCGTACGCCTGGTACCTGGCGGATCATCTGTGAGAAGAGGAGCTTATGTGGCTAAAGGCGTAATCATGATGCCGCCGGCGTACGTAAATATCGGTGCGTATATAGATGAAGGATCCATGATTGATAGTCATGCTTTGGTGGGTTCCTGTGCTCAAATCGGGAAAAATGTGCATCTTTCCGCCGGAGTACAAATCGGAGGTGTTCTGGAACCCGTAGGTTTAAGCCCCGTTGTAGTTGAAGACGACTGTTTTATTGGAGCAGGCTCGGTGATTGTTGAAGGAATTTTAGTGAAGAAGCGGGCTGTTATTGCCCCGGGAGTTACTCTGTCAAAATCTGTTCCGGTTTACGATGCCGTAAACGAAGAAATTCTTGGAAAAGGAGCTGCGATTCCGGAAGGAGCAGTAGTGGTGCCGGGTACACGCCCCATCAATACTGATTGGGGAATTGCAACAAAATTATCCGTCTCTTGTCCAATTATTATAAAGTACAGAGACAAAGACAGCGACGCTTCTTTAGTGCTTGAAGATGCCCTCAGATAAAAAAATCTGTAAGGGATTGTAAAATTTCAGTTCTTACAAGTAGAACAATAACGAAAAATGTAAATACAATTATTATGAGTTCATTAAACAAAGCGATGATAATAGGCAGGCTTGGAGCTGATCCGGAAGTCCGTTATACGCAGTCTAATACGGCTGTTGCTACGTTAAGTGTTGCCACAACCGAGCGATATAAAGACCGAAATGGTGAACTGCAGGAGAGTACTGAGTGGCACAGAATTGTGGCATGGGGACGTCTCGCAGAAATTTGCCAGGAATATCTTAAAAAAGGATCGTTAGCTTATTTCGAAGGCCCAATTCAAACACGTCAGTGGGAAGATAAAGATGGTCAGAAGAAGTATACAACTGAGATCAAAGCATTGACCATGCAGATGCTGGACAGCCGCAGTGATTCAATGAGTGGAGGAGGAGCCCCGTCCTCCAAACCGGGTAAAAGTGCCGCTACATCGGTAGAGATTGATGACTCATTCGATGACATGGATGACGATCTCCCATTTTAAAAAAGAAGTTTCGTACATTTAGAGGTGGCGGTGGCTTTCATCGTCACCTTTTTTTATTCATATTTAGTCAGGTTTTACCTATCAACCAACAAAGTCATTATTGGAATCTTTAGACGAACCTCCGAGTCATAATTTCAGATTTATTCTTGTGCTCACCGCATTTTTTTTGATGGCAGCTGATCAAGTCGGGTCTCTTCAGATCGGTGAAATATCTCTTGAGGTAGGAGTGATGATTGTTGGCCTCATCCTCAGTGCACTCTATTCAGGATCAGAAGTAGCCTTCTTTTCTCTCGTTAATCAAATGGAGAAATTGAAGGATACGGGTTCCCATGCCCGGAAGGATGCCAGAATCCTTACAATGTTAAACAAGCCCCGCCGATTACTGGCTACTATTTTGATCGGAAATACGTTTGCCAATATTGTGAGTTCCGTCCTTGCAGCGGTTCTTGCAGGAAAGATTGCCGTGTATTATGATCTCTCGACGGTTGTGATTTACACTATCCAGATTTTTGTGCTCACATTCATGATTTTGATTCTGAGTGAAATCACTCCTAAAATCATTGCAATTAATAATCCATTGCGGGTCTCCCGGATTATGAGTGGATTCGTTTACTTTAATTTTATCTTGTTTACGCCGGTCTCCAAGTTAATTGCAAACAGTACGTTAAGCCTCGAAAAAAATCTTCCGAAACCGGATAACCGAATGACCGCCCAGGATTTGAAAACCATGGCAGAAATGGGAGAGAAAGAAGGATCCATCAGGGGTGATGAGCGTGAGATTATCGAGAACGTCATTGAGTTTGGAAATACAACCGTTCGTGAAATTATGACGTCTCGTGTAAATATTGTTGCGGTAAACGTTCATGCCACGCTTTCGGAAGTAATATCTGTGATCAAAGATAAAGGATTATCCCGAATGCCCCTGTATGAAAATGATCTGGATACAATTTTGGGCGTCATTTATTCCAAAGATGTTCTTCCTTATATCAATACGAATTTGGTGAAGAGCGGAATCAATTGGAAAACCATTGCGAGAAAGGCTCTTTTTATTCCGGCCACAAAAAAACTGGATGACCTTCTCCGTGATTTTCAGCATGAAAAAACACACATTGCCATTGTGGTGGATGAATATGGCGGAACCGAGGGGATTGTAACACTGGACGATATTCTCGAAGAAATTGTGGGAGATATCGGAGATGAATATGATGAGGAAGAGGAGAAACTCTACACCAAGTTCAAAAATGGAATTTACATTTTTGATGCAAAAATAGACCTCGATGATCTTGACGAGATTCTCGGAACTACGATTTCTTCAGCGGGTGATGAGTTTGAAACCCTGGGTGGGCTCGTATACCATTTAACTGAGCGAATTCCCAATGTGGGCGAACGTGTTAATTACAAGAATCTTGAGCTTACGGTTCACTCGGTGAAAAATAATCGTGTAAGAAAACTGAGAGTGAAACCACCTGCATCTGTTACAAATCCGGAAAATTAAACGACGTAATTCTTATTTGTGATTAAGAAAAATAGTCTCAAAATCTGTTCTGACGTAGATCTCTCTTCTTATAACACACTCGGGGTTTCTGCTGTAGCATCTGTTTTTGTAGAGATCACTTCGCGGGATGACCTTTTAGTTTTAGCTGACCAGGATTTTTTTAAACATCATCAACCGTTTATTCTAGGAGGCGGCAGTAATGTTCTCTTTCTTGATGATCCTTCCAAAGCCATCATCAAGATGTCTGTTAAGGGAAAAGATATTGTGGATGAGGATGCTCAATATGTGAAAGCTCAGATTGGTGCAGGCGAAAACTGGCACGAATTTGTATCCTGGGTTGTGGAGAATAACTTTGGAGGTGTTGAGAATCTTGCCTTAATTCCGGGCACTGTTGGGGCGGCGCCCATCCAGAATATTGGTGCTTATGGAGTAGAATTAGAACAAGTGTTTGATTCCCTGGAACTCTTTGATATGCAGACGGGTACGTTCAAAACCTTTTATAAGAAAGATTGTGATTTCGGGTATCGCGACAGCATTTTTAAGAATGAGCTGAGAGGACAAGTAATTGTAACGAATGTTACACTCAGGCTCTCAAAATTGAATCATATAATTCATGATAGTTATGGTTCACTTCAATCTTATCTTCAGGAGAAAAGTATTCAAAATCCGGGGATAAAAGACGTTTACCAAGCGGTTATTGATATTCGAAGATCAAAACTTCCCGATCCAAAGGATATTGGAAATGCCGGAAGCTTTTTCAAAAATCCTGTTGTAAGCAAAGAAATATTTGAGGATTTACAATCTCGATTTGAAGACATGCCTTTCTATGAAGTAAGTGAAAATGAGATAAAAATCCCGGCCGGGTGGTTGATTGAAAAAACGGGGTGGAGAGGTAAACAAATCGGCCATGTTGGAACCTATCAAAATCAGGCGCTTGTGATTGTAAATCATGGGAATGCAAGCGGATCTGATATCTTTCATTTTTCAAAACAGGTTCAAAAATCTGTGAAAGAAACTTTTGGAATTGAACTGGTACCTGAAGTGAATATCGTGGAGTAACTATGGCCGGGAAAGATACCATTTTAATAAATGACGATCTTTTTCAACAGACGATATCCTGTCCCCTCAAATTTACTCATATCACGAAGAGCCAGAAAGCGAGAAGACAGTCCGGCATGTTGTTTCGACAGCGAAACAAATTGCATATTCGCGATGCGATTGCTCATCAGTTTGAGAATTGCAGGTATACTTCCAGCCCGACTCAACAGGCACATGAAGAAACAGCAAATTGGTTAAAGCAGGATTCCGTAGCTATTTGCGGCGCAGTTGTTAACAAGGGAAATCTCCTGACAAGAATTCCAATTTTAATCAAAGAGAATAATCACCTTACAATTATCCAGGTTCACGGGAAACTTCGGAAACGATCTGAAGGCGATGAAATTTCTCCAACGATAAATAAGCGAAGCATTCTGCGCTATTTATTGAAAGCGGCATATCGTATGGAAGTTCTCAAGAGAGTTTTTCCTGAAAGTGATGTAAAAGTTGACTTTTACTTTCCAAACAAACACTTCAAATCATCGTTGGATCATCTTCATTTATTTTTAAGCGAGGAATTTGAAAACGATGACGATATCCGGTACGAATTCAAAGAATTGTTTTCGAAAGTGAAAGCAACGGATGCAGTTGTAAAAATAAATGAGAAGATACCTGAATCTATTGCTCACCAAAGCTTTGCCGATTTGAGTGTTGCAAAAGCTATTGAGCAAATGATGAATTTAAATCAGGATCAGTCTGAAAAGACTGAGATCAATAGACATACGGGGTGTAAGTATTGTGAATTCCGGTTGCCGGAGATGGAAAAAAAGGATGGCTGTTGGAACAAGTTTTTCTTCACAAAAGAGCTCCATCATCCGGAAAAACATGTGTTTGAATTGATTGGACACGGCAATAGCAGCGAAACGGATCATGGCACTTTTTACCAGGAAGAGGCAGAACTTTCCAGAGGATTCACGTCTTTTGAAGACACTCAAAAATATGGCGGATCAAACATTACCATTCTGCAGCGGCGAAATCTCCAAATTTTACAGGCCAGGGATGAATCCGTGCCCTCACTTTGGATGAAGCCGGGAGTTAAATCCCTGGAAAAATTGGAGTATCCGTTACATTTTCTGGATTTTGAAGCGGCAACCTACGCCATCCCGCTGAGGGGCGAAAATCGTCCATATACCCCAATCTTCTTCCAGTTTTCCTGTCACACATTAAAAGAAAATGGTACGCTTGTTCACACCGAATGGCTCGATCAGCAGGAGGAGGAAACTTATCCTCATGTGGAGTTTGTAAATCAACTCGGAAAAATTCCTGACATTTTTGAGGGAACAATTATGCAGTATTCGCCCTTTGAAAAACAGGGAGTTAACCGATTGATTGGTGATTTAAAAAGAGAACCGAATCAATTTCAAACTCAAATTGAAATTCTTGAAAAAATCAGGAAATCTGAATTTCCGGGTTATGAAAATCGTTTTTTTGATATAAGCAGAATCATTAGTGATTTCTACTTCAATAAATTTTTTAATGATGGATTGGGGTTAAAACAGGTGTTGTCGAGTATTTTACTTTGGGAAAAAACATTCGGTAACATGGATTTACCCCAAATAAGAATTGATGATAGTGTGATCGATATGAAGGCTTCGTTCAGCAACGGAGGAATTCCTGATCCATATAAACAAATACAGAATTCTGATTTTTTAATTGCTGATGGAGCCGCTGCAATGAATGCCTGGCTCTCTTTCAAAAACGGTTTATTGAGCGGGGAGGAAGAACTTCAAATCCCTAAAATGTTGAGAAAGTATTGTTCCCTGGATTCGTTTGCATTGTATGTGATTTATCGTCACATCAGGAAATTTACGGATTCAATTGAGAACGAAGATTTGATACTATTTTGATTAAAATGGTTAGGAAAACCTGTATGATTAATTTTGAATTTAATGACAACATAAATTGGTGAATATGCGACGATTGCAATCTTATTTATTAATTTTTATTTCCCTGTTTGTTTTTTCCAGTGCATGTACCGTTCAGCGAAGTCCGGTTACCGGAAAGAAACGTGCGTACGGATACTCATGGGAAGAGGAGAAACAAATTGGTGCCGACGCTGATAAACAAATTCAGCAGCAATATGGTATTTATGATGACGAAGGCCTCCGAAATTACGTAGATGATGTAGCTCAGGATGTACTTGCGAACAGTGATATGCGCGGAGATGATGTTGATGAGATGTACCGCACCACTGAATTTACGTTTCGTGTACTTGACAGCCCCGTAGTGAATGCTTTTGCACTTCCCGGCGGATATGTATATGTGACCCGAGGTTTACTTGCAAATCTTAGAAATGAAGCTCAATTGGCTGTGGTTCTGGGTCACGAAATTGGTCACGTTGCAGCTCGCCATGCATCCCAACGGGCTTTTGAACAGCAAATTGGTCAGCTTGCATTAATTGGCGGAGCTGTTGCAGGACAGGAATTATTAGGCGTTCCGGGAGAAAGTATTCTGAATTTGGGAGGTCAGGCTGCACAATTAATGTTCCTGAAATATAGCCGTGACGATGAAAGTGAATCTGATAAATTAGGTGTTGAATACGCCGCAAAGACAAAGTATGAAGCGGCTGAAGGTGCAGACTTTTTTACGACGCTGAAAAGGCTTTCGAATCAGTCCGGGCAAAGCATTCCAACCTGGGCATCTACTCACCCCGATCCGTCTCAGCGAGAGGAAAGAATTCCACAACTTGCAGAAGGCTGGCGCCAGCAGGGATACGAAATGAATATTGAGAACATGGATCGATTCATGGGCCAAATTGATGATATCGTTTATGGAAATAATCCTCGGCAAGGTTTTACTGAGGACGGTGTATTTTACCATCCCGATCTGGAATTTAAATTTCCCTATCCCGAAGACTGGCAATTGATCAACACTCCAACAGCAGTTCAGGTTGTGAATCCGGATCAGAATGCAATTATGATTTTTCAGATTGACGGCCAGAACAATAGCGCTCAGGCATCTGTACAGGAATTTTTGAACCAGGAAGGGGTGAATGCAGTGAATAGTTCCTCTGCTTCCAATCATGGTCTCAGCGGGTATGAAGCTGTTGCTACTGCTCAAACGCAAGAAGGCGCTGATGTGAGATTATATTTGTATAGCGTTGAATACGATGGGAATATCTACCGGTTTGTAACCTACACATTGGCCGATCAGTTCGATTCTTACGACGATATATTTATGCGAACATCCAATGGATTTGATGAGTTGAATGATTCAAGAATTCTCAATATCCAACCGGTTCGGCTGAATGTGTTCAGAGCAAATCGAACGGGTTCACTTCAATCCTTCCTTCCATCCAATCTCCCTATGGATATTACTCCGGAGGATGTGGCCATTGCCAATCAGGTTGAGCTTGATCAAACCATTCAGGAAGGGACATGGATTAAAATTCCTCAGCAATAGAAAACGGGTAATTTTTTAAAATGAAATGACGGATCTGCATTTGTAACCTGTCATTTATCTGTATTTCTGCTATTTTTGATGCTGGATTTTAATCGTATAAAAAGAATCACATGATAGAACGTTATTCCCGAAAGGAAATGTCTGATATCTGGTCGGAGCAGAACCAGTTTCAGGCATGGCTTGATGTTGAACTTGCTGCTTGTTGGGCATGGAGCCAGATGGATAAAATTCCAGCTGAAGATGTCGAAAAACTTTATGAAAATGCTTCCTTCGATATAGACCGAATCAAAGAAATTGAGAAAGAAACCCGGCACGATGTGGTTGCCTTTACCCGGGCTGTTTCTGAAACACTGGGAGACGAAAAAAAATGGGTGCACTACGGCTTAACATCCACGGATGTTGTAGATACCGCAAACGGTTATCGCCTCAAACAGGCGAACGAGCTGCTCAAAGAAGGTTTGAGTCGATTTTGTAACGCACTCGCTGAAAAAGCCAAAGAGCACAAACTGACGGTAATGATGGGCAGAACTCATGGAGTTCACGCTGAACCGACAACATTTGGGCTGAAGTGCGCGCTCTGGTATGCTGAAATGCAACGAAATGTGGATCGTTTTGAACGAGCCGCTAAAGATGTGGAATTTGGAAAGCTTTCCGGCGCTGTGGGCACCTTTGCACACATTCCGCCAAAAGTGGAAAACCTGACTTGTGAACGGCTTGGCATCCAGCCCGCTTCAATTTCCACCCAGACTTTGCAGCGGGATCGCCACGCATATTATATGGCCACGCTGGCGGTAATCGGATCCACTCTCGAAAAAATTGCTGTGGAGATTCGTCATTTACAGCGAACCGAACTTCGCGAAGCGGAGGAATTTTTCAGCAAAGGACAGAAAGGCTCTTCTGCCATGCCTCATAAACGCAATCCCATCAGTTCGGAAAATATTTCGGGATGTGCCCGGGTACTTCGCGGATATATGGTTTCATCGTACGAAAACATCCCGTTGTGGCATGAGAGAGATATTTCCCATTCTTCTGTGGAACGAATTATTCTGCCGGATGCCACCATTCTGCTTGATTACATGCTCAACCGTTTTTCCGGAGTGATTGAAAAATTGATGGTTTATCCGGAAAACATGAAGGAAAACATGCAGAAGACTCATGGATTGGTTTTTTCTCAACGGCTTTTATTGATGTTGATTGAAAAAGGCCTTTCAAGAGAAACTGCTTACGATACGGTTCAGCCTCTTGCCATGCAAGCGTGGGAAGAAAAACGACCATTCAGGGATCTCGTGGAATCGGATTCTACCATTCAGGAAAACCTGTCATCAGAAGAAATTGATGACGCTTTTGATGTGAGCTATCACACCAAACGGGTGGATGAAATTTTTGAGCGGGCAGGTTTGAGATAGATAAATCTTGAGAATATCATCCTGGGTCACACTCAGGATGATTTTACATGGGTTTTTACCCTAATAATCAGGCCTGTTTCTCTTTTATGGATTTGATCTTGTCGCCGCTCTCTTTTCTGCGTTGGCACGCTTCCCGGTCATTACACCGTCCAAAAAGGTGCAAAGAATGCCCTTCTACTTCGAAGTCATGGATTTTCTCCATCAGGTTTTGAATTTCAAGAATTCGCGGATCGCAGAATTCAATCACTACACCACACTCTTTGCAAATCATGTGGTCGTGTTGCTGGTATGCATATGACCGCTCGTAATAGTACTGGTTCTTTCCAAACTGCTGACGTTGAACAAGTCCGCATTCAATCAGAAGGTCAAGCGTGTTGTAAACAGTTGCGCGAGAGACTCTTGTGCCTGCTTTCTTCATGTTGAAAAAAATATCGTCCGCGTCAAAATGTCCGTCTGACCGGTAAATTTCTTCCAAAACCATGAACCGCTCCGGAGTCTGGCGTTGATTTCTCTCTTTGAGATAGGTTCTGAAAATCTGTTTTACTAATTGTATAATCTCTTCAGGTGCCTGATGTGCCATGGTAAACGTTTTTAAATGTGAAAACTGTTGATATTCAAAACGAATTGATTGAAATGTTCTTGCAGAATATATTGCTAAAGATTTTACAGAAGTATACTAAAAAAGCTCGAACATTTTATCTTATTGAAATCTACCATTAAACGAATTGGAAAATTATGCCTACAGTCGTTGCTTTTGAAACTCTGACGGATCTTTATCAAAATCTTACCAAAAAATACGAAAATTCTGATAAAACAGCTTTCGCTTATAAGCCGTCTCCGAATAAAGCGTACAAGACGGTTACATGGGATACTGTTAAACAAGATGTGACAGCGGTGGCCTCTTATCTTCTGGAACAGGAAGTGCAAAAAGATGACCGGATTGCCATCTTGAGCGAAAACAGATATGAATGGATGGTGGTAGATTTGGCTATCCAGATGGTAGGCGCTATAAATGTATCTCTCTACACAACTCTTCCTCCGAATCAATGCGAGTATATTCTGAAAGATTCCGAAGCCAGAATCTTTTTTGTATCGACCGGAATTCAATTAAAAAAAGCAGTCAAGGTTTTTGATAACTGCCCGGATTTGGAGTCCATTATTGCCTTCGACCAGCCAAAAGTAAAAAAGTATATGAAGGGTGATGAAGTAAAGTTGTTTGACACCATCTGTGCGGCCGGAATGAAAGCTGAGCAAAAAGTAGCCGGCGAGTTAAAAAAACGTTCAAAAAGCGTGACTACTGAGGATGTGGCTACACTCATTTACACATCCGGAACAACAGGACAGCCCAAAGGAGCCATGCTTACGCATCGGAATATAGTTAGTAATGTAAAGGCTGCTCATGATGCAATTGACATTTCAGAAGAAGATCGGTGCCTGTCTTTCTTACCGCTTTGCCATTCGTTTGAGAGAACCGCCGGGTATTATGCAATGATTGCCGGCGGGGCAGAGATTTATTATGCAGAGAGTGTTGATACGGTTGCCAGGAATATGACGGAAGTTCATCCTACAATCGTGATAAGTGTACCGCGCTTGTTCGAGAAAATTTACAACCTTGTGAATAAGAGTGTGAAGGAAGGCAGTGCCGTTCAGCAGTATATTTTTTCCTGGGCTTTGGAAGTTGGAGAACGATATTGGAATGGACACAGGGGACTGACAGCTCTGCAAAAAACGATCGCAGATCGACTTGTCTTCAACAAACTGAAAGAGCGAACCGGTGGACGAATTCGTTTCTTCGTATCGGGCGGAGCAGCCTTACCCCCGGAGATTGGCATTTTCTTTATGGCGGCCGGACTAAATATTATTGAGGGATATGGGCTGACCGAAACGTCTCCGGTGATGTGTTGTAATCCCTATGGCGGTGAGATTATCGGTACGGTAGGACAAGTGCTGAATGGAATAACGGTGGGGATTCAAAGCCTGGAAGATAATAGAATACTGGCCCAGGTAAGTGGTGAGGATTATCCGACAAATGTAACTTCTGAAGCCGGAGAAATTTTAAATCGCGGGCCAAATACCATGAAGGGTTATTGGAAGAACGAAGAAGCGACCCGCGAAATGATTGATGAAGATGGATGGCTGCATACCGGTGATGTCGGGAAGTTTGTGAATGGACGGTTGAAGATTACCGACAGAATCAAGCATATGATTGTAAATGCCGGAGGCAAAAATATCTATCCGGGCCCGATAGAGGATATGTTCAAAACCAGTCCTTGGATTGACCAATTGGTTGTGATTGGCGAGAAAAAAACCTTTATGGCAGCTATCATTGTTCCGGATTTTGAAGCTCTTGAAAAATACGCCAAACAAGAAAATATTGAGTATTCAAACATTGAAGAGCTTCTCCAAAAAGAGTCGATACAAAATATTTACAGCAAAGAAATTCGTGAATTCTCAAAAGAGCTTGCTTCCCACGAAAAAATCAGGGATTTCAGGTTGGTTGCCAATGAGTTTACAGTTGAAACCGGAGAACTGACACCAACACTGAAAGTGAAACGGCGAATTATTGAAGAAAAATATGCGTACCTGATCAATGATATTTTTGAGAATGACCAGGATTGATGCGGCACATTTAATTTTTTCTTATTGAGCTTTTCTCGCGGCAATAAATGATTTGATTCCGGCAATCAAAAAGATAATGCATAGAACAGCCATGATAGACTGACTGACAGCAGCGCTCATGCGTTCCGGCATAGTTCCTGAAATGGCACCAATCAGCGCGATAAGTCCGCTGAAAGAACCGAAAAGACCCAACAAAGCCAGTAATAGAGCGGCATGCATGGCGTGTTTTCGCATGGACTCGCTACTTTTTGCAAGGAATCCAAGTCCGGCGAGAACAACTCCAAAGAATGCCGGAATCAGGGCGGTAATACTTACAAAATCAGTCAAAATAAAAGAGAGGATTCCCAGTAAAGTCAGAAGAATCCCAATGTTAATGGATAGTTTCGGTACGCTCATAATAACTACGTTAATTGTTTATTTACGGCTGATAAAATTTGTTTGATTCGACGTCTGTTTACTCCCAAATCACTTCTGCCAACCCGGCTGGCGCTTTTGATATGCAACATACTTTTGGCTGATTCAGCGGGTTGAATGATGATTTTTACATCATCTTTGAAACCAAACACACGTATCCGAAATACAGCATTTATTTGAAGAGATTGTGAATTTTCTTTCAATTCAAAAGGGGAGAGCTTTTGTAGTACAGACTTTGCGATGTTAAAAAGTTCTTTTTCATTCAATGGATATTCGACAGCATGGATCGTACAGTTCGGTGAATCCGGACAAGGTTTGAATGGATGATTTTTAGTATCAGGTTCAAAATCACCGGGTGTTGAGCCAAAGAAATACTTGATGACGGAGGTTATCAAAAGTAAAGTATTTAAATTTTCAGAAGATGATTTGCAGTCATTGGGAGTTTGTGAAGCAATCTCCTCCTATCATTTATGTTTGGGGATTGACGCGCTTCGCTCGCAATGAATTTTACAATTCCTGTTCACAAAACTTCATACAATCCTCAAGCGTTTCAGCAACGCGCAGAATTTTTCTGTTTCCCGGTTTGATGAATCCAACATCCACAGCGTGATCAATCATCTGAATCAATGAATCGAAATAGCCGTTCAGATTATACACCACCACCGGTTTGCTGATGATTCCGATTTGATTCCAGGTAATGATTTCAAACAGTTCTTCGAGTGTACCGAATCCGCCGGGAAGGGCAAGAAAAGCGTCGGCACGATCTGCCATAATCGATTTTCGCTGATGCATTCCATCCACCGTAATGAGTTCTGTAATTCCCTTGTGAGCAACTTCCTTTTTGAAAAGATTCTTTGGAATAACACCCACAACCTCTCCGCCATTCTGCATGACAGAATCTGCCAGAACTCCCATAATTCCGCGAGACGCACCGCCGTAGACTAAATGATGGCCCCGCTTACACATCAATTCTCCCAAAGAGATAGCTTGTTCTTTAATCTTCTCATTCTTGCCAAGGGACGATCCGCAGTAAACACAAATATTCATATATATAAAAATTCAATCTTCGTCAGGTCAAGCGCATCTTGAGCGAAGCGAAAAGGAAGTCGAAACCTAATGCGGCCATCAGAAACCTTTCGACTTCGATACGCTGCTCTCAAAATGACATTTAGTAGTGCAGTCAAAGGAATTAATTTACAATCCCCACCAGGAAAAGACGAGCCAGTTTTCGGCAGAATCGGCGTATTGAGAAACCAACTCCCGATTGACTTGAGGAACTTGTTGTTCCATCTCGTCCTGTTGTTTCTCGTACTCCTCCAGATTCATGTTGAAGTTACCTTCACTCGCAGCTTCAGCAATTTGGTCGATATTATAGGAAAAGAGCTCCATTCCAAGTGCGTTGTAGAACGATTGCTGAACAAAGCGATACTCGGTTAGAGAGAAATCATGTTCATTGAGGGCTTCCACCTGGATTTGTTTGGCGTCGGAATAAAGATCAACAATATCGCCCCAGGCATTCATAATTTCGGTAAGGGTTGGTTCACGATTCTGAAGTTCAGAATCAAGCTCTTCGTATTTTTGTTCGAACTCGGCCAGGCGTTCTTCAATTCCACTTTGAATTTGTTGCTGGACAGATACAAATCGTTCAACCTGGTTTTCGGTCAGTTCATTATCAGCCGGAGGCTGGTAGGTCGACTGATTGTCGATCTGTTCATTTTTTTGATGAATTTCCTGCAGAGAAGAAACACTGCCCATTACAGGTTTGTAAACAAAATTGTAAGTAAGAAGGCCTCCGCCGATCAATACAACCAGCCCGATCACCAAACATCCGATTGCTATTTTTTTTCCCATAAGATATACCTGTCGTTTTTTAAGTTATATGCGAATAAGTTGAGAAAAATCTCTCATTGCCAACATTTTCCGATGATAGCCAAATCAACCGGCGATAGCCAGCATTCTATCCAGAATATTTTCGAGCTTTTCTGACAGGGTTTCAATTTCTTGTATGGTATTGTGCTTCCCAAAGCTGATGCGAATACTTGAATTAGCACGATTCTGGCTTAACCCGATTCCGCTCAATACGTGAGAGGGTTCCATCGCCCCGGATGTGCATGCCGAGCCGTTGGATACACAAATCCCCTCAATATCCAGGTTCAGCAAGAGCATTTCCCCGTCAAGACCTCTTCCGTCTGGCGAGAGGAAGGCAATATTCAGAATATGGGGAGCGGCGTTCGAACGGGGACCATTAACATAAAAGCGATCTCCAAATTGTTCTTCCAGCTTTTCAATGGCAGATTCCCGTAAATTCTGGAAGTGTTTTGTATTTGTATCCATCTCCTCAATGGCAAGTTCCATTGCTTTCGCAAGGCCTACAATTCCGGGAACGTTCGAAGTTCCGCCACGTCTTTTTCTCTCTTGCGATCCGCCTTGCAGCCAGGGCTCCCATGGCGTACCGTTTTTTACGTAAAGAACACCAATTCCTTTCGGGCCATAGATTTTGTGAGCACTTACACTCAAGGCGTGAAGGCCGATTTCTTTCACATTAATGGGAATCTTGCCAATACTTTGTACAGTATCTGAATGGAAAATCACATTTTTTTCCCTGCAAACGTCTGCAATCTCCTTAATGGGATTGATAGCCCCAACCTCATTATTCACATGCATCAGGCTGACAATCGCCGTCTCTTCAGAAATGGCTTCCTCAACCTGTTGGGCCGTTATTATTCCTTCCTCATTTGGTTGCAGATAAGTTACCGTAATTCCATGAGGTTCAAGTGATTCCGCCGGGTGAAGTACTGCATGGTGCTCAATCGGTGAAGTGATAATCTCCTTTTTTCCGGTTCCGGCTACAACGCCCTTTATAATTGCATTGTCACTTTCCGTGCCTCCGCTGGTAAAGATAATTTCAGACGGCTCGGCACCAAGCATTTTGGCGATGTTTTCCCGGGCATCTTCAATCGCTACTTTTGAGGTTCGCCCCAGTTGGTGGGCAGAATTGGCGTTTCCGTAACTTTCGGTCAGATACGGCATCATGGCTTCAAGCACTCTTTCATCAAGAGGTGTTGTTGCAGCATGGTCAAAATAAATAGAATTCATCCCTTTTTTGTTGGCTTAGCTTTTCAATTCACAAAATATCCAAAATGATTCTCAAATACAGGTTAAAATATCTTCTGATTATGGTGACTGTGAGACTCCCCATTCATCGGTTCCCCCCATAATTTTATCAGTTTAAGAGAGTCATCGGATGAAGGTCAGAGCAAAATCCATCATGTTAAGTTTGCTACATTCATATAGTAACCGATTAGGGATAAGAATTACGAAAAAATGGTCAACAATATTTTTTTGTTAAGTGCTAAAAAAGTGGAAGGAAACTTTCTTTTCGAGCATTTAAACCTGTATTTTTAAAAGAAATTGAACATCAATTTAAACAACTATCATAATGGCTAAACTAACACTGAAAGATGTTGACCTGAAAGGGAAAACAGTATTAATGAGAGTTGATTTCAACGTGCCGATTAAAGAGGGAGTAATATCTGACGATAACCGAATGGTGCAGGCGTTGAAATCCATCAATTTTGTAACCGATGCAGGAGCAAAATTGATTTTGACGAGTCACCTTGGCCGGCCAGCGGATGCGCCCGATCCTGAATTTAGTTTGAAACCGGTTGCCGAACATCTCAAGACTTTGGTTGATGTACCCGTACATTTTGCAAGTGATTGTATTGGCGAAGAACGGGAAAAAGTAGTAAACGAAGCCAAACCCGGAGAAATCGTATTGCTCGAAAATGTGCGATTCTATGCCGAAGAGAAAAAGAACGATTCCGGCTTTGCTGAAAAACTTGCCAAAGGCGCCGATCTTTTTGTGAACGATGCGTTTGGAAGCAGCCACAGGGCACATGCTTCTGTAGCAGGCGTAACGGATTATTTGCAGCCGGCCGTTTCAGGATTTCTGCTTGAGAAAGAGATAAAATACCTCGAGGAAAGTGTAAATAACCCCGAACGTCCGTTTGTAGCGATTCTTGGCGGAGCAAAAGTTTCCGACAAAATCGGTGTGATAGAAAACCTGCTTGGGAAAGTAGACAACATCCTGATTGGCGGCGGTATGACGTATACCTTCTACAAAGCCAAGGGACTACCGATTGGAAACTCTCTCGTTGAAGAGGATAAAATTGATTTGGCAAAAGAGCTGCTTGAAAAAGCCGAAGAAACCGGCGCCAACGTGATGCTCCCGGTTGATTCCGTTGTAGCCAAAGAGTTTAAAAATGATGCCGAACATAAAGTAGTTGGCGAAGACGGAATTGAAGACGGCTGGATGGCATTAGACATCGGTCCTGAAACAACAATTGCATTTGGAAACACCATCAAAAATGCAAAAACGGTTGTGTGGAACGGACCCATGGGCGTTTTCGAAATGTCGAACTTTGCGGATGGAACGATCGAAGTTGCCAAAGCTCTGGCTGAAGCAACCAAACAAGGCGCAACCACTATTATTGGCGGGGGAGATTCTGCATCCGCGATTAAGGTGGCGGGACTTGAAGATGAAGTTTCCCACGTTTCAACCGGTGGGGGAGCAAGCCTCGAATATCTCGAAGGAAAAGAGCTTCCGGGTGTTGCTGTTTTGACGGATAAATAAATATTCGACCTTACATCGTATTTGCTAAAGGCCATTTTGAGTTGAACTCGGAATGGCCTTTTTTTGTGCCTTCCTACATCTTCTCAGTTGCCAAAAAGCTTCATTTTGATTTATTTACATAAGTATAGAGGTCTGGTTTTGGTATTTAAAATTATTCATCGAGTAAAAATAAGTTTCGTTATGAAGATTGCCCGCTTTTTGTATCTGCTATTTGCTTTAACAATTATGCTTGGAGCAAATTTATATGCTCAAGACTATCCTCAACCTTTTCCGGATCCCCGGGTTCAAGATCCGCCGGATGACTGGCTACTTGAGATATTCCTCAATAATTCATTTAGAATAGGCGGAGTGGAAACGGGAATCTCAACTTATGGCGGGCAAGTTGGTTTGCCAGTACTTTGGGCAGGAGATCAGTTAAAAATTGTTCCCACGCTGGGGTGGTTTTGGGATACTCCGAATGGATGGGGAGCAGAAGCTGCCCTCGGCGGAAGAGTTTTGTACTATCTTAGCAAGCAAGAAGATTTGGAGAGGGGAAATATGAATCCATACGCCGGAGGTTTTTCTTTGATGCAGGGAAGCGGTCTTCATAATAGCGGAATTGCCATTGGGCTTGAGCCGCGTATCTCAAAATATTTCAAGCTTGGTTTTGAAATACAAGCGGGACTCAGATCCAGGCATGAGGAAGACAAAGCTTTTGGAGGTGCCGCCATTACAATTGGTTTGGGATGGTGATGATCTTGATTTTTTCTACTCATGACACAGGTTCTGCGTCTTGGATTAAAACTTCGGCAGGAATCCCCAGCTTTTTATACAGCAGTTTAATTTGACGAAGAGAAAGCGAGCGTTTGCCCGAGAGTATTTCACTGGCCCGGGATTTCGAGCCTAATATTTTAGCCAAATCTTTTTGTTCCATTCCCAATTGTTCCATACGAAATTGAATGGCTTCAACCGGTTTTGGTGCTTCAATTGGGAAGCTTTTTTTCTCGTATTCATCTACCAAAATGCCAAGAATTTCCAGTTCATCTCCTTCTTTACTTCTGGGTTTTGCATCAAAGATTTCTTCGATACGCTCTAATGCTTTTTGATAATCTTCTTCGGTATGTATGGGTTGAATATACATGATTAATATCCGTTTTAAATTGTCGTTGCATCAATTTTGTCGTATTCAGCATGAGTACCTACAAAACGGATGAATACTTGCCCGTAATCATAATTAATTTTGACTTCTAACCGATAATTATTGCCCTTGATATTGAATACCACTCGATTGTCAGAAAGAATACCGGCATGTGGATAGGTTCTCTTTATATCAGAAGGGGATTTCCATTGGGAGTTTTCCGCTTCAGAAAACCACGCCTTTAAAGCACTTTCACTATCCGAATGATGAATCCAAAACTCACGTAATGTTTTTCGGGCAAATACTCGCATAGAAGAATATAGAAAGTTCCCTTATTGGGAACAAGTGAAGGGTGGGTTACGTAACGGCCTGCGGTTTAACCGGCTTGGCCTTTTTGGTCAGTAATGTAATTAAATCTCGAAATTTCTTTTAGCCAACCAATTTTGAAACTGACAAACAGCGGCCAAGTCCGCGTTGAAACCGTTGTTATAGGGCCGGACTATGATATAAAAAAAGCAGCCCGTCCCGGCTGCTTCGTGGCTTTTATCTCAATGTATATGAGACAAAAGCATGCGCTTGTGTGTGATTATTATGCTAGACGGAGCGCAAAATATTAATAAACCTCTTCACTTTTCTTTGCTTCCAGTGCTTTTCCAAAATCAAAGCCAGTCCATTTAGTAAACCAATTCTTTTTATAGTTAATTATTGCTGATCGCAAGAGACCATCTTGGCCTGTCAAACCGTACAGATTGAAGAGTTCATTTTTAAAATTTCGTTCTAAAAAGGGACATGAAATTAAGTCAAGAAGCATGAGAGTTAATTCACTTGATTTACCCCTATTTTCAAAACTAACTTTTTTAAATTTCGACAAGATGTGTTTTCTAAGAATAAGTTTTATTGGTCTATAACGCTTCTTGTTTTCAATATAAAATAGTAGAACAGTGATAGAAAAGTAATTTAAATCCCTATTAGTAACTTTTTCTTTTATGTCTATGCCAAAATATTGAGATAAAAGATTTTCATTAATTCTATAATCACTGCCAAGTTCTTTCAAAGTAATTAGCAAATAAAGAGTTTCAAGCTGTGTATGCTCTGTATTTTGATATTTATTTAAGACCAGAAATATTTCATCATATATTTTCTTAAATATTAGATGCCTATTATCGACATTAAAATTACCTTTAATCTTTGTGAATTTTATAACTTTACTAAGTATCAGGCAGAGCTTTATTGTTGTGTTAACTCTTGGTGTAACGGTGTATAAGAAAAATGTAAAATCTAGAACCTCAATAAATGATTTAAGAACTTTTTGTTCATAAGCTGTTTTATCATTTATGCCACTGTAGATTTTAATTAATTTTTGAACCTTTCTGTCCACACATGCCAAAGTGTAATTAAGAATATTATTATAAGTAATGTCAGTTTCTTTAATGATGCTTTTGAATCGAGTAATTAATCTGTTTGAACTGACATAGAATGAATACTTTTTTTCTTTTTCATTTTCTTCATTTACATCTGTGCTTACCTTGAAAGTCAAATTCTCATTAAGTAAATCAGTAATTTTTAATTTTGCTCTCGTAATTCCTGTAATAATAGGCTTTTCGAAATTGCTTGTTTTTTCATCATTGATATACAGCTTATAGTTTTTTAGCTCTAGTCTAAATTCTTTTAAAATTTTATCTTTATCTGCCTCATTGTTGTAAAAGACGAAATAATCGTCAACATATCTGAATACCTCAAAATCTCTTTTATGGTATAGGGATGGATCATTATCTTTTAGGTTGTTTAGAACCGTCTTGTCAATTTGCTGTAAAATTAATTCAGCAAAAATTCTTGAAAACTCTGGTCCAATTACAATTCCATTTGTCTCACCGTAGTTTGCACTTCTTATAAATTTGTCGAATGCATCAGAGAATGATTTGTTTTTTTTATCCTTACTAATTTGATCTTTAACCATCTCGTTATTTAACAAGGCCCAAGAAATCGAATGGGTGTAAATACTATCAAAGCATTTAGAAATATCAAACTTGAACATATAATCATACTTTTTCTCGCACCTTTGATATCTGTATGATTCGTAGAACTTGTAAATATTACTTATGCTTTTGTAAACAAAAAAGGTCTTCAGATTTTCATACTCCTTATTAAATTCTTCTACAGTTTTATGTTCATGGTCATGAGCAAGGTTCTCAAAGTGAGTCTTATCTTTGTGGTAAGTAAATTTTGCAATTTTAAATGGTTTTCTTAAAGAAAATTTACTGATACCAGAATAATAAAGGATTAATGCTTTGTACTTTTCATAAAAAGTAATCAACGAGAGTTGATTTATTGGGTGTATAACAGTCAGCTCTCGAAAATCAATGTTTTTATGCGATATTTTGAAGCCAAAAGGTTGAGTTGTTATAGCTTGATGTGAAATTTCAATCTTGTTATCAGCTTCATTCTTGATTTTATTCTCATCAGTAAGACCAAATATTAATTTTATAATCCACTTTAATGCAGGATTATCTCCAGACCATGTTATTGTGTTATTTTTTAGTTCAATATCATTGTCAATTAGAAAATCATAAAAGGATTTATTACTAAAAGTAACAGGCACTTCATATGGAAGAATATCAGATAGTAGAACTCTTTCTTTTTTATTTCTTATTTGTTTTTTCTTCTTAGCCATATGCCTACCAGATAGATTTGATTTCTTTTAAATCCTTAGGTGTAAATGGTGAGAATCTTTTATTTAAAAACCCTTTTTTAAAACTGTACTTGCTCAATCTCTTAATTGCTCTATTGTTCTTGACTTTTGACCTAATATGAGCATTTAGGCTAAGGTCAAGACGCTCAAGACCATCGAGTTCGGTTAGCTGACTATTTGAATAGTATATACCAACTAAAATGTTCTTTTTGTTGTTTGAGAGCTTTGTATTACCTGTTATATATCTAATTCTTTTGACAAGAATCTTACGTGCATTTTTCTCATCTACCTTGCTTAGGTTTTTATAATGATCAAAGGCTAATTTTAATCTACTCTTATATTTTTCGATTTTTTTGTCAGTCAAATAAGTTCTTAATTCATTCTCTCCAAATCTAATTTTATACCCTAAATATTCCATTTCGCAATCTGCTTTTGAATATCTCAGATCAAAAGTATCAGTCTTTTCAGAACTGGGACTCAATTTCAAATTATACTTCTGTGATTCAACAATATTTCTTACCTCTTTTAAGTACTCTCTACTAATCTCAGTAGGAGTTGGAGTAAATACGATTACAATATCATCCACAAATCTTGAATAGTAAGAAACACCACTTAAATTTTTAATCTCTTCATCTATATCTCGCATATATAGTTCAGCTAAATATGCACTTACACCAATACCTCGAGGAATCCCCTTAACATTCCCTGATAATCTTTTATACTCATTTAATAAGTTTATTAAAAGGTTTCGTGAAAAAGGAGTTAAAAGATTGTCTTCATTGATTATTCTTAATAACCGATCATGAGGTATACTTTCGTAGAAATTCTTTAAATCCGTTTTAATAACAAATTTTGGAAATTTATCATCTAGTATGATTTTAAGTTGGCTTATGATATTAAATCTGTTTGACTGCTTAACACCATATAACTTAGATATATTTCTTTGCAACTGTTTTAGAGCGAAATAAAACTTGGGAGAGTTTTTAGTTACGTAAAGAGGTTTTTTTGATGGGATTGTGACTTTGTTCAATTGAATTCTAAACCCTTTTGTCGTTACTTGTTTGCTAATATTTTCAAGTTCAGCTTCAAGTTCCAACTCTTTCTTTTTACGTAGAGATTTCTTCTTCTCATACAGCTTGTTTACATCTAGAGATATTTTCCCCTTTTTAGCATCTCTAATGTCTTTATTACAGTCTCTAATTGATTCGTTTATTTTTCTAACTTTAGTCATTGACAGCTTGTCCTCTAAATGAACACCTTTCCGATTTTCTATATCTAGAATGGTTCTGAAGTTTTTTGCTGAAAATGACTGGTCTAACATTCTGACTTATTAGTTAGTTTTACTTAGGCCCTATAACATATAATTCCACGACAAGTCACTTGTCACCTTTTATGTCGCAGAATATTTTATTCGTTTCATAATAGCAAATAAACCCCGATTTCTTGCATGTTACACGACATGGTTTCTAATATGAAAGTCGTGTAATAGCAACAAAACGACTCTCTTTAAAAAGAATATTTGTCTGAGAATGATTTCAAAACCTCACCCTCGCCTGGATTCCAACATCACTTCGTCGATTTCCTTTGATCTCATTCAAACCGCTGCTGATGATGTTTCTGTCTTCATAAATCGTGGTAGAGAGCTTCATCCATAGCTCAAGCCACTCGGTCGGTTCATAGTTGAAGAGAATATACATTCGCTGACCCTGGTCAAAAAGCATACTGTTGGATAGGACGTACAGCAGATCATTTTCAAACTGGTAAACCCGGGAATCATAATCATCCGTATCAAACATGGTAACACGGACATCAATCTGTAATTTCTCGCCAGCGTAATACCGGATGTCCTGGAAAACCAAATACCCCCAGCTTGTGTCGCTGTTTGGAGGCTGGGCTTTTGCTAAATCAAACCGGGTTCGCAACCGTATTTTTGGGTGAACTTTATACTCCGCCTGGAAGCGAACGGTACTTCGGAGATCATCATCCAGCAGCCGCACTTCCCGGCCAAATTCATCCGTGGTGGTATACTCTTCTTCTCTTGTTTTGGATCGGAATAACAAATACATGTTTAGATCAGGATTGGGTGTGTACTCAATCATCCCGAGCCAATCATATCCGGAGGTTGGCTGACTTTGCAAAAATCTCGGAGCGGGAAACCGAAATTGATCGAAATAACCCGCGAGTTGAATTTGGTCCGTCAGTTCATGTTCTATTCCAATGTAAAATCCTTCTTCATTTTCAGGAGTACCGGATTGCTCACCAAAACCGGCGCCAAAAATAGATTGAAGTTTTTTGTCGTAATAACGGTAGGAAAGAGCGAGGTTGGTTCGGTTCCCAACTTCGAAGTCCGCTCCGGATAGCAATCCGTAACCACCGTTATCGGTATAGGCAAATTCTCCGAACAGGATAACAGATTGAATCAAGAACCGGTAATCAGCCGAATATCCCGAAAGCTTTTTTCCTGAAAAATCATACATCTGGTAGGGTTGAGTTCCGGCTTCAATCGTCTGATCAAACCGGTTGTGAAATGCAGAAACTCCCAAAAATCCAATGGGAACCTGTGCCCGGATTCTTCCGCCGAAAGTCTCCTGGCCAAGATTATTTCGTCGGTTTATTTCATTTGTTGTGCGGTGATATCCGGTTACCGTGGGAAAATTCACGACATTCTCTTCAATCACACTGGCCGTTCTGTTGCGATTGGAATAGAAGCCGGTGACCTGAATATTTTCTCCATATGTGGCGGCAACTCCACGAAATCCAATCGCTTCCTGGGCAGAAGTAAATGGCCGGATTCCACGCTCATTTTTGGAAACGCCGTTGGTTACATCCCGGCCTTTGCCAAAGGCGCCGCCGCTCCATAATAACAATCCCTGGCCGAAGGAAATACTGTAATCACCAATAACCAAATTCTGCAAATTACCAACGTCATTTACACCGATATGCCACGATGTATAATCAAAATCCGTTGGCCCGTTTAAGGTTTCTCCGGGATCTTTGTCTTGGGTGATATTTAGTGAAAGATGGTTGCTGGTATATCGAAATCGCTGGTAGTATTTGGCTGGGCTTCCGAGAAATCCGCCGAGCGAATCCGGACGAAGATAGCCCTCCTGTTCCTGGATGGTTTGTTGATACCGGGAATAACCTTCAAACCGGCCGTTATTTGTCCAATAATTTGGATTCAAGTATAAGTCCCTGCTCAATTCCAATCCGGTACCGGCTGTAATATATGGTCGAATTCTGCTGAGGGTAGCCGTTCCTAATCCGTCTACATCAACCAAATCGTCAACAGATGAGAAGGGAGCAATATTGGATCGATACTGAACAATACTTTGGGCAAGACGAAAGTTGAGCCCGGGAATCTGCATCAGGTCATCCACGGATGCACGATTGATGTTGATTGGATTCGTAGCAAGGTTTTCCAAAAAGTCGACGAGTTCTTCCATATCCAGATCAGATTCTTCCGGATCGATCTCTTCAATGGCTCGTTCCAGATCACGTTCTATTTGGGTTCGAACTGTATCGGCTTCCTGAGCAAATAATTGCCTGGGAAAAAGAATTCCGGATATAACAAGGCAAACAAAGCCAATCAGTACCGGAAAAAGAACTTCTCGAGTGAATATTTTTTTGCTGATCATGTCTCTCATTGAAAGCGAATTAAGACAGCAAGATGAATTGCCAACGATGTTTAAAAGGATATCCCGAAAATAGTCTCTCCGTGAATATATAAAATCAAAAGTCTAAAATCTGATGACTTTCTTAGATGCTACCTCATGTAGGTCATCCAGATCATGATATTTATTCTCAATGAATCAATTACTTACCCCAAATAAAGAGACACAAAGAAATTAAAAAGATTATACCTGTGACAAGTAGCACGGAAGATCTACTTTTTAAAAACAAGGATTCGTTTTGCACCACCTTGCTGTGGATAAGAATCTAAAACAATGCCATTTATTAACCAGCCACTTGCGATCTGACCCACTTTTAAATCCTCTTTGGGATAATAATAGACATTTCCGTTTTGTTTCAGGCTAAAGATCTCGGTGGTTTGGGTTAGTGTAAGACTGATTTTCTTACCTCCGGATTGAAGAGGTTCCTGAACGGATGGATTCTCTTCGATAAGAATTTCCAGGTATGAATCCTGTCCAGTATTCTTGTGTCCAATATGGGTAATTTTACCGGTAATAAATGGATCTTCTGCAAAGATTTTGATATCTGACTTATAGGGTCTTCCGCTGTCCGTTGTATTGCAAGAAATAAAAGTAATTGCCAGAAATGTGATTAAAAAAGTTTTCATCATCTTGAGAAAATTTAATTTCAGGTACTTATGAATACACATCAATCATGTTTGATGCCTACCTTGGCATCCGATCAAAATTTAACGGCCAAATCTAGCGCGGGACTTAAGCCCAGAGGATTATGCTGTTGAAGTGCAAAATTTACATCCCATCTGTTGGACTCATATCCAAAACCAAATGAGTACGTTTCCGGCTGGGTTGTGATACCGGCCCGAATAAAAAGTGATTGAATGACTTCAAACTGAACACCGCTTCGAAAGGAAAGAGGAAACATCACATCTTTCACAATTTCTGCTGTGACAAGAGCTTCTGGCGTAAGCAGATAACTTAAACCCGCAGCCAGTTCGCGGGGAAGCTCCTCATCGGTATCGCCATAAGAAGGTTGATTGAGATTGGTGGCACGTGCTCCAAACCAAAGATCATTTGTAATTTCAGCCGCCAGCCCTGCATCGAATCCGATTGCTCCTGCCGTGCCATAATCACCACCTTGATAAACATGGGTGTAAGAAACAGAAGCACCATAATGGAATCGGTCCAGGTTGTTTTTGTAGGCAAGCAGAAACCGGTTTTCACTGAAAAGGTTAAAACCATAGCGGTGAACCCCGGCTCCTAAAGTTCCCCAGTGGGTTTGGCTGACGAGATTTGCAGCCATATCTGTAATTTCAGCAATGCCCACATATCGGAAGCCATAAAAAGAAATACGGTTTTCATTCGTTGACATCAGGGCAGGATTGGTAAATAACGACCAGTTGGAATTGGGAATGGCAACGCCGGTTTGACCCATAGCTACAGATGTGGCACCCATGCTGTTTTGTGCATGTACTTGATGCGCTATACCCCAAATCCCCAAAATCAGAATAGCCATCAGGTATTTAATCCTGAAGCTTTGTATCATATGAATAATCTAAATTGACTCTGGTAGTATCCGTATATGGGAGCTAAACATCAACAAAACATGCGATTTTTTTTCATTTTTGTACTTGTTGGAATGATTTTGCCGGTTGTTTCGATGGCACAGGAATTCGATTGTGAGGTGACTATCAACGACCGTCAGATCAGCGGTACCTCGTATGATTATTTGTCCGAATTGGAAACCGATCTTGAAAATTACATCAACGGACATCGATGGACGAACGACCGCTACCAGGATCATGAACGCATTCGCTGCAATTTTCAAATTGTGTTAACAGGCGTTGACGACAATTTTAACTATACGGCTGAAATTGCTCTTACAATGCGTCGGCCCATTTACAATACCAACCAGGAATCTCTGGCACTTCTTTTTAGTGATAACAACTGGCGGTTTTATTATCCGCAGAATAAAAACCTGGTTCATGACGAACTCCAGTTTGACGACCTTGCAAGTTTTCTGGATTTCTATGTGTATATCATGCTCGGGTTTGATTATGATAGTTTCTCAGCACTTGGCGGTACAAGTTTTTATGGCGAAGCCCAATCTGTTTTTGAACTCGGGCAGAACTCGGGATCGCAAGGCTGGGGGAGATCTATCGGGGCACAGAGAAATCGGTACGGATTGATTATGGATATCAACAGTCCGGCGTACGAAGATTTCAGACGGGCGTTTTACCGTTATCACCGGCAGGGGTTAGATCAGTTTACCACGCAGCCGGAGGAGGCAAGAAATGAAGTTTTAGCCGCACTTGAACTCATACAGGAAAACAAACAGCTGACCAACAATAACTACCTTTTCGATATTTTCTTCAGCTCCAAGTACACAGAAATCGTGGCTATTTTCCGGGATGCCGATGCCGACATTCGAACCCAGGCATACAACATATTGAGAGATGTCGATCCTGCGCACACATCCGAATACGAAAAGCTTCAATCGTGAGGCGTGCGTTTATTGATAAATACCTTCAAAAACCGGTTCTTGCTTACGATAAATTTTCCGTATTCTTCATCAAGAAAATAGACGGAATACAACACTAAAATCGAGACAAATATTTCATGAAAGGAATTGTTTTAGCCGGAGGAACAGGATCACGGTTATATCCGCTAACAAAAGTCACGAACAAACATTTACTTCCAGTCGGTAATAAGCCGATGATCTACTATCCTATTGAGAAATTAACCGGAATCGGAATCGAAGAAATTCTCATCGTAACGGGAACCGAGCACATGGGAGATGTGGTAAATCTTCTTGGTTCAGGGAAGGATTTCGGTTGCAGGTTTACCTACAAAGTTCAGGATGAAGCCGGCGGAATTGCACAGGCACTTGGCCTGGCGGAAAACTTCTGCGGTGATGAGCCGATGACCGTTATTCTTGGCGATAACATTTTTGAAGCGGGTCTTTCCAAAGCCAGGGAGAATTTTGACGGAACAGGCTCTCAGATTCTTATCCAGAAAGTGGAAGATCCCGAACGATTTGGCGTAGCAGAACTGGAGGGCGACCGGATTGTGGGAATTGAAGAGAAGCCAAAAGATCCAAAATCGGAATATGCCGTAACCGGGATCTACATGTACGATTCGCAAGTTTTTGATTTGATTAAAAACCTGAAACCATCGAAACGCGGCGAGCTTGAAATTACGGACGTCAATAACCACTATATTGAAAACGGCACTATGAAATACTCTATTCTTGACGGATGGTGGACGGACGCCGGAACGCCGGAATCGTACAAGGTAGCAAACAACCTTGCCCACAAATTAATCGGATGATGAAGTTTTTGGTCACCGGCTCTGCGGGGCAACTTGGCCGTGAGTGGGTCCATTTTTTACAAGAAAAAGGACTGCCATTTGAAGCGTTTAATTCCAGTGAGTTAGACATTACCGATCCCAATGTTGTTGCCGAAAAAATCACACAAGTTCAGCCCAATGTTCTCATAAACTGTGCTGCTTATACAAAGGTGGATGGCGCAGAATCTGAATCGGAAAAAGCTTTTCTGGTAAACGAAAAGGGAGTAAAAAATCTGGCAGATATTTGTGAATCAACAGGTGTAAAACTGGTTCATTTTAGTACCGATTATGTCTTTTCCGGGAGTGATGAAGACCGTGCCAATTATCCTGAAGGATATCCAGAAGAGGCCGATACCAATCCAATCAACAGCTATGGAAAATCGAAAGAAGCCGGCGAGAAGGTTTTGAGGGAATCAGGCTGCGATTGGTTACTGATTCGCGTTTCCTGGTTGTGCGGCCGATACGGTTCAAACTTTGCAAAAACCATGCTTCGGCTTGGAGCGGAACGGGATGAGCTAAGTGTTATTGATGATCAGATCGGCTGCCCTTCCTTCGCTTTTGATGTTGTGGAGAAAACCCATCAACTTTTGAAGTTGGAGAAGACGGGTATTTATCACCTGAGTTGTAAAGGAAAAATTAGCTGGGCTGATTTTGCAGAAGAGATTTTTAAACAAAGCGGACTGAAAGTAGCTTTAACCAGAATTTCATCGGAAGAATATCCGTTTGTAGCAGAAAGGCCACGATTTACATTACTCTCAAACCAGAAAGCAGAAAAAACAGGTTTGCATACATTAGCGTGGGAGAAAGGTTTGAGACAACTTTTGGAACAAGTTGAGGAAAACCGGAGTTAAGATTTAAAGGTTTTATCAAAGATAGAATATGGAATTTGAAAGTACATCACTTCGTAATGTTTGGTTAATCAAGCCAAAGATTTTTAAAGATGACAGGGGGCATTTTCTGGAATCCTTTCGAAGAGAAATTTTCAAAGAGCAAGGTGTGGAATATAACTTTGTGCAGGATAATATCTCTTCATCCGTGAAAGGAGCCATTCGTGGATTGCATTATCAAAAAAATCCTCAAAGTCAGTCAAAATTGGTGATGGCTGTGTATGGAGAAATTCTGGATGTAGCTGTTGATATGAGAAAGGATTCGCCTACTTTTGGGGAGCATTTTTCAGCTATTTTAAATGATGAAAACAGAAATATGTTGCTCGTTCCTTCAGGATTTGCTCATGGTTTTTCGGTACTTTCCGAGAAGGCAACCGTACTTTATAAATGCGACCAATACTATCACAAAGCATCGGAAAGAGGTGTTCTCTGGAATGATCCGGCGCTTCAGATTGACTGGGAAGTGGAAAACCCAATTCTTTCCGAAAAAGATAAAGATTTACCATTACTTCGGGATGTAAATCCTGATGATTTTTTCTAAAAAAAGCAGAATAGAACAGGCAGAAATATGAAGTTGATTGTAACAGGCGGAGCAGGATTTATCGGATCAAATATGATTCTCCACCTGCACAAAAATTACCCGGATGTTGAAATTGTAAACATCGATAAACTGACGTACGCATCAGATTTGAGTTACCTTGAGCCTATCAAGCAGTCTGATCGCTACCGGTTCAAAAAGCTGGATATTGTAGACCGTGATGCTGTTCACGATTTTTTCCAAAAATGGAATCCGGACGGGATTATTCATCTCGCTGCAGAATCACATGTTGACAATTCAATCAAAGGACCGGAACCGTTTGTATACTCAAATGTTGTGGGAACATTTAACCTTCTGGAAGAGAGCCGTTTATTGTGGGAGAAGAATGAAAAGACGCTCAATCCAAGACGGTTTTTGCACATTTCTACGGATGAAGTTTACGGTACTTTGGGAGACGAGGGAAGCTTTAACGAAACGACATCTTATGCTCCAAATTCCCCATACTCGGCATCCAAAGCCAGCAGCGATTTTTTGGTGAGATCGTATCACCACACGTTTGGAATGAATACGGTGATTACCAATTGTTCAAATAATTACGGTCCGCACCAGCACGATGAAAAACTGATTCCCACGGTGATTCGCAAAGCACTTGCCGGGGAAGAAATCCCGGTGTATGGAAAAGGGGATAATGTACGGGACTGGCTTTTTGTGGATGACCATTGCAACGCTTTGGCAACGGTTTTCTTTAAGGGGAAAGCCGGCGAGCAGTACAACATTGGCGGAGATAATGAGTGGATGAACCTGGAACTGGTAAATCATATTTGCCAGATTTTGAACCAGGAATATGGTGAGGGACCAGATGGCGATTATCGAAACCTGATCAGTTTTGTAACAGATCGCCTTGGCCATGACTATCGCTACGCTGTGAATGCGTCCAAGATCAAGAAAGAATTAGGATGGAAACCTTCGCAGGATTTTGATAACATGCTGAGACAAACCGTCCGTTGGTTTATGAAAAAATACGGTTATTTACAGTCGTAAAGACTCATCGTATTTATGATTTTATAAATCGAAGGGATTTACCATTTTCCGGTTGATATTTTCGGGATCATCCTGTTAATCATAATTTTATCTATTCTGCGATATGGGCAAAAAAATTCTATTGGTACTTTTGGGTGCATTTCTGACATTTCTTGTGGTTGTTGTTGTAAGAACCTTTCAGCTTGGAGATACGCAAATAGATCCACAGGCAAATCCGCAGGTAGCATGGGATGAAAATGCAATGATTCGCCGTTTTTCCGATGCCATTCAGTATCAAACCATTTCGGGAGATGAAGGCGCAGAGTTGGACTCGGCCGCATTTAATAATTTTCTTACTTTTTTAAGGGTTTCGTTCCCGCGTGTCCATAATACAATGGACGATACTCTTTTCAACGATTATACTCCGCTTTACTATTGGGAAGGAACAGACAGATCGCTCGACCCGATTTTACTGATGGGTCATTATGATGTGGTACCCATCGACTCTACCGATATAGACGGTTGGACGCATTCCCCGTTTTCAGGAACAATTGAGGATGGATACGTTTGGGGCCGTGGCTCTATGGACGATAAATTCACAGTAATGGCTTTGCTGGAAACAGCTGAATATCTGATCGCCGAAGGATATCAGCCGCAACGAAGCATTTACTTTGCTTTTGGACATGATGAAGAGATTGGAGGGGAGGAAGGCGCAAGAACTGTTTCGAGATATCTGCAGGATAATGATGTATTTCTCCATTCGGTTTTGGATGAGGGAGGAGCCATTATTGATGGAGCTTTGCCGGTGGATCGCCCGGTAGCCATGGTTGGAATTGCTGAGAAAGGATATTTGTCACTCGAACTGGTCGCACGGAGTGCAGGCGGTCATTCATCACGGCCAACAAAAGACAACGCTGTAGCAATTTTAAGCGAAGCGATCACAAAGTTGAATAATAACCAGTTTTCCGCTCGCATTGACGGAGCTGTTGAACAGATGTTTGAATCGATTGCTTCCGAAATGCCGTTCAGTTTTAAAGTAGTTTATTCAAACCGATGGTTGACGGATGGTTTTTTTCGGAACCAATTGCTCTCCGATCCCTCTACCGCTGCGATGATTCAAACAACAATAGCTCCTACTATGTTGCGGGCCGGTGTTAAAGACAACGTTTTACCCAATGAAGCACGGGCCGTAGTGAATTTCAGAATACTCCCGGGCGATACATTTGAAACAGTGACCGAACACGTTAGATCGGCAATTGATGATGAACGGATTACAATTCAGCGATATGGCGAAACACAGGTGTTGCCCTCAGGTATTTCCAACGTGAACAGTTCCGGTTTTGAAGCACTCCAGCAAGCCATTATGGATGTAAAACGGGATGTGTATGTAGCTCCCTATCTTGTTTTTGGTGCAACGGATTCCCGGCACTATTCATCCGTGTCCGATCAGATCTATCGTTTTGCTCCCATGGTGCTTGCGGCTGATGATATGAGCCGGATGCACGGAACGAATGAACGGGTGAGTGTAGATTCTTATCTTGATTCAATCCGGTTTTACTCCCATTACATTCGGATGAGTACGGAATAAAAATGTGGGAATGCACGATTTTTTGTGATTGTTGTTAAGCCGTAAATCATAAACAAAGAACAAATTTGTATCATGAGTAAAAGACAGTATTGGCTAATGAAATCCGAGCCCGAAGCGTACAGCATTGACGATTTAAAACAGGACGGAAAAACGCCCTGGGACGGTGTTAGAAACTATGCTGCCAGAAATTACATGCGCGACGAGATGAATATCGGCGATCGTGTATTGTACTATCACTCGAATGTAAAACCACCGGTTATTGTAGGTATTATGGAAGTTTGTAGTGAACCTTACCCCGATGCACTTCAATTTAATCCTGACAGCAAATATTTCGATAAAAAAAGCAGCGAAGAAGATCCAACCTGGCAATTGGTAGATGTTAAATTCGTTCAGAAATTTGAGAAGCCCGTCACACGAGACGAGCTAAAAGAAGTCAAAGAACTGGATGATATGGAGCTCTTCAGACTCAATCGTGTTTCCATTACACCCGTAAGAGAGCATGAATACAAAAAAATTCTGGAAATGGCAGGGGCAGAAGAGAAATAAAAAATACAGATAAGTTACCCTTCGATGGGAGATCTCACCCAATCCCAAAAAATTCGGCTCTTTCTTTATAATAGGGTTCAAATACTTCTTTAAGTTTTTGATGCTTGGACGATTTCAATTCGGGATCAGATTGAATGACATACCGCGCCGAATTTTTTGCACTTTCCAGCAATATTCTGTCTTCAACAATATCAGCATATTTGAATTCGGGAAGGCCGCTCTGTTTGGTTCCGAGAAAATCTCCGGGACCGCGAAGTTTTAAATCGGCTTCAGCAATTTCAAATCCATCCGTTGTTTCTACCATTTTTTTGAGGCGGTATTTGGCTGAGTCGGTCAGTTTTTGATCCGGCAGCAAAATGCAATAACTCTGTTTTTTGCCACGGCCAATTCGCCCCCGAAGCTGGTGAAGTTGGGAGAGCCCGAATCGTTCGGCATGTTCAATCATCATGATCGTGGCATTTGGTACATCCACACCCACTTCAATCACTGTGGTTGAAACTAAAATCTGAGTTTCTCCTTCAGAAAATTTTCGCATTTTGGATTCTTTTTCGCCGGAATCCATCTGGCCATGTAGCAGATCAATGTTAAAATCTGGATAACGCTTTTTGAGTTTCTTAAATCCCATGGTGGCATCTTTCAGATCCATCGCCTCAGATTCTTCGATCAATGGAAAAATCACATACACCTGATCGCCTTCTTCAACTTGTTGTTTGACGAAATTGTAAACGCCTTCCCGTTCGCTGTCGGACCGAACCGCCGTTTTTGCCGGTTTTCGTCCCGCAGGTAAATCTTTGATGACGGAGATATCCAAATCACTGTAAATGGTCATCGCCAACGATCGTGGAATTGGGGTGGCAGACATCACCAGCAAATGCGGATGATTTCCCTTTTGAAGGATTTCGTTTCGCTGCTTAACTCCAAATCGGTGCTGTTCATCAATCACAACCAGACCAAGTTTATTGAACTGAACTTTCTCCTGGAAAATGGCGTGTGTGCCCACAGCAATCTGGCACGTTCCCCCGGCAATATCAGAAAGAACATCGTTCCGAAGGGATGTAGATTGGCTCCCGGTGAGTAATCGAAAATTGATGCCGAGCGATTCAAGATACTCTTTGATTGTAAAATAATGCTGCTCGGCCAGGATTTCAGTGGGGGCCATGAACGCAGTTTGCCAGCCGTTGTCGAGCGCCATGAGTATCGCGCCAATTGCCACAATCGTCTTCCCGGCGCCAACATCACCCTGGATCAGGCGATTCATTTGATTTCCGGATTGAAGATCACTCTTAATATCGGATAGAGAATTTCGTTGGCCATCCGTTAATTGAAAGGGGAGAATTTCATTAAAGAATTTTTTGGTCAGATTCCCGGCCTGTAACTGGATTCCCGGTGCACGTTCAATACGCTGGCGTTTAATTTTCATCATGCTCAGCTCAAATAGGAAAAACTCCTCAAATTTAAATCGTTCGAGAGCATGGCTTGCCGCTTTCCTTGTTTTTGGCTGATGTATAGTTTGAAACGCTTCTCCTCTAAAATGAAATTGATTCTCAGAAATAACGTTATCCGGCAGAAATTCCTCAAACGTAACTGATTTTAAAATATCTGTGATCCATCCCGTTAAAATTTTGTTGGAGATATAGGCTTTGGAAAAATGTTTGTTTGAGGGATAAATAGGAATCAACGTATCCGGGATTTTCATTTCATCCAGCGATTCAAGTTGTTCCACTTCGGGATGGGCCATGCTCATATATTTCCCATATTTTTTTGCGGTGCCGTATAAAGAAACCCATGAATTTTCTTCGAACAGGTTGATAAAGTATTTCCAGCCTTTAAAGAACACTGCTTTACAAACTCCCGAGTTATCTTCAATCAGAACTTCAAGCCTCCTTTTATTTTTGAAACCGGCCACATTTTTTGATTTTACTTTTCCCACAATCGTCACAGGATCGGTATGCTGATATAAATTGCGGATTGGCTGAATATTGGATTTGTCGATATATCTTCTGGGAAACAGGTACAATAAATCCGCCGGAGATTGAATGCCGCTTTGATGAAGAGCCTTCAGACGTTTTTGATTTAAATTATGGAGGTCGAGTAGCTTCAAATCGATATATTGTTCTATATCAGTATTATATATTTTTTAACCATTTAGGGGTGTCAATATGTCCTTCAGAAACAAATATGAAGGAAACGGCAATAAATAGAAAAATTTAGCGCATTTTTTTTGCAATCTGTGACAAAAAATTACTACCTTTATGAGCTATTGATTTTACGAAAAACAAACAAGGTAAATCCGTGCCAACAATACAACAACTTATTCGCAAAGGTAGAAAAAGCAAGACCAGTAAAACAACTGCTCCTGCTTTGCAAAACTGCCCGCAAAAACGCGGTGTTTGCACACGTGTCTATACAACCACGCCGAAAAAGCCGAACTCAGCTCTTCGTAAAGTTGCCAGGGTTCGATTAACCAACGGTCTTGAAGTGACTGCATACATTCCGGGTGAAGGTCATAATCTCCAGGAACACAGTATTGTGCTTATTCGTGGCGGTCGTGTGAAAGACTTGCCGGGTGTTCGGTATCACATTGTTCGTGGTACGCTGGATACAGCCGGAGTTGATGACAGAAAGCAAGGAAGAAGTCACTACGGCACCAAGAAACCAAAAGGGTAACAAGGATTTTTAACCTTATATATTATGCGAAGAAAAACAGCTGAAAAAAGAGAAATTCAACCCGATCCCATTTTTCATGACAAATTGGTAACCCGGTTTGTCAATAACCTGATGAGAGACGGTAAGAAAGGTGTGGCAAGAAAGATTTTATACCAGGCTTTTGAAATGATTGAAGAGAAAACCGGCGAGCCACCACTCGAAGTATTTAAGTCTGCTTTAAGTAATACAACCCCGGTTGTTGAAGTTCGAAGCCGGAGGGTAGGTGGTGCTACCTATCAGGTTCCTGTTGAGGTTCGTACCGACAGGGGTACAGCTCTTAGTATGCGTTGGATTATTCGCGCTTCAAGACAGCGAAATGATAAGTCGATGGCTACAAGATTGGGCCGCGAACTGATTGATGCTGCTAAAAATGAAGGCGGCGCAGTTCGTAAAAAAGATGAAACACACCGAATGGCAGAAGCTAACAAGGCATTTGCTCATTTCAGGTTCTAAAACAAGAAATTTCCAAACAACTACTCGAAAATTTTTTTGAAATGTCTGAAGTAACGACGAAAACCGATCCAAAAATTATCGACCGCATCCGCAGAACGCGGAACATCGGTATTATGGCTCATATCGACGCCGGTAAGACAACTGTAACTGAGCGTATTCTATTTTATACGGGCCGAAGTCACAGAATGGGTGAGGTGCATGATGGCGCCGCTACCATGGACTGGATGGAGCAGGAGCAGGAGAGAGGTATTACGATTACATCTGCTGCAACTCACTGTATCTGGAAAAATCACCGAATTAATATTATTGATACACCGGGTCACGTGGACTTTACCGTTGAGGTAGAGCGTTCGCTTCGTGTACTTGATGGTGCTATCGGTGTTTTTTGTTCTGTAGGTGCTGTTCAGCCACAATCCGAAACAGTTTGGCGGCAGGCAAATAAATATAATGTGCCAAGAATGGCGTTTGTGAATAAGATGGACCGAACAGGTGCTGATTTTTACAACGTGATTCATCAGATGAAAGACAAACTGAATGCGAATCCTATTCCGATTCAAATTCCTATTGGCGCTGAGGAGAACTTCAAGGGAGTTGTTGACCTTATTAATATGCAGGGAATTATTTGGGACGATGAGTCACTTGGTGCCAAATACGAAGTAGTTGATATTCCTGAGGATCTGCAAGAAAAAGCTGATGAGTATCACAAGATTATGCTTGAAGCTATTGCTGATCATGATGATGAGCTGATGGAAAAATATCTCATGGAAGAAGAAATTTCTGAAGATGAGATTAATGCAGCCATTCGGAAAGCAACGCTTGCGCGATCTATCACTCCTGTGCTTTGTGGTACGGCGCTGAAAAATAAAGGTGTTCAGATTCTTCTTGATAAAGTGATTGATTACCTGCCAAGTCCGATGGATGTTGAGCCTGTAACGGGTCATGAGCCGGGAAATCCTGAGAACAAGATGAAACGAGAGCCTGATGTAAATGCTCCGTTTTCTGCCTTGGCTTTCAAAATTATGACAGACCCATACGTAGGGAAGTTAACCTTCTTCCGGGTTTACTCCGGGACGCTTGAGAAAGGATCTTATATCCTTAACTCGGCAACAGGAGATCGTGAAAGAATTGGCCGGCTGCTCGAGATGCACGCTAACGACAAAAAAGATATTGATGTTGTTCGTGCCGGTGATATTGCTGCGGCGGTAGGTGTGAAAAAAGTAGGTACAGGTGATACATTCTGTGATGAGGAACATCCTGTTCTGCTGGAAAAAATTACTTTCCCTGAACCCGTTATTAAATTAGCTGTTGAGCCGAAGTCTAAAGCGGATGCTGAAAAACTTACAACCGGTTTGATTAAGCTGGCTGAAGAAGATCCGACATTCCAGGTTAAGACTGATGAAGAAACCGGTCAGACTACGATTGCCGGAATGGGTGAATTACACCTTGAGATTATTGTAGATCGGCTGAAAAGAGAATTTAAAGTTGAAGCAAATGTAGGTGCGCCTCAGGTTTCTTATCGCGAGACCATTACCAAGCCTGTTGAACATCAGGAAGTTTACAAGAAACAGACTGGTGGTCGTGGTAAATTTGCCGATATTCAGTTTGAAATTGCCCCGATTGAGCATTTCGACCAATATGCTGATGACGACAAAAAAGTTACACTCAGTGAGGGCTTTAAATTTGTAAATGAAATTGTAGGTGGTAGTATTCCTAGAGAGTACATCCCCTCGGTTGAAAAAGGATTCCGTGAGTCTATGAAGAGCGGTATCCAGGCAAATTATCCGGTTCAAAATATTGGAGTTCGGTTATTCGACGGATCATATCACGATGTTGACTCTGATGCATTTAGTTTTGAGCTTTGTGCCAAACTTGCGTTCAGAAATTCTGCACGGAAAGCCTCTCCACAATTGCTCGAGCCGGTAATGACGGTAGAAATAACAACTCCCGACGATTATATGGGAGATGTGATCGGAGATTTGAACGGACGCCGCGGAATCATCCAAAAAATGGATAATAACGCAGAAGGTTCTGTTGTAAAAGCGAAGGTACCATTGTCTGAAATGTTTGGTTATTCAACAGATCTTCGTTCAATCACGCAGGGACGCGCAGTTTATTCGATGGAGTTTGCTGAATATGTTGAAGTTCCAGCTTCAAAAGCACAAGAAATAATAGAACAACAAGGATAATACATAAACCTAATTAACCATGGCAAAAGAGACATTTCAACGTACCAAGCCGCATGTGAATATAGGTACGATAGGTCACGTAGATCACGG